>JACOVG010000006.1 GCA_016177405.1 Candidatus Omnitrophota bacterium | reverse complement strand
GGTGACGCCGGAGGGAGGACCCGCCGCCGCGCCCGCAGGTCCCGAGCGACGTTCGTCCTTCGACAAGCTCTGGACGAACGGAGTCGAGGGGCCGAGGACGGACGGCGGGAGTACCCGCAGGCGGCAGGACCCGTGGCCAGCGTACCCTTACACACCGGGGTGGGGAGTTGGAGTCGGGAGTTTGAGGAGGTGGCGGGGTGAAGGGCGTCATCCTGGCGGGGGGGCTGGGTACCCGGATGCGGCCGCTGACCAACGTCACCAACAAACATCTCCTGCCGGTCTACGACCGGCCGATGATCTTTTATCCGTTGGCGACCCTGGTGGAGGCGGGGATCCGCGACATCCTGATTGTGACCGGCGGAAACAACGCCGGCGATTTTCTAAGGCTCATCGGAAACGGCTCGGCCTTCGGCTTGAAGCACGTCAACTACACCTACCAGAAGGGTGAAGGGGGGATCGCCGAGGCCCTGGGGCTGGCCGAGCACTTTGCCGACGGCCAGAGGATTGTCGTGATCCTGGGGGACAACATCCTGGAACGCGGCATCGGGCGCCACGTGGAGTCGTACCAGCGTCAGAAGGCCGGGGCGAAGATTCTCCTGAAGTCGGTGCCGGACCCTGAACGGTTCGGGGTGGCGGTTTTCCGGGGCAAAAAGGTCCTCGCCATCGAGGAAAAACCGAAGCGGCCGAAATCCAGCTGCATCGTGACCGGCATCTACCTGTACGACGCGCAGGTCTTCGACATCATCAAGACCATCCGCCCCTCCCGAAGGGGAGAGCTTGAGATTACCGATGTCAACAACGCCTACATCCGCCGGGGCCAGATGACGTGCGATTTCTTAAGCGGCTGGTGGTCGGACTGCGGAACCTTTGACTCGCTGCACAAGGCGAGCAGTCTCGTGGCCAAGCAGCGGAGGGCGGGGTGAAGAAGCTCCTGGTGACCGGCGGGGCGGGGTTCATCGGCTCCAACTTCATCCGCTGGATCCTCAGGGCCCGGCAGGATCTGGAGGTGGTGAATCTCGACAAGCTGACCTACGCGGGGAATCTTGAGAACCTCAAGGAGCTGAAGGGGGATCCCCGCTGCCGTTTTGTCCGGGGAGACGTCGCCGACCCCCGGACGGTGGCGGAGGCCCTGGCGGGCTGCCAGGAGGTGGTTCATTTCGCGGCGGAGACCCACGTGGACCGCTCCATCGTTGGGGCGGAGGACTTCCTTCGAACGAACGTCTTGGGGACCCACACCCTCTTGGAGGCGGCGCGCCAGGCGCGGGTCGCGCGCTTCATCCACATCTCGACCGATGAGGTGTACGGCTCTCTGCCTGACGGCGAGGCCCAAGAGGGAGACCCCCTTTTTCCCAACAGCCCCTATTCGGCCAGCAAGGCCGCCAGCGACCATTTGGTCCGCTCTTATTTTGTGACCCATGGGCTGCCGGTCGTGGTGGTCAGGGGCAGCAACAACTACGGACCGCACCAGTTTCCCGAGAAGTTCATTCCGCTGCTGACGACCCAGGCCTTGGAGGGCAAGCCGCTTCCCATCTATGGGGACGGCCAATACATTCGGGAATGGCTTTGGGTGGAGGATTTCTGCGAGGCGATCGAGCTGGTCGGCCGGAAGGGCGCGCCCGGCGAGATCTACAACGTCGGTTCCGGCCAGCGGTGGGTGAATCTGGAGGTGGCCCGGCTGATTCTCCGTTTTCTGGACAAGCCGGAGAGCCTTCTGCGGCGCGTCCAGGACCGGCCGGGGCACGACCGCCGCTACGCCATCTCCTCGGAAAAGGTGAAGGGGCTGGGCTGGAGGCCCCGGCACCGGTTCGAAGAGGGGCTTCAGGCGCTCATCCGGTGGTACCAAGCGAACGAGGACTGGTGGCGGCCGCTTAAGGACCGATCCTTGCCGGTTTCAAGAAACACACAGGAGGTCAAACGGTAAAGCGATGGCGAACAGTTTGCCTTCATCCTTTTTGAAGAAGATCCGAGAACACCGAGCCCGGGTGGGGGTGATCGGCCTGGGCTACGTGGGACTGCCGCTCTTGGTGGAATTCGCCAAGAAGGGATTTCGGGCCACCGGAATCGATGTGGCCGCGGAAAAGGTCCGATCGATCCAGGCCGGGGTCTCTTACATCCCGGACATCCCCTCAAGGGATTTGGCCCCGCTGGTGAGGTCGGGCCGCTTGAGGGCCACCACCTCTTGGGCCGTCTTGAAGGATTTGGACGGGGTCATGATCTGCGTCCCCACCCCCTTGCGCAAGACCCGGGACCCGGACATCTCCTACATCCTGGCGGCCGCCAAGCCGCTGGCCCAGCACCTGCACCGTCATCAGGTGATCATCCTGGAATCGACGACTTATCCCGGAACCACCGAAGAGGTCATCCTGCCGCTTCTGTCGGAAACGGGCCTTACGGTGGGGAAGGACTTCTTCCTGGGCTTCTCGCCGGAGCGGATCGACCCTGGAAACCCCGACTTCGCGACCCCGAACATTCCCAAGGTGGTCAGCGGCGTCACGGCCAACTGCCGCCGGGCCATCCAGGCCCTTTACTCTGAAGTCATCGAAAAGGTGATCCCGGTCTCCTCCACCCGGGTGGCTGAGATGGTGAAGCTCCTGGAGAACACCTTCCGCTCGGTCAACATCGGTTTGGTCAACGAGCTGGCCCTGATGTGCCACCGGATGGGGGTGGACGTCTGGGAGGTGATCGACGCGGCCAAATCCAAGCCCTTCGGCTTCATGCCCTTTTACCCCGGGCCGGGTCTGGGCGGGCACTGCATTCCCATTGACCCGCTGTATCTGTCCTGGAAGGCGAAGATCCACGGATTCGAGCCGCGGTTCATCGAGCTGGCCTCCCAGGTCAACGCCTCCATGCCGGAGCACGTGGTGGAGCGCGTGGGCGAGATCCTGAACCGAAAGGGCCAGGCCCTCAAGGGGTCCCGGGTTCTGATCCTGGGGGTGGCGTACAAAAGAAACGTTTCGGACACCCGGGAATCTCCGGCCCTGGAGGTGATCCAGCATCTGATTCGCCAAGGGGCCCGGGTCGACTACCATGATCCCTACGTCCCCCGGGTCAAGGCCAACGGCGCGAGCCTGCGCTCGGTGCCCCTGACGCCGGCGGCTCTGGCCGCGGCCCACTGCGTCGTGGTGGTGACCGACCACCAGACCGTGGATTACCCGAAGGTGGTTCGGCACGCCCGCGCCGTCTTGGATACCCGAAACGCCCTGCGCCAGATGAGGCCTCTGGCCAAAGTGACGAAGCTTTGATCCCTCTCCTTCTTCAAAAACTCTCCAGAGCTTTCTCCGCCGTTTTGTTCGCGGCGCTCTACACGCTCTTGTGGGTTCCCGTGGGGCTGGCGAGCCGCTTCTTCGCCGATTGGCTTCGCCTGAAGCGTCCGGCCGCGAGCCAATGGCGCGCGAGGGAAGGGCGGCTCAACCTGCCCCAGCACCTGACGGATCTCTTTTAGTTCCGTGTTTATCCTGGGGATCTCCTGCTTCTACCACGACGCCGCGGCGAGCCTTCTTCGAGACGGCGCGCTGGTGGCGGCGGCCGAGGAGGAGCGCTTTTCCCGCGTCAAGCACGACAACAGCTTCCCTCGACAGGCCATCCGCTTCTGCCTGGAGACGGCCGCCATCGGCCCGGGGGCGCTGGATTACGTTGTTTTCTACGAAAAACCCTTCACCAAGTTTGAGAGGATCGTCAAGACCACCCTGCAGACGGCGCCGCGCTCGGCCCGGCTCTTCCAGCGCTCCATGGCCAGTTGGCTGGCCGACAAGCTCTGGATCAAGGAGCTGATCCGTTCGGAATTGGGGATCGCTCCGGATAAGATCTTCTTCGCCGATCACCACCAGTCCCACGCCGCGAGCGCCTTTTACCCTTCAGGTTTTGAGGAGGCCGCGGTCCTGACCGTCGACGGGGTGGGGGAGTGGTCCTGCGGAACGATCGGCGCGGGCAAGGGAAACCGGCTCACCCTGACGCACGAGATCCGCTTCCCTCATTCGCTGGGCCTGCTGTACAGCACCTTCACTGCCTTTCTGGGGTTTGAGGTGAATGAGGGAGAGTACAAGGTGATGGGGATGGCCCCGTATGGCAGGCCCCGCTACGTCGATAAGATCCGCAAGATCGTTCGGATCTACGACGATGGCTCCCTGTGGCTCGATCTGCGCTACTTTGCTTTCCCTTACTCCACCCGGCGGAGCTTCAGCCACCGCTTCCTGGGGTTGTTCGGTCCGCCGCGGGAGGCGTCCCAGGCCGAGGCCCTGGAGACCCACTACTGCGATCTGGCCGCCAGCATTCAGGCCGTGACCGAAGAGGTCGTGGTGGCGATGGCGCGGCACGCCGTGAAAACGAGCGGCCTTTCCAAGCTTTGCTACGCGGGGGGCGTGGCCCTCAACTCCGTGGCCAACTGGCGGATTCTGACCGAGGCGGGGGTGAGCGATCTTTTTGTGCAGCCGGCCGCGGGCGACTCGGGGGGTTCCCTGGGCGCCGCGCTGTACCTTTACCACGCCCTGCTGGGCCAGCCGAGGAAGTTCGAGATGACGCACGCCTATTGGGGGGCATGTCCCAAGAACGGGGAAGCGGGCGACTTCTTGCGCGCCTCGGGGCTCGCCTTTCAGAGCCTGTCCGGCGAGCAGGCGCTGTGCGACCAGGTGGTCAGGCTTCTGACCGAAGGGAAGGTGGTGGGATGGCTTCAGGACCGGTTTGAGTGGGGACCCCGGGCCCTGGGAAACAGATCCATTCTCGCCGATCCCAGGAACGGCCAAATGAAGGAGATCGTCAACCGGAAGATCAAATTCCGGGAACCGTTCCGGCCTTTCGCTCCCTCGGTGCTGGCCGAGGCAAGGCAGCGTTACTTCGACCTGCCTGCCGGAGCCGAGCGCTCGGCCCGATTTATGCTGGTGGTTCCCCCTGTCCGGCCGGAGCGCCGGCAGGAGATTCCCGCGGTCACCCACGTCGACGGCACCGGGCGCCTCCAGGTGGTGGAGGATTCGGTCAATCCACTTTACGCCAGGCTCATCCGCACCTTCGGGCAGGCGACCGGCGTGCCCGTTCTTTTGAACACCTCCTTCAATCTGAAGGGAGAGCCGATCGTGAACACGCCGGCCGAGGCTTTTTCCACCTTTCAGCGTTCGGGACTGGATGCCCTGGTGCTGGGGGACTGCCTGGTGGTCAAGTCTTGAAAGTCTTAGTGACGGGCGGGGCCGGATTCATCGGATCGCATCTGACCGAGGCGCTGGTGCGCCGCGGCCATCGGGTTCGGGTGCTGGACAATCTTTCCTCGGGGCGGCTTTTAAACCTCAAGGCGGTCCGGGGCCGGATCGAGTTTATCCGGGGAGACCTCCGCGATCCGAAGTGCCTGCGCCGCTCGGTCCGGGGGACGCGGGTTATTTTTCACCAGGCGGCCCTTCGCTCGGTGCCAAAATCGGTGGCCCATCCGCTGGAGTACCACGAGGTGAACGCGACGGCCACCCTTTCTCTCTTGAACGCCGCCCACGAGGCCGGGGTCCGGAGGGTGGTCTACGCCTCCTCCAGCTCGGTTTACGGAGAGGTCCCCC
The DNA here is from genome assembly GCA_016177405.1 of Candidatus Omnitrophota bacterium. GTDB lineage: Bacteria > Omnitrophota > Gorgyraeia > 1-14-0-20-64-10 > 1-14-0-20-64-10 > JACOVG01. Next base: position 117,615 of record JACOVG010000006.1, on the reverse strand, counting down.
TGCCGCAGAGGGAGTCCGGGCCCGCGCGCCCGCAATCCCCTTACGCGGCCTCCAAGCTTTCCGGCGAGATCTACGCGGCCATGACCGGCCGCCTGACCGGTCTTGAAACCGTGGGGCTGCGCTATTTCAACGTTTTCGGGCCCCGCCAATCGCTGGAAAATCAGTACGCAGTGGCGATCCCCCGCTTCATCACCTGCCTTTTGACGAAACGGCCTTGCCCCATTCATGGCAGCGGCCGTCAGACCAGGGATTTCACCTACGTGGAGAATGTGGTTTTGGCCAACCTCCTGGCGGCGCGCTCGCCCCGCGCCTCCGGAGAGGTCTTCAACGTGGGCTGCGGCGAGAGGCACTCGGTTTTGGAGCTGGCGCGCCTCCTGGGCGAGGCGATGGGTGTTAACATCCCGCCCATCCACAAGCCGCCCCGTCCCGGCGACCCCCCGCACAGCTGGGCGTCCATCGAAGAAGCCAAAAGGGTTCTGGGCTACCGGGTGACGGTGCCGTTTAGGACGGGGCTGGCCCGGACGATCGCCTGGTTCGACGCCAACCGCTGGTTCTGGAAGGAGCCGCGTTCTTGACCGGCGTTCCCCTCTTTGATTTTGGGCGGCAGTACAAGGCGCTGAAGAGGGAGCTGGATACAGCCTTCTTCCGGGTGATGAGAAGCGGCCAGTTCATCCTGGGGCCGGAGGTGGAGGCCTTTGAAAAAGAGTTCGCCTCCTGGACAGGGGCGCGCTTCGGGATCGGAGTCGCCTCCGGAACCGACGCGCTCGAGCTGGCCCTTCGGGCCTTGGGGATAGGGCCCGGGGACGCGGTCCTCACCGTCTCCTTCACCTTTCTGGCGACCGCGAGCGCCATCCGGAAGGTCGGCGCCAAGCCGGTTTTTGTGGATGTCGACCCGCGGACCTGCACGATGGATCTTCGTCATTTGACCGAGGTGCTTAAGAGGATGCCTGCTCCCCAAGCCAAACGAATCAAGGCCATCCTGCCGGTTCACCTGTATGGCCACCCTTGCGATATGCCGGCGATCGGCCGACTGGCGAGGAAGAAGGGCTGGAAGATCGTGGAGGATTGCGCCCAGGCTCACGGAGCCGCCTGGAACGGAAAACGGGTGGGCACCTTCGGAGATTTGGGCTGCTTCTCTTTTTATCCGACGAAGAATTTGGGCGGCTGCGGCGATGGGGGGATGGTGGTCACCTCCTCGCCTGCTCTGGCGAGGCGGCTTAAGATTCTCCGGTTCCAAGGACGCCCGGACAAGGAGCGGCAGGTTCTCGATGGGCTCAACAGCCGTTTGGACGAGCTCCAGGCGGCCTTGCTTCGGGTGAAGCTTACGCGCCTGAACGGCTGGCTGGCAGCCAGAAGGCGGTTGGCTTCTTGCTACACCCGCCTTTTAAGGGACCTGCCGCTTACGCTGCCAGCGGAGACAGCCCGCGCGCGCCACGTCTACCACCTCTACGTCGTGCAAAGTCCGATGAGAGACCTATTAAGGAAAGCGCTTCTTCGTCAAGGGATCCCTTCGGCGATCCACTATCCCTTTCCGGTTCATCGGCAGAGCTTCTACCGGGAAAACGCGGGCCCCCTTAAGCTCCCGGTCACCGAACGGCTGGCTCGGCAGGTCTTGTCGCTGCCCCTGTTTCCTGAAATGAAGCCTTCCGAATTAAAGCGGGTCGCGGCGGCGGTCCGCGCCTTTTACCGCTTCAAGCCAAAGCCGCTGTAGGCCGCGGCGGCCAGGTATTCCCCCAGGCTCAAGGAGGCCGTCGCCGCCGGCGAGGGGGCGTTGATCACGTGGATCGCCCTCTCCTCGCGGATCAGGGCGAAGTCCATGACAAGATTTCCCTCGAGGCTCACTGCCTGGGCCCTGACCCCCGCCTTGGCATAGACGAGATCCCCCTTCCGGACGTCCGGCACGAGATGCTGCACCGATTTCAAGAAGGCCGTTTCTGAAAAAGAGCGGTAAGCCTCTTCCAAGCCCACCCTCCAGAACCTCGCGGACATCTTCCAGAAACCTGGAAAGCGAAGCATCTCCAGCATTTCAGGCAGGCTCACGTCCCACCGGCGGTAGCCCTCCCGTTTCAAGGCCAAGACCGCGTTGGGCCCGGCCTCCACCCGCCCATCGATGCCCCGCGTCAGGTGGACCCCCAGGAAGGGCATTCGGGGGTCCGGAACCGGATAGATGAGGGCGTTCACCAAAGAGGCCCTGTCGGATCTCAAGGCGTAATATTCCCCCCGGAAGGGAACGATCGCGAGCGGGTCGGCGGGGTGGCCCGCCATCCTGGCAAGCGTGTCGGAGTGCAGGCCCGCGCAGTTGACCAGGCGGGAGCTCTCCACTTCCCCCTGGCTCGTTTTCAAGAGAAAACCGTCGGGCCGGGCCTGAATGGAGAAAAGGCGCCTGGATAGGAAGATCTCGCCTCCGCCTTGCCTGATCTTTCTGGCCAGGGCCTCGGCCACTTGGCCGAAATCGACCACGCCGGCGCTGGGCACGTGGAGGGCCCGGATCCCCTCGACGGCAGGCTCAAGCTCTTTGAGCCTGGCGCGGTCGATGAGCGCCAGGCCCGGGATCGGGTGCAGGCTCGCCTGCTCAAAGAGGGCGCCAAGGCGGGGGAGCTCCTCCTGGGAGGCGGCCACCACCACCTTGCCGCAGATTCGATAAGGAATCCCCTCTTCCTGGCAGAAGGCGATGAGCTTCTGGGCCCCTTGCCGGCACAGCCTTGCCTTGAGACTGCCCGGCTTGTAATAGAGACCGGAATGGATGACCCCGGAATTGTGGCCGGTCTGGTGCTGGGCGAGGCGGGGCTCCTTCTCCAGGAGGGCGAGCCGGGTTCCCGGCGCCAGCCGGAGGATGGAATAGGCGGTGGCCAGGCCCACAATGCCTCCGCCCACAACGGTCACCTCGAAACGGTTGGGTTCCATTCTCTTTAGGGCTCTAAGGTGCTATCATATATCATTTTAAGGGTTGGACACCACCTTCATGAGGGTAGTTGCATGAGAATCTTGATCACCGGCGGGGCGGGGTTCATCGGTTCCCACCTGTGCGAGCGCTTTCTTAGCCAGGGGCATGAGGTGGTCTGCCTCGACAATTTCATCACGGGCTGCAGGCAGAACATCCAACCCTTCTCATCGAACCCTTCCTTTTCTCTCATCGAGCACGACATCAGCGTCCCTTACTTTCCAAGCGAACCGATCGATTACGTGCTTCATTTCGCTTCTTTGGCCAGCCCTCCGGACTATTTGAAATATCCCATCCCCACCCTGAAGGCCGGCTCGTTGGGCACCCTGAACGCCCTGGGAATGGCCAAGGCATTCAAGGCCAAATTCCTGCTGGCCTCGACCTCCGAGGTGTACGGCGACCCCCTGGTCCACCCCCAGCCCGAGAGTTATTGGGGCCACGTCAACTGTGTGGGGCCCCGAGGTGTTTATGATGAATCCAAGAGGATGGCCGAGGCATTGGCCTGCGCCTATCATCGGGAGCATGGGGTGGACACCCGCGTCGTCCGGATCTTCAACACCTACGGTCCGCGGATGAAATCAAACGATGGCCGGGCGGTTCCGAACTTCATCGCGCAGGCCCTCGCCGGCCAGCCGCTGACCCTCTACGGGGACGGAACACAGACCCGCTCCTTTTGCTACATCGACGACCTGCTGGAAGGAATCGAGCGCCTCATGCAAGCCGATTTTTATGACCCCGTGAACCTGGGAAACCCCGTCGAAATTTCGCTTCTGACACTGGCGCAGACGATCTTGAAGCTCACCCGGTCCAAAAGTGCGATGGCCCTTAAACCCCTGCCCACGGATGATCCCAAAAGGCGGCGGCCCGACATTTCCCTGGCCAAGCGCCTCTTGGGCTGGGAGCCGCGGGTCCCGCTGGAAGAGGGGTTGACGAAAACCATCGAGTCGTTCAAGGTCTGAACATGGGTGTCTCAATTCCTGAAGGAAACGTCCAGTTTCTTGTTGACTTGATGAGGAAAATCCAGTATTGTTCACAGAATGAACAGCGGTCCCTTATCCTTTCAACCCGCCTGATTTAAGAGCGCATGAAGCCCGGCTCCTTCAGAGACATGCAGCTTTTAAACGAGGTTGCGCAGACCCCTTACGCGACCCAGCGGGATCTGGCCAAGCGGATCGGGGTAGCCCTAGGGTTGACCAATCTCACCTTGAGACGCCTTTCCACGAAGGGCTGCATCCGGAAGACCGGAACCGAGAAGCATCGCGTCCGGTACCTGATCACGCCGCAGGGCCTCCTGGAGAAGAGCCGCCTGGCCAACGAGTACGTCACCCATTCCCTGCAGTATTACCGGGGGGTCCGGCAATTCCTGCGTCAGCACCTCTACTCGCTGGCGGCTCAAGGCCACCGGCGGGTTGTCCTTTACGGCCTGGGGGAGCTGGCGGAGATTGTTTACTTCACCGCTTGCGAAATGGGCTTGTCCGTTGAGGCGGTGGTGAGAGACCGCGATGAGGCCGAATCCTTTTTGAGCCTTCCCATCCGCAGTCCTGCCGAGGCGGCCCGCCTTGAATTCGACCGTCTTCTTGTGGCCACCGACGTCCAGGACCGGCGGGAAGTGAGAAGGCAGTTGATGGAGCTCGGTGTCCCCGCCTACAAGATCTTCTCCGTACCGGAGGACGTCTCTCAATCGCCTCTGGCGGAAGACGGGGATCCCTCCCTGCGGCAGGAGACGGGGAATCTTCCGGTGCCGATCCCTGCCGCCACCGACGTCGTGGTCCTTTGCGGGGGGCGGGGAACCCGCCTGGGCCACCTGACCCAATCGATCCCGAAACCTCTCTTGCCGATTGATGGCAAGCCCTTCCTGCTGCACCTGCTCCTCCACCTGCGGGAGGAAGGTTTCGGCAGGTTTATCCTCGCCGCGCACTATCTGGCCGATCAATTTCAGGATTTTGTGCTCAAGTACCGCAGCGAGCTTCCGGGAGTCAAGCTGGTGATCGAACCGGAGCCGCTGGGCACCGGCGGCGCGCTGCGCCACGCGACAGACCACGTCAAAAGCCCCACCTTCATTGCCATCAACGGAGACTCCTGGGTCACCCAGCCGTTGGCTCCGGTCCTCTTGGCCCATGGCCAGGCCGGAAGGATTTTCACCGTGGTGGCTGTGGGGGCCCGCCAGGTGGAAGGGGGAGCCAACCAAAAGGGGGTCTGGCGTCTGGGCCCCGAGGGGCAGGTCGCCGGTTTCGCGACGCAGGACTCCATCCACAGGGGCTGGGTCAACGCGGGGGTTTATCTGCTGGACCGGACGATGGTCTCGGCCTGGCCGGTCGGCCGCTACGGGCTGGAGGACAATCTGACGACCCTTCTGAAGGGCAGAAGGGCGGGGGTCTTCTGCTCGCCGGGGCGGCTGATCGATATCGGGACGCCCGAGGTCTATCACCATTCCCAGAAGCTCTTGGATTCGTTCGGGCCGGTCGCCGTTCCCGCGGGAGGAGATGGTCTGGATGGACGTTAAAACCCCCGCTCAAGGAGCCTTGGCAAAACCCCCTTACCGGGTGACCTTCGGCCACATCAAGATCGGGCCGATTGCCCAGGGTTATCTGAAGGAGGCGATCCAGAGGGATTGGGTTTCCGAGGGGATCAACGTGCGCCTCTTGGAAGAGAGGTTCGCCAAGCAGTTCGGCTACCCTCACGCCGTGGCGGTCTCCTCCGGAACCGATGCCGGGATGGTGGTGATGACCGCCCTCCTTTCCCGGGGGGCGAAGCGGGGCGACGAGGTGATCACGCCGGCCCTTTCCTTTGTTTCGTGCGTCAACTGCATCCTGGCGGCGGGGCTTTCGCCCCGGTTTGTCGATGTGGAGCTCTCGACGCTGAATCTGGATCCCGCGAAGCTCGAAGAGGCCATCGGCCCCCGCACGCGGGCCATCCAGGTGGTTCACACGATGGGCAAGCCCTGCGGCCTGGAGAAGATCACGGCCATCGCCCGCAGGCACCGGCTCGCGGTGATCGAGGACTGCTGCGAGGCCCACGGCGCTGCCCTCAACGGCCGGACGGTCGGCTCCTGGGGGCTGGCGGGCTTCTTCAGCTTCTACGCGGCTCACCTGATCTGCAGCGGCGAGGGCGGGATGATTGTCACGGCGGATCCGGAGTTCAGCACCCTTTGCCGTTCGGTTCGCAGCCACGGCAGGCGCGGCGGCGAGCTTTATTTCCACTTTGACCGGCCCGGCTTCAACTCCAAGATGAACGACCTGGAAGCAGCGGTGGGCTTGGAGGGCCTGCACCACTTTGACGAGACCTTCAAGATCCGCCGGGGCCACCTGGCCGCTTTGAGAGAACTCCTGGCGCCCCTCGCGGATCGGCTGATCCTCTATCCGGATGGTCCCGGTGAGGTGGTGAGCCCCCACGCCTTCCCGCTGGTTCTGAAAGACGAAGGGGCGTCGATGGAAGGGCTTTACCAGCACTTGGAAGAGCGGGGCATTCAATGCAAGACGCTGTTTGGGTCGCTGCCCACCCAGCACGAGGCCTTCCGTTTCCTGAACCATCGCTTGGGGGATTTTCCGGTGTCGGAACGGATCGGCCGAACCGGGCTTCACTTTGGCTTGCACCAGTATTTGACCCAGGACGACATCCACTTTGTTGCCGAAAGCATCCGCTCCTACTTCAACGCGTAACGAAACGCCTTTAGGCGTCGGCCCCGCGCAGGCGCTGGGGCTCTATCGGAAGCTCCTTCTCATCCGTTTGGCCGAGGAGAGGATCCGGCAGGAGTATTTCAAGGACGAGATGAAGACGCCGGTCCATTTGGGGATAGGCGAGGAGGCGATCCCCGTGGGGGTCTGCCACGCGGTCCCGGAAGGCAGCGCTTGCTTCGGAACCTACCGCAACCACAGCCTTTTCTTGGCCATGACGCAGGACACCGACCGCTTTTTCGGCGAGCTCTACGGGAAGTCCACCGGCCCGGCCAAGGGAAAGGCCGGCTCCATGCATTTGACCGCCCCGGAGGCCGGTCTCATGGCCACCTCGGCGGTTGTGGGCACCACCATTCCCTTGGCGGTGGGAGCGGCCTTGGCCCGCGCCTACCGGAAGGAACCTGCCTTGACGGTTTCTTTCTTCGGGGACGGGGCCGTGGAGGAGGGGGTTTTCTGGGAGAGCCTGAATTTCGCCTGTCTCAAAAGGCTCAAGATTCTCTTTGTCTGTGAGGACAACGGATTGGCCATCCATACCCCCGCCGCCAGCCGGGTGGGATTCCGTTCGATCCCGGAGGCCCTGGGGGGCTTTCGCGCGCAGGTGGCCAGCGGAGACGGCAGCAGCCTGACCACCGTCATCGAGCTGGCCCGCGGCCTGATGAGCCGCATGGAGGAGGAGTCCCAGCCGGGCTTTCTCCACTTGACCTACTTTCGATTCCTGGAGCATGTGGGCCCCCTGGAGGATTTCGACAAGGGGTACCGGCGAAAACCGACGCCCGAAGAGATGGAGCGGTGGGATCCGGTCAGCCGCTTTGAGAAGGATCTGGATGACCTGGGGGTTGGCGGCGAAGACCGGCAGCGGGTCCGGCAAGAGGTTCTCGCCCAGATAGACCGCAGCGTCCGGTTAGCGCAAGCGGCTCCTTATCCGGGCGTGGAGGAGCTTCACACCGATGTCTGGGCCTAAGGAAACCGCCGTGAAACGGTCCATGACCTTCCGGGAGGCGCTCAACCTGGCCTTGACCAAGGAGATGGAGGCCGATCCCTCGGTCTTCGTTTTCGGGCTGGATGTTCCGGACCACAAGAGGATCTTTGGCTCCACGGCGGGACTGCTGGAGCAGTTCGGGCCGAGCCGCTGTTTTGGCACGCCCCTTTCCGAGGAGGGAATGACCGGGGTGGCCTTGGGAGCGGCGATTTCGGGCTTGAGGCCGGTTCAGGTTCACATCCGGGTGGATTTTGTCCTGCTGGCCATGAACCAGCTGGTGAACATGGTTTCCAACCTCCGGTACATGTCCGGGGGCAAACTCAAGGTTCCCCTGGTCATCCGGGCCGTCATCGGCCGCGGCTGGGGCCAGTCGGCCCAGCACAGCAAGTCGCTCCAGGGTCTCTTCGCCCACATCCCCGGCCTCAAGGTGGTTCTTCCCTCCACCTCGCAGGACGCCTACGGCCTTCTGCGCGCGGCGATCCGGGATGACAACCCGGTGATCTTCCTGGAGCACCGGTGGCTCTACGACGTATCGGGCGAAGTGGATTTGGCCCAGAACCCCGGGTCCGGGGGGCCGGTCGTCCGCCGGGCCGGAAAGGACCTCACGGTGGTGTGCACCTCCTGGATGAATGTGGAGGCGATGAAGGCGGCCGAAATCCTGGCCAAGCGCGGCGTGTCGCTGGAGGTGGTGGATGTCCGCACGGTGGCGCCCCTTGAGATCCAGCCCATCCTGGACTCGGCGGCCAAGACCGGGCGCTGCATCGTCGCCGATTACGACTGGTCCTTCTGCGGTTTCTCGGCGGAGCTGGCGGCGCAGATTTCTCACGCCCATTGGGGCCGCCTGGCCAAGCCGGTGGAGCGGCTGGGCTTTGCCCACGTGCCCTGCCCAACCACCCGGCCGCTGGAGAACCTCTTCTACCCCAGCGCGGTGGACTTGATCCGGACGGCCGAGAGGCTCCTGGATCTGGCGCCGATGGATTTGGGGGGCGAATCCTTTTACAGCTACGAGGAACGTTTCAAGGGGCCTTTTTAGGAAATGAAGAAGAAGCTTTTCATCGCGGGGCACACAGGCCTGGTGGGATCGGCCCTGGCGCGCCACTTCGGCCTCCGGTCGTCGTGGGAGGTCGTGACCCGCGCCCGAAAGGCCTTGGACCTGACCCGGCAAGAGGCGGTGGACCGGTTTTTCCAAGAGGTCAGGCCGGAGGCCGTGATCCTCTCGGCGGGACGGGTGGGCGGGATTTTGGCCAACTCCAAGGAGCCGGCCGCCTTCGTCTACGAGAACCTCATGATGGAAGCGAACCTCATCCATGCCGCTTGGAAGGCGGGGGTGAAAAGGCTGATCAATTTCGGCAGCACCTGCATGTATCCCAGGATCTCCGCCCAGCCGATGAAGCCCGAACAGCTGGGGACGGGCCCCCTGGAGCCCACCAGCGAGCCCTACGCTGTGGCGAAGTGGGCGGGTCTTACCCTGTGCCGGGCTTACAACCGGCAGCATGGGACCCGCTACACGACGGTGATTCCCGCGACCGTTTACGGGGCGAACGATCACTTCTCGCTTGAGGGCTCCCATGTTCTGTCGGCCCTGCTCACCAAGCTCCATGAGGCGGCCAAGCGCGGCCTCCCCGAGGTGACCCTGTGGGGCACCGGAGGCTCCCGCAGGGAATTCCTTTTTTCGGACGATCTGGCCGAGGCGGTTTCCTTGATCTTGGAATGGGACGGCTCCGAGGACCCGATCCAAGTGGGTTCCGGGGAGGTGGTTTCCATCGCCCGGTTGGCCGCGGAGATTTCCAAGACGGTGGGCTTCACCGGGGCGATTCGCTGGGACGCGAGCCGTCCCGACGGGGCGCCGGAGAAATCGCTCGAGAGCTCTGTGGTGCGCGGCTTGGGCTGGAAGCCCAAGACCGATCTGGCCGGCGGATTGCGCAAAACCTACCATTGGTTTTTGGAGCATGAAGTCAAACGATTGGATGAGGTGATCGCTTGAAGATCTTGGTGACGGGCGGGGCGGGCTACATCGGGTCGGTTCTGACACCCCTGCTTTTGGCCGAGGGACACGAGGTGACGGTGGCCGACAGCTTCCTGTACGGGCAGGCCTCTCTTCTCGATTCCTGCCACCACCGGGCCTTGACCATCCGGCGCGGCGATGTCAGGGACACGGCCTTGATGGGCGAGCTTCTGAAGTCGGCCGACGCGGTCTTTCCTCTGGCTTGCCTGACCGGGGCCCCCTTATGCGAACGGGAGCCCCTCCAGGCCAAGAGCATCAATCTGGACGCCGTCCGGTGGATCGTGGAGCACAAAAGCCCGAATCAGAAGGTCATCTTTCCAACCACCAACAGCGGCTATGGCGTGGGGCAAAACGGGGTCCACTGCACCGAAGAGTCTCCCTTGAATCCGATCTCCAACTATGGGCGCCTCAAGGTGGAGGCGGAGAAGGCGGTCCTCGGCGCGGGCAACTCAATCTCCCTGCGGCTGGCCACCGCCTTCGGGGTGTCGCCGAGGATGCGGCTGGACCTTCTGGTGAACGATTTCGTTTACCGGGCGGTGACCGACCGCTTCGTGGTTCTCTTCGAGGCTCATTTCAAACGCAACTACATCCATGTCCGGGACGTGGCGCGCGCCTTCCTCCACGGCTTGAAGAATTTCGACCGGATGCGGGGACAGTGCTACAACGTGGGCTTGTCGGACGCCAACCTCTCCAAAAAGGAGCTGTGCGCGGTGATCCGCCAACAGGTCCCTTCCTTCACCTTCATGGAGGCGGCCGTGGGCGAGGACCCGGACAAGAGGAATTACATCGTCAGCAACGCCAAGATCGAGGCGACCGGTTTCAAGCCGGAGGTTTCCCTGGAGCAGGGGGTTGCCGAGCTGATCAAGGGCTACCAGATCGTGCGCAGAAACGGCTTCTCCAATGTCTGAACGGCTTCAGGTGGCCATCGTCAACCCGGGGGACCGCCTCCAGGTCTACCAGGCCCTGGGCGGAGAGCTGGCCGCCATCGAGCCGCCGGTGTGGGCGGGATTGACCGCCACCTATCTTCGCCAGAAGGGCTTCTCGGTGGAGATTTTGGACGCCAACGCCCTGGGGCTTTCCCCGGAGGAGACGGCCCAGCGGGTGAAGGAGATGAACCCCCTGCTGACGGCCGTCGTGGTTTACGGCCATCAGCCCTCGGCCTCCACCCAAACGATGCCCTCTTGCGGCGCCGTCTGCCGCGCGATCAAGAAGCTGGATCCCTCACTCACGACGATCTTAGTCGGCGGGCACGTCGCCGCCTTGCCCGAGCGCACCCTGACCGAGGAGGCCTGCGATTTTGTCGCCGGAGGGGAGGGGCCCGTGACGGTGGGGGATCTCGCGCAGGCTCTTGCCAGCCAGCGGCCGGAGGATCTGACCAAGGTGCGCGGCCTCTACTACAGGGTCAACGGGGGCGCGGCCTCCAACCCGCCGGCTCCCCTGATTCAAGATCTTGATGACGAGATGCCGCAGATGGCCTGGGACCTCCTGCCGATGGACCGGTACCGGGCCCACAACTGGCACTGCTTCGATGGGCTGCGGCGCCAGCCGTACGCCTCGATCTACACCACCCTGGGCTGCCCCTACCACTGCTCCTTCTGCTGCATCCAGGCCCCTTTCAAGGTGGGAGAGAAGCTCCAAGGCCTGAAGGAAGCGGTGAATTCTTACCGCTACTTCCATCCCCGGCGGGTGGTGGATCAGCTGGAGTACCTGGTGGTAAAGCATGGGGTGCGCAACGTCAAATTCGCCGATGAGATGTTTGTCCTGAACCCGAGCCACGTCTTGGCGATCTGCGATGGGATCATCGCCCGGGGGCTGGATCTCAACATCTGGGCCTATGCCCGGGTGGACACCATCCGGGACGCGGCTGTTTTGGAGAAGCTTAAAAGAGCCGGCGTGAACTGGCTGGCCTTCGGGATCGAAGCGGCCAACGAGCGGGTTCGGGACGGCGTGAAGAAGGGCTTTGTGCAGGGGCAGATCTTCAAGGCCCTGGACAAGGTCCGGCAGGCGGGGATCTACGTGATCGGGAACTACATCTTCGGCTTGCCCGACGATGATCACGAAACGATGCAGGAGACCCTGCAGATGGCGCAGGACCTAAACTGCGAGTTCGCCAACTTCTATGCCGCCATGGCCTACCCGGGCTCGGCCCTTTACCGGCAGGCCCTGGCGGAGGGCTGGTCCCTCCCGGAGAGCTGGAGCGGCTATTCCCAGCATGCCTTCGACACCCTCCCTTTGCCGACGAAGCACCTGTCCGCCGGCGAGGTTCTCGCCTTCCGGGACCAGGCCTTCAACACTTATTTCGCTTCGCCCGGATACCTTCGGATGGTCGGCGAGAAATTCGGGGCCGAAACCGTCCGCCACATTCAAGCCATGGCCAAGGTGCGGTTGAACCGCAAGATCGTCTCACAGCCCCACAGCCTGGGGGTGGCGGAGTGATCATTTCCAGGACGCCGTTTCGAGTCTCCTTCTTTGGCGGGGGGACCGATTACCCGGCCTGGTACCGGGAGTACGGGGGAGCCACCCTGGCGGCCTCCGTGCGGCGGTACTGCTACATCACCTCCCGGTGGCTGCCCCCCTTCTTCGAGTACGCCAGCCGCATCGTCTGGTCGCAGATCGAGCTGGTGAAGGACGCTCAAGAGATTCAGCATCCCGCGGTCCGGGAGGCCCTTCAATTCCTGCGCATCCGTCAGGGGATCGCCCTCCACCATGAGGGGGACCTGCCGGCGAGAACGGGGCTCGGGTCCAGCTCCGCCTTCACGGTGGGGCTCCTCCACGCCCTGTATGGCTTGAAGGGGATGATGCCCAGCAAGATGCAGCTGGCCCAGGACGCGATCCATGTGGAGCAGGTGAGGCTGAAGGAGAACGTCGGCTCGCAGGATCAGGTGACCGCCGCCTTCGGCGGTTTCAACCGGATCGATTTCGGCCGGGACGACACGATACACGTCTCGCCCATCGTGCTGGACGGGGCCCGACTGAAGATGTTGGAGGAGCACCTTCTGCTGGTTTACACAGGGATCTCGAGGACCGCTTCCGACATTGCCGGAGAGCAGATCCGGGTCACCCAGAGTAAGAGGAAGGAATTGACCGAGATTCAGGGGATGGTGGACGCGGGGATCGGGATCCTTCAGGGCAGGGGAGATTTGGATGAGTTCGGGAAGCTGCTCCACGAGAGCTGGAAGCTCAAGCGGGGGCTCACCACCAAGATCTCCACCTCCCGGATCGATGAGATCTATGAGGCGGCCCTGGGGGCCGGGGCGGTGGGCGGGAAACTGCTGGGGGCCGGAGGCGGGGGTTTCCTCCTTCTTTTCGCGAAGCCCAGGCTGCAGCGGAAGATCCGGGAGGCCCTCTCCGGGCTTCTCCATGTTCCGATCCACTTCGACCATTCGGGCAGCCGCATCATCTTTTACGATCCGGACGACGACCCCCTCGCGGTTCCCTTCAAGGTGAAGGAGGGGACCGACGGCGAGGAGATCCCTGCACCCAAGCCGGAAGTGGTGGGGCAGGTGTCTCCATGACCGGCCAGGCCGTGGAGGGAGCCGCCGGTTTGAGAATGGAAGAGCGCCCAACCTCGAGACATCTGACGTACAGTCTTCTCGTGATGACCTTAAACGAGATCGAAGGGATGAAGGCGGTCATGCCGCAGATCCCCAGAGAGGCGCTGGACCAGATCCTGGTGGTGGATGGCGGTTCCACCGATGGGACGATCGAATGGGCCCAAGCCCAGGGCTACCCGGTTTACGTTCAGCGCCAGCCCGGCTTTCGCTCGGCCTATCGGGAGGTTTGGCCCCTCGTCACCTCCGACGCGGTGATCTACTTCACCCCGGACGGGAACTCCCTGGCCGAGGCGATTCCCCGCTTGATCGCGAAGATGGAGGAGGGATTCGACCTGGTCATCGCCAGCCGCTATCTGGATGGGGCCCGTTCGCAGGATGACGACGCGGTGACCCAATTCGGCAACCGGATGTTTCGAACGCTCGCCAACGCCCTCTTGAGACCCCGGGGGTCGGCCCGGATGACCGACCCGCTGGTGATGCTCCGGGCCCACCGAAAGAATCTTCCGGCCCGGCTGGGCTTGGACCAGGAGGAGGCCTTCGCGGGGCTGGAGCGGCTCTTCCGGACCCGCGTCGACTGGATCCCTCTGATGAGCTGGCGGGCGCTCCACGGGCGCGCGCGCTGGACCGAGATTCCCGCCGACGAGCCCCCTCGGATCGGAGGCTTCAGGAAATTGAGGATTTTCCAATGGGGATCGGTTTATCTTCTTCAGCTTCTTCGGGAGTGGATTCAAGGCTTCGCACCCAAACCTAGGAGGAAGGAATGCTCATAATCAATCCCGCCAACGCCGAATACGGGGGCACGTTGAGCCGCTTCACGCCGCTTTCCCTGCCGATGTCGATCGGGTGTCTGGCGGCCTTTCTCACGGCGCACGGCCACAAGGCCAAGATTGTGGACGAAGAGGTGGGCAAGCTGGATTGGAACAGCATCGAGGAGGAGGTCCGGGACCTGCCCAAGCCCTACCTCTTTGGGATCACCGTCTTGACGGCTCAAGTGGAGCGGGTTTTCGAGCTCTCGGCCATGCTCAAGGCGAAGTACCCGGATTGCACCGTCATCGCGGGGGGCTACCACGCCACCGCCATGCCGGAGGAGATGCTCACCTCGGAGTCGATCGACTTTGTGGTCAGGGGAGAGGGGGAAAGAACCCTCCTGACCCTCGTGGAGGGTTTAAGAAGCGGAAAGACCGATTTCTCGGATGTGATGGGCCTTTCCATGAGATCCGAAGGCAAAATCGTTCACACCCCCGAGGCGCCCCTCATCAAGGACTTGGACACGCTGCCGAGCTTCCCGTACGACCTGTTCGTCAACATGCTCAAGAAAACCCGCAGCCGCTCCTCCTACGACTGGGGCTTTATTGTGACCTCCCGCGGCTGCCCCTACAAGTGCAGCTACTGTTCCCAGCGGATGATGACCGGCTCGACCTACCGCTTCAAGTCGCCGCCGGCCATCGTGGCGGAGCTGGATGTTCTGATCAACCGCTTCGGGGCCAAGGACATCTTCTTTCTGGACGATAACTTCTGCTACAAGAAGTCGAGGGTGAAGGAGGTCTGCGACGCCATCATCGCCTCGGGGCTCCATAAGAAGGGGCGGTTCAGCCTTCAAACCCGCGCCGACAATTTCTACGAAGAGGTGGTCCCGATGATGAAGGCGGCGGGATTCAACTCGGTGGGCTTCGGGCTGGAGGCCGGGGTCGAACGCTTGGCCAAGCTGATCCACAAGGGGGAGACCTTACAGCAGCATGCCGAGGCGGTCAGGCTCGCCCAAAAGTACGGGATGGATGTGGCCCTCTTCATGATCTTCGGCTTCCCCACGGAGACCCACGCCGAACGGGTGGAGTCGGTTCGATTCGCCAACTCCCTGAAGCCCACCTTCATCAAGTACAACAACCTGATGCCTTACCCGGGGACCCCTCTCTACGAGGATGTGAAGGACACCCCCCGCTTTCACAAGGTGGGCTTCTGGGTGAATTTCACGAGCGCCCTGTCCGAGATGGGCTTGCCTCTCACCAACCGCAAGCCCCTGCCGTATGTGCCGGAGACCTCCTCGGAGCTGGAGCTGACCCGTGACGTGATCCGCTACAACCTCCTCTCGGTTTTCCGGCCGAAGGTCCTGTGGGGGGTCATCACCCGCAAGCACGGACCCGGGTGGTTCAAGCTGAAGGCCCGCTGGTACTTCTACCCCAGCGAATGGGGGCACATCCTGCGCCTGGCCTCGATCCTGGTGGGGAATTTCATCGTTTCGTTCACCCCGCTGTTTCTCTTCGAGTGGTGGGTCAACGCGATGAACCCGAGGCTTCAGCGCAGGGTATCGGTGGCCCGGCGCTCCGTCTACGTTCCCTCCGGCTGGTCGGCGGCCTCCCAGCGAAAGGCGATGGCGTAAGTTTTAAACGTGATGAACATCGCAGCCCTGACTCGACGACAATACACCTGGATGGCCGGGATCTTTCTAGGGGCAGCTTTTGCCTATTGTTTCTGGCTGCCTTGGAAGACGGCGCTGTTGGAAGACGACATGTGGTGGATGCTGCCGACCCTTGCGGCTTCTGTGGAGGGAAAATCCTTCACGGAGGTTCTTGTTTATCTCTTAGGTCCTTGGCCGATCAGCTTCGGGCAGCCGATGTTGAAGTCGTATCTCTTTACGGTGACCAAAGTTTTCGGGGCGTCGGCCCAGCCGCTCATCGCGGCGATCCTCCTGTTTCATGGGGTGAGCGTTATCCTCCTGTACGGGGTCTGCCGCTTGCTGGGCCTGTCCCGGCGGGTCGCCTTCATGGCCGCGGCCATCCACGCGGTTGCCTTCGCGCATTTTCACGTTTTCTTTTTTCCCTCCCACTTTCGCCACGCCTTCGCGATGTTCACCATTCTTGGGTTGCTGCAATGCTACCTCCGGGCGCAGCGGCGGATGCCAGCCGCCAGCCCAGCAAGGCCTGCCGCCTACTGGGCAACCTTAGGGATGGGGGTGCTGGCCTCGTTCCAGCGGTCCACGATGATCGCGCCGGTGATCGTCCTGGCCCACCTCCTGGCGGCCCCCGCCGGAGCCCAGGAGAGGTTGTTCCGCTACCGCCGGTGGATTCCTCTTTTTGCCGTCTGGATGCTGTACCCCGCTCTCATGATTGCCTTCGTGGGGGATGTGATCGTCAACGACGCTGTGGTGGGGTTGGCCTATCCTCCGGTACTGAAGTGGATGGCACTCCTGGCCTTGGGCGCGGCCGCGCTGGCGGGAATCGACTTCCTGATCCGGTGGGTTGGGGTTGGTTCCTGGCGCGCGAAGAGGCTCACGCTGGTAGGGGGCTTCGGCGGATTGGCCCTGTGGGTCCTCCTGGCCTGGCAGGACAAGAGGCAGCTCCTTTTGCCTTACCATGCCCTGGTCCCTTTTGTGACGTCGCTCGTGAGCCTGCTGGATCCTCTATCGGCTGCCCTTCGGATTGATTCCACGCAGGCGTACCAATATTTTCCCGCGCAGCTGCCGGTTTGGAGTCTCCTGTTTTCCGGGGTTGGGTTCTTGGTTTTCTGGACCGCCTATTTGAAGCGCAAGCCGCAGCTCTGGATCTGGGTGGTCTGGTACGGGGTTTGCCTGATCCATTTGCTGCGCCACTACAGCAACACTCCGCCAACCGTTCCCTCCCGCTATTTTGTCTACGTGACGCCTGTCCTGGCTGTGGTCCTAAGCTGCGCGGTCTGCCGAGGGTTTGCCTGGATGAACAGTTCCCTGCGTGTCGGTCGGGTGAGCCTCGAAGGCTTTCAAGCGGTATTCCTGGTGGCGGTGGCCCTGCCCAACTTGATGGCCGTGCCCGTGGCCCAGTGGCGGGGGAAGATGGCGAACACCTACCTCACCTATGATGATTTCCGGACAGCCCGGCTCATCCGGGATGATCTGGAGGTTTCGGACGCGTTTTCCCGGCTGGCGCCGAAAGAGATCGAGGTGCGCGGCGTTGTGCCGATGCCGCATCGGGAGTTGGCCCCGGATCATTCCACGGCCGATCCCGGCCGATACGATAATTTTCGCTTGGCCGTCGGCCAGGCCTTTCAGGGGACGCGTGTCCCTGCGGTTCGCGTCAATGAGTCCGCGGCGGCGGCCGCGGGCAGGCCTCTGTACACCATTGAAGGTCCACGGGTTTTGGATGGCCGAGGGCGTTCGATCAATCCGTTTGATCAGCGGATGAATGCTGGTTTCAAACGGCTGGGCACTGGGGACCGGGAGGGGGCTCTTCAGGCCTTTCGCCAGGCCCTTCAGACGCGGCCGGTCCTTTTGCGATACCTGCTGGGAAACCTCAAGCTCTCGGATCTGCGGTGGCTGACCAGGGGAGAGGGT
This sequence comes from Candidatus Omnitrophota bacterium, assembly GCA_016177405.1. GTDB lineage: Bacteria > Omnitrophota > Gorgyraeia > 1-14-0-20-64-10 > 1-14-0-20-64-10 > JACOVG01. The sequence goes on along the minus strand of JACOVG010000006.1, from coordinate 100,159 downwards.
CTTCGGGACTGGGCGCACCAGGTTTCGGACCATTATCCTTATCCTCGGATGGGAGGTCCCGTCCCGAAGCTCGAGCGCACGCGGATGATCATGGAGGAGGAGATCTGGGATCAGATCACCGGTTTATTCTTCGTCTCCTATCTTCTGGAAAAGGAGGGCCGGACCGAGGAGGCGCGGCGCTGGATGGCGCAGATCTATTTCCTGGAGCCGGATGCGGTGGTTCTGACGTCACAGCTTGCGCGGCACCCCGAGATTCAGGGGCGCCCCGAGCTCCTTAGCCATCTGGATCGCTTTCGGGAAGGGGGCTATTTCCAGGAGCCGATCCCCTGGCGCAAGGACGATTATGGCTTTGAACGTTTTCTGGTTGAGCTTCTATTGGGCTGGCGCGTCCCATCGGGATGGGAACGCGGCCCGGCGCTGGCTCTTTGAGGGAGGTGAGAAAGAGAATGGGTTTCGAGGGGAAGGTGGTTCTTGTTACGGGAGGAACCGGATCATTCGGGAGGAGGTTCACGGAAGTTCTCCTGAAGGGGCATTCTCCTAAGAAGCTGATCATCTTCAGCCGGGACGAGTGGAAGCAGTCGGAGATGGCCCGGAACTTCAAGGACGACCGCGTCCGCTTCTTCATAGGGGATGTGCGGGACAAGGAGCGATTGAAAAGGGCTTTCGACGGGGTGGAAATCGTCGTCCATGCCGCGGCGCTCAAACAGATCCCAACGGCGGAGTACAATCCCCTGGAGGTGATCAAGACCAACATCCTGGGGGCCGCCAACGTGATTGACGCGGCCATTGACTGCGGGGTGGAGAAGGTGATGGCCCTTTCCACCGACAAGGCGGCCAATCCCATCAACCTGTACGGCGCCACCAAGCTCTGCTCGGATAAGCTCTTCATCGCCGCGAACGTTTATTCCGGGCTCCACAAAACAAAATTCGGCGTGGTTCGGTACGGGAACGTGGTCGGCAGCCGGGGCAGCGTGATCCCTCTTTTCCTGAAGATGAAGCCAACCGGGAAGATCCCCATCACCGACCGGAGAATGACCCGTTTTTGGATCACCCTGGACCAAGCGGTGGCTCTGGTGGTCGAGGGCTTGGAGAAGATGCACGGAGGGGAGATCTTCGTTCCGAAGGTGCCGAGCATGAACATCGGGGATTTGGCGCAGGCGATCGCCCCGCAGTGCAGACACGATGTGGTGGGGATCCGCCCCGGCGAGAAGCTCCATGAGGTCATGGTTTCCACGGACGACGCGCGCAGGACCGTGGAACTTTCAGGGTATTATGTCATCCAGCCGGATTTCCCGCAGTTTCATGCCGCCGGCAACTGGAAGGAAGGCAAGCCGGTTCCCGACGGCTTCTCGTACGCCAGCGATTCCAACGACCAGTGGCTCTCGAAGGAGGATCTGTGCAAGCTTTTGACCGACATGGGTGAAGAACAGCTCCACCACGGGGGCGAATGACCCCTCCGCCTATGAAACCCCTGAGGTACGGGCAGCAATGGCTGGACGAAGAGGACATCGCCTCGGTCCTGGAGGCTCTCCGCTCGGACTGGATCACCCAGGGGCCCCTGGTGGGGCGGTTTGAAGAGGCCGTCGCTCGGTGGTGCGGGGCCCGCTTCGGCGTGGCCTTCGCCAGCGGCACGGCGGCTCTCCACGCGGCCTGCTTCGCGGCCGGGGTTCGGGAGGGGGACGAGGTGGTCACCACGCCGCTCACCTTTGTGGCCACCGCCAATGCCGCGGTTTACTTAGGGGCGCGGCCGGTCTTTGCCGACGTGGAGCCGGAGACTCTCAATCTGGATCCCGGCCAGATCCTGGGGCGGGTAACCCCGCGGACCAAGGTTATCCTACCCGTCCATTTTGCGGGCCTCCCGTGCCGGATGGAAGGGATCCATGAGATCGCCAGGAAGAAAGGGTTGCGCGTGATCGAGGATGCCTGCCACGCGCTGGGGGGGCAGTGGGGTTCCTCGGATGGACGGCGGCAGCGCGTGGGCAGTTGCAGCCACTCGGACATGGCCGTCTTGAGCTTTCATCCGGTCAAGCACATCACGACAGGGGAGGGGGGAATGGTCCTGTTCAACCGGGAGGAGTTCCTCGAGCCTCTTCGTTCCTTCCGGCATCATGGGATCGTGCGGAGTTCCGGCGAAGAAGGAAAGGCGGAACCCTGGGCCAGCCGGATGCAGGAGCTCGGATACAATTTTCGAATCACCGATTTTCAGTGCGCGCTGGGCCTAAGCCAGCTCACGAAGCTGGATCGTTTCTTAACGCGCCGGCGCCAGATTGCCCGTGAATACAAGGAGGCTTTTCAAACGCTGGGCCTCTGGTCCCAACCGCAGGATTCGGCCAACGACGGCCATGCCTGGCACCTGTTTGTCGTTCAGCTGCCGCCCGACCGTTCAAGCGACGAACGCCGAAGAATCTTTGAGGCGCTGCGCCAGGAGGGGGTCGGCGTCAACGTCCACTATCTGCCGGTCCACCTGCACCCCTACCATCGAAGGCGCTTTTTGGGCAAGCCGGGCGACCATCCGGTGGCGGAGGCCTATTATGAGCGGGCCCTGACCCTGCCGCTTTTTCCGAGTATGACCGACGCGGAGGTGCGCAGAGTGATTGACGCGGTGCGAAGGGTGATGGCGGGCCGCCCAACCACCGCCGTCCCGGAGGCCGTCTCCAGGACCCGGCCCCAGGAAGGATACGAATGGACGCGAAACCCCTAACCTCGCGGGCCCTCCCGAGCACCCTGGGGACTCCCAAGCACTTTTATCAACGGTTTGCCGATGGGCAAGTGCTGGATCCGAACTGGCCGCGCCTCACCACCGAGGAGTCGCTGAAGGATTTCCCACCCCGCCCCCATGGATTAAAGATCCTTTTTATCAACGCCCCCATCCGCGAATGGTCGTACCCCAACATCATGCCGCTGGGGCATGGCTACGTTGCTTCCGTTGCCGTTATGGATGGGCACTCGGTTCAGGTCCTGGACCTGAATGCCGAACGGAAGGGACCTGTCAAGGATGAACCGGAGGCGATCAACCGGTGGGTGGAGCGGCGCGTGAAAGAGGTCCTGGTTCGGGAGAAACCGGACGTCATCGGAGTTGGCGGGATCGTCACGCAGTACAGCCGCATCAAGAGGATCGTCCGCGCCTGCCGGGAGATCTGCCCGGAGGTGCCGGTGATCCTGGGCGGGGGGATCGCTTCTTCGCTGCCGGTCTTCATGCTTCAGCGGCTTGAAGTGGATGTGGTGGTCCAAGAGGAAGGGGAGGTGACCCTTTCGGAAGTGCTGCACCGGCTGGAAACAGGGGCTTCCCTCGAGGGGGTCAAGGGCTGCGCTTATCGCCGCCCCGTGCGCCCCGGCGAATGGGAATTTCGAGACAATGGACTGCGGCCCTCGGTCAAAAGCCGCGCGCTGGGACTCGACGCCCTCCCGTGGCCCCATCGGCTGCCTTGGCCGGTGGATGAGGTGTATCGGATCAATCCGGTGGGCCACTTGAATTGGAAGACGAAATGGGTTGACGGCTCACCCGCGGGATCGGGGCAATATTCCGAGTCCATGATCGCCTCCCGGGGCTGCCCTTACGCGGCGGTGGCCTGCGACTACTGCTACGCGGCGTACCTCGGCAAGCAGTACCGGTTGAGGTCTCCGAGGGACATTGTGGATGAGATGGTTTTCCTCAAGGAGCGTTACGGCCTGACCTACATCCATTTCCTTGATGACCTGATGATGACCGACTACCGGTGGGCCCTGGAGTTCTGCGACGAGCTGCGCCAGAGGAAAAGCCAAACCGGATTTGAAATCCAATGGGGCGGGACGTGCCGCACCAACATTGTTGCCGATGACATCCTCCGGGCTCGGAAGGAGGGCCGGCCCCACATGCTGGAGCGGGGCTACGAGGCGGGGATGCGGCAAGCAGGGTACGGCGTGGAATCGGCCAGCCCCGCGGTGCTTAAGGCCATCGACAAATCGGGTCAAACGGTGGAAAAGATGGAGCTGGCCATCCGTGAAACGCAGCGGATCATGGGCTATGCCGATTGTTCCTTCATGATCGGTTCGCCCGGGGAAACCCGCCAGACGATGCAGGAGACGGTGGACTTCTGCAGGCGGGTGGGTCTTAAGCCCGAGGTGTTCTTCTTCACCACCGCCTACCCCGCGACCACCTTCTGGCAGTTGGCGCTGGACAAGGGGTTGATCGCCAAGGCGGTGACGGGAAGATTGGGGCCCGCCAACGAGGACCTGATTGAGGAGTATCTCATTCGATTGGGTGAGCAGGGGGAGTCGGTCAGGACCAACTTCAGTGACTTGCCCGACGAAGAGGTGGTGGATCTCTCCTGGTGGGCGATCAACGAGCTGGGGGCCCAGAACACCGTGCGGCATCCCCACACGGGCGAAGAGCAGGTGATGGTCAAGCCATCGGTTCGTGGCGCCAGCCGCGCCGATCTTTAGAATCCCGCATGAAGACGCTAGGAATCATTCCCGCGAGAAAAGGGAGCCAGCGGTTTCCCAGCAAGCACCAGGCCCTCCTTTTGGGCAAACCGATGTTTGCCTACGTTCTGGAGGCGGCGAAGGAGGCCCGGAGGCTGGATAGGATTGTGGTCTCCTCGGACGATCTCTCCCTGCGGCCGCTGGCGGAGCAGTACGGGATCGAATTCATCGAACGCCCGGCGGAAATGGCTTCCTTGACGGCCCCCCTGGAGGATGCCCTGCGGCACGCCTGCCGCTGGGTGGAGAAGCGGGAAGGCGAGACCCTGGAGATGGTGGTGACCCTGCTCGGGAATGTCCCCGTGCGCAAGCCCGGCCGCGTGGACGAGACCATCCAGAGGCTCACGGAACTCCCGGAGGCGACCTCTGTTTGCACCGCGCTTAAAATCCGCCGGCGCCCGGAATGGTCCAAGCGAATGGAGGAGGGGACGGGCCGCGCGGTGCCGTTCCTGCCGGGGCAGACGGCTTACCGCGCCCAAGATTATCCGGATCTCTTTCAAATCGACGGTGCCGTTCAGGCGGTCCGCCGTCAGGTCCTGTTCGCGCAGGCGGGCAACTCGAACGCGCACCATTGGCTGGGAGACCACATTGACCTCCTGGTGCAGGAGCACCCCAGATATTCTCTTGAAGTGGACTACCCCGACCAGGGTGCCTTGGCTGAATTCTATCTTCTCTACGAACGGTATGGAAGCCGCTGGCTGGAACAGCTTCATGTCCCCGCGTCTTAAAGGAGCCCTTCTCCTTCTTGGGCTGGCAGCGCTCAACGGGCTGGCCCACTTCATCCCGTTTGAAAGGGCGTCCCTCTCCAACGACGACATCTCCCGGCTCCTGACCATTCAACTGGCGCCGCACCCCAAGGCCTTTTTACTTCAGGAGATGTGGAGGACGTCCGACCGCCCCCTCCTGGCCGGGCACTATCTCCTGCAGCTTGCGGCTGGCCAGCGGCCGCTTCTGGCCGTCACCCTGGTTTTTCTCTCCAGCACCCTGCTCGCCTGGGCGGTTTACGGGATCTTCCGGTGGCTGACAGGAAACCGGTCGGTGGCGCTGGCGTGCGCCTTGGCTTACATCCTCCTCCCGAACAAGGTCACCCTCTACCATCACCTGACCTTCACCTACCTCAACACGGCGTTGGTGCTCTACGCGGGAAGCTTCTTTTTCTTTCTCCTTTTCGTCCGACGCGGGCACCGCGGCTGGCTTGCCGCCTCCGTGGGACTTTACACGCTGGGCCTCTTGTCGTACGAGGCGGGTCTTTTCCTGCCCGCGGTGCTTTTGATCTATGTGGCGCTCTACGCCCGCCCCAAGGCCCTTTCCTTGCTCGTTTTTCTGATTCCGTTGGGTGCCTATGCCTTCTGGCGTCTGGACCCATTGGGATGGCTGCCATCGGGGATCGGAACACCGGGGGTCAAACTTCACCGGATCCTTCCCAATGCCTTTTACATGGTGCCCAACCTGTACGTGGGGAGGCAGATGGTGAAGGCCATCGGGTACGGCCTGTTCCGTTTTCCGACAATGGAGCTGCCCTGGCTGGGGGTGGCGCTGGCAGGCAACGCGGTTTTTTTCCTGTGGCTCGTTCGCTGGCTCAAGCACGCGGAATTTCCGGCCTTGCCGGCACGGTTCTTGGCCCTCTCTGGAGCGATCTTCTTCCTCTTTATCTTCCCGGCCTGTTTGGACTCGGCCGTCTATGAGCGCCATACCGGCCTGGCTTCCATCGGGTTTGTACCCCTCGTCCTGGCGGCCGCCCGTCTTAAGCCCCGGCTGACCCGAGGGCTGTGGGCGGGGGGTCTGGCCCTAGGGCTGATCGCCTGCCAGGGCAGCGCCTGGAGTCAGGTGGTGGCCTGCCGGATCGACCGGGCCGTCGCGCAGACCATCACTGAGCACCAGGAGCAGGTGCGGCGCTGCGACCGGGTTTTGATCGATCAGTACAGCTTTGCCCAGAAGATCCCATACACGTGGGTGGCGGATCCCCACAACCATTTGGATACCTACTGGGGCGCGCAGGCCTTCTTCATGGGCAAGCACTTCCTTCATTTGGTTCATTACTTGGTGGGGGAGGAGAAGCCGATTTTCCTGGTCCGCTCCCCCCTTCGACGAGAGGCAGGCCTCTTGATCTTCAAGGTCTACCATCCCGACTTGTATCGGCTCAGCGACAAGTCCGTTCCTGAAGAGGGAACATTTCTGGTGGACTATCCACTCGTGTACGCGAAGGGGTTCGATCGCGGGAATCGCGGGAAAACTCCATGAGTCTCTCCTTGGTCCGCCTCGGTTCCAAGGGGATCGGCCCAGGGGCCGCCTGCTTCGTGATCGCGGAGGCCGGCTCCAACCACAACGGCAGCCTCCAGCGAGCCCAGGATCTGATCGATTTGGCCTGTGACGCTGGCGCGGACGCCGTCAAGTTCCAGCTCTTTCGCGCCCAGAAACTTTACCCCAAGTCGGCCGGGGTGAGCCGCTACCTGGAGGACCACCGCTCCATCTATGAAATCGTCGCGCAGATGGAATTGCCCAGGCCCTGGCTTCCTGTTCTGGCGAAACGATGTGAGGAGCGGAACCTCCTCTTCATGGCTTCGGTTTTTGATGAAGAGTCCGCGGACCTCTGCGATCCCTACGTGAAAATCCATAAGATTGCCTCTTACGAGATGACCCATCTTCCGCTTATCCAGCATGTGGCGAGAAAGGGAAAGCCGGTGGTGGTTTCCACCGGGGCGGCAAGCCTCGAGGAGATTTCGGAGACGGTGGAGGCGTTCCATCAAACCGGGAACGGCCAGCTGATCCTCATGCAGTGCACGGCGGCTTACCCGGCGCCGCCGGAAACATTGAACCTCCGCGTTCTTCAGGCGCTGCAATCGGTCTTCCAGGTTCCCGTCGGGTTGTCGGACCACTCCCGTCATCCCTTTCTGGCGCCCGTGGCCGCGGTGGCGGCGGGTGCCCACCTGATCGAGAAGCACTTTACCTTCAGCAACGCCTTGCCGGGACCCGATCACCGCTTCGCGGTGGAACCGGATGAATTGAAGGAGATGGTCCGCCTGATTCGGCAGGCCGAAGCGGCCCTTGGAAGCGGACTCAAAGAGCTGCAGCCGGTTGAAGAGGAGCTCCATGACTTCGCGCGCAGGTCCGTCTTTTCCGCCAAAGCGATCCGGGCGGGAGAGGTGGTGACGGGGCGCGATCTGATTGTCTTGAGAAACGGCCGGCATTCGTCCGGCGCGCCGCCCAGATGCCTGCCCCTCATGCTGGGAAAACGGGCGGTTCGGGATCTGGAGTGCGAGAAGCCCGTGCGGTGGGAGGATCTGACGTAGGGATGAAGGTCCTCTTTCGTGTCCACGCGGACGCCCAGGTCGGGTTGGGCCATCTTCAAAGGTGTCTTTCTCTGGCGCTGGCCCTGCGACAATCCGGCGAAGACAGCCACTTCCTGGTTTCCGGGGCGCCGAAGGCGCTGGAGCGGGTGCGTGAATTCGGTTTCCAAGCCGTAGCTTTGGAGAACGCGGCCCCCTGGGGCCGGGAGGATCAAAGGCAGATCCAAGCGGCGGCGAAAAGCCGCCAGGTTCAGGCGGTGGTGGTGGATTCGGACGAGGAGGGCCAAGGGTATTTGTCAAGCCTCCTTGGGGAAGACTGGGGGGTTTGCGCCATCGAGGACGCCAACCCCCACCCCTTTCCGTGCCACCTGGTGGTCAATGGGGATGCCCACGCCGCGTCGCTGGCTTACCGCTCTCCCCTGGCGGAAACCCGGTTTTTGTTGGGCATGGACTACTGCATCCTCCGCCCTGAATTCTGGGAGGGCTCAAGCCGCCGAAGGGGACCGGCCGTGGAAAAGGTTTTGGTGATGATGGGAGGGGCCGATCCCCGCGGGCTGACCCCAAGGGTGATCCGGCTCTTGGATGGGCTGCCGGGCCGCTTTGAGGTGCAGGTCTGTGTGGGCCCTTTCTTTCAGAATACCAGCGAGATCCGGCAAGCCGCGGATTTCGCGGAGCGGAGGGTGGAATGCCTTCAGTCTCCCACGCGAGTGAGGGATCTTTTCATGAGGGCGGATCTTGCCGTCACAGGGGCCGGGCAGACGCTGTATGAGCTGGCGAGGGTAGGATGCCCTGCCGTTGCCGTTTGCGTCGCTTCCAACCAGGAAGGGCAATTGGCGCACCTGGTCAAGGCCGGCTGCGCCCGGTCGGGGGGTTCGGCGGGCCAGCCCGAGGATCTGCCGGAGCTTCGCCAGGCACTGCTTGCGGTTCTTCCGGACGGCGAGGCACGGCTGGCCATGTCGGAAGCGGGGCCCCGCCTGGTGGATGGCCAGGGGGCCTTGCGGGTGGCGCGGGAGATTGCTTCCTTGCCGCGAGAGATGAGCCGAAGAGCCCCGACCAGTCTGCGGCCGGCGAAGGAAGAGGATTGCCGCCTTTTCTGGCTCTGGCGCAACGAGCCGGAAACCCGGAAGGCCTCCTTCCGGGAGGAGGCGATTCCTTACGAGAACCATGAGAAGTGGTTCCGGCAGAGGCTGGCGAGCCCTGACACGCGGCTCTTTGTTGTGGTCGGCCCAGGGGGTCTGGAGGTGGGGTATCTTCGGTTCGACCTGGAGGGCCCATCGGCGCAGGTCAGCGTCTCCGTGGACCCCTCCCAAAGGGGCAGGGGATACGCCGCGGCGGCGGTCCGGCAGGGGATTCAGCGGATTCTATCCGAAGAGGGGATCCGGCGCGTGGTGGCCCTGATCAAGCCCGACAACGCCCGGTCCCTTCGGCTGTTTGAGCGGGCCGGGTTTAGGGAAGAGGGTAAGCGGCGGGTCCAGGGATCTTTTGCCGTGGAAATGAGCTACCAGGGAGGAAATTGACAGCCATGGATGTCCGGGAATACTACGAAACCACTGCGCAAAAGTACGGGCACAACTACGCCCCCACCTACGCGGGATATCCGTCTAACCAGAAGAGGCTCCAACTGCTGTTGCGCAGATTAAGGGAAATCCGGCCGGCCACCCTGCTGGATTGCGGTTGCGGCGAAGGAACTCCCATGCGCCGAATCCATGACCTTGGGGTAGAAGTCTGGGGATTTGATTTTGCTTCGGAGATGGTGGAGAAAGCAAAGGAGAATCTGCGTTCCGTGAAGCTTGAGAGAAGGGTTTGGCAGGGGGACGTGACGGACCCGGCCGCTTTTCATCCCCGAGGCGTTTCTTGCCCCGGCGCCTGGGAGGTTTGCGTCGCCACAGGGGTGTTCCCCCATTTGACGGATGAACGGGCCGCCCTTCGGAACATGGCCGCCGCCCTGCGGCCGGGCGGGCGCGTTTTGATCGAATTCCGCAACGACCTGTTTTCCTTGTTCAGTCTCAACCGATACAGCTACCAATTCTTTTGTGAGCGTCTGGTCCAATTTCAGGATTTGAAGAGGCGCCACCCGGAATACCAGGGCCAGCTGGAGGAAATCGAGTCCGAGCTTGCGGGATTCTTTAGAACCGACCAGCCGCCCCTCCGGCCGGGGTCGGAGGGCGCTCCCAGCTTTGATGAGGTTTTGGCCCAGTTTCACCATCAGGAGGAGATAGGGCCGCTGTTCACGGAATGCGGTTTTGAGGTGGTGGGGCAGTATTTTTACCACTTTCACGCGGTCCCGCCTCTGTTTGAGAAAAAGCATCCGGAGCTGTTCCGGACCCTCAGTTTGGAGATGGAAGGGCAGGCTCCGAACCCCAGAGACCGATGGATGGCCTCCGCTTATGTCGTGGAAGCGATTCTTAGGAAGAGCCGTTGATGACCGCACCGAGAACCGAATGCCAGAAGCGAATGGCCGGGCTTATTGAAGAATTGTGGCGCCTTGAGCGCGATCTGGTTTCGGACGGTTTTGACCAGGCGCTGGCGCGCGTTGCCCGGGAACTTCCGATGCGCGTTCACCAAGCGGCCAGCGGGGCGGAAGCGTGGACTTGGCTTGTGCCGCCCAAGTGGAGCTGCCAAGAGGCCTACGTCGAACGGATGAACGGCGAGCGGATCCTGGACCGCCGCCAGCATCCGCTGCATTGCGCCAGCTACGGCGCCCCGTTCGAAGGGATCGTCTCGCGGGACGTCTTGAAGGCGCATCTGACCACCTCCAAGCTTCAACCCGAGGCGATCCCTTACGCGTGGAAGCACTATCGGGACGATTGGGGGTTAAGCTGCACCCGGTCGTTTTTCGATTCCTTGACGGACGACGCCTACCGAGTGGTGATCCGAACCCGTCACGAGCCGGGTTTCCTGAAGGTCGGGGAGGCGGTGGTTCCGGGCTCGGGAGAAGAGGAGTTCGTCCTGTGCGCCCACCTGGACCATCCGGCCATGGTCAACGACGACCTCTCCGGGGTGGTCGTTGGCCTGGAGGTGATGCGGTCCCTCTTGAAACGGCCGCGCGGGCGATTCACCTATCGGTTGCTCTTGACCCCGGAGACCATCGGGTCGGTCGTGTGGCTTAGCCAGAACGAATCCCTGATTCCCCGGATCCGGGGAGGGCTTTTCCTGGAGATGCTCGGGACGGACTGCCCCCATTCGCTGGCGAAGTCTTTTCAGGGCCAGACCCGGGCAGACCAATGCCTCCTCGCCGTCCTTCAGGAGAGGGACCCCCAGGCGTGGGTCGGCCCCTTCCGGAAGGTCATCTGCAACGACGAGCGCCAATTCAACGCGCCCGGCGTCCGCGTCCCGATGCTCTCCCTCTCGAGGGTTTTTCACCCCGACACCGGGAAATGGCCCTATCCGGAATACCACTCGAGCCTGGACACCCCGGACATCATTTCGTGGGAGAAGTTGGAGGAGTCGGTGGAGATGGTGCTGGCCATGATCGACCGGTTGGAGAGGGATCGCTACCCGGTCAATCTGTTCAAGGGTGAGGTTTTCTGCACCCGCTACAACCTTTTCGTCGATTTCTACGAGGATCCCGAGGCCCACCGGGCGCTGTTTGATACCCTCTTTAGGATTGACGGTTCTTCCTCCATCCAGGAGATTGCCCAGGCCTGCGGGCTGCCGTTTAAGCAAGTCGCAAGGATTCTGGACAAACTTGAGGAAAAAGGGTTGGTCCGTTTTAGTGACACGCCGGTTTCCCCCCCAACAGGAATCTCGGAAAATGAAATCGCTCTTAAGCGGGGATAACCTCTTGTCGCAAGAAGCCTTTATAGAAAGCCTGGGGGCGGGGGCGTTGCTGCGCCATCTGCTTGCAGGGAGTCTCTTTGGAAGGGGACCCTTGGGCCAGGATCGCCAGCTGTGGGTTTTGTACCGAATCACCCCGACCGCTCAAAGGCTCCTTGCGGGATTGAAGCGCTTGGGGTTTTTTCTCCGGATCCAGGAGATGGATTACGATTTCTACGACGATGTGAGGCTGCCGGACGGAACCCGCTCTCTGGAGGAATTGCACTACCATGTTCCCGCTCGATTGCTGGCTCCCCTGGAAACCGATGGTGATTACATCAGGGCAGTGCGTTCCGGGCTTCGACGGGATTCGCACGAGCGTTATCTTCGCGTCTTTCTCTCCAAGCGGATCTTCGAGGAGCTCTCCGGTGAGGTCCGCTCCATCCTGGTGGCCTCCTGGTTTTTCAGAACGCGGTTTCCGTCGAAAGGCGCAGGACAAGCCATCCTCTATCTCCCGGGGGATTGGAGATTCGCCCTGCTCAAGGAGTATGCCCAGGGAGCCGGGGTTCATCTCATGCCCCTGCGCGGGCTTGCCTTCCCGTGGAGGGATCTCCTGCGTCCGGGCCGCGCGTTCCTCTTAGGCCTGATTGGGGAGCTGGGGATTCTGGCGCGGGGCTTCAGGACCCGGAAGAATTCAGCGCCAAGGGTCGCGGTGGAGATGTACTTCCAGGGAATCGGCAAGGATCTTCTCTGCCACACCGATTTCTTTTGGTACCGAAGGCAGCGGTTTCCCGCCGGAACCGTCTTCGGCTATTTTGCCCACCCCCAGGATCAGCCAACGCCAGAGCGTCAGGCGCTGCTGCGGGAACGCGGAATCGGCTGGATTACCCAAGCGGGCTTGTGGCTTCGGATGGCTGTTCCCGTAAGGCGCCTGTGGCGAGGAGGCGAAGCGCGTTTGACTGGCCGTTTTGCGTTTCTGAAGCCTCTGGTTAGGGAATTTTATGATCGGTTTGAGGGTTGGGTTCAATTCTTCAAGTCCACCGGGACCCGCATCCACGTTTCATCCACGGATTGCTTCCCTCACAGCGAAGCGGTGCACGCGGCCATTCATGAAGCAGGGGGTGTTTCCGTCAGCCTGCAGCGGTCCGCCGACCGGGAGCCCCGTTTGATGCGCAGGACAGCGGTTGACGTCCACTTCGGGTACTCGCCCGCGGTGGGGCTCTCGGAGCTCCTTTCCGGCTCCTGGGTGAGGCAGTTCGTGGTGGCCGGCCATCCCTACGACGACGCCTTTGAGGCGGCCCGGGAACGATCCCGGGCCCTGGCCCAAAGGCTTCGCCAGGCCGGAGCGAGCTTCATCGTCTGTTTTATGGATGAAAACGAGGGCGTGCATCCCAAGCTTGTCGGGGGCAGAAGGCAGATTCAGGGGGATTATCGTTTCCTCTGCGAACGGCTGGAGGAGGATTCTTCGCTGGGGCTCGTCTTGAAGCCCAAGAGGCCCGATTTGCTGCCGGACCGGCTGGGTCCGGTCTGGCCGCGCCTCAAGCGGTGGATGGACGCGGGCCGATGCCTTCTTCTGAATTCGGACTCCTCGGACCGCCGCCTGCTTCCGTGTGTGGGATCCTCTGGCGCGGATGTGGCGATCAGTCTCCTGGACGGCACGACGGCGGGGCTGCAGAGTTTCCTGGCGGGGACCCGGACCCTTCTGTTGGGGCGGGGGCAAGATCAAGGTCTCTTCAAGGCCCTCCAGAGGGAAACGGTGGTCTTTGACTCCTGGGGAGAGCTGTGGGAAGCGGTGAAGAGGCTGCGAATCGATCCGGACCATCCCGGCATCGGCAACTGGGAACCGGTCATCGACCGGCTGGCCTCTGGGAGGGACGGGAAAACTTCCGAGCGAATCGCCGAGTACCTCGGATGGCTCCTGAAGGCTTTTGAACAGGGCTCGCCTCGCGAGGAAGCGCTGCGATGCGCGGGCAAGCGGTATGAACAAGCGTGGGGTCCTTCCTGGGTGCAGGAACTCACGCAGCCGGCCTCACGCGAAGCCGTGAGCCGGTGGGAGGGGATCCTGGAGGGGATCGCCCCGGAGAAGGCTCCCCGCGGTTCTGGGGAGGCGGCCTTGATCCATGATTAAACTTCTCGTGTCCCTGCGCCTGCTTTTTCTTCCTTATCGGCGTCCCATGCTGATCATTCTGTCGGTCACGCTGGCCGCCTCGTTCCTGGAGGGTTTGAGCTTGGCGGCATTCTATCCGCTGTTGAGCACCCTTCTGGCTGCCTCGTCCCAGGCGGCTGCGTCCCATCCCGCCCCGATGGCCTTCCTCCTGCGTGTCGCCGAGCGTTTGCCATTTCAGGATCCGCTCTTGTCGGCGATGGCCCTTCTGTTCTTGGTCACCCTGGGCAAAGGGGTAGCGGTTCTGACCAAGGATCTGCTCATCGCCAGAATCAGCGGCACCGTCCAACACGATCTAAAGCAGCGCCTGATGCGAAGCTACGCGGCAAGTTCCTTCATTTATTTCCTGGATCGCAAGCGGGGGGATTTGCTCTACCAGCTTTCCACGGCAGCCACCCGGGCCGGCGTTTTGGCCCAGAAGATTCCGCAGTGGTTCGCGGAGGCCTGCAAGGTGGCCGCCATTGGAGCTCTGCTGCTGGCGAGCGCGCCCTGGATGACCATGGCCTTGGGGGTGATCGGTTTCTCCTACCACCGCTTCACCCAGAGTCTCTCGCAGAAAATCTCCTACCACACCGGCAAGGAAAGGGTGGAGACGGGCGCGGCGCAGTCTTCAATCGCGAGCGAGTTCTTAGACGGCATCCGGCAGATCATGGCCTTTGGGACCCAGGGATTCTGGCTGAAGCGTTTTGAGGCGCCCAGCCTGCGCTTCCGTGATCTTTACATTCGGGATTCGATGTGGCTGGCCATCCCCAGGGTTCTCTTGGAACTGGCGCTCATCTTCCTGCTCCTGACGGGGCTTGCCCTTCTTCGTTGGGCCCGTCCGGATCTGCTCTTGACGCATCTGCCGCTCATGGGGATCCTGATCTTGGGATTGTTGAAGCTGCTTCCCTCCTTGACCCTGCAGGGTCAACTGCGCATGGAAGCGGCCGGACTCGCCGGAGACGCCTTGAACCTGCAGGAAGCCTTGGAAAACCGGCAGCCGGGTCCCGAGGGATCGGCTCGGCCCGCCGGGCCGCTTCGGAAATCCATCGTCTTTGAGGGGGTGGGGTTCTCCTATCCCGCGAGGCCTCCCCTCCTACGCGACTTGAACCTGGCCCTGGTCCAGGGGGAGACCACGGCCCTGGTGGGTCCTTCGGGAAGCGGGAAGACCACCTTGGCCCATCTGCTCCTTAAGTTCGTGGAACCCTCCTCTGGACGCATCCTGGCGGACGGGATCGATCTGCGTCACTTATCCCTGGAGGGCTGGAGAAGGCAGATCGGTTTCGTGAGCCAAGAGATCTTTGTCTTCCACGGCTCCGTGGAGGAGAACATCCGGTTTGGGCGGGAGGGGTTTACCCCCGAGGAGGTCCGGCAGGCGGCGCGCGTCGCCAAGGCCGAGGAGTTCATCGAATCCCTGCCGGAGGGCTACCGCACGCTGGTCGGGGAGAAGGGGATGAAGCTCTCGGGGGGCCAGCAGCAGCGGCTCGCGATCGCTAGGGCGGTTCTCCATCATCCGGAGATTCTTCTCCTGGATGAGGCGACCAGCTCTCTGGACACCGAATCGGAGTCCCTCATCCAAGAGGCGCTCGAACGGCTGTGCGTGGGCCGCACGGTGATTCTCATCGCGCACAGGCTCTCGACCGTCCGCCGGGCCGATCGGATCGTCGTCTTGGAGCAAGGCCGTGTGGTTGAGGAGGGCCGCCATGACCAACTCTTGCTGACGCAGGGCCGGTACGCTCAATGGATGGCCTTGGGCCAGACGGCCGTCTCTTCCGTGGGAGGGTTAGGTTGAAGCCGATTCCGGGTTGGAGAGAGCTTCGGTATCAGCAGGTGCCGCAGATGCGGGACTACGACACCCTGTTCGAAAAACGCTGGCTGCCGTACCTCATGTATTTTCAACCGGCCGGGCGCGTCACGCGCTCCTTCACGACGGATTCCCATGGTTTTCGGAGGACCGCTTGGCGGGAAAAGGATTGTTCCTTCGAGTCGTTCTGCGCCTCCGGCGCCCCCCGGGCGGCCCTGGTGGGCGGCAGCGCGGCCTTCGGGGTGGGGGCCACCTCGGATGAATACACCCTGGCCAGCTGTCTCAACCGTTCGGACCGTCAGAGGTGGTTTAATTTTTCCGGAAGGGCTTACAATTCCACCCAGGAGTGGCTCGTCTTCTTGCTGCACCTGCCCCCGTCGGTCAAGACCGTGCTGATCTTCAGCGGTGCCAACAACCTGGCGCTGGCCCGATTGTCGGACCAGGTTTCTCCCATCTACAATGCCCTCTACGCCCAGAATCTTCTGGAACGGCTGGCCGAGAACGGCTCACGCTCCGGCGCCCGCGGCGCTCTCGCCGCTCTGCGCCGGGTCTTCGCCAGAGGCCTGGCCGCGGGGGAACGGACCTCCGTCCCGGCGAACGGTTCCGGGCAAACGCCGGATGAAAAATACCAGAACATCCTCACCTGTTATCAGCGGGATCTGCGCATCTGGGCTACGCTGCGCCAGGCCATGGGCTTCCAGCTCTACTTCGTCTTCCAGCCCATCGCCTCGTGGATCCCAAAATCCCTGGTCCCCGAGGAGCAGCGCCTCTTTGAGCTGTTGGACGCGGCTCAAGTGCGCTGGGCGACCCTCACCGAGTTCCTGAAGGAGAGATCCGGTGAATACGTGGGAGCCATCCGCCGGATTTGCGGTTCTTTGGAGATTCCCTTCCTGGATCTGAATGCCGCCCTTGCCTTCCGCCAGCCCCGCTGGCTCTTTGTGGACCGGGCTCACTTGACGGACGAGGGGTACCGGTTGGCGGCGGTTGAGATCGAGAAGGCCTTTGGTCTATGAGAAGAGTGTTTTCGTGGTTGATGGGCCGTCTTTGGGATCTCTTGGGCCGGACGTTGTTTCGCTCCCCAAGGAAAAGAAACCCTCAAGATCCGCCTCCCAAGGACCTGTATCCCCTGTGGTGAAAGAATGCGCATCCTGATCACCGGTGCCTGCGGCCTGCTGGGGGCCCATCTGACGGCGCATCTGGCCTCGGTTCATGAGGTCACGGGGATGGATCGGAACCCCTGGTGGGGCAGGGTCCCGGTGCCGATACTTCAGGGGGATCTGACCCAGCCGAATTGGATTGAGGATCAGATCCGTGAGATCAAACCGGAATGGGTGATTCACTGCGCGGCCCTGGCGGACGTGGATCGGTGCGAGCAGGAGCCGGATTTGGCCGATCGGCTCAACGCGCAGTTGACCCGCCGAATCGCCGGGGCGGTCGGGGATAGGGCGCGCCTGATGTACATTTCCACGGATGGGGTTTTCAAGGGGGATAGGCCGTGGGCTCGCGAGGAGTGGCCTGCGGCCCCCCAGACGGTTTACGGCCGCACCAAGCGGGAAGGGGAATTGGCTGTCGAACAGCGGGTGGCCAGGCCTCTCGTGGTGCGGACCAATTTCTACGGCTGGTCCTCTGGGCGAAAGAAGACAGCCGGGGAATGGCTCACGGAGGCGCTCCGGCTGGGCAAGCCGATCACCTTGTTTCATGATTTTTATTTCACGCCGATCTACGTGGCGGACCTGGTGGAGCGGCTTGCGATCCTGATGGAATCGGAAGCGGTCGGGACATTTCACGTGGCGGGAAGGGAACGTGTTTCCAAGTACGAGTTCGGCACCCTTCTGGCGGAATGCGCGGGATTTTCCATGTCCTGCGTCCGGCGAGACTCGATGGAGCAGGCGCATTGGGTGGCTCCGCGGCCCAAGGACATGTCGCTGGCCAGCGGCCGCTTCGAGCGCCTTACCGGGAGCTCGGTTCCGGGGTGCCGGCAGGGGATCCAGCGGTTTCTCTCGCACCGGGGGGTTGATTTGGAGGTTCGGACGAATCGGACGGCTCAAGGGTCGGTGCGATGACTCCCTCCCTGACCGTCCTCATGGCGGTTTACAACGGCGAGGCCTTCTTGGAGGCCTCCGTGAGGAGCATCCTGCAGCAGAGCCATGGCGACTTTCGGTTTTTGGTCATCGATGACGCCTCCACCGACGCCACGGGGTCCCTCCTTCTGAAGGTGTCGGACCCGCGGCTCGAGGTGGTTCGGCTGTCCAAGAACGTGGGGCAGACCGCCGCCCTCAACCTGGGCTTCCGGCGCGCGACCACCCCCTGGATCGCCCGGATGGATGCCGACGACGTCTCCGCCCGCGACCGACTGGCCCGGCAGATGGAGGCCGTTTGTCAAAACCCGGCGTTGGATTGCGTGGGGACCGGCGTCTGGGAATTCCAGACCGATCCCCAGAAACCGGAAGCTGTGATCATAAGACCTCAAAACCACGAAGAGATCTGGGAAGCGGAATTGCTCGGGAATGGCCTCATCCATGGGAGTCTTCTCCTGCGCCGGGAGGCGGTTTTGTCCCTGGGCGGCTACAACGAGGCGTACCGGTACGCCTCGGACCGGGAGCTCTTCCTTCGGTTCTTGCGCTCGTTCAAGGCCATGAACCTGCCTAAGCCCCTCGTGGGGCTCCGGCGGCATGGAGCGCAGGATTCCTTTTCCATTCAAGCGGCGCAGGAGTACCTCCGCGTTTATCGGGAGGCCATCGCGCGCGGCGGTTTCAAGCCTTGGGAGACGGCGAGGCTCAAGAGGAGTCTCGCCTACTCGTTCCTCTTCCGGGCCCAATGCCGTTGGCAGCGCCGGGAACCCCTGGGCGTTCTTCAGGATTGGGGCAAGGCGCTGGGCACCAGCGCTCCCACCGCGCTGCGCCACGGGCTGGGCAAACTTGCGAAGCGCTCGCCCCTGCCCGAAAGGTTTCTGGAGCCTTTTCGGGAGAAACGTTTGGGGACCCGCCGGCACTCATCTCCCACGGGCCGTTTGAAGGACCTCTTAAGTCTGGCCGAGGTTCTGGAAGAGATCCGCCGCCGTTTCCCAGATCCGGCTGTGGAAGCCATCGACTGGCTGCACCTCAAGCATCCCTTGACCTTGAAGCAGAAGGCGCTCCTTCGGGAAGATGGGACCCCGCGGCATCCGCGGGGCCGACCCCTTTGGGTGTTTCAGGCCGCCGCCCTTTTTGGCTACGCCTTCTATCTTACTGGACGCTTGGCGCAGATGAAGCTGGCCCACGGGGCCGCGCTTCGCGGCCTTCGCCGTAAGCCCTTTGACCTGGTTCTTAAAACCTGGCGTTTTCATCCGGACGGGATGCCGGGGCAGGAGGATTTCTATTTCGGGGATTTGGGCTCCAGGCTGCAGCGAGCGGGGGTGGGGGTTTTGCGGCTCTTTGGCAATCCGGCCGGCCGCCCCTGGGAAGGTCCCTGCCGGCGTGCCGCCTCGAATGTTGCGGAGCTTCCGGAATGGTGCCTCATTCCGCTTACGGCTCCGTTTGGCTTTGCCTGGAAGGCCTGGAGGGCCAGCGTCCGGGTGCGTGCGGGGGCCGCCGCCGAGACCGATCCATGGGTCCGCCGCTGCCTTGAGCAGGCCCAAGCGGATTGCCTGCGGCCGGAATTCCTTCCGGTCGCGCTTTACGCGGCGCTGGGAGAGGAGATTGCCAAAACCTGGCATCCTCGGATGCTCCTTACCCTTTACGAAGGCCACGCCTGGGAGAAGTGTCTCTGGAGCGGTTTTCGCCGAAAGGCTGAAGGAGCCCAGGTGGCCGGATACCAGCACACGGTCCTGCTCCCCCACCAGATGGAGCTCTTGAAGCCGTCGGTCAGCGCTTCTTCCAACGGGAAACCGGATCTCGTCCTGTGCCTGGGGGAAAGGACGAGCCGGATGCTGGCGCCCAGCCATCCCGAGGCCTCCCGGATCTCCTTCGGTACCTTCCGGCAGTTGCCCGATGGGAAACAAGGCGTCGCCTCCCCGGAGCGCCGAACCGTTCTGGTTTTGCCTGAAGGACACCGGGATGAGGCGCTTCTCTTGTTTTCGTGCGCCCTCGAGGCGGCTCGGGTGCTTACCGACCATCGTTTCCTGCTGCGGTCCCACCCGGTCCTGCCCTTCAAGAAGGTGCGGGGGGCTCTCAAGGCGGAGGGCCTGCGCCTTCCCAACGTTGAGATTTCTTCTTCCGAAAGGATCGAGGAGGATTTCAAGCGTTCCTCGGTGGTCCTGTACCGGGGTTCTTCGGCCGTCATGTACGCGGTTACTTACGGGCTTAAACCGATCTACCTGCACCAGGAGGGCCAGGAGGTGCTGGATCCCCTCTTTGAGTTGGTCCCTTGGAGGGAGAGGGTCGACTCGCCTGGATTGTTTGGGGAAAGGCTGCGCGCGCACGCCGCCGCGGGACTCTCGGGCCAGGTGCGCGACGAATGGGCCCAGGCCCAGGCCTATGTGAAGGACTACCTCGCGCCTGTAACGCCCGATTCGATCCATCGTCTGATGGAAACCGTGGGGAAGGAGGACGCGTTCCCATGCACTGTTTGATCTTCGGGTACGGCTACATGGGCCAGATCCGTTATCAGGTGTTGGCCAACCACCCGGAGGTGAAGCGGATCACCGTGGTGGACCCTGGTCTGGATTCCGGTCGCTCGAGGCTGGGCGAGAGGCTGCTTCCCCCGGGTTCGCCCATCCCGTGGGAAGAGGTGGATGCTGTTTTCATCTGCACGCCCAATCAGGTGTCCGCCTCCCTGTGTGTCGAGGCCCTGCACCGCTGCGGACGGGTTTTCTGCGAGAAACCCCCCGGAAGGAACGCAGAGGATCTGGCCCGGATCCAGGAGGCCGCCGGCGAGGTGCCGAACCACACACTCGTTTTTGGATTCAATCACCGTCTTCATCCGGCCATTCAGGCCGCCCGGGCCCTGGTGGGGGAGGGGGGGTTGGGGGAGATCCTGTATGTTAAAGGGACCTACGGCAAGTCCGGAGGGGTTCGATACCGCGAGAGCTGGCGCAACCGGCCGGAGATCTCCGGTGGGGGCATCTTGTTGGACCAGGGGATCCACCTGCTGGACCTGTTCCATCTGTTCCTGGGCCCCCTGAAGGTGGTCGATTCGGTCCTGGTGGACTCCTTCTGGAAGTGCGGCGTCGAGGACAATGCCTTTGTGCTGCTGCGTTCCAGGGAGGGGATCCCGGCCTTCCTGCATTCCTCGGCGACCCTCTGGAAACACACCTTCGAGCTTTCCATTGGCTGCCGCGACGGCTATCTGACCGCCTGCGGGTTCCTTTCAAAATCGGGAAGCTATGGCCGGGAGCAGCTTGTCATCGGCCGCAGGCAATTTGAGGATGAGGCGATGGCGCTCGGAAATCCCCGCGAGGAAGTGATCACCTTTGACCGGGACGATTCCTGGAAGGAGGAGGTGGACGAATTCCTGGCGGCGGTCAAGGAAGGCCGGCCCGCGACCCACGGGACGCTGGAAGAGGCTGTGGGGGTCATGGAGGTCATCCGAGAGGTTTACGCGGCGGGCTTGACCCCCGTGGGAGGAAGCCGCTGATGCGTTCGGTTTCAACCGAGAGCCGCTTCCCTCTTCAGGCGGTCAAGCCTCTCGCGGAACTGGGGCTTTACCGCCAGCGGTGTCTGGAGGCCACGCGCCGGGCCGGTGAGGGTGGGATTGTCCGACGTCAGGTCTCCCCGGTTTCCGGCAAGCGCCTCACGCCCTGGGGCCGAATCAGCGGGATGGACTACGGCCGATGCCCGGAGACCGGCTCCCTCTTTCTCGTGGACATGCCCCAGGCCGAGCGTTGGCAGGCCCTCCTGACGGAGGTGAGCCGCTTTCGCCAGGAGCCCGAGGGATTCCACAAACGTCTGGAGCGTTCCCGCGCGGACCATGTCCATGAGCCCAAGGTTCGATGGATGGAGGAGGCCCTTCGATTTCAAGGGCGTTCCCGCGTGCGCCTGCTGGAGGTGACCACTGGGCCCAGCCAACTGACCCCTTGGCTCGCGTTCTGCCCGTGGCTTGAGGCGGTTGAGACGATGGAAGAATCGGCGCTGGCGGGCGGGACCCCTGGGGCCGATGGGAATGGAGGGCCGCCCGTGGACGCGGCCATCCTCCCGGAGTCCCTGGATCGTTCGGATCATCCGGTGCGCCTGTTGACGGTGGTGGGCCAGCGGATGCCGCGGGGGGGAATCCTTTTCGTGACAGGCCTGGTGGCCTCGGGGTATGATATGGCGGTTCTGGGCGCCAAGAATCTGTACCTGTACCCGCCGGATCGGGCCAACTGCTTCAGCCTCACGGGCCTTACGCGGATTCTGGAGAGGACCGGTTTTATGCCCCAGGAGATCTCGACGCCGGGCGTCCTGGATCTGGAGATCGTGCGGGCGCACAAGCAGGCCGAGCCCGGTCTGACCCTTTCCGGTTTTGATCGCATTCTCATGGATTCCGATCTGGGAACCCGGGAGTCCTTTCAACGGTTTCTGCAGGAACAGTCTTTAAGTTCCTTCGCGCGCGTGGTGGCGAAGAAGCTCTAGCAGAGGTGAGGAGGGGGGCGTGAGCTCATTCTGGAAGCAGCATCTGGAGGAAACCGCCCAGATTGCCAGCCGGCTGGATCTGGTTATTCTGGAAAGAATGGTGGAGCGGCTGGTCCGGCTTCGGCAGGAGGATGGGCGATTGTTCATTGTGGGGGTGGGGGGATCGGCGGGGAACGCCTCTCACGCCGTCAGCGATTTCCGGAAGCTCACCGGAATCGAGGCGTACAGCCCGGTGGACAACGTCTCCGAGCTCACCGCGCGGACCAACGACGAAGGGTGGGAAACGGTTTTCTCGGCGTGGCTCACGGGCTCGCGGCCGACGGCGCGTGATCTGCTGTTGATCCTCTCGGTCGGCGGAGGCTCTCTGGAGAGGAACATCTCCGCCAACCTGGTGAGCGTCTTGAAGACCGCGAAGGCGGCGGGGATGGAGGTTTTAGGGGTGGTGGGCCGGGATGGGGGCGCCACCCGGCGCTTGGGAGACATTGTCCTGGTGATCCCCACGGTGAACCCGCACTCGGTGACGCCCCACACCGAAGCCTTCCAAGCGGTGATCTGGCATGGGCTGGTGAGCGACCCTCGCCTGATGGTGCAGGGGAACAAATGGGAAACCACGGTGCGCGTAGACGGAGCAAAACCATGACACGAACTCGTCCCTTGACGGGAATCTTTCTGGATACGGGAGACCTGGAGGAGATTCGGAAGTACCACGCCCTGGGGATCATCAGGGGTGTCACCACCAACCCCACCATTTTGGTGAAAGACGGCGCCGGGGAGGGCTGGGAGGCCATCGAGAAGCGGATCCGCCAGATCGCTTCGATCGTGGAGCCGCTTCCGGTCTCCATGGAGGTGACCACCAATGATCCCCAGGGGGTGCTGGAGCAGGCCCAGAGGTTCTCGGCGTGGGCTCGCAACGTGAATGTCAAGGTCCCGATCCATGGGCCGCGGGGCGGGACGGAGAACCTGCGCTTGGTGCATGAGCTGGAAAGCCGCCGCAACATTCGGATCAATGTGACCGCCATGATGAGCGCCCAGCAAGGGTTGCTCGCGGCCTCTGCCGGGGCAAGTTTTGTCTCCCTCTTCGGAGGGCGGATCAACGACATGGGTCACGACGCGAAGGCGGAGATTCGGAGGCTGCGCGCCCTGTTGGACGCGTTTGAGCTGCCTTCCAAGATCATCGTCGGATCCACCCGGGAGGTTCTCAACATCGTGGAGTGGTTTGAAGCCGGCGCGGACATCGTCACGGCGGCTCCGAAATTCCTTGAGGCGATGCTGGTTCATCCTTACAGCAAAGAGACGGTCGAACAATTCCTACGGGACGGCCAAAGGCTGGTTCCGCGGGAGGAAAGGATTCCGGCCTGATGCGGATGGGCTCTTTGGATGCTGTGCCCGCGTCGCCCCTTCCGGCGTCGTGGTACGCCGACTGGCAGAACCGCCGTCACGTGGAGCGCTTCGACCACCGGGCGCGCCTTACGCCAAGGGGGTTGGTGAGGAATTTCGAGTCCTTCAACGATGTGCGGCTTCTGCGGGAGGGGGTTGCCCCGGGCGAGACGCTGAACCTCTTAGAGGTGGGCTGTGCCACGGGGGAATTCTACCGGTACCTCCAGATCCGCTACCGGGATCTGCGGTATACGGGTCTCGACCTCTCGGAGGTGGCCATCGCGCGGGCCCGGGACAAATACCGGGGGGGCCGCTTCGGCGTGGTGAAGCCCCAGGAGAGCTTGAGGGACGGCCTCGCCGCGCTGGGCTGGGACCGGCTTTATCCGGTGGTCTATTCCAAGGATGTGCTGCATCACCAGGTGGATCCCTGGGGTTTCCTCCGGGAGCTGCTTGCGGCCGCGTCGGATTGGGTCGTCTTAAGGACCCGCACGCGGGATCAGGGCCAGAGCGTTCTGGATCCGGAGCTTTCCTGCCAATACCACTACAGCGGCTGGATACCGTACCTCGTCTTCAACCTCACCGAACTGGCCGATCGAATCCGGCAGCAGGTGCCCAGCGCCTCGATCACCGCTTATCGCAGCCACACGATCCTGGGAGGCTGGAAGAACCGTCACCTCCCCAAGGCTTGCTACCTGCCCGAAACCGGTACCGCGGAAACTGCCCTGGCCGTTCGAATCCATGGGGGGGCTGCTGGCGAACTCCTCGTGAAGGATCTGAAGGATGCGCAGGGCTCGCCCTCTTGGGTGGGCCGGCTGTGGCAGACGGCGCGGGGCCCATGGAAGAAACAATGCTGAAACCGCCTGGCGTTCCTTTTTCGGTTCGCTTCCTGCTTTCCACCAACCGACCCGGGAGCATGACCCGCATCACCGCCGACACCGCCTCGGCGCTGGTCCGCAGGGGGATCCCGGCCACCGTGATGTATCCTGCCGTGGATTGGTGGGACTTCAAGTGTTTCGCCGCCTCCCGCGCTTCAGGGTGGTCCGCCAGGAAGGCCCGGGCGGTTCTGGGGTTTGAGCGGTTTGGAGCGTCTTTTCGCCGCCGGCCCTGGATCGGACGGGCGCGCCATACGGTGGATCCCCGGGTTCGCACGCAGGAGTACGGGATCACCCCGTCGGCCCAGGGCTGGGGGCCGGAGGAGATTACCATCGTGCATCCCCCTTATCTTATTCCCCACCTCCTGCGAACCCTGCCTCATGAGGGGATCAAGCTGATCGGCGCCCTCCATATGAACCTGGAGAGGGCGATGGCCAGCGCTTCACCCATCACCCGCGCGTGGTACCGGCACTGGGTGGCCCGGGAACGGCTGATCGATATTCCGCGCTATACGACGAGCCTTGCCTCGAAGGAGGCGGCCGAACGGCTGGGGATTCCAGTTCACCGGGTGATCCACGACGGCTGCGTGGATCTCGATCTCTTTCGTCCGGCCCCCCGGAGAAACGGCGCTCCGCTTCAGGTGTTGCTCTACTGCGAGACCAATTTGCAGAAGGGGCAGGGGGTCGGGGTCGAGGCGCTGACGCCCCTGCGCGCGACGCATCCAGAGATCCGGCTGTCCTCGGTGGGGAACGTCCTGCCGCGGCATGAGAAGCTCTTCCATCGGAACTACGGCTACCTCCACGGGGAATCGTTGGTCCGGGCCATCCAGGAGTCCGACATCTTCGTGTATCCGAGCTTGTACGACGGGTTTCCGGCCCCGCCCCTTCAGGCGATGGCTTGCGGGACGGCCCTGGTGACCACCCGAGTGGAGGGGGTGGAGGAATACGCCCTCCATGAGGCCAACGCCCTGCTTTGCCTGCCGGGAGACAGCGCCCAACTGCGCGGACAAGTGATCCGCCTGGCCCAGGAGCCGCAGCTGCGTCAGCGCCTGCAGGCGAAGGCCGTCGAGGCGGCGAGGGCGTTCGGCCTGGAGAGGGGCATCGGCGAACTGCTCGATTTTCTTCAGGTGGTGTATGAGGGATGGTCAACCCATGGATGGGGAAAGGAGCGTCATGACGACCGAAGGGCGCCAGCAAGCAGTTAACCGCCTGCGGGGCCGGGAGCTTTTCTTTTTGGCCTGGACCTCCTTAGGGCATCCGGCCATCACGGAGATCTTTACCAAGAGCGGTGTCGACGGTGTTGGAATTGACATGGAACATGGCGCCATCGATCCGGGCCCGGCGGCCCAGATCATTGCTGCGGCGCACGCGGGAGGGAGATTGTGTTTGCCGCGGCTTCCTTCCCTGGACGGCAGCCTCATGCGCCGTCTGCTGGATTCGGACGCCGACGGAGTTATTGTGCCCAATGTGACGACCTTGCTGGAGGTCCGGTCCATCGTGGAATCGTGCAAGTATCCGCCTGTGGGCAAGCGCAGCTTCGGTGTGGCGCGAGCGCAGGGGTATGGCTTTGACTTCGAGGAATACGCGAAGGGGTGGAACCGGCGTTCGGTCATCCTGATCCAGATCGAATCGGTCGCGGGCGTCGAGGCGGTCGACGATCTTCTGGGTCACGAGGCCGTGGATGGCGCGATGGTGGGCCCCTACGATCTCTCCGGCTCTCTGGGCGTGCCGGGCCAGTTGGATCATCCCCGGGTTTCCGAGGTCTGCCGGCGCGTGGTGGAAGCCTGCCGGCGTCACGGGAAGGCGTGCGGGACCCAGATCGTGGATCCGAATCCGGACAACCTGTCCGCTGCCGTTCGGGAGGGCTACACCTTCTTGGTGCTGGCTTCCGACGTTTTCCTGCTTTGGAAATGGGGCGAAAGGATGCGTGCCCTGATCCGGCTGTTCGCGCCCCAAGCGCCTCTGCCTGCCGCCAGAAGAGGTGCTTGACTTGCGGGCCTGGCTTAAAAAAGCCAAGGCTTTGGTCTTCGACTTTGACGGGACGCTGGTGGATTCCAATCCGATCAAGAGGCGGGCGTTTAAGACCTGCTTTTTGGATGAGGCCAAGCACTTGAAGGAGATTCTCAACTACTGCAACGGTTATCCGCACACGCCCCGGTGGGAGAAATTCCGCCATGTGTATCGCTCTATTCTTAAGCGGCCGTACACCGCGGGCGTAAGGAAAGACCTCTTGAAGCGTTTTGAGGAGGCAACGACCCAGCCCATCATTCAGGCTCCGGAGATTCCCGGGGCTTCAGCCTTCTTGGCCGCCGTTTACCCGACGCATCTGACCGCCCTGCTTTCGGCGACCCCCCACCCCATCCTGCTTAAGATTCTGTCTGCGCGCGGCTGGCGGCCATTCTTCCAGATGGTACGCGGCGCGCCTGTTGATAAATCATTGTGGATAAACAAGTTATGTATGAAGAAGAATCTCAAACCATCCCAAATCCTTTTTTTTGGTGACACTCCGGAGGACGCCCGGGCCGCCCACAAGGCCGGATGCCGCTTCATTGGGGTTCATTGCCGCGGCTTAAGGAACGGTTCCTTTCCGGTCATCCGGGATTTCAGGGGGGCATCCCGATAAGTTTCCGGAAGAACGTTATCACCTGGGAGCCGAAAAAAGTGAGGGCGGACGTCTTGCTCGTCTATCCGCCGTGGGTCACCTACAGCTTCCGCTCGAAGCTCAAGAAGATGCTCCCCCCGTTGGGGATATTGTCGATGGCCTCCTGCCTGGAGGCGCAGGGCTTCGAGGTGCACGTGGTGGATTGCCACGCCCGCGAGATGGGCCCCGGTGGTTTCCGCGCCATTGTCCGGCGGCTGCGCCCACGCTTGGTCGGGATCACGGTCCTAAGCCCCCATTACGTGCCGGCCAACTACATCGCCGCCATCTGTAAGGAAGAGGTTCCCGACGTGACCGTTGTGACAGGAGGGGTTCACGCCGAGGCCCATCCCGAAGAGATGCTTCGCAACCCCTCCATCGACGCGGTGGGCCGGGGCGACGGGGAGATGCTGATGACCGAGCTCGCGCGGGGGACCGCCCGGGAGAAGATCGAAGGCTTGAGCTACCGCGTGGGAGACCAAGTGGTCCACAATCCACCGCGCAAGATAGAGATGGATCTGGACCGCTACCCTCTGCCCGCCTATCATCTGGTGGATTTCGACGATTACTTTCCGCCGGTCTCCAGCTACCGGGACCTGCCGGCGATGAATGTCCTCATGACGCGGGGCTGCCCGGGCAAATGCACCTTCTGCAACTCCGCCAACACCACCCTGCGCTCACGGAGCGTCGAGAAGATGATCGAGCTTTTAAAGTGCCTGCGCGCCGAATACGGCATCCGGCAGATCTATTTCTACGACGACACCTTCACGGTCAACCGGCGCGCGGTTCTGGATCTGTGCCGCCGCATGGCGGAGGAAAAGATCGACCTAAGCTGGATCTGCTGCGTGCGGGGCGACATGTTCAATGAGGAGATGGCGAAGGCGTTGGCCGCGGCCGGCTGCCACCAGGTGATGATCGGCATCGAATCGGGCAGCAAGACCCTGATGGCGGCCATCGGAAAACCGATCAAGCACGAGGTCTACCAGCGCGTGGTGGAGGTGGCCCACCGGAACCGCCTGGAGGTGCGGGGCTCCTTCATCATCGGACATGTCAATGAGACGAAAGACACCCTGCGGGAGTCCCTGCAATTTGCCATAGATCTGGATCTGGATTTCTTCCAATTGTCGGTCATGACCCCTTACCCGGGCACGGTGATCTTCGAGCAGTTCAAGTCGGAGGGGCGGCTGCTGCACGAGGAGTACAGCCGCTACGGACAAAACGAAGTGGTTTTCCGGCTCAACCACTTAAGCGCCGAAGAGGTCAACCGCTTCGAGAGGTTCGCCTTCTGGAAGTTCTACTCCAGGCCGCGCGCGATTGTGAAACAGCTCAAGAGATTGCGCAACCTCGCCATGCTGCGGGATCTGGCGGCCGCATTTGCCTTTTTCTTTTTTGAGCGGCTGCGCCGGAGCGGCCACAGCGCCGAATGGGAGAAGTGGCTTCAATTCGACCTGTCCACCGTCCTGAACCCCAAGATCCCTTTGCCCGAAAAACCCCGCCTGACGTTCGAAGTCCGCCAAAACCTTGCCGAGCCCGTTTTTCATTGATGCCAAGGTGCCCGTCCCTATGAAAATCATCTCGGTGGTCGGGGCGCGGCCCAACGTGATGAAGGTGGCGCCGCTTGCGAGGGTGCTGAAGGACGCCCCCGGCGTTTCTCACCGGCTGGTCCACACGGGCCAGCACTACGACCTCCAGATGTCGGAGCGCCTTTTCAAGGACTTGGAGGTGCCGCCGGCTGTGATCAACCTGGGGGTCGGTTCCGGGCCGCGCGACCGGCAGATGGCCGGAATCCTCGAGGGGTTTGGGCGAGTTCTCGAGCAGGAAGAGCCGGCCTGGGTGATTGTGGTGGGGGATGTCAATTCCACCTTGGCCTGCGCCTTGGCTTGCAGCAAGCGTGGGATACCCGTGGCTCACGTGGAAGCGGGCCTGCGCTCCTTTGACCGGCGGATGCCGGAGGAGATCAATCGAATCGAGACCGACCGTCTCTCGAGGCTGCTGTTCACCCACTCGGACGAAGCGGACGAGAATCTCCGCCGGGAAGGGGTCCCGGAGGAACGGATCCGCCAGGTGGGCAATGTGATGATCGACTCTCTGATTTGGGGACTTGACCGGCTGGACCGCGCCCAGGGACCGTGCGGGCTGAACCTTCGGCCCAAGTCCTACGCCCTGCTGACCCTGCATCGGCCCGAGAACGTCGACGACCCCGGGACCCTCTCCAGGATCTTGGGAGCCCTGGATGGGCTCCGGACCCGGATGCCGGTCCTCTTTCCGGTTCACCCCAGGACGGATCGATCCTTGGCGCTGCTGGCAACGGCGCTCCAGGCCGGCCCTTTGTCCGGGATTCTTCGAACCGAACCGTTGGGCTACCTCGATTTCTTGAAGGCGATGCGGGAGGCGGCTCTCGTGGTCACCGATTCCGGAGGGGTCCAAGAGGAAACCACCTATTTGGGGATCCCCTGCGTGACGGTTCGGGAAACCACCGAGCGGCCGGTGACCCTCCGCCTGGGAACCAACCGCCTGGCCGGAACTTCCCCAGAGGCCATCCGGCTCGCCTGCCGGGAGGCCTTGGAGCTTGGGGGCTCCTCTTTCCGGGGAAGCCCGCCGCCCCTTTGGGACGGCCAAGCCGCTTCCCGGATTGTCCAGCACCTCCTGCAGGAATCCTGCCACGTCCAGCCCTCCCTTCCCGCCTGAACTGTCCGTGGTGGTGCCGATGTACAACGAGGCACCGGCCATTCGGGAGAACCTCCGCCGGCTGATCCAGTCGCTGAAGGCTTGGGGCTGCGCCTGGGAGCTGATCGCCATTGATGATGGGAGCAGCGATGGCACGGCCGCTCTGGTTTCTGCCGTCTCAAAGGATTACCCGGAGGTCCGGCTGTTGAGCCATCACCCCAATCGGGGCAGGGGGTACGCCCTGCGTCAGGGGTTTTCCGCCGCCAGGGGCCAAACCATCGTCTCGACCGAAGCGGATCTGACCTGGGGGACCGATATCTTGAGGTCACTCTTCCAGTCGGTCCGCACGGGTGAGACCGGCATCGCCATCGCCTCGGTTCATATGGCCGGCGGCCGGATGGAGGGGGTTCCTTGGGGCCGGAGGCTGTTGAGCCGTTTGGCCAACCGCTCCTTGAGCGCGGCCGTGGGTCGTAAGACCACGGCGGTTTCAGGGATGACCCGAGCGTACCGGCGAGAGGTTCTGGAAACCCTGAACTTGAGATCCGACGACAAGGAGATTCATTTGGAGATCCTGGTGAAGGCCTACGCGCGCGGTTTCCGTTCCTTGGATCTGCCCGCCATTCTTCGGTGGCCCCCAGAACGCAACGCCCGGAAGCTTTCGGGGTGGAAGCTTCTCAAGTACGCCTTCACTCACCTTAGGGTGTTGGTCCTTGAAAGGTAACATTTGGGATCTGCGCCGGCAAGCGCTGGTGGTACAATAAAGGTTTACGATGAGCGTTCCATTCGTCAAGATCCCGCGCGCCAGGCTGTATCTGCCGACCTTCGGATTGTTGAGGGCCCTGGCGTTGCTGCCCTTCAGCCGCCTTGGGCGCGGGGAGAAAACAGGGCGGGCCGAAGCGGAACTGGCCGCGCATTGCGGGTTTAGGCACGCGCAGACGGTTTCGAGCTGCCGCCTCGCCTTCCATCTGGTCTTAAAGGTCCTGAAGCTTCGGGAGGGGGACGAGGTCCTCATGACCCCTCTCACCATTCCGGACATGGTCAACGCCATCCACACCCTCGGGCTTAAGCCGGTCTTTGTCGATCTCTCCCCAGAGGCCCAAAACATCGATCTGGAGGACCTTAAGCGGAAGATCACCCCCAGAAGCCGCGTCCTCCTGGTCACCCATCTGGCGGGATTGGTCCCGCAGGATCTTAAGGCAATCGCCGAAGAGGCTCGCCGGGCAGGTCTGGCTCTTGTGGAGGACATCTCGCAGAACTGGGACGCGCGCGCCGGGGGCCAGCTTCTCGGAACGCTTGGGGCGGCCGCGGTGGGAAGCTTTTCCATCGGAAAAACCCTCGCGTCGCTGGCGGGAGGGGTCGTGCTGACCAACGATGACCGGATGGCCGCGGAGATCCGCTCCCTGGCCCAGGGGCTTCTCACCCGGCCCGATAAGGGCTTTCTCCTGGGTCAGATCTTGGCCAACCTGAAGTTCAATCTGGCGACCCATCGAACCGTCTTCTCGCTGTTGACGTACCACGCGGTCTTGGCGGTCTGCCGGGGCAAGCCCGCGATGATCAACGCGCTTCAGGAGGCCAAGCGCGATCCCCGCAAGGGAGCCGCCGAAATTCTCCCGTTTGAGGCCAACCCCCGTATCCTCCGAAGCGAAATGCCGCCGGCGGCCTTCACGTACCTGTGCGATCTGCAAAGCGATCTCCTTCTTCGGGTACTGAAGAGAAGCAGGGCGCTGACCGACGAGCGCCGAAGGTTGGCGCACCATCTCACGGCGCGGTTGAGCCGCCAGGCGCGCCGGTGGGTCCCCTCCTCCGTCGATGAGGGAGCGAATCGAAACGTCTATTGGCATTACCCGCTGGTCGTTCCGGAGGAGCCCGGACAATTCCAGATGTTCCTCTTGCTGGCCGGCATTGACAACGGGGGCTATGCCTTGGCCCTCTGCTCCGAGGAACCGGCCTTTGCCGCCTATGCCGCCTCCACTCCGGGCGCCCGGCGGATCAAGCAAAACACGGTTTTCCTGCCCATCCACAACTCTTTTTCGTTGAGGCAAATGGAATACATCGCGGAGGTGGTCAACCGCTACTTCGAGCTTCACCCTTCGCCGGCACCCGGGGCTCACCCCGTGGACTCGCGCCATGAGAAAACCTCTGTACCCGCTTAAGGGCAGGGTGGTTCTGATCACCGGCGCGGCCTCCGGGATCGGCAGGGCCCTAAGCCACGAGGCCGCGCGGGAAGGAGCGAGGCTGGCCCTGCTGGATAAGGATGCCCAGGGCCTGTCGCGAATAGGCCAGGAGATTCAAGGGATGGGAGGCAGCGCCAGGACCTACGTCTGCGATTTGGCCGATGCCGGCCAAACGCGCCAGACGGCCCAACGCATCCAGCAGGAGCTGGCAGCGGTCGATGTGCTGATCAATTCGGCCGCCCGGGGGGTCGAGGGTCTGGTGGAGGACGTTCCCCTGGAGGACTTCAAGGCCTGCCACGACGTGAACTTTTATGGGCCGCTGGCTCTGATCCAGACGCTCATCCCCGGGATGAAGCGCGCCGGGGACGGCCAGATCGTGAACCTCTCCACCACGATGGGCCGAAGGGCCTTCCCGGGGAAGGTCAGCTACTGCGTCACGAAGTTCGCCTTGAACGCCCTCACCGAGGGCCTCCGGCTGGAGCTGGCCCCCTTCGGCATCAACGTGATGATGGTATCACCGGGCCCCACGGAGTCCAATCTGTACCAAACCACCACCCGGCACGGGAACCTCAAGGTCGGTTTTGATCAAACCGTGAAAAGGCAAGACCCTGCCAGGATCGCCAAGAAGATCATTCGGGGAATCGAGCGCAGATCCCGCACGGTGATCCAATGGACCCCCTCCGAGGTGCTCGTTCGGATTCATGGGGTTTTTCCAAGGCTGGTCGATCTCGTTCTCTCTAGGGTCATTCCCGTTCCGGGTCCGCCTGCCGCTTCCCGGCCGTAGCGGCAGGTTTCTCCATGGCAAAGCCGTCCCATTCGCCTCAAGCGTCTCAGGGCGCCTCGGTGGCCATTCTCCCTCTTGCGGTGCTGGCGTTGTGCCTGCTGGTCTTCTATGGCCCCATCCTCCTGTCGGCCCGAAGTTTCGTCACCAGCACGGAGGGCGACCCCGTAACCCACATGCTCTTTTCGATGGGGGACGCCAGGCCCGGCGGACGATTCTTTCATTACTTTGATTTGGCGACCGACACCAGGCTGTGGGGTAACGACATCAAATACCACCCCCTCCACCTCATCCGGCTCATCTCCATCGCTCTGGGAGCCAGCCCGACCGGCTGGGGGATCCTGATCGCTGGGGTGCACGCCGCCCTTTTCGGGGTCGTCTACTTCTACAGCCGCAGACTGGGGAGGGTCTCGAGGACCGCCGCGCTCGCGGGGGCGATGACCGCCTTCTTCGCGACCTCCTGGCTCGAGTGGACCGCCAAGGTCTACTGGACAGCGGGGTCCGTTCTCCTGGGGGTTTCTCTTGGAGAATACGGGCTTTGGGTCAGAACCGCGAAGCGCCGGCACCTCGTTGGGTGCATTCTTGCCAATGCCCTTCAGCCGTACGTGACCCAGTCCCAGGCCCTGATTCCCACGCAGGCTTACCTGCTGGGAGGCATCCTTGGGATGGCCTTTCTTCAAAGAGAGCGTTGGGCGTCAACCGTTCGACCGTTCCTGACGCGTGTGGGGCCCCTGACCGCCTTAGGCTGGCTGCCGATCGCGGCACCCATGCTCTTTACGGTGGGTTGGGGATTCTCCACCCGGGAGGCGCTCACGCCCCTGGGGTGGGGGTTTGCCCCGTCTTCCCTCCCGCAATTCCTGGGGCTTGGGTTTCCGGTCCCGGAATCGGTTCCGGTCCTCTTTGAAAAATTGGGTTGGATGGATCATTTCCAGCCGCCCAACAGCTGGCTTTTCGGATCCTTTCTGCTTGTGCCCAGCCTCTTGGCGCTTTGGCAGTCCCAAGCCGGATCCGGCCGCATCTTGGCCGCGGGGGCCGCGGGCTACTGCCTTTTGATGATGGCGGTCAGTTCCCTCGAGATTCCCTCGGTGCTCATTCGGGACGCGGGATTTTCCCGTCTCTTCGTCTTCCCGCTTTTAAGCGGCGGGGTGGTGGCGGCAGGGGTGAACCTGGCATGGTTTGCCGACACGCGGACGAGGACGATTCGTTTTTTGCACAGACTCTACCGGGTGATCCTGGTTCTCGCGGTGACCGCGGGAGGCGCGCTGTGGTTCCTGGGAGAGGATCGGCTCTTCGGCGTGGCTTCTCAACGAGGATTGCTCGGATCCGGCACGGCTTTCCACAGCTTGTTTAACGGGACATGGGTTTTGGCCGCGGGGATTGTTCTTGGCTTGGGGGGTTATTTCTCTTTTCTGGCTTTAAGAAGATCAGGAACGCCGCGGACGATGGGTCGCGCGGCGCTGCTGGCCGCTTTGAGCCTGTCCATCGCCGCCCCGGCCTTTGGTTACGGATATGGGGCAGGCTGGTACCGGAGGCCGCCGGAGCTCACGGCGATGCTGTCCCCCCCGCCGGAACTCCGGTTCCTCCAGGAGAAAATCCCGGGTTATCGGTACCGGGTAGGGGTGGTGGTGTCAGGGGAGATGGAGCTGGCGCGTGGAAACTGGCAGGGGTTCTGGGCGCTGGCCTCCCAAAGGGAAGAGGGGGTGGTCTATCACCTCCGAAAGAATGAACCGTGCCTGCGTCAGGGGCTGGCGTGGGTCTTGCCGCCTCTTCACTTTTACGGTCCGGTTCATGCCGAATTAAGAAGACAGGGCAACCCCTTTTGGCGGCGTCCGGGGACCCCGGAAGCCCAGATTCTGAACTACCGCAGTGTGATTGTCCGTCCGGAGGAGGAAATTTTTGAGGAGTACGGCGTTCGATATTGGATAAGCCGCTTTGACCTTCAGCGCCTTCATCCTCAAAAGTTCACGCGGGTCTTTGAGGGACCCTACGCGGCGGTGTATGAGAACGCCGCCGCCAAGCCGGTCGCCTATCTTCTGGATGATTTGGCGACTCCGCTGGCTTTGGGGGAGACGCCGTACGGCGCGGCGGTAACGCTCCCGGCCTCCAAGGGCGGGAAGCTCTCGGTTCATCTGGACTTAAGGAACATGGAGGCTCGCGCGGTGGACGTAAGCGGCAAGGAGACCTCGCTTGCCTTGGAACCCTCCGGCTTGCGATGGGTCCTCCAGGTTCCGGAGGGAAGCTCCCGGGTCCTCTTCTTAGCGAAGGAGTCGGCTTGGCTCACGCTCCTTGCCATCGGAGCGGGAGCCTGCTTTTTCCTCCTGCTGTTTGCGGTGAGGCGTTAGCGAGAGCATGCCGCCCACGGACAGCTCTCCCTCGAATCTTTACGCCGACCGCCTGCTGGAGGCGGCGCCCCAGGTGCTTTCCCACCTGGACCGGGAGCCGTTTTCCAGCGCCTTCGGGAGTTTTGACCGCCTGCATTGGGCCTGGGGCGCCAGCGATTTCTCCAACATGGATCTTCAGAGGCTGATCCTGCCGCTAAGCTTTCTTTACCAATACCAGGCGCCCCGCAACCCTTATTTCCACAACGGAAGCCTCCTGCGATGGATCGAGCAGGCGTTTTCGTTTTGTCTCTTAGAACAGTACACCAACGGCGCCTTCACCCAGTGCTACCCCAACGACAACTCTGTGGTGACGGCGGGCCTGCTGGTGCACGACGCGCATCTGGCCGCCGAACTGCTGAAGGGGAATCTTGGCGCCAAAACCCAAGAGCAATTTCGAAAGATGTGCGGCAGGGCAGGGCGATTCCTGCTGCGCCACGAGGAGCGGCACGGGTTCAATTCAAACCATCAACTGGGGATGGCGGCGGGGCTTCTGGATCTGAACGCCCTGACGGGGGAGTCCGGCTACCGGCAGAGGGCGCTGTTCCTGATCGAGAAGGTTCTCCAACGGCAGCTCGCCTCCGGCGCTTTCTTTGAGTACCTGGGCGCGGATCCTGGTTATCAAACCCTAGGTGTGGCGCATCTGGCGGCGTGCTCGGCGCGCTTGGAGGACCCGCGGCTGCGGAAGGCTCTCGCGAGGGCCTTGGAGTTTTCAAGCCATTTCCTAAGCCCGGTCAGCGGCAACGGCGGTTGCTACGGCTGCCGGGGGACCAAGCTGCTGTTTCCGTCCGGTTTCGAGCTGGCCGCGAGGTTTGAAGCGGGGCCGGATCTGCGCGCGGCGGTTCGCGCCGTCATCCAGAGGGATCTGGGCATCACCAACCGGACGACAGATCTCCAGAACCTCGTTCCTCTTCTTTCGGACTATGTCCGGGCATTTCTTGCGGCGGGGGGGCAAACCCAAGAATCGCCGGGGCCGGCGCGGCACGCCCATGCTTCCGATTTCTTCTGCCCCGCCTCCACTCTCTTCTGCCTTCAGAGGGGGAGGGGAACAGCTCGGGGGCGCCTGAACGGAGGGATGGTGCAAGTGGAGGACGAGGAGGCGAACAGGGTCCTCTTTTCCAGTGCTGGCTATTTTATCCGGCTGGGCCGCAGCGCGGGTTTTACCGGCGTCATGGATGGCCGGACCCAACGGCAGGGCGACCGTATGACCTTCCGTGCCTGCGCCCAGCGACCCACCCGCCTGCGCCAGAGGCCCCTTTTCTTCCTGCTGCTTAGGGTTTACCAGCTTGCCTTCGGCTGGTTCATGCCGGCCAACCTCGCCTTGAAGCGGCTGATGGCCAAGCGCCTCATCTTCAGGAGCTCAAAACTTCCCTTTCGAATGGAACGGACCATTCACTGGACCGCCTCGGAGCTTGTGATCGATGACCACCTGGAGAATCTCTCCCGGGAGCCTGCTCTCGTGAGGCACTGCCGGCAAGGGTATCTCCATTTCATGGGGAGCGCCCGTTACTTCGACCTGTCCGAACTGAATGCCCAAGCTGATCTTGAGGCCGACTGGGAGCTCCTACCCGGGGCCCAGAGGAAGATCCGGTATCGGGTGCCAATGGGCGGAGGGCAGTCTTGACAAGGGCTAAAAGCTGTGGTTGGATGCAATGGTGTTCATAGAATGAACAGCATGGTTGGAGAGCATCCCCTAAGTCCCGCTGCCGAGTCCCTGCTTACGGTGATTGAGCAGGACTCTGTTCCGGAGGAGGCCAGCTCCCTCTGGAAGCGGTATGCCAGGCAGATGACGGTCGAGCGCCGGGGCGATCGCCTGTTTCTGCACGGGGCAGGGTTCACCTCCCACAGTAAGACGGGTTGGCTGGGCCGGGGGCTCTACGGCTTGGAGCGGCTCTCGTACCTGCCGTACACCCGCACCCTTCGAGCCTTCCCTTCGGCCTGGGCGCATGCGAAGGCCCTCGCTCGCGACCTGGGGCTTTCCCTGACCCGCCATGAGTGGTCGTCTGCCGTGGTCGTGGCCATTCTGGAAGAGCATTTCCGCGCGCAGGGGCTTGCACCCAAGACCTTCGCCATGATCGGAGACGGTGATGGATTCCTGGGGACGCTCATCCTTCGGCGGTTCGGTTTGGAATCGACCCGTATCTTCGCCATTGACTTGCCCAAGACGCTGATGTTCCAGCTGTGCACTTATCAAAAGGCTTTTTCCCGCGAGCCGATTTCCATGCGGGTGCTGCCCTCCGAAGGCGCGACCGGGTCTCCGGCGGCTGTCACCTTTGTCCTTGGCCGGGAGATCGAGCGGATCGAAGAGAAGATCGACTGCGCCATCAACCTGGTCAGCATGCAGGAGATGACCCCGGCCAACATCCAGGCCTATTTCTCATTCTTAAGAAAACGAAGCGGCCCCAGTTCCCGTTTTTACTGCTCTAACCGTCTCTACAAGAAGCTGCCGGGCGGCGAGGTGGCCAGCTTTCACGATTACCCCTGGTCGACCAGGGACCAGATCTTCTTAGAGGGTCCCTGCCCCTATTTTGTCCACTACCTCGAGGCCCAAACCCTTGCCCCAGGCCCCCGGTGGCTGGGAATGAGGATCCCGTGGGTGAACCATTTTGACGGTCCCACCTGGCACCGGCTGGTTCACCTGGCCGGTGAGGCCTAAGATGGCTTCCCAGACCGCTCAAATGGCCCAGTGGGCGGGGGAGTTCGGGAGGGACTATACCGACCGCAACGAGATCTCGGTAGAAGAGTTAGAGGAGCGTTTCCGGAGCCGTCTGGGATGGACCAGGACCGAACTCAACGAGCGGTTCATCGGAGGCCTGGACCGGGCGGCGCGGATCCTGGAGGTCGGCTGCAACATTGGAATTCAGCTCTTGTGCCTTCAGAGGATGGGCTTTACGAACCTCTGCGGTATTGAGCTGCAGGGGGATGCCGCGCGAAAGGCCAAGACCAGATCCCGGGGCCTTCGGATCGTTCAGGGTTCGGCCCTGGAGATCCCCTTCCAGGCAGGCTCCTTTGATCTGGTTTTTACCTCCGGTGTCCTGATCCACGTGTCTCCCTCGGACCTGCGGCGCGCGCTCTTGGAGATCCGGCGCTGCAGCCGCGGGTGGATCTGGGGCTATGAGTACTTCTCGGACCGGTACGAAACGGTTTTGTACCAGGGGCGCAAGGATCTCCTTTGGAAAGGCGATTTTGCCCGTCTTTACCGGGAATCCTTTCCGGATCTCAAACTCCTGAAGGAGGAACGGTACCCGTACAAAGAGGGTGACAACGTGGACGCGATGTTTTTGCTTAGCAAGCAGGAGGACCCCCATGGCTGACAGCAGGGACCAGATCTTTCAAGGCACCGCCTCTCGGGCGACCGACTTTGAGTTCAACAGCGAGGTGGCCGCCGTATTCGACGATATGCTCGAGCGCAGCGTTCCCTTCTACCGGGAACAGCAGCACCTGATCCAGGAGCTGGCCAGGCATTTCTGGGTCCCCAACACGCGCGTTTACGACCTGGGCTGCTCGACCGGGACCACCCTCGTCAACGTTGCCAGCGCCCTGCAGGGTCAGAGCGCCCGGCTGGTGGGCTACGATTCCTCGGAGCCCATGGTCCAGCGGGCGAAGGCCCGCGTGGCGGAAAGCAAGCTTCAGGAGACGGTGGAGATCCACTGCCGGGACGTGAGCGATCCGGAGCTGTGTCTGGACAAGGCGAGCGTTGTGACGCTGTGCTGGACGCTGCAGTTTGTGCGCCCCCTGCATCGGGATCGCCTCGTGAGGCACATTTATGAGTCGCTGGTCAACGGCGGCGCCTTCATCGTGACCGAGAAGATCCTCACGCGCCAGGGCGAGATGAACCAGTTCTTCATCGAACGCTACTACGCCTTCAAGAAGAGGAATGGCTACACCCACGAGGAGATCGCACGCAAGCGGGAGGCCTTGGAGAACGTTCTTGTTCCCTTCAAGTTGGACGAGAACCTGGAGCTTTTCCGGAAATGCGGCTTTCAAATCGCCGAGACCTTCTTCCAGTGGTACAACTTCTGCGGGTTTCTCTGCGTTAAGAATGCCTGATCGCCTTCGGGAGGAGGAGGTGCTGGCCCAGGTGCAGGCCGATGCCCAGGCGGCCCGCGGAGCCGGACTACTGGGATTGCCTGCCCAGGCGCTGATCCCAAAATGGCGGTCGCTGATCACGGAGGAGCCCAAACGGCTCCTGCGGCCAGACGGTTCCATCGAACCCGAGACCTTCCGGCGATTTCGCCGCCTTCGGATCTTCATTCCGGATGACCCCACCTTTCACATCAACCGTCCCGACCCGAGGAATTTCCTGGGGGGAGGCCGCCGCGGGGTCCGCCAGACGCTGGAGGAGTGTCTTCAGGTGATCCAAGGCAGCGCCGCCGCGGAGGACCTGCTTCGAAAGTATCCCTGCACGCCGGTGGGGGAGCCCTTCGTTTACCGGCGCAAGGGCTTCGTGGTGACCTACCGGTGGCTCAAGCACATCTGGTGCCAGGCGGTCCTTAAGGAGAAGCTCGGGCAGCGCCTGGCGGCCGGCGACGTGGTTCTGGACATCGGCTCAAGCTACGGTATCTTTTCCGGTCTGGTGAGCCAGGAGTATAGGGGAACCCACCAGGTCCTGGCCGATTTCTCCGAGCAGCTGCTCCTGGCCCACTACTTCCTGAAGAGGTGGCTGCCAAAGGCCCGCGTGGCCGGGATCCGCGAGGTCCTCCGGCAGCCTGTGCTGACCCGCAGCTGGATCCGGCAGTATGACTTTGTTCTGTTGCCCTGTCCGCGATTCGCCGGGTTGGCGCCAGAGGCGGTGGACCTGGTCTTCAACTGCGCTTCCTTCGGGGAGATGTCCCCGGAATGGTTCAGCTTCTACACCGACTCGGCCCCTGTCCAGAATGCCCGTTTCCTCTTTCTGGTGAACAGGATTCAATCGCGGCCCACGTACGACACCGACCTGACCGTGGCGGACTATCCCCTCTGGATTCCCACCCGCCGCCGGCTCCATTTCGCCGTGTGCCCCATCTTCTCGGCCCCTTACCTCTATCCCCGGCGGGCCTTCTTCTTCAACGAGAAGGTGGCCAACAACCCTTATTTTGAATACATCGGCGAACGGCTCCCGCAGCCGATCCCTGCCGCGGGTCCGTTGGAGGCCGCGCCCCTTGAACAACGCTGATCTCTCCGGCAGGGTGGCCGCCGTGTCGGGCGGCGCGGGACATCTGTGCGCTGTCATCTCCCAAGCGTTGGATGAGGCGGGTGTTCGCGTGACCGTGCTGGATTTAGCCGGTGAGAAGAAGGCGCGTCAAGCGGGGCTGCCGGGCTCGGTGGGGTATCTCCGCTGCGATGTGACCCGAAAAGAGGACTGGATTCGCTGCAGGCAGAAGATCCTTAAGGCGCATGGGCGGATTGACCTGCTGATCAACGGCGCCGGGGCCAACGCCCCCACCCCCTTTTTGAAGATTTCGCGCCAGGAAGTTGACCGGGTGATGGGGGTGAACTTCCTGGGCACCCTGTTGGGGTGCCAGGTCTTCGGGGAGACGATGGTCCGCCAGCGCAGAGGTTCTATCATCAATTTCACCTCGGTTTCCGCCGGGCCGCCCCTTTCCAAGGCGTTTGTCTACTCGGCCGCCAAGTCGGGAGTCCTGAACCTAACCCAAAACCTGGCCCGGGAATGGGCCCCTCGCAACGTCCGGGTGAACGCCCTCAAACCAGGTTTTTTCCCGACCGCCTGGAGCATGAAAAACTTCATCGACGACGACCGGAAGGCCAAGATTCTGAATCACACCCCCGCGGGGCGGTTCGGCAAGCCGGAGGAATTGGTGGGGGCGGTCCTGTGGCTGGCCTCTGACGCCTCGAGTTTCGTGACCGGTTCCGTGGTGACCGTGGACGGCGGGTTCACCGCCATGACCCTATGACTCCTTCGGGAGAATCGCGGCCGGTGGTGGCGGTCACCGGCGGCAACCGGGGGATCGGCCGGGCCGTGGCCGAGCTTTTTGCCTCTCGAGGCTACCGGGTGGCCGTGGGTTCCCGGTCGCCCCGGGACCCCGGCTTGGAATCTTCGATCGCTCACTTTACCCTGGAGGTTCGACAGCGGGAGCAAGCCCGTGATTTTGTTGGGAAGGTTGTTAAGCAATTCGGGTCTCTGGAGGTATTCGTCAACTGCGCGGGGATTTCCAGGTGGCGCGGCCTGACGGAGATTGACGAGCCGTTTGCCTTGGAGATCCTGGAGACCAGCATCTTGGGGACCCTCTGGGGGTGCGCGGCGGCGGCTCCCGCCCTGAAGGAAGGAGGGGCCCTGATCAATGTCTCCTCTCTGGCAGGCAAGCGCGGCTCGGCCAACAACAGCGTTTATTGCGCCGCGAAGTTCGCGGTCAACGGCATCACCCAGGCCCTGGCCAAGGAGCTTGGGCCCCAAGGGATCCGCGTCAACGCGGTCTGCCCGGTCTATGTGGAGACGGAACAGATCTTGAGCTCTCTTTCCGAGCCCGCTTCGCCCGCCCATGGCGAGGATGTGAGCGGGTATCTCGCCTCCTTCGCCGCCACCCAAACGGCCCTGGGCCGGCTGCCGACGGTTCACGAAGTGGCGCAGGTGGTCTACTTCTTGGCCTCGCCGGAGGCTTCGGCGATCACCGGTCAGTGCCTCAACGTGGATTGCGGGACCCTGCCCCAGTAATGGGCACGCGGGTGGCCTGCATCATACCGGCCCGGATGGCCTCCAGTCGATTCCCGGGCAAGCCCCTGGTGGAGATCCGGGGCCTCCCCATGATCGAGCACGTCCGCCGCAGGGCAGCGCTGTGCAAGGGCTTCGAGGAAGTGGTGGTGGCGACCTGCGATCGCCAGATCGCCCAAGTGGTTGAGCGTTCCGGCGGCCGGGTGCTGATGACTTCCTC
This sequence comes from Candidatus Omnitrophota bacterium, assembly GCA_016177405.1. Classification (GTDB taxonomy): domain Bacteria; phylum Omnitrophota; class Gorgyraeia; order 1-14-0-20-64-10; family 1-14-0-20-64-10; genus JACOVG01. The sequence goes on along the minus strand of JACOVG010000006.1, from coordinate 58,428 downwards.
CAGGCATCCGGCGGCAACGGACCGGGTGGCGGAGGCGGCGGGGAAGCTGGACTGCACCCATGTGGTGAATGTTCAAGGGGATGAGATCCTGGTTTTGCCTCGTGATTTAGAGAGCCTGGTTCAGGCCATCGGGCAGCGGCCCGAGCTGGCCGCTTGGAACGCCGTGGCCTCTCTGGAAACCCCTGGCGAGCTTGGTGATCCCTCGGTTGTCAAGTGCGTCGTTTCGGTTTCCGGGAGGATACTCTTTTGCGGCCGGAATTTCTCCCACCTGAAGGCGGCCGGCAACGGGGCGCAGCCGGTGCGTAAGATCCTGGGGATCTTGGGCTACCGGCAGGATTTTCTTCAACGCTATCCTGGACTTGCCCGCACGCCGCTTGAGACCCTGGAGTCGGTGGACCAATCCAGAATCCTGGAGCACGACGTCCTCCTGCAGGGGATTGCCTTCCCTCGAGGGTATGCGGGGATCAACCTCCCAGGCGAGGTGAAAGCCGTGGAACACCTCCTGGACCAGGATCCCCTTCAGAGGGCGGTTCTTCATCAGGTGCTGAAGGGGTGAAACAGCCGGTGGTTTTTGTGGCGCTCGCGCAATTTGGCGAGTCGGACGACCGGCCGCTTCAGCTTCTCCGGGAGGCCGGCTTTGAGATTCATCGTAACCCTCTGGGCAGGCGCTTGAAGGGAGAGGAGATGGCCTCCCTGCTCGCGCGGGCGGATGCGGTCGTGGCCGGTGTGGAGCCCTACGACAGAAGGCTTCTTCAGTCCCTGAAGAATCTCAAGGTGATCAGCCGATGCGGCACAGGGACCGATTCCATCGATCTGGCGTCGGCTTCCGAACTTGCGATCGCGGTTCTCACCACGCCCGAGGAAGTGACTGCCCCGGTGGCGGAGATCACGGTCGGCATGATCCTGGCCCTGGCGCGGGATTTTCCCCTTCACTTGAGGAATCTCGATCAGGGTCTTTGGAAAAAACAGGTGGGGCATCTTCTCTCGGAGTGGAGCATCGGTTTGATCGGGTTTGGCCGGGTCGGCCAGGCGGTGGAAAAACTCCTGCGCCCCTTTGGGCCCAGGATCCTGGTCTGCGACCCGGTCCTCCCGGCAGGACAGCGCCCGGAAGGGGTCTCGAATCTGCCGCTGGCTGACCTTCTGGCGCAGTCCGATTTGGTTTCCCTGCACGCGGCAAGGGACCCGAGACAGGGGCCGGTCTTGGGCTCCAGGGAGTTTGCCCAGATGAAACCGGGCGCCCGGCTGGTCAACACGGCCCGGGGCCATCTGGTGGATGAGGCGGCCTTGGTGGGGGCCCTCCAATCGGGCCGTCTTTCCTCCGCGGCGCTGGACGTTTTTGAGACCGAACCTTACGTGGGCCCGCTGTCTCATATGCCGCAGGTTCTGCTGACCCCGCACATCGCCTCGCTTACCCGGGCCTCCAGGACGCGGATGGAGCTGCGGGCGGTCCAGAATCTGATTCCATTCTTCCGGGGGGCGCCCGCCCTCCAGGCGGCCCCATGAGGCCGAATCTTCTCGATGGGGCCATCGGTCTCTTCCTCCTGCCTTTCCTCTGGACGACGGGCTCCTACGGGCTGAATCTGGCCGGCCATGACCGCCTCAAGCTCTACCGCTTGGAGCCCGGCCTGCTGGCGACAAAGGAAGGGCCCGCCCAGAGGATCAATATATTTGGGACGGGGCTCGCCCTCGAACCCCACGGCTACCTGGTTCCCTATCCGTTGAAGAGACTCTCTTCCGTGAACCCCATCCGCGCGGACTATGAACTGCCTAAGGACTGGCCCGAAGGCCGCTACAGCGTTTTTGTGGAGAATGGGAAAGGGGAGAGGGCCTGGATGAACGATTCCCTGGAAATCGTCTGGCAGCCCACGATTAAAAGGGTCCATCCGACCGAGTTCCTCTCCGGAGAGGTGATCACCTTCAGTATTGAAGGAAACCGCTTCGACTCCCTGGGGGCCATCCGCTTGGGGCCGGTCGCGGTGGACCGTCTCCTCGCGCTGGATCCGTCGTCTTCGCTGCGGTTCCAGCCCGAGCAGATTGTGCTGAACCACATCTCCCTGGATCTGCCGCCGGGGAAATACGATGTGAGGGTGACCAATACCAACGGCCGGGAGGCGACCCTGAAAGAGGCCTTCGAGATCTCAAAACTTACCCCCGCGCGCCGGTGGGTGACCTGCGCGGCTACCGGCCTTTCACCCGAGGCGGTTCGAGCGCTCCGGTGCGGAAGGTTCCTGCCTTCCAGGGCGTCCCTGGACTCGGGGAGGATCCTGGAGGCGGACGTTTCCCTGGGGGAAAACACGGCTCTTTTGCGAGTTCAACTGACGGGGGAGGAGGAGTCCAACGGGGCGGGGATTCGAGGCTACCGCTACAGGGGTCAGCTGATCCAGCCGGGCGCGGTGATTTCCATCGGCATTCCCAGTACCTCATGGGGCTGGCCCCTTATTCCGATCACCGCCACGGTGATCTCCTGGCCTCATCCGCCGGAGGAGACCGGAACCCGGAGAACCGCCTTTTTGAAAGTGCTGGTTGCGGCCGATGGCCTGACACCCAGGGCCCTGGAGAAACTGGCTGGGAAACGGTCCTTCGGGCGCCCCTGGAGATGGTACGAAGGGCAGGTGGAGGGGGTTTCCGTCATTCGGCAGGACCTCTCCCTGTTGACGCTTATCTTAAACGGCGAAGCGCTCTCCTCATCGGAGGGAATCCGATATTTCTATCGAGAGCAGCCCATCCGCTTCGGGGAACGGATCCAGCTGTTTTTCCCGACAGGCCGGAGAGGGGAACCCGAGCCGGAGGCCGGCGCGCTGGTGCTTTCTCTGTTGGGCGAGGTGCCTGACCCATGGTGAGACGCTAAGCCCATGTCGGAACTTGTCTCGGTCGTCATTGTGGCCTACAACAAGGAGAGCACGGTGGAGGCGGCCATCCGCAGTGTCTTGGCTCAAACCTATCCCCACACGGAGATCCTGGTGGTGGACGATGGCTCGACCGACCACACGGCCGACCGGGTCAAGCCCTTCCTCCCGCGCGTTCGTTATCTTCAAAAGCCCAACGGAGGCACCGGCTCCGCCCGCAATCTGGGTGTCCAGCACGCCAGCGGCCGATTTGTGGCCTTCCTGGACGGGGATGACCTGTGGCTGCCGGACAAGCTGGAGATTCAGATGCGGGCGTTTCAGGAGGAACCGGCCCTCCTGGCGGTCCAGTGCGGGGCCCACTACGTGGACGATAAACTGCGAATCCTGGAGACCAAGCTTTGCCATCCCCGGCGGGATACCCTGTCCGATTTTCTCCTTTTTAGGAATCTGCCTGCCTTCGCCTCCGCTGTGGTGATCCGGAAAGAAGCGCTCCTGAAGCTGGGGGGGTTCGGGACGGATCTGGTGATCCTTTCCGATTGGGATATGGTCTGCCGGTTGAGCCGCTCCGGGACGCTCCGCTCCGTTCCCAAAGCGCTGGTGCTGTACCGCCAGTACCCCAACAACCAAAGCCGGGATGTGAAGATCCACCTTTGGTCGGGGGTGCGCCTTTTAAGGCGCTTCTTCCGCTCGCCGGGGCTCAACGGAGAACTTCTCCGGCTTAAGCCGCTCGTGTGGGCCAGATTTTATGCGATGCTCTCCGGCGGTTACGTCAGAAACAAGCAGTGGGCCCGTGGGCTCGCGTGGGGGCTCAAGGCCGTTCGAACCTCTCCTCGGGTGATTCCTTACGTCGCCGGGATGCCTCTTCGCCGTCTGCGGCGAATAAAGAACGGGGTTGCCGCGGGGATCGCCGCCGGGATCTTGACCGCCTGGACGCCTGGAGGCGTTTTTGTCTTTGCCTTGGCGGGGGGGCTTTTCTTCTTTCTCCGCCGCCTGGTCGGCGGGGAAGGCCGCCGCTTCGTGTCCACGCTATTCTTAGTCGGATTTTGTCTTCGGGCAGCTCTTTCCTTGGGGCTCGATGCGGGCTCCTGGCGGGTGGAGGGAGAGAAGCCCCGCTGGACCGGTCCGGCCAACGATTGGAGTTTGGGGGTGGTTGACAAGACCCGGATGTATCTTAAAATCGGAGACAGCGACTATTACTCGCAGCGGGGGTACGCCCTCTCCCAGTACGCGAAGGGGGTGCGGGAACCGGTCGTTATCTTCCGGATCAACCAGTATGGATGGAACGGCTACGTCTACGCGATGGGGTGGTTCTATACCCTGTTCGGCTACAGCCCCTATGCCGTCAAGCTCATCAACTGCTTTCTGGGAGCTCTGCTGGGGCCCCTGGTTTTTCTCATCGCCCGAATCGCTTTCAACCTTACGGTCGCCCGGTGGTCGGCCTTGGCCGTGGCCTTCTTCCCGTCCATGCTGCTGTGGTCCGTTTCCAACTTGAAGGACATTCCCCTCATTTTCACGACCCTCGTGGTGCTCTTTTTATTCCAGCGGCTCCCCTGGGGAGGGGGGCGCGCGCGGCTGCTTAGGTATGGTCTTGCGCTGGCGGGGACGATCGTCCTTCACGCCACGATCCGCTCCGCCGAGTTCACCTGGATCCTGGTGGCGGGATTGGGCCTGGCCTATGGTCTCACCCGCTTGAGGATAAAACCCTGGCAGGGGGCTCTCGCCGCGGCCGGGGCGCTGGGGTGCCTGTTCCTCAAGCCTGTGGGGCTTCTCGTGAACCGTTTCTTGAGCCTGGCCTTCGAGTGGCACGCCGGATTCGCGATGACGCCGGGCATGTCCTATCGGTTTCTTCCGGATTCCTATTACGTTCAGGGATACGTTTCACAGTGGAGCAAAACCGGCAGGATTGGCTGGATTGAGATCACCGGAATCCTGAAGGCCCTGGCGCATTACCTGTTGGAACCGATCCCAGGCATCCGGCAGCCTGCCTTTCCTTGGGTGACGTGGCCGCAGATGTTTCTCTGGTACGCGGCCCTGGGGCTCTCGGGGGTGGGAATCCTCTGGTCGTTTCGGCATCGGTATCGGCAGACCCTCTTCCTTTTCATACCGCTTGCGCTGTGGTCCTTTGTCAGCGCCATCGGCAGCGGTAACGTGGGAACCGTCTTCAGAATCCGGGACATGGTGGCGCCCCTTTACCTGATGTTCGCCTGCGCGGGGGCCTGGTTCCTCATGTCCCCCAGGGGGCGCTGGAGGACCGGATGACCTTTTCGGTGAAGTGGGCAGGGACCTTTGTGGTGGCCTCTGGCGTGAGCGAGCTGGCGGCGCTTTATCTCCTGGGCAAGAGCCTCACTGTGCTAGGATGGGGTCTGCGCCTCGCGTGGCTGGCGTGGGGGGTGGCTGCCATTCGGGAAGAGGAGGGCTGGGATCGGCTTTGGCGAGGGAGCGTGCTGAACCAATGGTGGAAAAATCGGAAAGGGTTCTTAAATTGGATAAGCCGCCGGTCATAATCCTCTGCGGAGGCCAAGGGAGCCGTCTTCATGAGGAGACGGAATTCAGGCCCAAGCCGCTTTTAGAAATCGGGGGGCGGCCCGTCCTCTGGCACATCATGAAGGTGTACGCCGCGTACGGTTTCAGGAGATTTATTCTTTGTTTGGGTTACAAGGGCGCCATGATCAAGGACTATTTCCTGAACTACCGGGCCTACCAGAGCGATCTGACCCTCCGTCTGGGAGATTCCGACCGGATCCAATACCACAGCAAAAACGAGCAGGAGGACTGGGAGGTCACCCTCGTGGAAACCGGGTTGAACGCCCAGACCGGCGCCCGCGTGGCTCGGGCCGGCCGGTACGTCACCGAGCCGGTCTTCTGCCTGACGTACGGGGACGGGCTTGGGGACATTGACCTGACGGCCCTGTTGCGGTTCCACCAGGCCCACGGCCGGATAGGGACGGTCACCGGCGTGCGTCCGCCGGGCCGGTTCGGCGAGCTGAAGGTGACGGCATCCGGCCAGGCCGAGCAGTTTAACGAGAAGCCCCAAACAACGGAGGGGATGATCAACGGGGGATTCTTTGTTTTTAAACGCTCCTTCCTGGACCGGTATCTGACGCCCCGGGAGGATCTCATCTTGGAACGGGAGCCTCTCCAGCGTTTGTCCCAGGATGGAGAGTTCATGGTTTTTCGGCATGACGGTTTCTGGCAGGCCATGGATACCCTTCGGGAATACCGGTTGATCAACGATTTGTGGGAGAAGGGGAAGGCCCCTTGGAAGATATGGCCGTGAACTTGATCGCCGCTGTGAAGACCTTCTGGCGCGACCGGAGGGTTTTGGTCACCGGGGGAACCGGCCTTCTGGGGGGCTGGCTTATCCGGGCGCTCTATGACTTGGGCGCGGACTGCGTGACCCTGCTTCGGGACTGGGTGCCGCAGTCGGAGCTGTGCCAATCAGGGCTTTTGGAGAGGATCAAGGTGGTCCGGGGCGAGCTGCAGGATCAGGCTCTTTTGGAGCGTGTCCTGGGAGAGTACGAGGTCCAGACCCTCTTTCATCTGGCAGCCCAGGCGATTGTGCCCATCGCCAACCGCAACCCGGTCTCTACCTTTGAGAGCAACATCCGGGGGACGTGGTGCCTCCTGGAGGCTTGCCGGCGTTCGCCCACCGTGGGGCAGGCGGTGGTGGCCTCCTCGGACAAGGCCTACGGTGAGCATGACAAGCTTCCCTACCGGGAGGAGACCCCTCTGCGGGGCCGGCATCCGTACGATGTGAGCAAGTCCTGCGCGGATTTGCTGGCCCAGTCGTACGCCGCGACCTACCGTTTGCCGGTGACGATTGCCCGCTGTGGGAATCTCTACGGCGGGGGAGACTTGAATTGGAATCGGATTGTTCCAGGCACCATCCGCTCGGCGATCCGGGGCGAACCGCCGCTTATCCGAAGCGATGGTTCGCCCACCCGTGACTATTTTTATGTTGAAGACGGCGCGGCGGCGTACCTTGCGCTGGCCGAGGCGCTGGCGTCCGATCCCTCCCTGGCCGGCGAGGCGTTTAACTTCAGCAACGAACAGCCCCTTTCCGTTCTGGAGGTCGCGCGGCAAATTCTGCGTTTGATGGGACGTGCCGATCTCGCGCCCAAGATCCTGAACGAATCCTCCGGCGAGATTCTCCACCAGTATCTGGATGCCGGCAAAGCCAAGCGCCAGTTGAGCTGGAAATCCCTCTATGGCTTGGAGGAGGGCCTCAAAAAAACCATCTCTTGGTATCGAAAGTTCCTTGAAGGCGCCGATCGGCCGCGGGTGACGCCGGAGGGAGTGAGACTATTCAATGATTGAAGGGGTCCTGATCCATCCGCTCACGCAGATCCCGGATGAGCGGGGCAAGGTCATGCACATGATGAAGGCCACCGACCCTCATTTTGAGCGCTTCGGGGAGATCTATTTCTCCTGCGTTTATCCTGGGGTGGTGAAGGGTTGGCACCTTCATTCCCGCATGACGATTCACTACGCGGTGGTGGTGGGGGTGATCAAGCTGGTTCTCTTTGACGACCGCCCCCAGTCGCCCACCCGCGGGAAGATTGAGGAGCTCTTCCTCGGAGAGTCCAACTACTGCTTGGTCAAGGTGCCCCCCCTCATTTGGAACGGCTTCAAGGGGATGGGAACGAAGACGGCGATCGTCGCCAACTGCGCGGACATCCCGCATGATCCCGCTGAAATCGAACGGCTCGATCCCCAGTCGAGCCGGATCCCGTACGATTGGCGCTTGAAGGACCGCTGACAGACTTACGTGGTTCAAGCGGCACGTTCTCTCCGGGTGGCCGTGGTGATGCCGGCCTTCAACGCGGCTCGCACGCTGGAGAAGACCTACCGGGCCCTTCCGGAAGAATTCCGGGAAACCGTCCTGCTGGGGGACAATCGGAGCACCGATGGGACGGACAGAATCGCCCAAGGGCTGGGCATCCGGGTCCTGCGCCACGAGGCAAACCACGGCTACGGCGGTAACCTTAAGCGCCTCTTCCGTGAGGCCCTCCGAGGAGGCGCCCAGATCGTGGTGGAGCTGCATCCGGACGGTCAGTACGACCCTCGGTTGGTGGGGATCCTGGTGGAGTACCTGCGCCGAGGGTATTTTGATGTCATGCAGGGCAGTAGGATCCGAAGCCGGGACGAGGCCCTCGCCGGCGGAATGCCGTGGTATCGCTATTTCGGAAACAGGATTCTCACCTTCTTTGAGAACGTCTGGTTCGGTTTAAGCCTTGGGGAATGGCACTCCGGAATGAAGGCCTTCAGGGCTCAAGTGCTGGAGCAGCTTCCGCTGGAGAGCTACCCGGACAGCCACGCCTTCGCCAGCGACATCCTGATGGATTGCGTGATGATGGGCTGGCGGGTGGGAGAGATCCCGGTGCCGGTGCGGTACGATTCGGAGAGCTCCTCCCTGGACGTGGGAGGGCTCTTCCGGTACAGTTGGAGCACCTTTCTTTCCGCTCTGAAAAGACCGCCGTGGAAGAAAAAACGGTTCGGTTCGGGCCGTCTTTGACATGCCCGGTGTGCCTGGCGGAGGCCTGGGAGGAGGTGTCGCCGGGCGAGGAGAGCTTCAGCCTTTTCCGGTGCCTTGCCTGCGGCTGCTTCCGCGTGGGGCAGGAGATGATCGCGGAGGGGGACCGCTACCAGCGCTATTACGCCGACGGATCAGCCCAAAGGGTGTCAGGATTATTTGACCTCCTGTGGCGTGGTTTCCGGCGTCAGAAGGCCAGGAGGATCCTCAAGCGCTCGCCCGCGGGCGCCCGGATCTGCGACATTGGCTGTGAGCGCGGGGAGCTCCTCCACCTTCTCAAGGAAAACGGCTGCCGGGTTTACGGAACCCAGCTCTCGCGGACGGCCGCCCGCTTCGCGCGGGAGCGCTACGGGATAGAGGTTTTTGTGGGTGAGCTGACCGCGGCCCCTTTCGCCCAAGGCGGCTTCGACGCGGCGCTCATGATCAACGTCCTGGAGCACCTGCCGGAGCCGGAGCGTTACCTCCGCCAGGTTCACCGGATCCTGCGCCCTGGGGGCAGCTTCTGGTGCGAGGTGCCCAATGGGGATTCCTGGACCGCGCGATGGACCGGCAAGCGCTGGCTCCACCACGACCCGGAGCACCACCTTTGGACGTTCGGAAGGGATAACCTTTATCGTTTCTTAAGGCGCTGCGGGTTCGTCGTCGAGGAGGCGTTCCACGTGAGCTGGGAGCACGGCCCCTTCGGGTGCGTTCAGTCCTGGCTCAATGGCCTGCCCGGCCCCAGGGATCGGCTCTTTGGATTCGTGCGAAACGGCTGGACCGGCACTTGGAAAGAGCGCTTCATGACAGGGCTGCACCTTTTGTTTCTGGCCGGGCTGGGGCTTCCGGCGTGTCTCGTTTCGTTGATGGAGGGTCTTTTGGGAAACGGACAAGTGGTTCTGGTTCGCGCGCGAAAGGCCTGATCCATGAAGAAGCGCCATGCCTTGCTGGTGGTGATGGCAGCCGGAATTCTGGTGAGGGCCGCCATTCTCCTGTGGGGCCCGCGGGAATGGCTGGCGAAACCCTGGGAATACGAGGAGATTGCCCAGAACCTGCTGGCGGGCCGGGGTTTTGAAGCGACCTTTCTGGGCACCACGTACCATGCCTTTGTGCACCCCTTCTATCCGTGGTTTTGCGCCGGGGTCTATCAACTCGTGGGGCATCCCTCCATCCTGGCTGTGCAGTGGGCGCAGGCTTCGCTCGCGGCGCTCGCGGCATGGATCGTCTTTCAAATCGGCAAGAATCTGGGGAGCGAATGGACCGGGGTTTTGGCGGCGGCCGGGGTGGTGCTTCACCCGGGGCTGGTTATCTACAGCCTCCGGCCCCATGCCCTGTGGTTGGACAGCCTCTGTTTCCTGACGATCGTGTGGCTGACCCTGGCGGCGGGAAGGAGCTCTGGGGCGGCAAGCTCCTGGCCAAGGGTGATCGCTTTAGGAATTGCCTTGGGGTGGGGCCTCCTGTCCAGATCCACGGTCCTGGCGGCCGTTCCGCTCGTGGTGGTGTGGCTCTGGGTAAGGTGGAAGGGACAGGCCAGGCGGCTTCAGAGAGTGGCGGTGATCCTCTCGTTGGCGGCCGCCTTGGCCCTGCCTTGGGTGCTTCGGAATCAAATCGTGGTGGGGCGTCCGGTCGGGATGTTGAGCTCTTCGGCCTACAGCTTCTGGGTTGGAAATCATGCCGGGGCCACGGGGAGCGCCTTGGACCATGAGGGGCGCGCAATGCTGGAGAGGATGCCTCCGGAATTTGTTCGAACGGCCGCCGCCCTGGATGAAAAGGGGCAGATGGACTTCTTTCTCCGGGAGGCCCTTTCGTTCGTGCGGTTGAACCCGGGACTTGCCCTGCGCAACAATCTCTCTAAATGGCTCCAGTTCTGGGGAGGAAGCCCCCGGACCGGGGCCTGGTATCCGGGCCGGTGGACCCGGTGGTACAGGATCTACTACCTCCTGCTGCTGGCCTTCGCGGCCGCCGGGGCGGTCTCCCTCATAAAGCGTGGGCAGAAATCCGGGCTCTGGTTGATCGTGCTGTTTACGCTGGCGATCAGCGTGGTTCAAAGCTTGGTTTTTGTCGAGGGGAGGCACCGGTGGGAGGTGGAGTCTCTTCTGGTGGTGGTGGCCTCCTTTGGTTTGACCGGGTTCTTTAGGGGGAGGCCGAGTGCCTGCCCATAGCCGCTGCAGAATCTGCGCGACACCGCTGCCCGAGCCGTTCCTGGACTTGGGGGAGATGCCGCTGGCCAACGCCTTTCTCTCTTCCGCGGAGGAGTTCCCGCTGGAAAAATCCTACCCGCTCGCGGTTTCGGCCTGCCCCCAATGCTCTCTGGTCCAGTTGAATTTCGTGGTCCCGCCGGAAATCCTCTACCGCCATTATCTCTACGTCTCTTCAACCTCTGAAGCGGTTGGCCGGTACGCCGCCACGCTCGCGTCGGAGGTGGGCGCCCGGCGGAGGCTGGGGAAAAAGGATCTGGTGGTGGAGCTGGGCAGCAACGACGGCCTGGTCCTGCAGGCCTTTCAGCGTCAGGGGGCACGCGTCCTGGGGGTCGAGCCTGCCCGGAACATCGCCGCCGTGGCGCGGGAAAGGGGTATCCCCACCGCGGAGGAGTTCTTCACCGAAGCCGCGGCCCGCCGCCTGGCGGCGGAGGAGGGCAAGGCCTCGGTGATCCTGGGCCGCCACGTCTTCGCGCACATCGACAATCTGCACGATTTCTTCCGCGCGGTGGCTCACTGGTTGGCGCCCGAGGGGACGCTGCTGATCGAGGTGCCTTACCTGGGGAACCTGCTGGCCCAGTTGGAATTCGACACGATCTACCATGAGCATCTTTCCTATCTCTCGCTGCGTCCCGTGATGGAGCTGTGCGCTCGCCACGGGTTCGAGCTGACCGACACCTCGCCAGTCCCGCTTCACGGGGGATCGCTGCTCTTTTCCATTCACCGGACCGGGACGGCGAAAACGACCGAGCGGCTTAATCGAATGTGGAAGGCGGAGGCGGAAAACGGCCTTCACCGAATGGAAACCTTCGCCGGCTTCGCCCAACGGGTGGCCCGGTGGAAGGAAGCCTTCGAAGGGCTCATCGCTTCACTGGGTTCCGCCGGAGCCCGCTTCGTCGGTTACGGGGCCGCGGCGAAGGCGAACACCCTGCTCAACTTCTGCCCTTCCGTGGCTCAACAGCTTACCGCGATCCTGGACCGGAACCCTTTAAAGCAGGGAAGCTACACGCCCGGCACGCACGTGCCGGTGGTTTCCGCGGAGGCCTGGCGGAAGGACGGGGCCACGCACATGCTGATTCTTGCGTGGAACTTCAAGGAAGAGATCCTGGCCCAGATGCGGCCGTTCGCTGAAAGGGGCGGCCGCTTCCTGGTTCCCATCCCCCGGCCGGAACTGATTTAGAGGATTCGGGAATGGGACGAAGGGTTTTGGTTTTGGGGGCGGGGGGTCAGTTGGGAATGGCCTTGGTCCAGAAGTTTCAAGGGGCTTACGAGGTGATGGAGGCCGTCCACCGAGGTCCGAAACCCGGAAGGCCCCTGGTGGATTTGGCCGATGCCGCAGGCACCCTGAGGCTGCTCGATCGGCTCGCGCCCGACTGGATTCTGATCGCGGGGGCCTACTGCAACGTGGATGGGTGCGAAAGTGAGGCCGAGCTCTGCCGCCGGGTCAACGTGGAAGGTCCGCGAAGCGTGGCGCGGTGGGCCCGGGGGCGGGGGGCCATCGTCGTTTTTTACTCCACGGACCATGTCTTTGACGGGAGCTTGGCCAGCGCCTCGGAAGAGTCCCCGGTTCATCCCTTGAACCGGTATGCCCAAAGCAAGGTGGAGGGAGAGCAGGCCGTCCGCGAAGAGCTCCCGGAAAGTCACCTGATCCTGCGGACCTCCAGCCTCTACGGGCCTGATCAGGCCCGAAAAAACTTCGTTCTCCGGCTCGCCGACCGGCTCGTGGCCGGCGGGACCGTCCGGGTGGCGTCAGACCAGTGGGGGTCTCCGACCGCCACGTCGGACGTAGCGGGCGCAACCCGATTCCTTCTGGAGAAAGACCGTACCGGAACCTTCCACGCCGTCGGCCCCGACTTCCTCTCGCGGATTGATTTTGCCCATCGGATCTGCGCCTCCTTTGGCCTGGACGCGCGCCGGGTCATTGCCGTCCCCACCGAAGAGCTCCACCAGCCGGCGCGCAGGCCTCTCCGCGTCCGCTTGGGCACACGAAAATTGTCCGCGGCCGGGGCGGAGCCCTTTTCCAACGTGGAGCTGGGATTGGCGGCCCTGAAGGGAAGGCCCTAGCGTGCCCCAGCCGCTGGTTTCCATCTGCGTCCCCACCTGCAACCGGGCGGCCTTCCTCCGGGAGAGCTTAAAGAGCATTCAAGGGCAGGATTACCCTTCGCTTGAAATCGTGATCAGCGACAACGCCTCGGAGGATGAGACCCAGTTCCTGTGCGAGGAGGCGGCGCGCAGCGACCCTCGGATCCGCTATTTCCGGCAGTCCAAGAACATCGGCCTTTACGGGAATCACAACTTTTGCCTGGAGGCTTCCCGTGGGGAGTTCCTTTGCTTCTTTCACGATCACGACGATCGCGACCCCCGGATCGTCTCCCGGTACGTGGAGTTCCTCAAGAGGCATCCCGAGGCGGAGGTGGTTTGCTCCGACTGGGAGCTTTCGGGTGAGGCCGGGGAGCCCTTGGGGCTGCGCCGGTACGCGGTGGCGGAAGTGACACCCGGGCTTGTCTACATCGAACAGACGCTGCGTTCCGGCCGTTCCTCCATCGCGGCCCCCGGGGCGATGATCCGGCGGGCGCGTCTGGAAGGGATCCGATTCGACGAGGATCGACCCATTGGGTTCGGCGATTTTGTGGTCTGGTTCCGGCTGGCCGAGCGCGGTGCCATCGGCCACATTCCTGAAATTCTTTGGAAAAGCCGGCAGGAGCGCAGGGCGCAGAGCACTCGGACGATTGTCTCCATGTCGCAAGACTACGACATCAACATGAACCGTTACTGCGATGAGCATCTGGCGCGATTCCCGGAGCGCCGGGCCATGGTCGGCCGGTGGCGAAGATACATCCGCCGATACCTCTTTTGGGCGCTGGCCTTTGAGGTGGGGCTTCATTTCAGGGAAAACGCAAGCCCCCCGGGCCGCGCGGCCCGGACGCTTTTTGAGATCTTCAACTACCGGCTCTCGCCGGCCGACTTTGAACAGGCCCTTCATCGGATGCGCCTTTATCGGACCGGCTTAGCGCAATACGCCGTTTGCTGGGTGATGAAGCTCCTCATCCGGTCGAAGGCCACCCGGCCGCTTGTTTGGGCGACCAGCCGGCCGGGTCTGTTCAGAAGCTTGCTCAAGCTTAGGGAATAACGATGCCCGCGCCGATCCTTTGCATCTCCTCGATCGACTGGGACTTCATCTGGCAGGGGCACCAGGAGATCATGTCCACGCTGGCTCAAAAAGGCCACCGGGTCCTTTTTGTCGAGAACACCGGTGTTCGAAACCCGCAACTCCGGGACCTCTCCAGGATCAGCCACCGGCTTCTCCGCTGGCTGAAATCCCTCCAGGGGTTCAGACAAGAGGCGCGGGATCTCTACGTCTTTTCACCCCTCGTCCTGCCCTTTCCCTATTCTCGGTGGGCCCAAGGGATCAACCGGTGGCTGGTTCTGACGGCCTTAAGGCGCTGGATGGAGGCGATGGACTTCCATCATCCGGTCCTCTGGACCTTCCTGCCCACGCCGCTTACCCTGGAGATCATCCGGTCGGTTCCCCATCAGGCGCTCATTTATTACTGCATCGACAGCTTCAGCGATTCGACACCGGCGGCGCAGCGGATTGTGGCCAGCGAGCAGGAGCTGTTCCGGCGGGCGGACCTGGTTTTTGTCACCTCTCGGGCTCTTCACCGGAGCGCCAGCCCTTGGGCCAAGCAAACGCATCTGTTTCCTTTCGGAGTGGATCTGCCCACCTTCACCCAGGCGCTGGACGGTCCGGCCCACGTGCCCGGCGACCTGTCCGGAATCCCTCATCCGGTGGTGGGTTACGTTGGAGGGATTCATCAGTGGGTGGACCAGGAGCTCTTTGCCTCGCTCGCCCAAAAGCGCCCCGACTGCTCCTTTGTCCTGGTGGGCCCCCTGCAGACGGACTGCAAGCGGCTCGCGCGCTCCCCCAACGTTTTCTTCCTTGGGAAAAAGTCTCACCAGGAGCTGCCTCATTACGTCAAGCAGTTTGATGTGGGACTCATCCCGTACCGCCTGACGGGGTACACGCGAAACGTTTATCCCACGAAGCTCAACGAGTACCATGCCCTGGGCAAGCCGGTGGTTTCGACCCCCCTGCCGGAGGTTTTGGAATACAACCGGCGCCATGGGGAGCTGGTCACCATTGGAGACAGCGCGGAAGATTTCTCCAGGGCCATCGATGGGCTGCTTAAAGACGGCGGCGGAGCGGACATGAAACAGCGTCTTGCCGCTGCCAAGGCCAACAGCTGGGCCAGCCGGATTGTTCAGATGCAGGGCTTGATCGATGAGGTGATCACCCGGAAAACGACAAGCCCTCTGGAAGACGGCATGCATAAGCTTCGCGCTTCACTCCTGCGTTCCCGGCGGCTCTTGCGCTGGTCTGCCGCTCTGGTTCTCCTGGCGCTCTTTGTTTTCAGGACCCCCCTGGTTTGGTTTGTCGCTTCCCCGCTTAGGTTGGCGCAGAGCCCCCAGCCGGCGGATGCCATCGTGATTTTTGGCGGCGGGGTGGGGGAGCTGGGTCAACCGGAGGAAGGCTATCAGGAACGGGCGAAACAGGCCCTGGAGCTTTATCAGCAGGGGTTCGCCCCCCGTATTTTCTTGGTTTCAGGCTTCACCTGGACTTTTCATGAGGCGGATCTCATGCGCGCGCTCTTGACCTCCCTGGGGGTTCCCAGGGGCGCGATCTTGATCGAAACCCGCGTCAGCAGCACCTATGAATATGTTCTCCGGGTCCGGGCCGTTGCCCAAACCTCGGGGTGGCGTTCCATTCTCCTCGTCACCTCCCCTTACCACGCCAAAAGAGCAGACTTGGTCTTCAGGAAGAATGCCCCGGAACTTAAGGTGGTGCATCAACCGGTCCTTCGCGGCCGCTTCTACCATCGGGATGGCAGCGTCACGCCTCGCCAGATCAGGGGGATCGTGCACGAATTCCTGGCCCTGCTGGCTTACCGCATGAAGGGTTGGATCTAGAGTGTGCGGTTTCGCTGGCGTCGTCCACGCCAATGGAGAAGGGGTCAGGAGAGAGGAGCTTCAGCGAATGATCAAGCTCCTGGGCCACCGGGGGCCGGACGAATCTAAAACCCTCCTGGCGCAGCCCTTCGTTGGATTGGGCCACTGTCGTTTGAAGGTGATCGACTTAACGCCCGAAGCGGGGCAGCCAATGGCCAGCGAAGATTCTCCGGTGTGGCTGTGCTACAACGGCGAGGTTTACAACTTTAAGGAACTGCGGGCCGAGCTGGAGACCCAGGGCTTCACTTTTCGAAGCCGCTGTGACACCGAGGTCATCCTACGGGCCTATCAGGCCTGGGGGGTATCGGCCATCCGCCGGTTGGATGGGATGTTCGCGCTGGCCCTCTGGGACGGTTTAAGGCAAGAGCTGCTCCTCGCGCGCGACCGAACCGGAAAAAAGCCCCTCTTCTATTGGACCAACGGCGACTGCTTCGCCTTCGCCTCCGAGATCAAAGCCCTTTTCGCTCACCCGCATGTTCCCAAACAGCTGGAGGAACAGAATCTCCCGTACCTGCTGGCCTTCGGCTATCCCCCGCCTGGACAAACCTGCTTTAAAGAGATCCGGCAGTTGGAACCGGGTAACCTCCTGGTCTTTCGGCTTGGCGGCGGCGTGATTCGCGAAGAACGGTATTGGGCGCTTCCTCCCGAGAGGGAATCGGCCCTTCCTTTGCCTGAAGCCAAGCAGCAGCTGCGGGATCTTTTAACCGAAGCGGTCCGCAAGCGGCTGGTGGCGGATGTCCCCCTGGGGGCTTTCCTAAGCGGAGGCATTGATTCCACGATTGTGGTGGGTCTGATGGCGAGGCTGGGGGCTTCCAAGCCCAAGACCTTTTCGATCGGATTCGAGGGGGACCCCTCTTTCAACGAGACGGCCTATGCCGCCTGCGCCGCGGAGCGCTTCAGGACCGACCACACCGTCTTTACGGTGAAACCCGACTCCTTTGATCTTTTGACCGATCTGGTTCGGCACCACGACCAGCCCTTCGGGGATTCCTCGGCCATTCCGACCTTTCTCCTGTCCAAGCTGACCCGTTCGCACGTGACCGTTGCCTTAAACGGGGATGGCGGGGATGAGCTCTTCGCCGGCTACCAGAGGTTCGGGGCCTTGCTGGCCTCGGACCGACTGCCCCCGATGGCGCGCCGGGCGGCCGGCGGGTTGAGCCGGTTGCTGCCGGTGCCGAGCCGTTCGCGGAATCCCCTTTCTCGAGCCAAACGTTTTCTGGAGACGGCCGGTGGATCCAGGGCGCAAAGGTACTACGCCTGGACGACCTATCTCCCTCAACCAGACCGGTTTTTGCTGAAGGATTTACCGGGGAGCGACCTCCTTTTGGATTATCGGAATTTCCTTGAAGACCCTTGGGGGGGATCTCTTTTGGACAGGGTTCTGCGGTTGAATTTTAGCCGGTACCTGCCTTGTGATCTTCACGTGAAGATGGACCGCTGCAGCATGGCCCATGGTTTGGAAACCCGATCCCCTTTTCTGGACACCGCCCTCGTCGAGTGGGCCTTCCGGCTTCCGGGTTGTTTCAAGTGGAGGGGCTTCACCTCCAAGTGGATTTTAAAGGAGACCTTCGACGATTTACTGCCGCCCTTGATCCGCCGCAGGAGCAAGATGGGTTTTGGGGTTCCCCTGGGTGCCTGGTTCAGAAAGAGCTTAAGGCAGCCCCTCGCGGATCACCTGTGCGCCGCCAACGCCCGCATGAGGCGCTATCTGGATCCTGGGCCGATTCGGCGGATGGTGGAAGACCATTGGTCGGGCCGCCAGGACTTCTCCAACCCCCTGTGGCTTCTGCTCACCTTCGAGGTGTGGCTGACACTCTTTGAGCTTTAGAGGAGTTCTCTAAGGAGTCGGAATGCTTCTTGACAACCCTATGGAGTTATGGCATGTTCGTTTGATGAACATGCCGGCTTCTCCCTCTCCCTATGTGGAATAGACATAACACGTTAGGTTGGCTCGTTAGCGTTGAGGCCACCTGGAAATTTTCGAGGCCATGGTGGAAATGGGCCTTCCTGGCGTTTGCCGCCAATACCCTGTGCGCTTTCTTCGAGGCCGGTTCCCTGGGTTTTATCACCGTCGCTCTTCAGGTCTTGGGCAACCCCGAGAATTTGAGCTCAAACGCTTTCCTGGGACCGTGGGGGGAAAGGCTCCAAGGGCTTCGGGCCGGCCTCGGCCGGGAGCAGCTTTTCCTGTGGCTCATCCTCCTGGCGGTCCTCTCACAGGTCTTGCGGTCCGGTTTTCAATTTCTTTCTGTGGCGCTGACCGCGTGGGTCAGGCCACGGGTCCAGGCCCAGGCCACGAATGAAATCTACGCGCGCATCCTGCGGCTTTCTTTTCCCCGGGTGAGCGCCTATCGTCTGGGCGATTTGACCGATTATCTCAACCAGCCGGCTTCTTTGGGTGAGGCCTTTGGCCGGGTGAACGATCTGGCCCGGACCCTCCTCTTTTTGGCGGCCTACGCCGGGATTCTCTTTTGGCTTTCTTGGCCGCTGACGTTGGTGGCGCTGGTGGCTTATGGGGTCATTTCCCGCCTGATGCAGATTGTCATGCGGCAGGTCGCGCACCACTCCATGAAGGTGCGCCAGGCGATGCTCGCCCTCTCCCGGACGGCGGCAGAATCGTTTCAGGCCCTTCGTCTGCTGCATTCGTTCGGCCGTCAGGAGGAGGGCATTCGCGAGATGGAGAATCTCCTTGAACGTCAGCGCAAGGGCCAGCAGAGAGCGTTGCTTTGGGTCAACGTGCCCGAGCCGCTCACCGACCTGTTGACGGTTGTCGGGGTGGGCTTCTTCCTGGCGGCCGGCACGTGGATGATGGGTCCAGGCCAAACGAGCACCCTGCCTTCGCTCCTGGCGTTCCTGGTGGCGGTTCACCGGGTGGCCCCGCGACTGCGCGCCCTCTTTGCCCACCTGGCCGGGTTGACTTCCCTCGCGCCCAGCATCGTCCGGATGAATGAGATCCTCTCCGTTGAGCGCCTTGAGCCCAAAATCCGTCAGCGCTTTGGAGGGTTTCGCCATTCGGTGGAGTTTAGAGAGGTCAGCCTCCAGTATGGCCCGGACGAGTCGCCGGCCGTTTCGGAACTGGCCTTCTCTTTGCCGCGAGGCAGTTTCACGGCTCTGGTGGGTTTATCGGGGACAGGAAAATCCACAGTGGCGGATCTTTTACTTCGGCTTTACGAACCCACCGGCGGGGCGATCCTGATCGACGGGGTGCCTCTGGCTGCCTTAGACCTCAACGATTGGCTTGGGCGGGTGGGATCGGTGCCCCAGGATCCGTTCCTTTTTCACACCAGCCTCCGCGACAACATCGCTTTTGGAAAACCGGATGCTACAGGGGAAGAGATCGCCTCGGCCGCCCGGGACGCCCACGCCGATGGCTTCATACGGAAGCTGTCCCAGGGCTATGAGACCGTGGTGGGGGAGCGAGGGCAGCGTCTCTCCGGGGGGGAGGCCCAGCGGGTGGCGCTGGCCAGGGCCCTGATCCGGCAGCCTGACTTCCTGATTCTGGATGAGGCCACCTCGGCGCTGGACTCTGATTCCGAACGGCAGATCCAGCAGGTCTTGGAGGAGCAGAGAGGAAGGAGAACCCTTCTGGCCATTGCCCATCGCCTTTCCACGATCGCCCACGCGGATCAGATTCTGGTTCTGGCCGAAGGCCGGTTGGTGGAAAGAGGGACGCACGCGGAGCTCCTTGCCCGCGGAGGGATCTACGCCCGCCTCTGGAAGCTGCAGTCGGAATATCACGCCCCGGAGGTTGTCTCTCGTGGCCTTTAACCCAGGCTTGAGGCGCTTTCGTTGGAAAGGCCTGGTCACCGTTGGGGCGGGGGCGGGTCTTCTCGCTCTGGCGGCCTTCTTGGCGCTGCCGGGCTTAAGAGAGTACGTCTACCGCGAGGCAAGCTACTCGGTGGTCTTGGAACAGGTGGCTCACGGAGAATCCGATCCCCTCATTCTGACGGATCGTGTTCTCTTTTTCGTGCAGGAGCAGATGTATCCGGGCCCGGGATACACCATCGACACCGATCCCTGGAGCAGTCTGGTCCGAGGCATCGGCTGGTGCGATCAGAAGGTTTGGACGGTAGGGACCTTCTTAAGCTTGACGGGAGTTCGAAGCCGGATCATCCAGTTCTACACCGGTTTGGATGGGCCCTCGATACACGCCGCCCTGGTGGTTCGCGTCGGTGGGAAATGGGTTTACTACGACCCTCTTTTTGGGATCACCTTCAAGCTGCCGGACGGAACCCCGGCCACCTGGGAAGACGTCTCTGGATCTCCCGAGCTCCTTCAGGCCCAGCCGGTTTTTGCCAGCCTGGCTCCCGAAGCCCAGGAGCACGTCTTGCTGACCTACAATAAGATCTTTAATTCTCATAGGCCCCCCAGTCTCTTCCTGTCGATGGTGAAGTCGCGCGCCCCCAAGGCCTTTTTGGCCAATCCCATTCACCGGCTTTGGCGGCTTCTGGGTCCTACGTGGGCCAACGCTTTCCAGGATCTTCACCTCGCGCTGCTTCCCAAGGTGCCGGAGAACGCTCACTTGGAGCAGCAGGATCCTCACGTCATGAGCCTCAAGGAATTCCATTGGGCTTTGCGCACTTACTACGCGGCTCGCAACTACCACCTGTACGGGCGATGGGAGAAGGCCTTGGCGGAATACCGCAGGGTCATCCAGCGTTGCCCGGCTTCGTACCTCGCCAAGTGGTGCCGGTTGTGGGCGGGGAACGCCGAGCTTCAGGCGGGCCGCCCGCAGGAAGCCGCCCAAATTCTCGTGGAGCTCCTCGAGAGGCTTCCAGACGGGGAGATCGATCTGCGGTGGCGCGTCTACAACCAGCTCGAGTTGGTGGTTGAACGGGGGCAGGGATGGGAGGCCGCCCGATACTTTCGCCAATTGAGCCTGCAGGATCCGAACGCCACCACCGCCATGCGGCTCGTTATGGAAAAACGATGGCCCTTCGCCCGGGGGAAGAGCCCATGAGGGTCCTGGTGACCGGCGGCGCGGGGTTCATCGGTTCCCATGTGGTGGACCGCCTGATGGCCCATGGCGTGGAGGCGGTGATCTTTGACCAACAGCGCTCCTCCTACCACCGGGAGGTGGAGCACTTCATCGGAAGCGTCCTGGACATGGAGGCCCTTCGCCTGGCCCTGACCGGAGTTCACGCGGTCGTCCACCTGGCCGCCGTGGCGGACGTCAAGGAGGTTTTTGAGGACCCCTCCTACGCGGAGACGGTCAACACCCGCGGGACCCTCTGCGTTCTGGAGGCGGCCCGGCGCGGCCGCATTCCCCGGGTGATCTACGGAAGCACCACCTGGGTCTACAGCGACTGCTCCGAGGCCGAGGTGAACGAGGCCACGCCCATCCCGCCTCCGCGCCATCTCTACACGGCCACGAAGCTCGCCTCGGAATATTACTGCCGCTCTTATTCGGCCCTTTACGGTCTGGCGCACACGATTCTCCGCTTCGGAATCCCCTACGGTCCCCGGGCGCGCAGCGGGGCGGTGATTCCCCTGTTCGTGGGCAAGGCGCTGCGGGGCGAGCCTCTAACCCTTTCCGGGGACGGGATGCAGTTTCGGCAGTTTGTCTACGTGGAGGATCTGGCGGAGGGGGTCGTGCTGGCGCTCAAGACCATTGCCGCCAACCGAATCTACAACCTGGACGGCGAGATCAGCATCTCCATCCGCGAAATCGCGCAGGCGGTTAGCGATCTGATCGGCAACGTTCAGATCGTGACGACGCCGGCGCGCCCCGGAGATTTCTCCGGAAAAAAGGTGAGCAGCCGGCAGGCTCTGGACGACCTGGGCTGGAAAGCGACAACCCCCTTTCAGGAGGGATTGAGGCGCTATGTGGATTGGTATCGCGGCCAGGAGGAAGAAAAGAAGCTGAACTGGAGCAAGGTGGATGCGGCCCTCCGGCCTTGAGGAGAAGCTCTCCAGCGCCTTCCGCGTTGGCTTTGACCGGCGGGACACCCAGCGCCTGCTCGCCTTCTGGGAGAAGATCCTTGCCTCCGAGCGCTGGACCGAGGGGCCCTTCACCGAGCAGTTCGAGTCGGCCTGGCAAGCGCTGCACGGCCTGCGCTCCGTGGCCACCGCGAGCTGGGCAGGGGCCGCGCTCGCGGCCCTGAATTATATTGATGTCAGGGGGGAGACCGTCCTGTGCCCTTCCAACACCTTCATGGCAACCCCGCTGTCGGTCGCTTACGCCGGAGGCAAGGTGGAGTGGGTGGACTGCAACCGGAACGACCTGTGCCTCTCTTACGAGGACTTCGTCCGGAAGGCCGAGGCCTCGCGCCCCAAGGCGGCCTGGGTGGTGCACATAGGAGGGCACATCGCCTTTGAGATCGAAAAGATCGCCGACTATTGCCGGGAGCGCCGGATCTGGCTCCTGGAAGATTGCGCCCACGCGCACGGGGCCCAGTGGCGCGGCAAGAGGCCGGGCGCCTGGGGCGACGCAGGGATCTATTCCTTCTACGCCACCAAGACGATTTCGACGGGGGAAGGGGGGATGCTGGTTACCCGGCACGGAGCCATGGCCGAGTCCGCCAAGGGTTTTCGCAATTACGGCAAGCCCGCTCACGCGGCCCCGGGGCTCAATTTCAGGATGAGCGAATTCACCGCGGCCTTGGGAGTCGTTCAGACCCAGCGGCTTGACGAGATCGCCGCCGGCAAGCGCGCCTACGCCGAGGAGGTGCTGGATCCCCAGCATCCGAACCGGGTGCTCTTTCCGGAAGGAATGATCTCGGGTTACTACAAATACATCGTCTTCGGCAAGGTGGAGCCCTCCACCGGCAGGGTTTACGATAAACCCTGCCATAGGATCATGGGCCAGGCGGCGGATTTACCGAACACCGACTGGGTGACCGCCAACCACAGCTGCGTCCCGATCTATTACGGCAAGGACCATCCGGCCGCATGAAGCCTGCCGTGCGCGTGGTGTACGTGGGAGCGGAACGGGTCGGCTTGGCTTGTTTGGAGAAGCTGGTTGAGCTTCAAAGGGAGGTGGTCGGTGTTTTCACCGCTCATCCGGACCTGCGCCCGCAGATTGCCGATTATACCTCTTTCGATTCTTTGGTCGAGCCGCTGGGCGTCCCTTACTTTAGGATCAGGAGTTCCGATGATCCGGAATTTGTTCGGCAGGTTCAGGCCCTTCGGCCGGACCTGGTGCTGGTCATCAGCTGGTCCCAGAGGATCCCCAAGGAGGTGATTTCATTTCCCCGGCTGGGCTGTGTTGGGCTGCACTATTCTTTACTGCCGTCGCGTCGGGGCGGGGCACCGCTTTTCTGGGCGCTGCGCGACGGGTTGAGAGAAAGCGGCATCACCTTCTTCCATCTGGATGAGAGGATTGACGCGGGGGACATCATTGCCCGGCAGAGATTCGAGATCTCGCGCCAAGACACCTGTAAAACCCTTCTGGACAAGATCGTCCTTCAGGCGCCGGTCCTGATGGCCGCGGTGCTTTCCAGCATCGAGAACGGCACTGCCCCACGAACCCCGCAGGACGAGCGTCTGGCTTCCGTGACCCCGAAGCGCGGCCCGGAGGAGAGCCTTCTTCCGGAAGGACTGTCGTTGGAGGAAATCTACAACTTCATCCGGGCCTTGGCCCCTCCGTACCCCAGTGCCTATGCCTTGGTGGGGGGTCATAAGCTGGTGATGCCTTCGGCCCGATTCGAGGGCAAGCGGCTTTGGATTGAGGGGTATCTGGAATGAAGGTCCTGGTGATCGCCCCCCACATGGACGACGAGGTCTTGGGGGCCGGAGGGACCATTGCCAAGCACGTTTCGGCGGGGGACTCTGTTGCCGTGTGCATCGCGGCGAATCGGGCCTACGGCCACCAGTACCTCTCCTCCGACATCGAGGGGGAGGAAAGGTCGGCCCGGCAGGCGCAGGGCATCCTCGGCTACCAGGAGCTGAAGTTTCTGCGCTTGCCGGATGAGCAGCTGGACCGCGCCCTCATCGACCTGATCGTCCCGCTGGAGAAGGTGGTGGCCGAGGTCAAGCCGGACATCGTCTACACCTGCCATCGCGGGGACGTCAATCAGGATCACCAGGCGGTTTTTCGGGCCACGCTGGTGGCCTGCCGGCCCCTGAATCACCACCGCGCCCGAAGGCTCCTGTGCTACGAGGTTCCCTCCTCGACCGGGCAGTCCGCCCCCTTTCCGGATCTGCAGTTTGCCCCGAATCATTACGTGGAGCTGCCGGAGAACCTCATCAAACGGAAGGTGGAGGCCTTGCGGTGCTATGGACGGGAATCCAAAACGTTTCCCCATCCTCGCTCGCCCGAAGGGATTCTGGCTTACGCCCGGATGCGAGGAACCGAGGTGAACTGTGAGGCGGCAGAGGCCTTCTGGATCGTCCGGGATCTCTGGGCATGAAGCGCGTCAGCGTGATCCTAAGCTGTTACAACGGCGCGGCCACCCTCGAATCCGCCTGCGGAAGCCTCTACCGGCAGACCCTGCCCCTGGACCAATACGAGGTGCTCTTTCTCGATGACGGTTCCACCGATGGTACGGAGCAGGCGGCGAAGGAATTCACCCGCTATCCCAATTTCCGATACGTGAGAAGTGAAGCCAACCTGGGCCTGCCTAAAACCTGCAACCGCGGGTTAGCCCTGGCGCGGGGGGCCTACGTGATCCGGCTGGATGCCGACGACACCTTCGAACCGATCATCCTGGAAGCCATGTGTCCCTTCCTGGACCAGGGCGCGGCCGACCTGGTGACCTGTGACCGGTTTGAGCGTGCGGGGAGCACCTCAAAGGTCGAGACGGTGCGCCTGCGTGAATTCGACCTCTACCGGCTGATCGCCATTGGTTCGATGATGCGCCGCTCGCTCCTCCTTGAGATCGGGGGGTACCGGGAGCTCTTCTGGGAAGAATACGATCTGTACCTTCGGTACCTCTTGAGGAGCTCCAAGCCCCCTCGCCACATCGCCAGGCCCCTCTTCACCTATTCCATCCGCGAGGGAAGCATGTCCCAAGACCCCCAGCGGGTGAGCGACGGGTGGGAAGAGCTAAGACGGCTCTGGCCTCAAGAAATCCTGGAACGTTTCGGCCGCCTTCCGGTCCGAGCAGGGCAGCTCCATGTCTAAGCCGGCTCTCATCATCGCGGAGATCGGGGAGAACCATGGCGGCGACTGGGATCTGGCCCGCCGGATGGTGGTCTTGGCGGCCCAGGCAGGGGCCGATGTGGTGAAATTCCAGTCTTATCGGGGAAGGGACGTCTCCGAGAAGGATCCGGAGCGGGAGTGGTTCACCCGGGTGGAGCTTTCCGACGATCTCCATCGGGAGCTTAAGGGTCTTGCCGTCCAGCAGGGCGTTGGCTTCTTGAGCTCCCCCTTCACCGTCGAGAGAGCCCGGTTCCTTTGCGAGAAACTGGGTTTGCGCGCCATCAAGATCGCCTCCAGCGAGATGCTCAACCGCCCACTCCTCGCGTACGTGAATCGGCACGCCGACACCGTCTATCTTTCAACCGGGATGGCCACCCTCGAGGAGATTGGCCAGGCCTTGGGGTGGCTGGACGAGGTGGATGAGGTCGTCATTTTGCACTGTGTCACCCAGTATCCTCTTGGCGACTCCGAAGCCAACCTGCGCTCCATCACGGCGCTGCAGGAAGCCTTCCCGGACCGGGTGATCGGCTACTCGGACCATACGGTGGGCGTGGTGGCTCCCGTGGCGGCGGCCGCCCTGGGGGCGCGGGTGATTGAAAAACACTTCACCCTGGACAAATCCCTTCCCGGGACCGATCACGTTCTTTCCGCCACCCCTGAGGAGTTCCGGACCATGGTGGAACAGATCCGCCGCGTGGAGGAGCTTTTGGGTGAAACCAGGAAGCTTCCCACGGCCGGCGAGCTCAAGATACGGGACTTTGTCCGCTCCAGATTCCCAAAAACGGAATCGGTCCTTGGCTGACGTGAGCGCCCACTACCAGGACTACGTCATCAAGGAGGGCCGGTTCATCGGCGCCTTCGAGGAGATGTACCGCGATTGCCCCGACCCCTGGCATCAGGACGCGATTCAGCCCCTCTCCGAGGACGCGGCGCTGCTTTTGGTCAAGCGCGGTTCTTATTCCAATATCCTGGACTTGGGCTGCGGGAAGGGCCGGTTCACCGGTCGCCTGTGCCGTGAAACGGGTAGCTCCGTCACAGCGGTTGATCTCTCGCCCACGGCCATTTCCGCCGCGCGCTCCCGTTTCCCTCAGATCGACTTCCAGGCGGCCTCGGTGCCGCCGCTGCCATTTCCCAATGAGGGCTTTGATCTGGTGGTCACGGCCGAGCTCCTTTGGTACGTTCTGCCGAAGCTCAAAGAGCTCTTCGTGGAGATCCGGAGGGTGCTCAAGCCCGGCGGGCATTATCTGATCCTGCAGCATTTCTACCGTCCCGATGAGCAGCGGTATGGCCGGGAGGTCCTTCAGACGCCGGAAGACCTTCTTAACCTCCTCCCATTTTCCGTGGTTCACCACCTGGAGATGGACCCGGCGGTCAACCACAAACTGGTGCTTCTGCTTAAGCGATGAACGCGCCAACCGCCACCCTCGATCTTTCCAAGCTCCAGCCTTCCGGTGTTACCGAGCGGATCACGCGGCAGATGGTGACGGACTTGAGGGGTTACTGGGACCCCGGCGGGGGATTGGATCCCGCCAAGGTGACGCGGGTGGACTGCTCGCTGTGCGGAGCGCCTGCTCCGGAAGAGATTCTTTTTGAGAGGGAGCGCTTTCCGTACCGCCGCTGCCGGGACTGCGGGTTGGTCTATCCCTCGCCCAGACCGAACCGGGAGCAGCTTGAGCGGCAGTATCGCACGGGCCGCTTCACCTCGGTCTTCAGCCAAATGTACCTGCCTTCCGCGGAATACCGGATGAGCACCATCTTCCGGGAAAGGGTCTGCGACCTCATCCGCCCGCGCGTTCCCGCGGGGAGACTTCTTGATGTGGGCTGCGGTTCCGGCCACTTTCTCAAGGTGGCGGACTCCCATGGGTACGAGGTCTATGGCGTCGAGCCCAATCCCGCGATGGTCCGTTTTGCCAACGAGGAGCTTGGGCTTTCCAGGATTCGATCCGGCACCCTGCAAGAGGCCTCCTTTCCAAAGGAGTTCTTTGATGTGGTCACGGCGTGGGACGTGCTGGAGCACGTGGAGGATCCCGGTCATCTGCTGGGCGAGATCCGCCGCGTCCTGAAGCCCGGCGGGTGGGTCTTCGCGTACACGGAGAACTTCGACAGCTTCAATGTTTTTGTGACGGGACTCTACTCCGAGATCGTCGCTCCGGACGTCCACATCAGGCACTACAGCCCGGCCACCTTCACCCGGGAGTTTGAAAAGGCGGGCTTCGCCATTCAGTCCGTCCACACCCGGGGGCTGGATCTGGCTCACATTCGGAAAACCTTTGGGACCTATCCGGAGGTTTTCGCCGGCTGGAATCTGCCCATCCCGGCAGACGCCGAGGAACCGTTCCAGGAGTTCATCAACCGCGCGGACAAGGGTGACAACCTCCGTTTGTACGCAAGAAAGGGGCTCTAAGGTTCCATGAGGCGCCCGCGGATTCTCATCCACATGGAAGACCCCCGCCGGGACGGTCCGGTTCTCATCGCGCTGGCGAGGCTCTTTGAAAAAGCGGGGGCCCGCGCCCTGCTGTCCACGCGCCGGACGACGAACCCCATCCTCAACGCGCTGCCGTGCGAGGCCGCCGTGATCGCCACTCCGATGAACATCATCTACGATACCTACCCCAAGATCACGCGAAGAACAAAGATCTACATGCTGGCCACCGAGGGAGCGGTCTTTGAAGAGGGGCCTCTCCTGGTGAAGTATGGCGGGGGCTCGGATCCAGATTGTTGGCAGAGGCACATCCAGAGCATCCATCGTTTTTTTCTGTGGGGGGACTACAGCCGCCGGGTGCTTCTGGCCACCGGCCGCTTCCGCGAAGAACAGCTTCCGGTGACCGGTGCCCCCCGCATGGATTTCTTTCTGGCGGCGGCTCAAGCCAGAAAACCCCTGGGGGCGCAGCGGGTTCCCATCGGGGTGGTCAGCAGTTTCCCCCTGTTCAACTCCATCGTCCCCGAGTCCATGCTGAAGAAGATTGACCTGCATCGGGGAACCCACTGGGGCTTTCAATCCAAAGCGAGATACTTTGAAGACCGCTTGTGGATTGAGGCGTCCTACCTGCGCGTTCTGCTGACCTTCTTCGACGAATGTCGGCGTCGCGGGCAGAGGGTTTGGCTTCGCCCCCACCAACAGGAGGACCGCCGCAGCTGGCGTTATTTTGAGGACCGATACAGCCCCACGCTGCATACCGGCGGAGAAGAGCTCCCGTTTGAGTCGTGGTTGGACCAAATTCAGCTGATGGCCGGCTTTAACTCCACCACCTTCTTTGAGGCCGTTGCTGCGGGCAAGCCGGCCTTGAACCTCACGGGGTTGGTGGGGCCTCGGCTGGCCGAGCACACAGACCACTTCCAGCAAAACCATTACCCCATCATCGATCACCTGAAGGTTCCTGAAACTTGGGATGAGGTGTTCGCTTTTGTAAACCAGATTCAGCCCAAAGGGCCCGGAGAGCCTTTTGAGCACTCTGCCGAGGCTCAAGCGATTCTCCGAGACGTCTGCCATTTCCCAAGGCCTGTTTCTGCTCTTTCTCAACTGGTCCACACGGTCCTGGCGGATCTGGGACAGCCGCCGAGCGCGGAGGAGGACTCCAGGTGGCGGGAGCCTTGGGTCTTAGCCCAAGCCAAGGCCCTTGAGGCGTACACGTTCAAAATCCGACGGGATCCCATCGGAAACTGCTGGTTTCCGCTTCAGGCCCGCCGGCTGGCGGGCCGGTTTGAGCGGGAGATCCAACGTTACCTGCTGGCGGCCCAGGGGTTTCCTGCCGGAGCCAAAGCCCCGCAGCTTGCCGCAGAGAAGACCTTGTGTCTGAACCCATCGTCGTAACCTCTCCGGCCCATCTTCGGCGGGCACTTCGAGGTCGAACGGATTTTAAACAATGGCTTTACCTGGGCAAGAACGTCCGGTTCAGGGCCCAGGCGCAAGCCGCTTTGGGATTGGCGCCCTGGGACAGCGCCCAGAAGCTCCACGAAACAGCCCGGGCGCTGCGCCAGCCCTTTCTGGATCTGGTCGCCCAGGTGGGCGCGGGCCAGGAGGATCCCATTACCTGGTGGTCCACCCGGCTCTCCTGGAAGATGTGGATCGCCTCGGATCTTTTTCTGCTGGCCTGCTATCTCCATCTGGCGCACGATGAGGTGACCCAAGCCATCAAGCGCCATGAAGCGCTCCTCATCGTGGTCGAGGATCCGTGGCTGCTTCGACAGCTTCAAGAGAACCTGGGGGGTGCCGATTCGCGGATCCGGGTCGTGGGCGAATCCTCGCTGTTGGCGGCCAAGGGGAGGGTCGTCGCGGCGGGCCTGCTCAAGCGGGTTCGGTGGTTGATCAAAACACTCTCGGATCGGCGCCGGCAACGGCGGGTGTGGCCCAGCCGGGAGAGGTTCGTTCCACGAGATCCGGCCATCGCCCTCTTCTCTTATCCGCAGCCCAGCAGCTTCAAGGGGCCCCGCCAATGGGAGGACCACCACCTCCCCGGAATGGAGGAACTGCTCGCGGAATCCGGCTGGGACGTGGTTCGGTTTTCGTCGCCGGATTGCGGCGGGTACGAACGGCCCTTGGCCATGCGCTCGGATTATTTTCAACCCCTCATCCTCTGGGCGACCCGGCAAGCGATTTGGCGCTCCTTTAAGGCGATGACCTGGCCTGGGGACCCGCTGCCCTTGACCCTTGGCGGCAGACCGGTCACCTGGCTCATTCACAGGGAGCAATGGCTGGAGGTTGGGCGGGCTTCGTTGTGCGCCTTTCGGCTCTTTTATGAGACGGCCAGCCGCCTGTTGGAGAAGGGAAACTGGCGGTGGGTCGTCTACTCGTATGAGAATCAACCTTGGGAGAAGCTGCTGGTTCTGGCGGCCCAGGCGCATGGGGTCCGCACGGCCGCCTATCAGGCGATCATCCTTTCGGAATTTTACCTGCCCTACTTTCTCGGAAAGGGGGAAGCCCAACGCATGCCCCTGCCGGACATCATCTTCACCTCCGGCCCCTACGGCCACCGGCTCCTTCAGGCCGGAGGGATTCCGCCGGGGAAATTGCGGTTGACCGGGTCGATCCGGTATCGGGAGCTTTCTTCGGATGAAGCCCTTGGCGCCTGCCAGGGGAACGGCCGCCAGCCCAGAGGAGGTAACATTTTGGTGGCTCTTCCCATCGATCCACCGATGGCGGCGCATCTGCTGGAAGCGCTGCGCCTGAACTTTCCGGGGGGAGGGCAAGAAGAAGGCCTTCGATTTTGGATTCGCCACCATCCGCTGCACCCCATCCGGGCCAGCGAGATCCGTTTTCCGGCGAGGCTTCTGCCGGCCGATTTCACCGACCTGAAGAGAGATCTGAAAGAGGCGGATCTCGTCCTCTTTACCGCGAGCTCCGTTGGGTTTCAAGCGCTCGCCATGGGAAAGCGGGTTGTGAATTACCGCTCGGGGCAGCTCTTGGATGTCGGCGGGGTCTATCCCCACTCGGTTCCGATGGCGACCGACACGAATCTGCGTCAAGTGGTGCTGGAGGAGGTCGGAAACCTTTCGAGTCCTAAGAGCGATTCAAGCCGGCCCTGGGTGACCCAAGTTTTTTCGCCTTATGACCCACAGAGGGTTCAGTCGGTTTTAGGCTCCCCCAGAACCGCGGCCGCGGCGCAAGAGGTCGTTCACGTCTAAGGGAGAAGGATGATTTCACTCAACACCACACCGATGGGCAACGGAAGAAACCCCAAGGATTTCCGGGTTTTGTTCCTTTACCCGAACATCGAGATGCGCGCCCTAATGCCCACCGGTCTGGGACTGTTGTCCGCGGTCCTCAAGCAGGAAGGGTTCACCGTGGACCTCTTTGACTGCACCTTTTACAAGAATCCCTTCGGCGCCAACTACCCGTACTTCCACTCGGCCCTGCGCCCCTTCCGCTGGGAGGAGAGGGGCATCCGCCCCGTGGAGACCGATATGTTCTTGGACTTTCAGAAAAAGGTGGATGAATTCCAGCCGAATCTCATCGCGGTCTCGGTGGTGGAGAACACCTACACCGTCGGCCTCCGGCTGGTCCAGTCGCTGAAGGGGCGTCCGCCCGTTCTCTTCGGCGGGGTCTTCGCCACCTACGCGCCGGACAAGATCGTCCGGGAAGAGGCGGTCGACTACGTCTGCCGCGGGGAAGGGGAGGAGGCCCTGCTGGACTTGTGCCTTAGACTCTGCCGCGGGCTGCCGGTCAAGGACACCCCTAACCTCTGGGTGAAACAGGATGGCCAGATTTACCAGAATCCGATGCGCCAGACGCTGGATCTGAACAGCCTTCCCTACCCGGATTTCGATCTGTTCGATCCCCAGAGCATTTACCGGCCCATGATGGGCAAGATCTGGCGCACGGTCGGCATGGAAACCCAGAGGGGCTGCCCCTACACCTGCGCCTATTGCAACTCCCCCTCCAACAACTTGGCCTACGCCAACGACAAGGGCGGGCGGTTCTACCGGAAGAAGCGGATGGACCGCGTGCACGCGGAGCTTAAGTTCCTCAAGGAAAAGTATCAGCCGGAGCTCATCTACTTCGTGGTGGACACCTTTCTCGCCATGGGGGACGGGGAGTTTCTGGAGCTGGCCAACATGTACCTGGATTTTAAGATCCCCTTCTGGATGAACACCCGCTGCGAGACCATCACCGAAGAAAGAGCCGGGTGGCTCGAACGGATGAATTGCCTTAGGATGAGCATGGGCATCGAGCATGGGAACCCCGAGTACCGGGAGAAGGTTCTGAAAAGGAAACTCTCCAACGAGCGAATGCTGGAGGCCTTCCGGGCGGTGGCCGGCCGGAAATACGCCGCCAACGGAAACAGCATCATCGGGATGCCCCTGGAGACGCGGGATCTGATCTTCGACACGATCGAATTCAACCGCCAGCTGCCCAAGGGGGTGGAATGCTCCGGCGCCTTCATCTTCGCCCCCTTCCACGGAACGCCGTTAAGAGAGCTGGCCATCCGGGAAGGGTACCTCGACCCCGGCACCATCTGCTCATTGGATAACCCTGACGCAAGCACGCTGAACATGCCCCAGCTCTCCCGGGAGGAGATCCTGGGCTTGGAGCGCACCTTCAGCTTTTACGTCACGATGCCAGAACCCGTCCATCCGCAGATCCGCCTCGCGGAACAGATGAGTGAGGCCGGAGACGCGCAGTACAAGAATCTGCAGGTGAAATTCAGAGAGGAGTACTTGGGTGTTGGAGTCCTCGACCCAATCGATGTCTGACGCGGGTTTCGTCCAAACCCCTGAAAGGGTTCTCTTGAGGCTGAACATCGGTTCAGGCGGCCGCCGGATCGCCGGTTTCCTCAACGTGGACAACAACGGAAATGGTCCCACGCCGGACGTCGTCCACGACCTGGATCTTTTTCCGTGGCCTTTCGAGGAGGGATCGGTCCGGGAGGTGGTGATGGATCATTGCCTGGAACACTTGGAAGACACGATCGGGGTGATCCAAGAGCTGTACCGGATTTGCGCGCACGGGGCCCGGTTGGAGATACGCGTGCCCCACTACTCCTGCAACTGGACCCACCCGGGTCACAAGCGGGCCGTGGGGGTGGGTCTTTTCGACCATTTCGACCCCGGCCATTCGGAGCGCTATGGCCGCTGCCATTTCCAGGTGGAGAGGGTGCGGCTGCACTGGATGCGCCCGAGGGCGCAAACCACCTGGCTGCGCAAAGCGATCTCGCGCGCGATCGACGGCCTGGCGAACCTCAACGTTCGGTGGACCCAGCGGATCTGGTGCTACTGGGTGGGCGGGTTTGACGAGATCGAGTTTCAGGCGCGGGTGATCAAAAAGAGATGAGCGGAGCCCGAGCCAACCCCAATTTCCACACGGTGGGGAAATCCAGCGTTTTTGACGCGCGGCTGAAAGATCCGCGCTTTCAGGAGTACCGCAGGCGCTGGGCCCAGTTTCCGGAGCGCTTCACCGTGGGGGAGTTCCCGATTCACCTGGACATCGAATCAACCGGCGTGTGCAACCTGCGCTGCCCCTTCTGCGCCACCACCATGAAGAATTGGGGCCCGGAGGTTCCGGGATATCTGAAGTGGGAGCTCTTTACCCGGATCATCGATGAAGGTGCGGCGGAAGGGCTTTTTTCCATCAAGCTTAGCTTCCGGGGGGAGCCCACCCTGCACCCGAAACTTCCGGAGATGGTGGCGTACGCCAAGCAGAAGGGGATTCTGGACGTTTATTTCAACACCAACGCGACCCTCTTGACGGGGGCCCTGATCCACCGGCTGATCGATGCCGGACTGGATCGGATTTCCATCTCTTTCGAGGGGACCTCCAAGGAATCCTACGAGGCTTATCGGGTGGGGGCCCAATTTGAGCGGGTGGTGGCGAATGTCCAGACCCTGCGGCGCCTCCGGGATGAGCGGGGCCTGGGAATCCCGCAGATCAGGGTGCAGTCCGTGATGCTCGCAGAGCTCCGGGAGCGGTTTTCCGAGTACGTGAATTTTTGGGAAGCCACGGCCGATGAAATCGCCTATCTCGACCACCGCCGGGAGGGGCCGGAGGACGATCACCGGGGGCTCGTCGCGGACTGGGCCTGTCCCTTCCTGTGGCAGAGGATGACCATCCTGTGGGACGGCACCGCCCTGCCGTGCCTGATGCACGGCGTTTCAGACTTCTCTCTCTTGGCCCTCGGAAGGGCCGGGGCCCAATCGATACGGTCGATGTGGCTTTCGGAAGAGGCCTCTCGGTACCGGCGGCTTCATGCCGAGGGGCAGGCCCACAAGCTTCAGGCCTGCGACCGCTGCTCCTACCGGGCCATGGAGCTGGAAAAGCTGGGGGCTGGGAAGGTTCATGCCTAGTCTTGCGAGCGTGGAATCGGAGACCTCCAGCCGCTACGGGTATCTCTGGTCGGCTTCCCAAAGGCGTCAGGGAACTCTCCCCCCGGCTTACCACTTTGACCGGATGCGGGAAGGCCTTCACCTCGCCCCTTTGAAGGGTTTGGTTCTGGACGCCGGCTGCGGAAACGGAATCGACCTTTATCTCCAGGCCGTGCGCCACCCCCAGGCTCAACTGGTGGGAGTGGAGCTAAGCCCGGGCGGGTCCCAGGCCAGCTTCGCCAGGACGCGATCCCTTTCCAATGCCCGGATCCTTCAAGCCGACATCCAGCGGCTTCCCTTCGGGCCGGGTTGTTTTGATTTCATCTACTCCTATGGGGTGCTCCACCACATGGCTTCTCCCTTGGGGGGGCTTCAGGAGCTGGTTCACCTGGCCAAGCCGGGTGCCGCCCTCGCCATTTATCTTTACGAGGACATGAGCGACCGGAGCGTAAGCTGGCGTCTGGGATTGAAGCTGACCCGGCTCACCAGAGGGATCACGCGCAGGCTCCCGCCGGGCCTGCTCTACGGGCTTTGCGTCCTGGGCTCTCCCCTGGCGTGGCTTACCTTCACCTTGCCGTACCGCCTCGCCAAAGACGTTCGGGTCCTCTCTTCCTGGGTCAAGCGGCTGCCTTACCGGCACGGCCAAGGACCCTTAAGCTTGGTGGGTGATCTTTACGACCGTTTTTCGGCCCCGCTGGAGCATCGCTTCAGCCGCGAGGGCGCCATCCGGCTGATGGGGCAGGCCGGTCTGGGGCAGATCCGCGTGGCCTACGACCGGGGATGGATGCTTGCGGGGGTGAAGCCCGTGGAGGCGGCGGGATGATCGCCGCGCTCTTGATCGGGCGGGAGGGGAGCAAGGGTTTTCCGGGCAAGAACTGGTATCCGGTTCTGGGAAAGCCGCTGATGGCGTACCCGCTGGAGGCCGCTTCCAACGCCAAGGGGGTGGACCGGCTTTTCGTATCGAGCGACTCGGAGAAGATCCTGAAGATCGCCGCCGGCCGCGGGGCGGAGCCGATCGTCCGGCCCCCGGAACTGGCGGCCGATTCCGCGCTCGGAGAGGAGGTCTTCCGCCACGGTTACCGGGAGATTTGCGGCCGGCTCGCCTCCCGCGGGGACAAGCCCGAGCTTCTGGTGCTTCTTTTTTGCAACGCCCCCACGGTCACCAGCCGCCTGATCGAAGAGGGAATCCGAGTCTTGAGGGAGGACCCCTCAATCGATTCGGCCGTCTCCGTTTCGGCCTACAACATGTGGAGTCCCCTGCGGGCGCGGCGGCTGGGGCCCGAAGGGTTCCTTCAACCCTTTGTCCCTTTTGAAGCGATAGGCAACCCACAAAGCCTTAACTGCGACCGGGACTCGCAAGGGGAGGTCTACTTCGCCGACATGGGGGTTTCGGTGGTCCGTCCCAGGTGTCTGGACAACCTCGAGGACGGCTTGCTGCCTCAAAGGTGGATGGGCAGGAAGATTCACCCCCTCAAGCAGTGGGGAGGGCTTGACGTGGATTACCAGTGGCAGATCCCGCAAGTGGAATTCTGGCTGAAGGCCCATGGCGCCGATGTTTGAATCCCTTCGCGGCAAACGGGTTTTGATCACGGGGGCCACCGGGGGAATCGGCAGCGCCATGGTCTGCCTTTTCGCCGACTGCGGCGCCCAGGTCGGCATTCACTACCACCGGAATGCCGCGAAGGCCCAGGCGCTCCGGAGAGCGCTCCTCGCGAAGGGCAAAACGGCCGCTTGCTTCAAGGCGGACTTAAGCCAGGTGTCCCAAATCCGTCGTCTGGTGAAGGCCTTTGTGCGCGCCTTTGGCCGGATCGATGTCCTCATCAACAACGCGGGGGGCGTCCTGGAGCCGAAACCGATCGAACGCTTGAGCGAAAAGGGATGGGACCGGACCTTCGCCCTCAACGCCAAGGGCCCCTTCTTCCTGGCCCAGGAGGCCCTTTGGCGCATGCGGAGGCAGCGTTCCGGGCGGATCATCAACGTCAGTTCGATCTCCGCCAAATACGGGGGGTCTCCCGTCAGCCTTCATTACGGGGCGGCCAAGGCGGCCCTGGAGGCGGCCACCCGGGGGCTGGCCCGGTGGGGCGCCCCGCACGGCATCCGGGTCAACGCCATCCGTGGAGGATTCATCGAGACCCCCTTTCATCAGAAGATGGGCCGGAGGGACCGCCGGGAGAGGATTCGGAAGATCCCCCTCCAACGGGCGGGACAACCCCTGGACATGGCCCGGATGGCGCTGTATCTGGCCTCGGAGGCCGGCGATTTTATCACCGGCGAAACCATCACGGTTGCCGGCGGCGATTAGAAAAAGGAGGAGTCTTGAGGTGAAGGCCATTGTCTTTGGAGGTTCGGGATTCGTAGGTTCCTATGTCGTGGACGCGCTGGCGCAAGCGGGTCACGAGGTGACGGTTTTCGACCGCAGCCGCTTGGCCCACACGGACGGCCGGCAGCGGTTCGTCCAGGGGGACATCCTGGATGAGGAGGCCGTGCGCCGCGCCATGACCGGCCAAGAGGTGGTGTATCATTTCGCCGGCCTGGCCAACCTGGAGGAGGCGCAGAGTCGTCCGGTGGACACCGCGCGCGTCAACGTCCTTGGCAACGCCATCCTCCTGGAGGAGGCGCGGCTCGCCAAGGTCCACCGGTATGTCTTCGCCAGCAGCATCTATGTCTCCGGGCAAGCAGGCGGTTTTTACCGGGCCAGCAAACAGGCCTGCGAGTCGTACGTTGAGGAGTACCAGCGCTGGTTTGGATTGGACTACACGATCCTCCGGTACGGTTCCATCTACGGCCGCGGGGCCGACGGCGGCAACGGCGTGCGCCATTACCTCACCCAGGCGCTTGAAAAGCGCCGGATCGTTGTTCATGGAAGCGGTGACGAGTTGAGGGAATACATCCACGTTTCCGATGTCGCCCGCTCCAGCGTCCAGATCCTGGATCCGGGGTTCAAGAACGAGCGCGTCATCCTGACCGGCCACCATCCGACCCGGGTGCGCGACCTCATGGAGATGATCCGCGAGATCTTGGGCTTACCCATCGAGATCGAGTACCAGCCGGTGGACCCCCTGCAGTCGGAGTCGGGACGGACACCGCACTACCGCGTCACGCCGTATGCCTTCCGTCCCCAGATGGCCAGGAAGCTTATCAGCCATCACTACGTGGATCTGGGCACCGGCTTGCTGGATTGTCTTCAGGAGATTCAGGCGGATAAGAAACCCTCGGAGGTCGCCTCAGGAGGTTGACGATGCGCGTCCTTATCACCGGCGGCACGGGACTCTTGGGAAAAACCCTCCTGGAAACTGCTCCCCAGGGGTGTGAGGTTTTGGCCACCCATCACCACTTGCCGCCTCCGGCCGCGTGGAAGGACCGCTTCCTCGCGATGGATCTTCTCGACGAATTGGACCTCTTCAGGCTGCTGACGCAAGTCCGGCCGGACGCCGTCATCCACACCGCAGGCGTGGGGTCGGTGGACCAAGCGGAGCGCGACCCGGAATCGGTTTCACGGATCAACGTCGGGGGGACGCAAGTTCTGGCGGAGCTGTGCCAGCGGCTCAAGATCTTCCTCGCGGCGGTTTCTTCCAACGCGATTTTTGATGGGGACAACCCCCCTTACTCCGAGGAGTCGGCCAGGAGGCCAATCAACCGCTACGGCCAGCTCAAGGTGAAGGCCGAGGATGCCGTGCGCGCCAGCGGATGCCGGCACCTTATCGTTCGTCCCATCCTCATGTACGGCTGGCCCTGGCCGGG
Source organism: Candidatus Omnitrophota bacterium (assembly GCA_016177405.1). Taxonomy (GTDB): domain Bacteria; phylum Omnitrophota; class Gorgyraeia; order 1-14-0-20-64-10; family 1-14-0-20-64-10; genus JACOVG01. The sequence goes on along the minus strand of JACOVG010000006.1, from coordinate 21,249 downwards.
GGGCCGCGGCAACGTCGTCACCCGGTGGCTTGAGAGGCTGGAAGAGGGCAAGAAGATTCCCGTCGCTCGAGAGGTCATGAGCATGCCCCTTCGCGCGGAGGATTGCTCCCGGGCCATCTGGACAGCCTTGGAAAGGGGTATGACCGGCGCCCTTCATGTCGCGGGACCGCAGAGGCTTCCACTGACGGAATTCGCGCTGGCCGTTTGCCGGATCTTCGGGTTTGCCGAGAACCTTGTCAAGCCGGTCGCCGGCGCTCTCCTTCATGGTCTTGCCCCGCGTCCTAAGGACACCTCCTTTGTGACTCGCCGCATGTCCGAAGAGCTGGAGGTGAAACCAATGGGTGTTGAGGAGGGTTTGACCTCCATGAGGGAGAGAAGGGCTTGTTCCGCTTCCGTGACTCGATGAAGATCTTGTTGATCTCTCCCACTTTCCTGGTCCCTTGGGTGTGGTATACCGCCTGCGCCCTTAAGCGGCTTAACCATCAAGTCATTCCCTTCTTGAGCTCAAGCCCTTGGGTGGACCGTCTCACCTTAAGGCAGGGCAGGCAACTTCTTTCTCGTTTTCCCGGGGGCGTCCCCCTGGTCGACATCTTCCGGGAACGCTGGCTGGCGAAGCGGGATCAGCGCCTGCTGGCATTGGCCCGTCAAGCCCAGCCGGAGCTGATCTTGATCTTAAGGGGAGAAACCCTTTCCGCTTCGCTGCTTCGAGCACTCAAGGCCTCCACCCGAGCGCCCTTGATCACCTGGTGGCTGGACAATCCCTTTCGCTTTCCCATTGAGGACCGCCTGCCGCTCATTGACCATTTCTACCTTTTTGACCGCTCCTACCTGCCGGATCTTAAAAAGGCAGGCGCCCGGACCGTTTCGTTTTTGCCCTGCGCCTGCGATGAGACGGTCTATAGGCCCCTCGCCTTAAGCCCCCTTCAAAGGAGGCGCTTTCACTCGGAGGTTGCCTTTGTTGCCTGGCACGCGCCCGGCCGCGACCGGATGGTTCAGGCGCTGGCGGAATTTGATCTGAAGGTGTGGGGCCGAGGGTGGGGAAGCCCCCAGGTCCGGGCGTCCTTAAACGGCGCCTGGCGCCGAGTGGTTTCGCCGGAGCGCTATGTCCCGGACCGGACCACGGCGCGGATTTACAACGCCGCCTCCATGGGCCTGAACGTTCACGATGAGCAGGCCCGGCAAGCCGGGTTGAACGCGCGAGCCTTCGAGCTGCTTGGCTGTGGCACCTTCGAACTGACCGATCATGTCCCCGGCATGGAAGAGCTGTTGACGCCGGAACGGGAGGTGGCCACCTACCGCTCGCCGGGGGAGGCCAGGGAAAAGGTGTCCTATTATCTCCGTCATCCAGAGGAGGCTCGGCGAATGGCCCAGGAAGGGCGCCGCAGGGTTCTTCAGGAGCACACCTACCTCCACCGGATGCGAACCTTGCTCAAACCCTTCGATGCCTGACAGACGTCCGGTGGTTTTAGCGGCGGCCCAGGACGCCGGCGGAGCGAACGTTCTCATCCCCGTGATCCGGGCGCTTCAGGAAGAAGCGTCCGCCCAGGTTCATTCTTTGGCCTGCGCCCAGGCGGTGGGCCTGTTTGAAAGGGCCGCGCTCACGCATAGGGTGGTCCCCCAGGCGCAGGAGCCGCCGAACGGCTTGACCGAGGCCATCATGAGAGAGGTCGCGGACATTCGTCCGGATCTCCTTCTTTTGGGAACCGCCTGGGGTCAGAGCATCGACAAGATCCTGCTGCGGCATACCCGCCTTCCCGCTTTGGCTGTCGTGGATCATTGGTGCTATTACAAGGAGCGTTGGGCCGCCGCGCCCTCGGGAGTTCCAGTTTACCCCGCGCGGATCGCTCTCCCTGATGAGACGGCCAAGGCCCAGGCCATTCGGGAAGGGCTGCCGGAGGAGATTTTGGTCGTTACCGGGCACCCCTACCTGGAAACGCTCGTTCAAGGACTGGCGGAGCCGTCCCTCCTCGCTGACGCGCGCTCTCTCAAGCAAGGGTGGCTCTCAAGGGCCGGGGCATCCGCCAACGAACGTTTCTTTCTCTTCGCGGCGGAATCGTTCAACTCCGATTTTGCGCCTGGAGCCCCTTATTTCAGGGGTTACACCGAAGACCAGGTGTTGGAGGAGACCTTGTCCGCTCTTGACGAAGTCGAATCCGCGCAAGGGTTGAAGGCCCGTCTGATCGTGAAGCTGCACCCCCAGGCGCAGGGGGAGTTTCCGTGCGGACCGCTGGCCCGGCGCTGGAGGTCGCAGGGGCGGCTCTGGCCCATGGCCAATCAGCCTCCGTGGCCGTCCATCCTTGCCAGCGACGGCGTCCTGGGGATGACCTCTCTGCTTTTGCTGGAGGCAGCCCTGGCGGGCAAACGGTCGGTCAGCTTTCAACCCGGGGGATGCCAGGCGGGTCCCTTCATTGGAACGGATCTTGGGCTGGTCCCGACGGTCACGGAACGGAAAGCGCTGGTCCGGCATCTGGGCGCCTGGTGGGGCCCGCCGGGGCCCGCGCCGGCTCAAGCTGGCAAGCTCTTCAGGCAGGCGCAGGGAGCCGCTTCGCGCATTGTCCAGGAGCTGCTCAATCTTCTTCCGGCACCTGAAGGAGCGCCCAGGTGAGGATCTCGGCCACCGTCCAGGCCCGGATGGGATCTTCCAGGCTGCCGGGCAAGGTCCTGCGCCCCATCCTTGGGATGCCGATGCTGGAGCTCCAGATCGAGAGGATCCGGCGCAGCCGGCTGATTGACGAGGTGATCTTGGCCACTTCCACCGAGGCCGGGGACGATCCCCTGGCGCAGCTTGCCTCGCGCTTGAGCATTCCCTGTTTCCGGGGCAGCGAGGAGGATGTTTTGGGCCGGGTGGCCGGAGCGCTCAAGGCCTTCTCGGTGGATCTCCATGTCGAGTTCATGGGGGACAACCCCATGCCCGACCCTCTCTTGGTGGACGCGGTGACGGGATTCGCCCTGAAGAATCTGGACCGCTACGACTACGTGACCAATGGCCTGACGACCACCTATCCGCCGGGGATGGAGGTCTTCGTTTATCCGGCCAGGGTCTTGCTTGAGACCGAACGGCTTGTGGCCGACGCGGATCGCCGGTCCCATGCCGGCTGGAACATCACACAATACCCGGACCGGTTCAGGCTGTGCAACCTGGAAGCTCCGCCCTGGCACCGGCAGCCGAAGTTTCACCTGGAGGTGGACACCGAGGAAGATTTTGAGGTGGTCTCCGCCGTGTACGAGCATTTTTATCCGAGGCGGCCCGGATTCGGGTTGGGTGAAATCATCGACTTCTTGCTCGACCACCCGGAGCTGGCCCGTCGAAACCAAACCGTTCCCAGGCGGTGGAAAGCGCTGCGAAATGAAGCCTGATTGGACGGCAGCCCTGGTGGGCTGCGGAAGAATTGCGGGCCTTCTGGACGAGCCCCGCAGCCGCGGGCCGGTCCAGACACACGCCCAGGCTTACCACCAGCACCCGGCCTTCAAGCTGACGGCGGTGGTGGATCCCAAGGCCAGCCGGCGGGAGGCCCTGGGCAAACGATGGCGTGTCCCGGGCCGGTTCGCTTCGCTGAACGCCTTTCTAGAGAAGGAGCGGGTGGACGTCATCAGCCTGTGCAGCCCCAGCGAGCTCCATTTCGACCAGGCCAAGCAGATTCTCCTGGCCCAGAATCCTCCGCGGGTTCTCTTTATGGAGAAGCCGGTTTGTCTTGACGAGGCGGATCTGGATCGGCTCTTGGACCTGGAACGGACCGGCCGAACCCGTATCCTGGTCCATCATCCCCGGCGTTTTGATCCGGCCTATCAGAAACTGGCTCGCCGGATCCGATCCGGTGTTTTGGGCCCTTTGGTGGAAGGGATCTCCACCACCTACGGGGGATGGATGAACAGCGGTGTCCACCTGGTGCACACCCTCCGGCTGCTCCTTCCGGGAGAACCCAAGATCGCGAACGTTTCCACGGCCCCCGGCGGGCGCGCGGGGGATGACAACCTGCACCTCACGCTTCGGTGGGAAGGCGCGCCGGTGAGCTTCAGGACGTTCGATGAGCGGCTCTACCAGATGTTCGAGTGCGATCTCCGTTTCCAGAGGGGGCGGGTCCAGCTTCTCAACTTTGGCCAGGCCATCGCCGTCTGGGAGACGGCCGTCAACGATTGGGGAGAACGGATCTTGGTCCCCGCGGAGGGCTCTCCCTTTCAGGCGCTTCAGAGGCCTTTGGCGCATGCCCTCGACCGGATCGACGCCTGCCTCGCGGGAAAGACGCCCCAGGGAGACCCGGAGGGGGTGGGCCTCACCGCAGTGCGGGAAACCATGCGGCTGATGTGGAGGGCCAGGGCGCTGGCTTCGGCAAAGGAATTGTCCCATGCGGCCCGATCCTGACACCTTGGCCATCCATGGCGGGCCGCCGGTCCGAACCCGGCCCTGGATGGAAAACCTCACCCTGGGGGAAGAGGAGAAGCGGGCCGTGCGGGAGGCCATGGAGCGAGGAGTCCTTTCCTTCTTCGAAGGTTCCCATGCTCCGGAACCGCCTTTCAGCTTCTGGGGCGGCCCCAGGGTGCAGGCCCTGGAGCGCGCCTGGTGCGAGGCTTATGGAATCCGGTACGCCGTCGGCATGAACAGCGCCACTTCAGGCCTCATCGCGGCGATCGGCGCCCTGGGGCTGGGATACGGCGACGAGGTCATCGTTTCCCCCTACACGATGTCGGCGGCGGCTTCCTGCCCCCTGGTGTACGGAGCCATTCCAGTTTTCGCCGACGTCAAACTTGAGTCGGGCTCTCTCGACCCCGGGTCGATCCGGGCCCGTCTGACGGATCGGACGCGCGCGATCGTGGTGGTTCATCAATTCGGGATACCGGCCGACATGGATCCCATCCTCCAGTTGGCCCGCGGCCGCGGTCTGAAAATCATCGAGGACTGCGCCCAGGCCCACGGAGCCAAATACCGGGGTAAGCCGGTGGGGACCTTCGGGGACATTGGCGTTTTCAGCCTCAACGTCAACAAGACCATTCAAGCCGGGGAGGGGGGCCTGTGCGTCACCGGCGATGAGGGCTTGAGGAAGCGCCTGGCGCTCATTCGAAACCACGCCGAGGCGGTGATGGAAGAGGCGGGCTGCGCCGACGGCACCAACCTGCTGGGTTTCAATCTTCGGCCCACGGAGCTGACGGCGGCCATCGGCCTTGAGCAGTTGAAGAAGCTCAAGAAATTCAATGCCGTTCGTCAGGGGTACGTTAAGGCCCTAAGCCAGCGGCTTTCCCGGATACCGTTTCTGGTGCCGCCGCCTTGCTGTCCTCACCGGGCGTTCGGTGAGTCAGGCTGCGAGGACTGCGAGAGCGCCTATTACCTGTACCCCCTGCGGTTCCTGCCGGAACGGTGCGGGATAAGCCGCGAAGAATTCGCCCAGGCCCTTCGGGCCGAGGGCGTTCCCTTCACGCAGGGGTACACCCGTCCTCTCTACCTGCAGCCGATCTACCAAACCAAACGGCTCTTCAAGCACGGCTACCCCTTCAGCGCCCCGGAGAACCTGGGCAGCCGCGCCACCTACGCGCCCGGCACCTGTCCCAACGCCGAGAAGCTTTACGAGCACCAGATGCTGGTGAGCGAATGGGTCAGGCCTCCCCATCTCCTGGAGGATGTTCTGGACATCGCGCGGGCGATCGAAAAAGTGGCAAAGACCGTCGGAGGGCCGCCCCTTGGCTGAAACTGGTCCACCCTACTCCGGCATTCTGAAATACTGCACGCGCTGCTGCTTGCCCGAAACGCTCGAGGGGGTCGCCTTCGATGAGATGGGCATCTGCACCGCCTGCCGGGCCCAGGAGGAGAAGATGCGGATCGACTGGGCCAGCCGGGAGAAGACGCTGCGCCAGCTCTTTGAGAAGTATCGGGATAAGACCGGCCAAAACTACGACTGCATGGTGCCCATCAGCGGCGGGAAGGACAGCACCTTCCAGCTCCATGTGCTGACCCGCGTTTATGGGCTCAAGCCCCTGGCGGTCACCTTCAATCACAACTGGTACACGGAGACCGGGCTTTACAACCTCTACAACGCCTTGGAGAAATTCGATGTGGATCACATCATGTTCACCCCCAACCGCCGGCTTGTCAATCAACTGGCCCGGAAATCCCTGGGGGCGATCGGCGACGCCTGTTGGCACTGCCACATGGGGGTGGGGGCCTTTCCCCTTCAGGTGGCCGTCAAGTTCGGGGTGCGGCTCCTGGTCTGGGGCGACAGCGTCTCCGAAGGGGACGGAAGGGGAGACTACCGCGCTCAAGTCACCCAATACGACCGCGATTACTTTGTGAAGTACTCGGCCCGGTTCGAACCGCCGGCGATGGCGGATGACCAAATCTCTCTCCGGGACATGAGCCTCTTCCAGCTCCCCTCGCGCGAGGAGATTGAGCGTTCCGGTGTCGTGGGGATTCACTTGAGCAATTTTATTTTCTGGGATGAGGAGCGCCAGATGGAGTTCGTGAAGAAGACCTACGGCTGGCGGGAGGACCATGTGGAAGGCACCTACAAGGGCTACAAGAGCGTCGAGTGCGTCATGGCCGGCGTTCACGACTACGCCAAATTCATCAAGCGCGGCTTCGGGCGGGGAACCGACCACGCCAGCGCGGACGTCCGAGCTGGGCTGCTCACCCGGGAAGAGGGCTTCGCGCTGGCCCGGGAGGAGGATTCCAAGCGGCCCGCCGCGCTGGATTATTACCTGAAGATCACCGGGATGACCGAGCGTGAATTCATTGAGACCCTCAAGGCCAAGCGGGAGGGAAAGGCCCTCGATCTGCCAAGCGATTATCCCGCGCGGGAGGCGCCGCGTCCTGCGCAGACCGAACTTGAGGTAAAACCGGCGATCGTGAAGTTTCTTGAGGGCAAGGCCAAAGAGGAAACCGGAGGAAGACCTTCGGCATGAGCCCCGCGGAAGAAACCCCGCTCCAGCGGCTCACCGCCACCCAGGCGCTGCGGCGCATCCGAGAAGGGGCCTTGACCTCGGAGGCCCTCACCCGGGCTTGCCTGACGCAGATAGAGCGCCTGGAACCCTCCCTTAAGGCCTGGGCTTACCTCGATCCCTCTCTGGCCCTGGCTCAAGCGAGAGCCGTCGATGAAGCCCTGCGCCAGGGGAAGGACCCTGGCCCCCTGGCCGGCATTCCGGTGGGGATCAAGGACATCTTCAACACGCAGGACATGCCCACCACCATGGGCAGCCCCATCTACGCCGGTTACACGCCTGGCAACGATGCCCGGGTGGTTTTTAACCTTCGCCAGGCAGGGGCTGTCCTGCCGGGGAAGACCGTCACCGCCGAGTTCGCGGTGCACGCTCCCGGTCCAACGGTGAATCCCCACCATCCGGACTACAGCCCAGGAACCTCCTCCAGCGGTTCCGCCGCGGCGGTGGCCGCCTTCATGGTCCCGTTGGCCCTGGCTTCTCAAACGGCCGGCTCAACCATACGGCCCGCCAGCTATTGCGGGATTTATGGCTACAAACCCTCTTTCGGACTCATCCCAAGAACCGGATCCCTCAAAACCACCGATTCGCTGGACACCATCGCCTTCATGGCCAGATCCGTCGAGGATCTTGAGCTTCTTCTGGAAACCACGCGGGTCAGGGGCCCGGACCACCCCTTGGTGCATCGGTTCATGACCGACCGCTCCCGTCATCGGAGGGCCGATCGCCCCTGGCGGGTGGGATGGGTGCGGGGCCCCAAGTGGAATGATGCCGAGCCTTACGCCCAGGACGCCCTGCTCCGCTTCAGCGAGCGGCTTTCGACCTTGCCGGGCGTGGAGCTCCACGAAGCCCCTTGGCCGCCCGGCCTTGAGGAGGCTCACGCCCTTCATGAAATCATCTACTGCAGAACCCTCGCCTACTACTTTAAGGAAGAAGCCCTTCAGGAGGCCCTGGTCAGCCCCATCCTGAAAGCCATGATTGCCGAGGGCCGAGGGATCGGCCTGGAGAAATATCTCGGCGCGCTCCAGCGGCAGGAGGAGCTGGCCGGGGCGCTGGACCAATGGTTTCTTTCCGGGTGGGACATGCTGCTGACCCTCTCCACGGGCGGGGAGCCCCTTCCCGGACTGGCCGCCCCTGACCGCCCGGACAGTTGCTTGATCTGGACGCTGGGAGGCGTTCCGGCAATGAGCCTGCCGGTTTTCACGGGCCCCCACGGTCTTCCCTTTGGCGCCCAGGTGGTTTGCCGGCGCTACAACGACCTGGACCTTTTTCGGTTTGTCCGGGCCTTGGCTCAAGCGGGCTGCCTGCCGCCGGCCCCGAATCCGTTTCCCAAAGGGATCCTCTCCAACCCCGCACGAGTCCCCCATGACGCCGCCGCCGTTCCTGCAAACTAAGCGGGTTCTCCTGCGGTCCTTGACGGAGGCGGACTGCGACGGGGCCTATCTGAATTGGCTCAACGACCCGGAGGTCTGCCGGCACAACGGCCACCACCTCTTTCCGTACCGTCCGGAGGATGCGGTCAGGTACGTCAAAAAGATGCTGGCCTCGCCCAACGACCTGGTGCTGGCGGTCACGCTGACGGACGGCGGGCGCCACATCGGAAACATCTCCCTGCAGAACATCGACTGGGTGAACCGCCTGGCGGAATTCGCCATTCTGATCGGTGAGAAGGACTGCTGGGGCAAGGGCTACTCCAAGGAAGCGGCCCGGCTCCTGCTGGACCACGGATTCAGATCGCTCAACCTGCATCGGATCCATTGCGGGACATCGGCGAGCAATATGCCCATGCGCGGGCTCGCGGCCCATCTCGGGATGCGGGAGGAGGGCCGGCGCCGGCAGGCCCTTTTCAAGCAGAACAGCTACCTTGACCTCTTGGAGTACGGCCTGCTTCGGGAGGAATTCCTTAAGCGCTTCCCCCCGGGTCCAGAATGAAGCGGCTCTTCCTTCTGGAGGGAGTACCCGGAAACCTGAACCTCTCTTCGGGGGATACCGCGGTGGCTCTCTCCACCAGCGCCCAGCGGGCCCTGGAGGCCCAGGGGGTGCCCCACCGGATTACCTGGGACTACGGCGTCGAAGAAGCGCTCCGTCGTGAAGAGTCCTCCCTTTGGAGCAGGCAATTGGAATGGCTGGACGAATTGGACGAGGGGCTCATCCGGCGCCTTCCGGAGCTGGATGAGCTGCGCCTTCGTCCGGCCTTGCTCTTTGGCTACTGCTGGAAGACCTTGCTCGACAATCTCTATGCCCGCGGTCTGGAGATCCACCAACTCCTGAAGGAGGAGCGCAAGGACGTTGTCTTCTGCCCCCGGGCGGATCGAACCGCCGCTTGGGATGAGCCGTTCGAAAACCTCTGCGCGTCGGCCCCCGGTCTTTATGCCTGGTGGGCAAGCACCCTCTGCGAGAAAGAGGGCCTGCCCATGGAGAGGCTAATCTCCTCTGCAGACGGGGCGGGGTCACGGCCTGCCGTTGGCCGCGCCGCGGCCGGCCAGCCGTTCCGGAGAGCCCTCAAGCGGGGACTCTGGAAAATCCAGGGAGCCTTATCACCTTCCAGGTCAGGCGAGCGGTTGACGCTCCTTTTCCTGGAATCGGACCATTACCTCAAGGACCTCCTCAAAGAGGCCCTCGAGGCCGGACACCGGTGCTTCCTGGCCAGCGGGGATCGGATCTTGGATTTATCCGAGGGCGGGAGAACCCTTTGGTCCGACGCCCTTCCGAGGAAGTCCGATTCATCCTCTCGCTGGCTGCGCGCCGCGCAGGAGCTTTCGGCCGCCGACAGCCCCGTCTGGGATCGGCCCCAAAGCTGGTTTGGCGTATCCGTGAGGCCTTGGCTGTCTCCTCTCCTCGCCGGATGGGCGGGGGACCTCCTGCCGAAGGTGACCCAGAAAACCTCTTCCCTCCGACAATTCTACGACGCATGGAAAATTGATTTTGTCATCACCCCAGCCATCGCTCAAGGCCTTCAATTTCCGGCCGTGGCGGCCTGCGCATCTTCCGAAAAAACCCAGTCGGTGCACATCGCCGATGGGGACGGCCCGGAGGAGGCGCCCAGCTGGGACTTGACCGAGCTCTTTCGGAGCCAGCACTACTTTGTCCCGAACGGAGAATTCGCCGGCTACTTCAAGGAGCGCGCTCTTTCGGCCAAACGGCCCTGCGCGAAAATCCACGTGGGAACCGACCGGTGGAAACGGTACGCCCGCTTAGCCCGGCAGCCGGGATGGCATCTTCAGCGCTGGGGAAATCGGCTAAGGCTCCCGGACGAGCGGCCCGTGGTGGTTTACCCGCTCCATAAGCCGGAGCCGGACTTCTACCGCCTGCACCGGGCCGATTACAGCCCCACCTGGTATGGCCGGCTCCAAAAAACTCTCCTCGAGACCTTCGCGGGAATTCCGGATTATCTCTTTATCATCAAGCTTTTTCCTTCGCAGGATCCCGCGGAGAGCTCGGCGGCCCAATGGGTGGCCCGGTCGGGAAAAAAACATCTGATCGTTTCCCGATCTCCCTTCCCGCTGTGGCTTCCCTGGGCCAACCGCGTCATTCTTGATTTTCCATCGACCCCGCTGTACGAAACGGCGCTGGCAGGGGTCCCCTTCCATCTGCTGCTCTACCGCGGGTTAAACCTTAGGCCCTCGGCCCTGTCGGTGTTTCAGCCTGCCCTAAGCCGCTTTGAGACGCCCGAGGGGGCGGCCCAACAGGTCCGCTCCTTCCTCGCTCAACCGCGGCCGCGGCCTCTGCCGTTTCCTCCGGTGGAGAATCGTCCGATTCTCAAAACGCTCGATTCCATTCGGCTGGCCCCATGTCCCGGATGAAGAAGGCCCTCATCACGCTGGCCTTGGCCTGCGGGGTCGCCGGGATTGCCCTGTGGCCGGTGACCACTCGGGTAGGGGTGAATTTTGTGGTCACCTCTCACCGGTTGACGCTCGCCGAGAAGACCGTCCACTTCGTAAGCCGCCATTGGCAGACGCAGCGTGTCGCGGAGTCCGTCACCTCGCCGGGGCAGGGGTTTGAAGAAAAGATCGAGCGGATTCTCGCCTGGGTGAGCGAGAACGTACGGTCCGTCCCCGAGGGGTTCCCAATTGTGGACGACCACCCGCTTCACATCATCCTGCGGGGATACGGGGCCTCGGACCAGCGGACGGAAGCCTTCACCCTGCTGGCGAGCTATTCGGGTCTACCCGCAGGCACCGTGGTGCTCAACGCCAAGGGCACGCGGGAGACCACGATGCTCGCCCTCGTCGAGTGGAAAGGACACCTCTATCCGGTCGACGTCCAGCACAACCTGCTTTTCAGAACTCCCGACGGAAGGTTGGCCCACCTCGCCGAGTTGATGGAGCACCCCCAGTGGATCGAGGCCGCGGCGGCGGGGCGGATAAACAGCGGGGTGCCCTATGCCGCCTATTGGGAGCAAATTGGCTCTTTGGAGCCCTCCTTCGCCCGGATGCGGCTGCAGAAGCCCTGGTCCAGATTTCAAGCCACCATACAAAAAGCCCTTCAGCTTGGTGTCCAGAGAACGAAGTGATAAAATAAAACCCATGAAAATCCTAATCACCGGGGGAGCGGGTTTCATCGGTTCGCACCTTTCCGAGGCGCTGATCCGGCAGGGGCACGAGGTCGCTGCCCTGGACAACCTTTCCACCGGAAGGGCGGAGAACGTCGCGCAGCTTAGGGGCCAACCATCCTTTCAGCTTGTGGTCGGCTCGGTGCTGGAGGAGCGGCTCGTTGACAAATTGGTGGAACGCGCCGACGCGGTTTTCCACCTGGCGGCGGCTGTGGGCGTGGAGCTCATCGTCAATCACCCCCTGGAATCGTTGACCACCAACATCCGCGGTTCGGAGATTGTGCTGGAGATGGCCCACCGGTATCAGAAGAAGGTTTTGATCACCTCCACCTCCGAGATCTACGGCAAAAACGCCAACGGCCCCCTCAAGGAGGACGAGGACCGGATCCTGGGCTCTCCCTTGAAAAGCCGATGGGCCTACTCCACCTCGAAGGCGGTGGATGAGATCTTGGCTTATACCTACTGGAAGGAGAGGGGGCTTCCCACCGTGATCGTCCGGCTCTTCAATACCGTGGGCCCCCGCCAAACCGGCGCGTACGGAATGGTCATTCCGAGATTTGTCCAACAGGCCCTGGCCAACCAGCCGATCACCGTCTACGGCAGCGGGAAGCAATCCCGCTGTTTCCTGCACGTCAACGACGCCGTCGGGGCCCTGGCGGCTCTCATCCAATTACCGGAGGCCGTTGGAGAGGCCTTCAACATCGGCAGCCAGGAAGAGGTCACCATGGAGGCCTTGGCCCGCCGGGTCATCGCCTTGACCGGCAGCCGCTCCGCCATCCAATACGTCCCTTACGACAAGGCCTACGAAGCCGGATTTGAGGACATGGTCCGGCGGGTGCCCGACATCTCCAAGATTAAGCGAGCCATCGGGTTTTCTCCCAGCGCGGGGCTGGAGGATATCCTTCGAAATGTCATCGATTATTACCGGCATCACTCCGATGCTCCGTTGAATGAGTGCCTCCGGCGCGACTCTCCGGGGACGTAGATGAAGCCGACTGCTTTCATTGTCCAGGTTTTCTTGGCTGGCGCCGCTTCGTATCTGCTCTCCAGCGTGCTGACCCCGTTGGTCAGGCGCATGGCCCTCGCGGTGGGGTGTGTGGCGCATCCGGCCCAAGACCGATGGGGCAGGCGGGTGGTTCCCCGGCTGGGGGGATTGTCCATCTCCATCGGGTTCCTTGCCGCCGTCGCCTGGGGGAGCTTTCGGGAACCCCGCCTTTTGGGACTGTTCCTGGCGGGCCTCTGGATTTCCGGCGTGGGGCTGGTGGACGATTTTCGGGGCCTGCATCCCAACACCAAACTGATCGCCCAGATCATCGCGGGCTGCGGGGTGGTCCTCTCGGGGATTCAGGTGGATCTGGCCATCATGTGGCTGGCCATTCCGCTGACCATCGGGTGGCTCGTCCTCGTGATGAACGCCTTCAACCTGATGGACAACATGGATGGGCTTTCCGCGGGGATCGGGGTGATTGCCGCTTCCTTCTGCGTTTGGCATGCCTTGGAGGCCCAGCAAGGGGTCCTGGCCATCCTCCTGGCCGCTTTGGCCGGCGCCACCTTCGGCTTCCTCCAGTACAACCTGCCTCCCGCCAAGATTTTCATGGGGGACACGGGGAGCCAAGTCCTAGGCTTAGGCCTGGGCTCGCTCGCCCTGCTGGGGGCTTGGAAGAACTCGACGAATCTGCTTTCCATACTGGCTTTCCCCACCTTGCTGTTGGCGGTTCCTATCTTCGACACCCTGTTTGTCACTGTTGAGCGGATTTTTCACGGCCGCCATCCCTTTCAGGGAGGCACCGACCACGCCTCCCACCGGTTGAGCCTCCTGGGGCTGACCACCCGGCAGGCGGTTTTCACGCTGTATGGCGTAAGCGCCGCCTTTGGAGCCATCAGCATCGGGTTGACCTCGCAAGGCCAGCTGATGGTCACCGGTGTCTGGCTTTCGGCGGTGGGGCTGCTGCTCTTGGGCGGGGCGTACCTCGCCCGGGTGTCGGTTTACGCGAACCAGCCCGAAGTTTCGGAAAACCCGGACGTGCCTCTCATCAAAACGGGGCTCATGCACAAGCGCAGGATCCTGGAGGTTCTGGTCGACTTCACCCTGGTCTGCGCGTCTTACGTCTTCGCCCATCTCCTCCGGTTTGAGGCCAATCTCACCCCCGACCTGGAAAAGCTCATCTTCCAATCGCTGCCCTGGATCATCGTCATCAAGATGGCCTGTTTTTTCGCCTGCGGTCTCTACCGGGGGCTGTGGCGCTACCTGGGTATCCCGGATCTCATCAACATCTTCAAGGCGGTGGCCTTAAGCTCCGTTTTGTCGGCCCTGCTGGTTTTGTACCTCTGGCGCTTCGAGGGCTATTCCAGGGCCGTCTTCATCATCGACGGGCTGCTGTTGTTCATCGCCATCGGAGGAGCCCGGCTGACCGAGCCCCTCTTGAACGAGTGGGTTTTCAATTCCCTGGAGGGCTCGAAACCGGTGCTCATCGTCGGGGCGGGAGATGGGGGCGAGCTTCTCCTCCAGCAGATCAAGCTGGACAGGGCGGGGAACCGCCGCGTGGTCGGTTTCTTGGACGACAGCCCCTCCATGCAGGGGGTCTGCATCAACGGCATTCCCATTCTGGGCACGCGGCGTGATCTGGGCCGCATTGTTCAAACCCACAGGGTTCAAGAGGTTTTCATCGCCGTTTCCCGTCCCCCGTCCGACCTGCTCCAGCAAATCCAGAGTTTCTGCGGAGAAAATAACATCGGCTGGAGCGTTACCGGCATCCCAGGGTCAAGCCCCTCGACGACCTCAACCGGCGTATGAGTTTGTCCCAGCGGGAGACCCTTGCTCGAAGGCTGGGGCGCTGGCTGTTCGCCGGGCTGCTGTTTGCCACCCCCTTATCCACCTCGGCCGTCGAAATCTTCGCCTCCCTGCTTCTTGGGGCCTGGTGGGTGGGCTGGGTTCTTCAGCCCCAGACCCCCACGCTTTGGCGAAGCCGGCCGGCCCGGAGCCTGGTTCTTGTCCTGGGCGTTTACTTGGCGGCATGCCTGCTTTCGACGGTCTTCAGCACCGACGTGGGGTTGAGCTTTCGGGGTTTCTTTAGGAAGACGGCGGAGTACGCCCTCCTGTTCCTTGCCGCCTCGGACCTCATTCAGGACTCCCGAACCCTGCGGTTAAGCCTCCGGGCCTGGTTGGCTGCCAGCTTCCTGGTGGTTCTTTACGGTCTGCTTCAGGAATGGGCCATCGTCACAGCCCTCCATTCCGTTCAAGCCGTGGACCCCTTTCTGGGGAAACGGGTGGAGTTTGTCCGGATGGTGGGACCCTACAAAAATCCAAACGATTTGGCCGCCTACCTCATGGTTATGACCCTCGTTCTCCTGCCTCATCTGATGCGCCTCGCGGGCAGGGCTTGGATTTCCCTGGGTATCCTTTTGGCAGTTATGTTTGGGTGCCTCATCCGGACACAGTCGATGGGCGGACTGCTGGGTTTCGGCATCGGCTTCATGATCCTCTGGGTTTTTGAGATGAAGAGGACCATCCGATGGGGAGGGCTTGCCTTGGCCTTTGCCGCGGTGGGGGGAGTGTTCATCGCCACCACGCCCGAGCACCTGGGGATGCTGACCTTCACGGATCTTGCTTCCAGCCAGCGGCTTGAGATGTGGCGGGTTGCCTGGCGGATGATTCTGGACCGGCCCTGGGTGGGGCATGGGCTCAACACCTTCATGGCAAACTTTTCCGCGTATGCCCCCGCCGATCTTTCCGGCCCGGCCTACGCGCACAACGTCCTGCTGCAGACCGCCGCTGAAACCGGGTGGATTGGCCTCGGAACCTTTCTTGGGTTCCTCGCCCTGTGGGCGCGATCCCTTTGGCTGGCTCTGCGCCGGACCGATCCGGGCCAGCCCGCGCGGGAACGCCTCGCCCTGCTGGGGTTGACGGCCGGCGGAGCCGCTTTCCTGGTCCAGTCGGTTTTCGACACCAACTTCTACGCGCTTCGCCAAGCGGTCCTTTTCTGGACTCTGGCCGGCTGTGCCTTCGGGATAAGCCGCCGGAGAGCCGCCTCCACTTAACCCTTTCGGCCCATGGCAGAACGCACGATCGTTCGCATCATCACCCGTTTGAATATCGGCGGCCCGGCGCGGCAAGCGGCGGGCGTGAGCCGGACCCTGGGTCCTCTGGGCTGGCGCACCGTTCTGGTAACCGGCCAAGCCGGCCTAGAAGAGGGCCAGATGACCGAGGGGCTGAAGGATCTGCCCATCACCCACCGCTCGGTGCCTTGGCTGCGGCGGCGCCTTAATCCCATCCGGGATTTCCTGGCGTGGCTGGCCATCCTGCGGATTTTGTTGAAGGAGCGCCCGGCGATCCTTCACACCCACATGGCCAAGGCCGGGATGCTGGGCCGCTGGGCCGGCGTGTGCTACCGGCTGCTCACCCGGTCTCCCTTGGTCATGGTCCACACCTTCCACGGGCATGTCCTGACCGGCTACTTCGGCCGCTTCGCAAGCCGCCTGTTTACCCTCCTCGAACGCTGGATGGCCCGGGGCACCGACGGCTTGGTGGCGGTCGGGGCCTCGGTCCGCGGGGAGCTTCTGCGGCTTAAGGTGTCGACCGAAGAGAAGATCCGGGTCATCTCCCTTGGACTGCCTCTGGAGGATCTGTTGGCGCTGCCTTTGCCCGCGGCCCATCGCCCCTTTCGGATCGGTTTGATCGGCCGATTGGTTCCGATCAAGAACCACGCCCTTCTTTTTCAAGCGGTGAAGCTTTTGGACCAGTCTGGAAACGGCGGAGTTTTTCGTTTTGATTTGTACGGGGACGGGGAGCTTCGCCCGGACCTTGAGAAATTGGCGCGGGACCTGGGTCTTCAGGGCTCCGTGATCTTCCACGGCTGGGCGAAAAGGATGCCGGAAGTTTACCAGGCCCTGGAGGCCGTGGTGCTGACCTCCGACAACGAAGGCACTCCTGTCTCCGTCATCGAGGCGCTGGCCGCCGGGCGCCCGGTGGTGGCGACCGACGTGGGCGGCGTCCGGGACCTCCTGGGCCCGGTGCTGGCGCGGGAAGGGAAGGTCTCTTTGTGCAAGCGCGGGATCCTGGTTCCGCCAGGCGACGCCCAGACACTGGCATCGGCCCTAAGCCGTTTGGCCGAACACCCGGAGACGGCCTTCAAGGCGCAGACCGCCGGCCGGGATTTCGCGCGGGAAAACTTGAGCCTTGAGCGCCTCACCCTGGACCTGGACCGCCTCTATCGGGAGCTCCTTGGAGAGAAAACCTCCCACGATCGTCCGCGGCCATGAGAAGCCTCCGGAGAATTCTCTTGATCCGGAACGACCGGATGGGAGATCTTCTTTTGACCCTGCCCGCCGTCTCCGCTCTCCGGAAGATTCATCCCAAGGCCGAGATTACCCTTCTGGTCCGTGAGGGCCTTAAGCCCCTGCTGGAGAATCATCCGGACGTCGACCGGCTGATAACCGATGGGTCCGCGGCCCGGTGGGGCGGATGGAACATGTTTCGCTGGGCCCTTCGTCTGAAGCGGGAGCGTTACGACGCCGCGGTGATCTTCAATCCCTCGAAGCTTTTCCACGCCGCCTCGTTTCTGGCGGGGATCCCGGTCCGGGCCGGCTATGGCCGGAAGTGGGGCAGGCTTCTCACCCATACCCTTGCCGACACCAAGGCGGTCCGAGGCCTTCATGAGGCGCGGTACAACCTCGAGCTGGCGGCCCTCCTGGGTGAGCTGCCTCCCGATCCGCCAAGGTTGGCCCTGCCGGAACGCCCTGCCGCCGCGCGGGCCGCCCGGGAATTGCTTGCCGCTTGCGGCGTGTCAAGCTCCGACCGGCCCATCGCCCTTCACCCCTGGACCACGAACGCCGCCAAGTGTCTGCCCGCCTCTCTCTTTTGGGGCGCCGCCCGCGCCCTGCAGGACGCGGGTCAGCCTCTTCTGGTAATTGGATTGTCCGATCAACCGTTGGCCGCGCCGATCCCCCAGGGGGTGATTGACCTTACCGGAAAAACCCCGCTTCATCTTCTGCCGGAGGTGCTCCGGAACTGCTCGGTGCTGGTTTCCAACGACAGCGGTCCGGTTCACGTGGCCGCGTCGGTGGGGACCCCGGCGGTGGTGGCGGCGCCGGGTTCTCACGGGCGCCAACTTCAAAGGTGGCGGCCCCTGGGTGAAAACCACAAGCTCCTCATGGACCCGAGCCCCGAACAGGTGGCGCAAGAGGTCCGGCGCTGTCTCGAAAGGGCCAGGCAAGCCCGGTGAGAATCCTCATCGCCAACCCCTTTGGCATCGGGGATGTTCTTTTTTCGCTTCCCCTGGCCTATGCCATCCGGCAAGCCGATCCGAAGGGCACCCTCGCCTATTGGTGCAACCGCCGCACCGAGCCGCTGGTCCGCTTTTGGCCCATGCTGGAGGAGGTCTTTGTCTTTGAGAAGGATGAGTTCCGCCAGGAATGGAAGCGCTCCCGCCTGGGGGCGCTGGGTCAAATGGGGCGGCTCCTGCGAACCATCGAAGGCCGGCGGTTTGACGCGCTCGTGGATCTTTCCCTGGGCTGGCCGGTGGGCCTGGCCGGCTGGCTGGCCGGCATACCCCAAAGGATCGGCTTCAATTACCGGGAAAGGGGAAGATTCCTCACTCGGAAGATTCCCTTGGCGGGGTTTGACCGGAAAGCGGTATCGGATTATTATCTGGATCTCCTGACCCCCTTGGGGCTGAAGCGCCCCAGCCGTCCGCTCTTTGAGCTCACGCCGCCCGATGACGCCCAGGAAGAGGCCCGGCGCCTTCTGGCGGGGCAGGCGAAGGCGGAGCCGGACCGCCGCTGGGTCGGCATGGTTCCGGGAGGCGGGACGAGCTGGGGGCCCAACGCCCCGCTGAAGCGCTGGGGGCCCGACCGCTTCCTTGAGGTGGCGCGGTATCTTATTGAGAAATTCTCCTGTTCGATCATGATCGTGGGAGACGCCCAGGAGAGGGAGCTTTGCCGGGAACTCGGCCGGAATCTTCCCCAGGACAGGATGGTCTTCCCGGACACCTCCTCCCTGGCGGTGCTGGCGGCCCTTTTGGCGCGCTGCGAGCTGGTGGTCGGCAACGACAGCGGCCCCATGCACCTGGCCCGGGCCGTCGGGGCGAAAACGGTGACGATCTTCGGCCCGGTGGATCCTTATGTCTACGGCCCCCCCTTTGAACCAAGACTCCACCGGGTGGTGCTGAAGGCCCTTCCGTGCCGCCCCTGCTATCAGCGTTTTCGCCTGCCCCCATGCCCCTGGGACCATCGGTGCCTTAAGGGATTGGAGAGCGAACCGGTGAAGCAGGCGGCCCGGGAGTTGCTGGCGTGAACGGCCCCACGGTCCACCGGTGGGGCTTTTTGGCTGTTCTCATCGCGGGGGCCGCGCTACTGACCCCGCGCCTGGACAACGGCCGCCTCTGGCAGGATGAGGCGGAGACGGCGGTTCTGGGCAAGAACATACTGACCTTTGGCTACCCCAAGGCCTTTGACGGGAGAAATCGATTGAACCCCACCCTTTCCGTTCGGGAAGGGGACGTCTGGACCTACCACACATGGCTTCCCCTTTATCTGGCGGCCGGCGGGCTGAAGCTTGGCGGGGTGAACACGGCCTCGGCGCGTCTGCCCTTCGCCCTTCTGGGCTTAGGCTGCGTGTGGCTGACTTACGTCTGCGCGAAGCGGCTCACGCGGGACCGGGTCTTGGCCCTCCTGACGGCCGCCCTTTTGGCGACGTCGGTTCCGTTCCTGCTGCACATGAGGCAGTGCCGCTACTACGCGCCCGCCCTCTTCTTCACCCTGTTGACCGTGATCGCCTACGTGAGGTTCCTTGACGCGAAACGCTGGGGGGCCTTGGGCTTGGGGGCGGCCCTGCTTTTTTTGTTTCACGCCGACCACGGGGTTTTTGCCCCGGTCCTGGCGGCGCTGGCCGTTCACTTCCTGGCCAGCGGCCGCCGAGGATCCCTGGGATACTCCTTTGCCGCCGTGGGACTGCTTGTTTTGGCCGGCACCGTCCCCTGGGTGGCCTACCTGGAGGGGTTCCAGCATGGGACCGCGCTTGACGGGGAGCACATCCGGCATCACGCGCAGTTTTATTTCCGGCAAATCAACAAATACGTTTTCCCGGTCGTTTCCTGGGCTTTTCTCGCCCTCCTTTTCAGGCGCGGCCTTAAACCGCTTTGGGGAACCCCTGGAAGCTCCCTCCGGGCCGGGATGAAGCTGGCGGGAATGGTGATCGCGGTTGGAATCCTTTTCCTTGTCCTGGTGCCCGAACAGCGTCACTTCAGGTACCTCCTCTACTTGCTCCCCTTCTTCTTTCTGGCGCAGGCGCTCCTGTTGTCGAGGCTTTTTAAAAACCGCCCGGCGCTGGCTCTTGTCCTGGGCTTTCTGCTCGTCGGATCCGATCTCGCGCACCATTCGGGCCTCTCCTTCGCCTTGGCGCAAATTCCCGGGGCGAAGGATAAACTCTCTTCCCCGGAAACGCGGCCCCGGTCGCTCCTCGCCGAGTACCTGGGCGAGCTGACCCACACCTACCGGGGACCGGTGGATGGGGTGGTGGAGCTTCTTGAGAAAGAGGCCCGGCCCGGGCAAAGCCTGAAAATTCCCTACGAGGACCACCCCATCCTTTTCTACACCGACTGCGTGGTGGAGCCGGTGGTCAAACCGGTGGATTTCTCCCGCCCAACCTTTCCGGACTGGATCGTCCTGCGCCGGGATTGGCTGCCCGGCGGGTTCTGGGAGAGTCCTTACTACCAACAGATCAAGGAGCGCTACGAGGAGCGAATCCTTGACGCCCCCGACATTCCCTGGCAGAATCGTCCTGATCCGGGTTACCACCGCTTCCGGACCGACCCAAGCGCTCCGCCAGTTTTGGTGTACAAAAAACGATGACCCCGCGGTTGACCGTGATCGTTCCATCCTTCAACGAGGGACCTCGGCTGGAGAAATCGCTCAACAGGATGGTGGAGTTTCTCAAGGGGAAGGCTTATCCCTTCGAAATCCTCATCGTGGACGACGGCTCCACCGATGACACGCCGGCGAGGATGCTGCCCATGGTCAAGAAACAGCCGGAGCTCCGGTTGATTCGATGCACCACCAACCAAGGCAAGGGAGCCTCCGTGCGTTCCGGCTTGAGAGCCAGCCGCGGGCAGGCCGTTTTGTTCTGCGATGCCGACGGGGCCACCCCTCTGGAAGAGATCGATCGCTTCTTACCCCACTTGGAAGCCGGGGCGGACCTGGTCACCGCCAGCCGGCACCTGCCCGGATCCTGCCTCGTCCGCAGGCAAAGGAGACTGCGCCGCTTCCTGGGAGGCGTCTACAGGAAGCTGTGCATCGGCGGGCTGACCCCTGGGATCACCGACGTGACCTGCGGCTTCAAGCTTCTGTCCAGGCGCGCGGTGGAGATCGTGGCGCCGCGCCTTACCATCCCGCGGTGGTCGTTTGATGCTGAGATCTTCACCATCGCCAGGCTTCACGGCCTGCGCGTGGTGGAGGTCCCGATCCGGTGGGAGGACCAGGGGAAATCGAAGGTTCGCTTTTTCTCGGATGTCCTGGGCTCCTTCCTGGAGCTCGTTCTCATCTGGCGCAACAAGCGCCGCGGCCTCTACCGATGACCCCGCCTCCCCCGCCCGGTGTGTGGGAGCCTGCCGGCCACGGGTCCTGCCGCCTGCGGGTACTCCCGCCGTCCGTCCTCGGCCTTCGGCCTGCGGGCGCGGCGGCGGGTCCTCCCTCCGGCGTCACCCGTGTTTTCATCAGGGGGTACCCCGCCCTGGGGATGGGGGAAGGGCGAGCCTTAGGAGATTCTGGCGGTGGTCCGCAGG
>JACOVG010000008.1 GCA_016177405.1 Candidatus Omnitrophota bacterium | reverse complement strand
GAGGACCTCCTGCTCCCTCTTGGCTTTAAGCTTTCGGTCGGCCTCTTGGGCCCATTGTTTGGCTTCAGCTTCGGCACGCTGGCGCTCGAGCTGGGCCAGGCGCTGTTTTTCGAGTTCGGCCTTGCGCTGGGCAAGCTTCGCGGCTTCTTGGGCCTGTTTGGCCTCCTGGGCCATGCGGCGGGTTTCGGCCTTGAGCTTGCGGTCGGCTTCCTCGGCCCAGCGCTTGGCTTCGGACTTGGCCTGTTTCAACTGCGCCTCTTCCGCGGGTTTCTTCGCGGCGGCCAAAACAGGCGAGGAGGGTCCCACGGCGGCAAGCAAAAGGGAGACGCCAATCCAAAATGCCCCGTTCCCTAGAAATCCGCGTCTTCTCATGGCCATTAAAAGGTCATCTCGAAGCCAAGGGTCACCACCGCTTGGGTGGTGTCGCTGGTTCCGTTTCGCTTCCGGCTGTAGTCCAGTTCGAAGGAGCCCTGTTCCATCGCCTGCCACTTCATCAGGAAATCCAGGCTGTAGAGGCGCGTATCCCTGGTCCCCACGCCCCCGCTAAGCGCTTCCTGCTTCAAGAATTCCCTCGTCCATTCCGCCTCCAAAGAAACCTTGGGGGTCAGGGTGTAGGTCAGCTTGGCCGAGGGCTTTCGGGTGCGCGTCAGCACCGGCCCGTCCACTTTCAAGAATGAATTCTTGGTCTCGTCGGTGTATTTTAATCTGAGCTCCGCCTTTTGAGGGAGGGCGCCGCCCGGTTTGAGGGTGAATTTAAAACCGCCGAAGGGGGCGAAACGTTTTTTCGATTTCCCCAGCGTCTCCTGGGAATAGGTCCTTGAAAAGAACACCCCGCCGTTGGCCGAGAAGAAGTCGTTGAAGTCGTACTCCGCCTTGAGGGACCCCAGGTGCCGGCCTGTGCTGTTGACCTCCTTGTTCAGAATGGTTGTGTCCGTGAAGGTGTAGCCCGCCGTCCCTTTCAGCTTTTCGCGAAGCTGCCTGGTCAAGTCCAGCTTGGTCTCTATGATCCTCCGGTCGGTTGTCTCGTCATCCACCGCTTGGTCGTCCAAGAGATCAAACTTGGTCTTCGAGGTCAGGGTGTCCACCTCGTCCAGCGCGTAATCAATCGTGGAGGTCCACACATGGGTGACTTGTTGTTGAAAATCGCCGCTGCGCCGGACGACGTCGAACTCGAATGGGTCATCCTCGTCCCCTTCCTCATTCTCACCGGGGGCCCGGACCAGGCGGTTGGTCGTTTCCAGGGCGTAGTCCAGCTTGCAAAGGATCCGCCGGCCGGTGTCGTACTCGACAAAGGTTTTCACGTCGTGGTTGATGGCGGCCCGGCGGCGCCGGTGGTGCCGGAAGGCGTTGACCTCGTAGGAGCCGCCCAGGGTGAGGGGCCCCCGCGGGTCCACGAAGGTGACCAGGCTTTCCAGGGTCGTGATGTATTCCTTATCCGGCGAGTTGTCATTGAGAAGCGCGTTGTTGTTGTACGTCTCATCAAACCCTACGCCCAGGCGGGTTCGCTTCTTCAGGTACTGCAGGAACGTCTCCGGCTCCTCTCCGATAAAGACCGGAATCTTCTCCTCCCCCGGCTCTAAGGAAACCTCTTCATCTCCGCCATTTGACAGGCGCGCGGCGCTTCGCTTCTGGGCAGCAACGATGGCCGCGATGACCCGGGCCTCTTCCACCTCGTCAGCGCCTGCAATGAAGCCTGGGCACAGATAAACCAGAGACAAGACAACGAATCCCATCTTCCCGGCAATGCTCAACCCACCACCTTGCGCCACCAATTTCCTTGGTGGCGGGCCCGGCGCCTGGGACTCAACGAACGGTGGACGGCGTCGGCCAGATCGGCCTGATCTTGCGGGTTGATCACCAGGAACTTGATCCCCAGATCAAAATGCCCTTCCTTGAGGGGCCGGCAGCGGACCACCTGGGCCTGGGCCTCGATGGATCGCTTCAGGGGCAGGATGTGAATCTCCATTTGGACGATGGACCCCACCGGGATCATCTCCTGAACCCACATCCCCACGCCCCCGGCGCTCACATCCTTGGTGGCGGCCACCTGCCGGTTTTTAGCGGCGGCCCTGACCTCGTAGCGAATCGGCCAGGAGGCCGGCAGACGGGGGAACTGGCGCGTGTTCGCGTACCGGTAACGGTTAAACCAGTTGAAGGCCATCACCAGAGCCCCGCCTTGGCCACTTCCTTGAGCGCGGGAAGCTTCAGGGAAGTTTCGATGAGGTCCCGGTGCCAGTCGAACTGGGCCAGGCGCCTGACCAAACTGATGATGTCATCCCGCGTGCCCAGCTCCACCATGGCGTCGATCTGGGAGTCGCTCAAGCGGCCGAAGAGCTGTCTTAACGAGAGCCCCATCTTGAGCTCTTCGCCGATCGCCCCCCGCCAGGCCTTCTCATAAGCGCTTAAGACCGCGGAGCTAAAATCGTCTTGGGCGGCGGCTTCCCGAAGCGTCTGGGCCGCCATCGCCGCGCAGAGCATCCCGTAGTAGATCCCGCCCTGGGTTGTGGTCTTCACCTGGCCGGCCGCCTCCCCCACCACCAGAACCCGGTCGGTGAAGCTGCGGTCGATCGTCTCGGTGGGAACCGGGCTTAACAGCATCTTGGGCTTCGGCGTGCGCAGGCGTTCTCGAATCCTGGGATGCTGAAGAAGATTCTGAAAGTGGATCGGGGCCTTTTGCTGGGTCACCAGCCCGACCCTCGCCCGGCTGCCTTGAAGCGGAACCGCCCAGGCAAAGGCCTCGGGAGCGATCCCTTTGCCCAGATAGATCTCGACGTCCTTCAAGCCCTCCATCTCCACCTCGGCCTGGGCCCCATAGACGATCGCCCGGGGCCCCTGCAGACCGACCTGGAGCGGAAGATTGGAGCCAAAGCCGGTGGCGATGACGGCCGCCCTTGCCAGGATGGGATTGGAATCTTCCTCGCTCTGCCGAATCTCCACCGCCTGGGGATCCACCCGGATGAGCCGGGCGTGGCAGTTGTACCGGAATTCGGCGCCCTCCGATTGGGCCAGGCCGCCCAGGGCCTGATCGAACCGGTGCCGGTCCACCACATAAGCCAGAGGCCCGCCCGAATCGTACCGGAAGAAGCGGCCCGAGGGGGAATAGAAGGTGATCGCCTGGAGGCTGTTCACGACCGGCTCGGTGGGCAGATCCAACCGTTGGAAGGCCTCCTTCCCGATGATCCCGGTGCAGTTGACGAAAAGCCCGGCCGCCTCGTGCTCCTCCAGGACCAGGGTGGACAATCCCGCCTTGGCCGTGAGATACGCGCAGAGGTTCCCGGCCGGTCCCGCCCCGATGACGACCACGTCAAACATGGGATTCATCCCGGTGGCCACCTCATCGGTCTTCCACCCAGCAAATGCAGGTGAAGGTGGTAAACCGACTGCCCTGCGCCGGCGTTGCAGTTCACCACCAGCCGGTAGCCCGGCTCGGCAATCTTGAGCTCGCCGGCCAGGCGGTTGGCCGTCAGGACGAGCTTGCCCATCAAACCGATCGTCTCCGAAGTCAGTTCCGAAACCCTGGCGATGTGCCGTTTGGGGATCACCTGAAGGTGCACCGGCGCTTGCGGGTTGATGTCGTGGAAGGCCAGCACCGCTTCATCCTCGTAGGCCACCCGGGCCGGGATCTCCTTGGCCGCGATCCCGCAAAAGAGGCAGTCAGCCATTTCGAAAACCCTCGGCCATCGCGATCCGCCTGGCGATGGAGGGGTGATCGTACAAAAGCCACTCCACCCACGCGGGCGGAGAGAGCTCGGCCAGATTCTGTCGGCCCAGCCGGCGCATCGTGGAGATAAAGCTGGGCGCGTTGCCGGTCGCCTCCAGCGCGTAGCGGTCGGCCTGGGCCTCGAGAAACCGCGAGAGGCCGTTGGTCGCCGGGAGAAGTCCTGTCCCCGCCAAGAATAGCACCCAGGCCAGCAGGGGCAAGGCAGCCAAATCGGTCAGGCCCCCTATCCCCAAGGAGGGGCCCCACGAGCGGATCGCCAAATCCGCCAAATAGAAACCGAGCCCTGAGGCCGCGGCCGTGACGGCGAGCCCCACCCCCAGGTGGCGCTTCCGGTGATGGCCCAGCTCATGGGCCAGGACCACCTCTACCTCATCCGGCGTGTGGGTGGCCACCAGCGTGTCACTCACCAGCACCCGGCGGGAAGAACCCAGCCCGCACAGGCAGGCGTTGGCCTTCTTGGTGGTGCGGCTCAAGTTGATCTCGAAGATGCCGCTCACCCGAAGCCCGCGGCGCGAGAGAAACCGCGTGAGGCGCTGGCGGAGCTCCCCCTCGCGCAGGGGATACTGGCGGTAGAAAATGGGCAGCAGCAAAACCGGCATCACCCAGGTCAGGAGAGCCGACCAAGCCAGCGACGCCGCCAGGGCCCACAGCCACCAGGCCCCCGAAGCAAAACGCATCAGCCCCGCCAGGGCCTCCACCACCAGAAGCCCCAGCGCCCCGCCGAGCGCGATCTGTTTGGCGTAATCCCAAAGCCACCGCCCGAAGGTGAGATTGGAAAGGCCGAACCGGTGCTCGAGCCCGAAGGAGCGATGGTAAACCATCGGAAACTCGAAGCAGGTAAAAAGGGCCGCCAGCGCGGTCACGTACAACGCCGTCTGAAGGGGCCAGCCCGCGAAGCGGCTGGTCACGAACCCCGCCAGGGTTGAAGCGGCCGGGGTCAGTAAGATCCCGCTTAAAAAGGAGCAGGTGAAAACGAGATCCCACAGCATCGCCCGGCGCTTGGCCCTCGCGTACGTCTGGGCGGAACCGGCCGCTTCGTCAGGACTCATGGATTTTCTCCAAGACCTTTTGAACCCTGACAGATAACTCGGGCGGCACGGCCTGGAAGTGAATCCCGACAAAGAAGAAGCGCTGGCTGCTGCCGGAGGGCTGGAGGGCTTCGGGGATGGGCCTCGCCCACATGACCCGGCCGGTCAGAGAAATGGGCCTGGCCTCATCCGGAAGGGTCAGGGCCAGCCGAAGGAGGCTGCCCGCCTCCAGACGCTCCCGGACGATCAGCCCAATTCCGGTCTGGCTCACATCGCGGGTCGCCGCCAGCTGGGAATCGCCCTCCACCCTTTCATATTGGATCGGCCAATCCACCCGAAAGCGGGGCGCGATTCGCCGCTCGGACTTCAGCCAAAACCGGCGCAGCCTCCCGACAGGCACCTTCCCCTTCTCGGCCAGGCGTTCTTCCCGAAGCATAACGAGAAGCAGGACGACCCCCAGGGCCGCCGCCCACAGCGCGAGGAGCCTTACCACGCGGCCTCGCTCAAGGCTTAGAGGGCTGCCCTTGGGGGTTGGCCGCTGGCGGCGCCTCCTGCAGCTTCAGGGCCGTGCCGTCCTTCTCGCAAAATTTGACCTCCACCGCGTACGTCGCGCCGCAGGCCGGACAAAAAGCCTTTTGCTTGAGCTTCGCGATCTCCTCCTTGGCCTGCTTGATCCGGTCGCTGTTTAAGGGGTGGGTTCGGTTCCAGACCGTCGCCTTCTCCAGGGGTCCCTCGGGCATCTCCTTTTGAAACATCTCGAAGACCCGGATCAGGGCTTCGGGATTGTGGCCGGATCGGTGCAGGTACCGGACCCCCAGCCGGTCCGCCTCCAGCTCATCCTGCCGGCCGAATCCCTTCATCATCAGACCAAACATGAAGTTGGCCAGCTGGGCGCTTTGGGTCTTCATGCCGGCCACCTGGGCAAGCTTCATCAGCCCCACAAACCCGTAGGCCGCCTGCATGTGCTTGACCACGTGCCGGGCCGCGTCGTGCCCCACCTCGTGGGCGAGGACCGCCGCCAGCATCTCATCGTCCGTTTTATCCAGAAGCCCCGTGTGGACGTAGACGACCCCCCCTCCCACGTTGAAGGCGTTGATGGAGGAGTCCTCCTTGACCCCAAACTGATACTTCACGTCCTTGCGGTCGCTGACGGCCGCGATGGCCTTGCCGATCTCTTGAACCCGGGTCACCTGCTGGGCGTCCACGCGGCCTATCCGGATAGAGGTCAAACCCATCTCCATCCGCATCTTGCCAACCAGGATCTGCTCGATGGAGGTGGGCAGGAGGGTCTCCTTGCGTCCGGTGGCGGGATTGTAGAGGGTGGTGCATCCGGTCAAAAACAGCAACAAGCCGTAAGCCGTAAGCGGTAAGAAAAACCTTTCAATCGCCTTTTTCATCCATGACCCTCCATGGGTTCACCGCTAAACCTCGCGGATTACGCACCTCAAAATGAAGGTGCGGACGAATGAGCCTTCTTCCGGCATTGCCGCTTTTACCCACCGTTCCGATCCTCTGGCCCTGGCGCACGGCCTGCCCGTCGCGGATTACGATCGTTTTGAGGTGGGCATAGCGGGTGAGCCACCCGTCGGGGTGATGAATCTCCACGTAGCGGCCCAGGCCGTTCTTGAGCCGGCCCACGAAGGCCCGCCCGGATTTGGCGGCGGCGACCGGAGTCCCCACCGGGGCTGTCCAATCCACCCCCTGGTGCTTGCGCCCTCCACTGCGCCGGGTCAGGAACTCGCCGGAGCCGTAGGGATCTTCCCGGACCTGCAGAGGTCCGGCGGTCTCCAGGGGTCGGACAAAGGACGGCTCGGTCAGATGGAAAAACCAAACCGAGACCGAGGGGGCCAAGGGAAGGAAAAGAGCCACCGGCAGGGTCAGGGCAAAGAGGCGCTTCATGAGCGGATGACGCCCTCCATCCACCGGCAAAGATCGCCGATCACCTGAAGGCGCTCCGGCTCGTTGAAAAGCTCGTGGTAGAGGCCTTCGTACCGGCGAAAGCTGACCAGGGAGGCCGGCACGCGTTGGGAGAACTCGCGGGCCGCGGCGGGATCGCAGATCTTATCGGCCCCGGCGGCCATGACCAAGCAGGGAATCTTCAGCCGTTCGCCCCAGGCCGGCGCTTCCGCCATCGCCTTCTCCATCGCCACCACCAGGCGGGCGGAAACGACGTGGTGGACGAGAGGATCGCTCTGGTAGCGCCGGGCCACCTCCGGATCGCGGCAGAGATCCGAGGGGTTAATCCCGTTGGGGATGGGGAGGGCCGGAAGCAGGCGGGCCAAACCATGGGCCAGGGCCTTCTTGGCCCATGGAACCTGGAATCTTAACCGGAGAGCAGGAGAGGAAACCGCCACCGCGCCGATGGAACCGTTCTGGCGTGCGGCGTAATTCAAAGCGATCAACCCCCCAAGGCTGTGTCCGATGAGCACCCTGGGGAGCGCCGGGAGCTGTCTCTTCGCCTCGTCAACGAGCCGATCGAGATCCTCCACCAATTCCGCCAGCGACCGGGCATGGCCTCGGGTACCCTCCGAGCAGCCATGGCCCCGGTGGTCGAGGGCGAAAAGGGTTAAAGAGCGCTTCCGAAGTTCCCGCGCGAAATCCTCATAGCGCCCAGAGTGCTCACCGAGCCCGTGGGCCAGCAGGCACACCGCGACCGGGCTTTCCGCCTCCCAGACGCGGTAAAAAAGCCTTAGGCCCTCCGGTGTTCGAAGAAACCCGTGAGCCACTTCTCGATTCGGTTCTAGCCGCATTCTACCACAAGTTACTCCCGGTACATCGCCTCAATCGTTTGGGCGTATCTTTCGGCGATGACCTTGCGCTTCACCTTCAGGGTGGGGGTCAGCTCTCCGGAAGCGATGGTGAAGGGCTCCGTAAGGAGGGCGATCTTCTTGATCTGCTCAAAGGAGGCGAGCCCCCGGTTGACCAGCTCCACCCTTTCCCAGATCCTCTGGTGAATCTTGGGGTTCTTGAGGAGGGCCTCCAGGCCGCCGGTTTCAAGGCCCTGCTCCTTAGCGAAACCCTCCACCCTGGAGCGCTCCGGAACCACCAGGGCGGCCAGGAATTTTCGGCGGTCTCCGACCACGACGCCGTCGGCGATCCAGGGGTCGGCCTTCAGCCGCGCTTCGATCTTCTGGGGAGCCACGAGCTTGCCCCCGGAGGTCTTGAGCATGTCCTTCTTGCGGTCGGTGATGGCGAGGAATCCCTGCGCGTCAATGGCGCCGATGTCTCCGGTGTGGAACCAGCCCTCGGGATCGATCGCCTCGGCGGTGGCTTGCGGATTGTTGAAATAGCCACGCATCACGTGGGGGCCCCGCGTCAGGATCTCCCCGTCCGGGGCGGTCTTCACCTCCACCCCTGGGATGGGAAGCCCCACCGTCCCGAATCGAACCTGCCCGGGGCGGTTGACGGTGATGACCGGCGAGGTTTCGGTGAGCCCGTAACCCTCCAGGATCAGAATCCCCGCCGAACGGAAGAATTCGGCTAGGGCTTTGTCCAACGGCGCGCTTCCGGAGATGCAAAACCGCAGGCGTCCCCCAAAGGCTTCCCGGACGCGCCGCCACACCAGGAGATCCGCCAGGGGATGGCGCCCAACCCGCACGGCCCAGGCAAAAACCTTTCGCTGGAGAGGGCTGCCGGAGCGGACCTTCTCCTGGATCCTCTCGTAGACCTTCTCGTAAAAGCGGGGAACGGCCGTCAGGATGGTGGGCCGGTAGTGGAGGAGCTCCTCCGGGACCGATTCGAGCGACCGGGCGTAGGTCACCATCCCGCCCACCCAGAGAACGAAGTAATAGCCGGCGGTCCGCTCGAAGACGTGCGAAAGGGGAAGGAAGGAGAGGGTCTCGTCCCGCTCGTTGATGGGGAGCACCTCGTGGACGGCGGCGCAGTTGGAGAGAAAGTTGCCGTGGGTAAGCATCGCCCCCTTGGGCCGCCCGGTGGTGCCGGAGGTGTAGATGATGGAGGCCAAATCCGTTTCCGCGCCCTGGGCCAGGCGTTCGCCCCACAGTTTTCTGGCCGAATCGCCGGCCGTCTTTCCCAAGCCGATCAATTCCCCCAGCCACCAGATCCTCGGGCCCGAAACCCGGTACGGGGCGTCGAAGAGGATGATCTTGAGTCTCGAGGCCCCTTCCAGCGTGAGCACCTTGGCCAGAAGCTCCGGGGTGGAGACAAAGATGACCTTGGCCCCGGAATCGGACAGGATCTGCTCGATGTCGGCCGCCGCCAGGGTGGTGTAGATCGGCACGGTGACGCCTCCGGCCGAGAGAACGGCCAGATCGGCCACGGCCCACTCCGGGCGATTCTCCGAGAGGATGGCGGCCCGGTCCCCCTTCTCAAAACCCAGCTCCATCAACCCCAAGGCCGCCATCTCCATCTGCCTGGCAAGCTCCCCCCAGGCCAGATCGGCGTAGGGCCCTTCCCCGCGCGCGCGCAAGACCCTCTTCAGCCCATAGCGCCGGGCCTGCTCCGCCACCATCTGCGGTATCGTCTTCCAAGTTGGGTTCATGCGAAGTCGGTCCTCCCCTTTAGGGAACCTCACGCCTCTGCATCAGGTATACCACCCTCTCGGTCCCCTGAATCTTCACGGACTGCCGGAGGGCGAAGGGGCCACCGAATTCCTTCTCGAACGCTTGCCGCGTGTAATCCGGAAAGATGTCCTCCCTCGTCGAAAGAAGCCTCTGTACCTGGGCATCCTCCTTCGGAACAAATTCCACAATCAGCCACACGCCCACTCTCGAGAGAAAACGGGCGATCTTCGCCAGGGGAAGGTTATGGGGAATGGCCAGGTGGTGGACCAGCGCCAGGGCTAAGACCAGATCCGCGGGGCCGCGCTCCAGCCAGGAAAGGCGCTCCTCGCACTCCCAGCCCAAACCGGGGCTGGGGTTCGTCAGGTCCATCACCAGCGGCAGGAGGCAAGTTTCCCCCTCCTCGCAGCACTGAAGATAATCCTTCTCCACGCAGAGCGGATCGGCGTCAAACGCCAGGGTGTGAATCCCTTGCCGGCTGGCGATCCGGCTGAAAGCGCCGGTGTTGGCTCCTAAATCCCACACGCTTTTGGGGCGTGGCTGAACTTTCCCCAGGAATTCAGAAACAATCCGCACTTTATGCCGGAAGGCCTCGGAGCCGAGGCGTTCCTGGATGCAGTAACCGCTCCAGGGACTCTCCGCGGTCTTCCACCGCAATTCTCTGACGGCGGATTCTAGATGATCGACGAGACCCAACAGCCCTGATTTCGCCACGCGGCCGACCGCCGGAGGGGTCGGCCTGCCGGCAAAGCGCCTCTGGGCCTTGGCATGCAGGTAAAGATGCGCCAAGAGCGGCAGGCAAAGACGCGCGCGAAAAGGGAGGAGACCGGCGGTCAGATCCAGAGGAATTCCATCCGCGTAAACCTGGAAGAGCCGCCCCAGCCGAATGTCGCCCAAGCTCATGAGAGCCAGGGGACCCAGGAAATGCTCGCAGAATTGCCGGTAGGCCGGCCACGGCCTTCCCTCCCGTCGGATCTCAAAAGAGAGGGTATCAATGAGAATGGGCCTGCCCTTGTGAAACTGAATGTTGTAGGCGGATGCATCCTTGAGCGTCATCCCGAACTCCAGGGCCTTGCGCTGAATCGCCAGCGTCAAGCCGGCCGCGTCCTTCCACTGGCTGAAGCACCACTCCCAGGGGTAGGAGACAAAGGCCAGACGCTGGGGCCGGATGACCTTGTAGGCCGCGCGCGGGACGTCCGCTTCTTGGGGAACCTCTTCATGGGGAATAAGAGATCCCTCCGCAACGAGGGCCTGATACAACCCGGACCGAAAGAGGTGATCGTAGTGGCGCCGATAAGCGCTGTTCACCTGGCGATAGAGAACGCCTTCCAGAAAAAAACAAAAGCCGCTGGGATCCCTGAAGGACGAAGGGACTCGCGCCTGGACCTTGCGTGGACCGTTAGAGGCTACGATTTCCCCCTCCCGACAAACCGTTTCCTGAAGAAATTCCGCGCGCCGGTCCACAACTGCTTCGCGTAGAAAAGCCCGCTCAAGAGGCCCGCCAGCAGGATCTGAAAGAAGTAACTGCCGCTGCCCAGATCTAAATAGGCCATCATGGAAAGAAGGCTACCTTTCATGGATCTGTCCGGTCACCTCGACGAGCCAAGTCTTGGCGCCGTCCCTTTCCCTGAAATAGCTTCGATCCGCGAGAAGCGGCAGGCGCGTCCCCAGCACGTGGTTGAAGACCACGCGGAAGGTGTTGACCGGTGTGATCTCTGGATACAATTCCTTCCCTCCTCCGTTGGGTAAGCGGTAAGCGTTCAAGATCGACATCCTTTCCCACAGGTCTGTCCTCTGCACGGACCCATAGGTCAATCCCGAACCGGGCCCATGATCCCCCTGGAGGACCACCAGGGCAGGCCGTTCCTTATCGGAAAGGATCTCCTCGATCATCCCCTTCACCCTTCGGGTGAGGAAAGCGATCTGCCCTCGGTAGCCGTTGAGGTATTCTTCGCGGGTCCCTCCATCTTTATAGAAATTGTTGCCATCCGCCGTTGAAAAATCCCTAGATGGTTGGCAAAGCTGACCGTCTTCCTTGAAAACAAAGGGGGGATGCGGCATGAGGATGTGGGCGTAAACAAAGATGGGTCGGCCGGTTACGCGGGCAATTCGGGGGAGCTGATCCAAGAGGTACCCAAGTCTCCGTCTGTGGTTTTCATAGGCGAAAGGGGATCCGAGCTGATACAAAACCGCCGGGATCGGCGTCGCCCTAAAGACCAAACCCTGAAACCGGGACAAGGTCCACGGCGCGGTCAATTCGCGATCGGCAGTCATCCCGATGAAAGAAGCGGAAACCACCTCATAGCCGTGCTGCTTGAGGAGAGAGGCGGCGCGGTTGGTTTGAATGGCGCAGAAATAGGGCTCCCTGCAGTGATGGTCCATTTTGAAGCCGGCGTCCAGATGGGGATAGAAAAAATTCAACGAGGAGGCCAGCGAAAAGTTTGTTGCGTGATAATTCGATCGGCTCTTTTCGGCGATGAAAAAACCCTTCTGGGTCAGCCAGGAGAGAAACTCACTGTTGTCGTAGCCGTAGATCTCTTTTAAAACATCGTGCCTGCCGTATCCATCCAGGATGATGTAATAGATGTCGGGAAGCGGTTCGATGGGATTCCCGGCGGAGAGCCCCTCCTCTTCCGGTGCCTCACGCCACTGGGGCTCCGGGCTATGGGTTATCGTAACCAGAGCCGCCAGGAATAGTCCGCACGAGGCGGTGTTGAGCGCCCTGGTGGCCGTTTGAAAATGGCCTCGCCTTCTGATCAGGAAAATGGCGCCGCACAAGAAAGGAAGCGCCAACGCCAGAGCCGCGTAGCGCTGCCTGGGAAACAGGCTTCTCCCCCCTTCCCACTGTTCCAGCGCGTGAATCAGCTCTCCGTAGGAAAAGAAGACCAGAACGATAAGGGAGGTCACCGCCGCCGCCTTGGCTTTATCCTTCAAAAGCCGTGTCAACAAATACCAGAGAACCCCCGTGCAAGCCAGCGATGCCCCCAGGGGCACGAGGGTCTCCCGGGGTCGAATCTGTTCGATGTTAAAAAGGAAAAGAAACCAGATGGGAAAGGCGGCGAAGAGGTACGGATGGAAGATTTGAGGAGGTTTCATTTGTCCTGGAACTTCGGGCGGCGCTTCTCGAGGAAAGCGGTGAGCCCCTCCCGCATGTCCTGGCCGGCGCAGACCTCGCCAAAGAGCTTGGCCTCCAGCTTCAATCCCTCGGACTGCGGCAGGTTCAGCCCCTCCCGGACGGCCCGGAGGATTCTCTCCGCCGCCGGGCGGCTCTTCTCGGCAATCTTCTTGGCCAGGCCCTGGGCTTGCTTCATCACCTCGGCCTCGGGAACCACTCTGCTCACCAGCCCCATCTCGAGGGCCGCCGCGGCGCTCACCATGTCGCCGGTCAGGCACAGCTCCAGCGCCCGCGACCGGCCCAGGAGCCGGGCCGACCGCTGGGTCCCGCCGAAGCCGGGCATGATCCCCAGGTTGATCTCCGGCTGTCCAAATCGGGCCCGGTCGCTGGCGATCCGGATGGAGCAGGACATGGCCAGCTCGTTGCCCCCGCCCAGGCAGTGGCCGTTGATGGCGGCGATCGTCGGGATGGGCAGCCCCTCCAGCTTGTCGAAGACCATCTGCCCCAGGGAGGCAGCTTCCTGCCCCTGGGCCTCGCCCTGGAGCCCGGAGATCTCCTTGATGTCGGCCCCCACGATGAAGAAGGTCCCTGCCCCGGTGATGATGAGAACCTTGACCCCCTGGTCCTTGGCAAGACCATCGAGGAAGCCGTTCAGCTCCGTGAGGAGCGCCTTGGACAGAAGGTTGGCCGGCGGGTTGCTGATGGTGAGCGTGCAGATCCTCTCTTGGGTGGAAGCCCCCAGATACTGATAGTCAGGCATCGATTCCTCCATGATGTCATTCCCCCGAAAGGGGAAATCGGATCCTCGCTTTCGCGAGGATGACGCTTTATGTCAATACGTGAAAAATCCGCGCTTGGTCTTCACCCCCAGATACCCGGCGTGAGCCATCGTCCGAAGCTTGTGGGCCGGGTGGAAGCGAAACCCGAGCGCCTTCGTGAACCGGTCCAGCCCCTCCACCAGGGTGTCGATCCCCACCGAGTCGGCATAGTGGAGAAGCCCCCCCTTGGAGGCCGGGTACCCGAGCCCCGCGATCACCCCCATCTCGATCTCGCTGGCCGAGGAGACCTGCTCCTGGAGGGCGAGGACCGCTTCGTTGGCCACCAGGAACATGAGCCTCTCGGGCGTGAAGCCGACCGCCGGCTTCGCGCCTGTCGAGAGCTTCCGGATCTCCTGGGTCAGAACCTCGTCCACCCGCCCCGGCTCGGTGGGTCCCACACCGGCATAGTTGTAGAAGCCGGCCCCGCTTTTTCTGCCCAGGCGCTTGAGCTCCAGCAAGCGGCTCCAGAGGCGGGCCGGATGCATCCGGTCGCCGTAGCCGGCCCAGAGAACCTTGCCGGCCTCGGCGCAGACGTCCATCCCCAGGGCGTCGATCAGGGTGAAGGGGCCCATCGGCCAGCCCAGGGCCTTGATCGCCTGGTCGATCTCCTCCACCGTCGCGGGGCCCTCTTCCAGGCAGAGGACCGCCTCGTTCAGATAGGGCATGAGCAGCCGGTTCACCAGAAAGCCGGGGCACTCCTGAACCTTCACCGGGATCTTCCGAAGCGATTCGGCGAAGGTCATCACCTCGTCCGCCGTCTCGGAGGAGGTGTCCAAGCCGGGGATCACCTCCACCAGCTTCATCACGTGGGCCGGGTAGAAGAAGTGCATGCCGATCACCTTGGCGGGCCGCCGGGTCAGGGCCGCCAGCGCCGAGATGGAGAGGGCCGAGGTGTTGGTGGCCAGGATCGTCCCCTCCGGGCAGGCGGCATCGAGCGACCGGAAGACCTCCTCCTTGATTTTGAGGATCTCCGGAACCGCCTCGATCACCAGGTCCACCTCCTTGAAGGCGTCGTAGCTGGTCGTGGGGGTCACCAGCGACATCTGCTTTTTGAGATCTTCGGGCGTCATGCGCCCCTTGGCCACCCGGGCCTCGTACACCCTCTGGATGGCGGCGACCCCTTTCTTGAGAAACTCGTCGTTCACCTCCTTCAAAACGACCGGGATCCCGTTGTAAGAGATCACCTGGGCGATCCCCGCCCCCATCGTGCCCGCCCCCACCACCCCCACCTTGTAAATGGCCATGAAAACAGCTCTCCTTTTTATGCCGCCGAGTAAACCAGCTTCTTGATGGCCGGCAGATGTTTCTCGGTTTCCTCCTCGCCCTTGGCGATCAAGGCCTTCACGTTGTAGAACTCGAACCAGTTGATCATCGGGATTGTCGGATGGAGCACCACGTCGGCGTGGGCGCAGGCCGCCTCGGCCAGCTCGTACTCCATCCCCTGCATCGTGTGCATCACCACATCCAGCAGGTTGGAGTCGAGCCATTTCCACCAGGTCCTCTTGAGGGCGAACTTCCACCGGGCCCAAAAACCCTTCCGCCGCGCCTCCTGCAGGAGCTGATCCCGCACCAGGAGCAGCCCCTCGTGCCGGTGGTGGATGTCCTCGGGGCTGGGCAGGGTGTTCACCGCGATGATCTTGTGCACGCCTAAGGCGCTCAACACGTCCACCGGAACCGGGTCCAGGACCCCGCCGTCGATGAGCCACCGGCCCTGCACCTTGACCGGCTCGAAGATCGCCGGAATGGAGACCGACGCCCGCACCGCCGCCACCAGCGGCCCCTCATCCAGGACCACGAGCTCCCGGCGGCCGTAATCCACCGCCGCCACCTTCAGCGGAATCTTGAGATCCCGGAAGGTCAAGCCGTTCAGGTTGCGCGCCAGAAACTTGGTGACCCGGCGGCCGGTGAAAACCCCGAACTTGGGGATCGTGATGTCAATCAGCTTAAGAAGGGATTTCTTCGTCGAAAAAGCCTGGGCGATCGCCTCGATCTCCCCGGCCGAGCGGCCCGAGGTCCACAGAGAGCCCACCAGGGCCCCCATGGAGGAGCCGGCCACGATGTCGATGGGGATCTTCTCCCGCTCCAGAACCCTCAAGACCCCGATGTGGGCCAGCCCCAGCGCCGCCCCGGACCCCAGGGCCAGCCCCACCAGGACCTCGCCGATTTCCCGGGCGATCCTTCTGACCGCGCGGGAATATTCCCAGTCCGGATGGGCCAGGACCAGGGGGTGCCCGGGCGCCGGAGGGGCCTCCACCGCCGGCAGGGTGGCGTAGACCCTGTGCCCCAGCAGGCGGCTTCGCTGTTCCGGCTCCACCTCCCGCGAGATTTCGTTGACCACCACCTTGATCCGGTCGGCCGCCTGCTGAACGGTCTTCTTGAGCTCCTCGATGAGCTGGGCCGAAGCGGTGATGGGTTCCCGGCTCCCGCCGCAAACCAGGTGGATCAAATCGGACTGGGCCAGCGCCTTGAAGACCGTCCGGTCCATGGCGTGGGGCAAGTCGGTGATCACGTAATGGTACTCGTTGGCCAGATGCGACAGGAGGGGGCTGATCTGGGTCACGTCGGAAACCAGGTGGGGGTCGTGGGCAATGTTCAGGGTGTCCAGGCCCACCGACGCGTGGCGGACGATCGAAGCCGCCACCCGGGATTGGTCAAAGCCCGTTCCCTTCAGGCGGATGGGCAAGGGACAGCTGGTCACCCCCAGGGCCCGGCAGATTTCGTCTCCCGTGGGAGACATGTCCACCAGGATCACCTTCTTGCCGGTCTCCTGGTGCAGGGAGGCCCCCAGGTTGATCGCGTACATCGTCCGCCCGACCGCCCTCAAGGGGCTGTAGACGCAGATGAGGGTGGACTCAAATATCTTCTTGGCGGTCGCGTCCTTCTGCCGCAGGCGCCTGGAGAGGGTGGTGGACAGATGGATCGCCACCTCCGGAACCTCCTTCAGGATCGCCTCGAAGTCGCCCCTCTTCACCTTCAGGAGAATCGAGTCGTTGATCGCCTGGGCCGTCACCGAATGGGGCTCGCTGGTCAAAAGGGAGACCATCCCGAAATAGTCGCCCCGGTGAAGCACCTCCAGCGTTTGGGCCTTGTCCGAGGCATCCTTGGCAAAGACCCGGACCCGTCCGGTCAGGAGGCAGTAGAAGGCGTCCGGGGGGTCCCCTTGGGCATAGATCAGATCCCCCTTCTCGTGCTCCACGATGCGGGAGCGGGAAGCGACAAAGGCGAGCTCCGGGGGTTTTAAGGCGGAGAAGATGGAGATCTGCTGGACAAGCCGGCGTTTATCGACCGCCCGGAACTGCCGGATGGTCGAGGGGGGACTGCCCGATTCCGAATCGCCAGAGGCGCGGGCCATTGCCCGACATGATAGCACAAAAATTCCGGGGCCTCGCCAAATGACCTGGCGAAACCAACGCTGGGGGGGCCTATCCGCGCAAGGTTTTTCGCCTCTCGCCCCGGGCCATCCCCCAGCACAAAAGAGCCACCCCCAGGTAGGCCAGGGCGAAGGGGGGGCTTGCCCCCCAGCGAAAATCGCTCACCAAGCCCCCGGGGGTCAGGCGATGGGCATGGATCAGCCCGACCCACGAGGCGGCGCTTAAGGCCAGCATCCAGCCGGCGGCCTTCCTGAAGTTCCGGTCGATCAGCTCCGCGGCCCAGGCGGCCCAGAACATGGAGGTGAAGATGAAGCCGCGCTCCAGCGCGATCATCCCCCGGATTCCCAGGTGGCTGCCGAAGGCGGCAAGCCCCAGGCCGCTCAAGGAGCTTCCGGCCGCGCGCAGGGCCGCCTCCACCAGGCTCAAGCCCCAGGCCGCCAGGGCCGGGAAAAGCCCCACCGCCACGGCCAG
Source organism: Candidatus Omnitrophota bacterium (assembly GCA_016177405.1). Classification (GTDB taxonomy): domain Bacteria; phylum Omnitrophota; class Gorgyraeia; order 1-14-0-20-64-10; family 1-14-0-20-64-10; genus JACOVG01. The sequence continues at coordinate 21,412 of JACOVG010000008.1, read as the reverse complement.
GGCGTGCGCCTTGGGGGTTTCCTGAAAGGCCTGCGCCATGATGATGACCCCGATCCACAAAAGGATCCCGATCCCCGCTTCAAAGGGAACCCAGCGAAAGACCGAACCCATCATCCCGGTGAAGCAAATGGCGGCGATCGCCAGCCCGTTGGCCAGGGAGTAGCCGCTCCTCGCCCCCAGGGCCTTCCAGCCGGGGTGGCCGATGTAGATCGTCGTCGGAAAACAGCTGCCCAGGCAGGCGGCCAGGAGGGATCCGGCTCCGTTGATGAGGAGGCTCGAGCGGGTCGGATACCGGTCGCCGGCCGCCTCGGCCGACTCCAGGTTCTGCAGAGAGCCGATCACGTTAAAAAGCCCCATCGGGATGATGATGGACAGGTACTCCAAAAGATGGCCCTGCCTCAAACCGGCGGCCAGCTCGGCCAGGGTCCAGGTGATCTTTTGAAGGCCCGCGCCCTGGGCGAAAGAGATTTCTTGGAGCATTCCCATCTGCCGGAGCAAAAGCCCCAGGACCGTTCCGGTCAAGACGGCCGCCAGCCCGCCCGGAAGCCCCAGCGGCAGGCGCGCCTTGGAGCAATACTGGATGAGGAGGATCCCCAGGGGAATCAGGGCCAGGGCCGGCTTCTCGAAGATCCGGAAGACAAACTCCATCGAGATGAAGGTGATCGCGATTCCGGCCAGGGCGCTCAACAGGGCCGCCCGCGGGGTCACCCTGCGGATCCGGTCGCAGACAAAGGCCCCGCCGATCTCGATGATCGCCGAGCCCAGGCAGGCGATCAGCCCCACCCGCCAGGCGAGCATCGGGTCCAGGCTCGCCCGGTAGACCGGCAGCATCACAAAGAAGATGTAGCCAAAGAGGCTGACGGTGTTGATGCCATAAGGAAGGGCGGTCACATCGTCCCTGCCGGTCCGGCGGGCCAGCCTCCTCGCCTGAAGGGTATAAAGGAAGTTCCCGAAGAGGATGGAGACCGCCGCGCCGGGAAGGATGACGCCCAGCACCAGAGAGTCCGGGAAGTGGAGCGCCCCCCGGCAGAGGGTCACGATGAGCATGAGCTGGATGAGGTTGTCCAGAAACAACCCGAAGAATCCGTCGAGGTCCCTCTTCACCCACCCTTTAGCCATAGCCGAACCTCTTGAGCCACTTTGGATCCTTACGCCAGTTCTCCGCCACCTTCACCCACAGATCCAGGAAAACCGGCCCGTTCGTGAGCTTCTCCATCTCCTGGCGGGCCGCCTGGCCGATCCTCTTCAAAAGTCCCCCCTCCTTGCCGATTATAATTCCCTTTTGCGACTCCCGCTCGACGTAGAGGGTGGCCCGGACGTAGGTCGCCTGGGGGGCGAGAACCGCCGAGCGCTGGCTGGCCTGACCAGCCCGCCACTCCTCGATCAAAACGGCCACCGCGTGCGGAACCTCGTCGTGAGTAAAGAGGAGGGCCTTCTCCCGAACGATCTCCTGGGCGAGCGAGCGCGCCGGTTTGTCGGTCACCTGGTCCGCAGGGTAGAGGGCCGGCCCCTCCGGCAGGCATCCGATCAACGCCTCAAGCAAATGGATGGCGTTATCTCCCTTCATTGCTGAAATCGGAAAGACTTCCTTAAAGGGATGCGCCCGCGAGGCCTCTTCGATCTGCGGAAGAAGCCTCTCCTTCTCCACCCGGTCCACCTTGTTGATCGCCAGGAAAACCGTCTTGCCTCTGGGCAGCAGCCGGACGATCTGCCGATCCTCCTCGGTCCATCCCGCCCGGGCCTCGGTCATCAGGACGACCCCGTCCGCCTCCTTAAGGGCAGCCGCCCACTCCTTCACCTGGTGCTTGGCCAGGAGGGTCTTGGGGCCCCGGTAAATTCCGGGGGTGTCGATAAAAAGAATCTGCGCCCTCTCCAGGGTGAGAACCCCCAGGAGCCTGTCGCGGGTGGTCTCCGGCTTGGGCGAGACGATCGCGATCTTCTCCCCTAAGAAGCGGTTTAAGAGGGTGGACTTGCCCACGTTGGGCCGCCCCACAATCGCGATGCTCCCGCACCGGTGCGTCATTTAGGGAAGCTGGTAGAGGTGCTTGGGATTGAAGGCTTCCGAGAAATCGTAAACGCCCTTGAAGTCTTCGATGGAATCCTCTTCGGTCTTGCCCAGGAGCTTGACCCTGACGAGGTTGAAGACGATGTGGCCGAAATCCTCGGTGGTGTGGACGCCCCAATGCTCGAAGACCTGCTGGGTCAGGGGCCCAAACTGATCCAGCCCGTGAACCCGGATTCCGGCCAAGAGCTCCTGGCCGGTCACATGCCGGCGTTCCTTAAGCCGGGAGACGGTGAAGTGCAGGCCCGCCAGCACAAAGAGGTACGCCTCCGGCTTGTACCGGGGATCCTTCTTGCAAACGGCCTGGATCTTGACCATCAATTCAATGGTGGGGTTTACCACCTGATCCGCCCCAATCCAAACAGGATTCCGATGATCGATTTGGCGTCAACGATTCTGTTTTTCCGCACCATGGCGACGGCCGTCTTGGCTGAAACCGGCTTTGGGATGATGTACTCATCCTGGTCCATGGCCGCCTTCTTGGCCAGGGGGGTCAAGCCGGCCGCCCGGTAAAGAACCATCCGCTCGGTGGAGATGCCGGGCGCCGGATGGAATTCGCACAGCCGCCGCCACCGCGCCGCCCGAAAGCCGGTCTCCTCGGCCAGCTCCCTTTTGGCGCAGGCCGCGAGCGGCTCCCCCGGCTCGCTCGTGCCGGCCGGGATCTCGTAGATGTACCGGCCCAGGGCGTGCCGGAACTGCCGGATCAACAGCACCCGGCCGCCCGGGAGAACCGGCACGATCACCACCGACGCCGGGTGCCGGATCGTCTCCCGCCGGAAGCTCCTCCCATCCTTCGTGCGGTAGCTGTCCAGCGTCAGCTGCACCGCCCGCCCCCGGTAGAGGATCTTCGACTTCACCTTCCGAATCTTCATTTCTTAAAAAAGCTGTTTAAGTTTGGACTCGACGCCTGAAGCAACAATGTCGAATTCGGGGAGCTGGGCCATTTGCTTTTTCAATCGGGTTTCCCACCGCTCCTTGTAAATTCTATTCCTTAAATGCGGTTTAAGGACACCGACCGATGGATAAAAGCCGTACTTCTGTCTGAAAAACTCACGAACCCGCTTGCGGTCAACCTCAAACCGAACGAGCCGGTTCAGGAGAAACCAGAGGTCAAAAAGATCCCGCGGCTCTTTCCTGGTTCCATCCATCAAAAGGCCCAGCTTGCCGGCCAGAAGCCGGGCACTCACTGGCCCAACCGTCTTCGTAGGAGCTTGTGGCCACACGACGGTTATATCCTATTATCCAAAGTTAGCCTGCTAAGTTAAACTTGTGTCATGTAATATAACCGCTTGGCTGTCCAGCGTCGGCCTCACCGCCCTTCCTCGGTAGAGGACTTTGGATCTAATCTTTTCGAATCGCTGTTTCCCTCATGATCAACGATAACGACCCATTAAATCATCCTCCACCCATCGGACCAAAGGGGGCAGGCAATGCAAATTCCTCGTCCGCGTGAGGCGCCGAAAGGCAACTTGATGGCCGAGCTCGACGCACTGGAAAAAATTAAGAAGTGTTTGCCGTTCTGGCAGCCAATGGAGATAACGGGAATGCCGTATGAGCTCAACAAACCCTTCCTGCTCACTTAGCGTTTCAAGCCCCGGTGTTCTCCCCTGGGCCAGCACGTAGATGTGTCGGACCCGCGCGGGTCTGTAAGGAAAATTTAAGATGGTTCTGTAGGCACGCTTCTGCGTGAAACGGTGCAACGGGGCATGTCCCCTGGAATCTTCGCCTAAAAGGTTAATGGCATCCGGCCACAATTTAAGGCCTGGAAAACCTGGGGACGTTTTGGAAACCTTCTTTCCGATCTGGATGGCCGTGATATCGTCCGCTATGACACCGTGCCCTTGTTGATACAGCCTTGCAGCCAGGGTTGATTTTCCAAAACCCTTTCCGCCCAGAAAGACAGCGGCTGCTCCTTGCATCTCTACGGCACTGGCGTGCAAAACCAACTCCCCTCTCTGAAGCAACAAGAGGCCCAGGACCGGTCCTAGGAGGAAGGTGCGGAGAACTTCTTCCCCTACCCCGGGAATGGGGTGGACAGCAATCTCTTCTCCCCGTCGGACATAAAACGAGCCGATCCTTCGATATCGTACCAGTGCCTCCCGTCGCGTTAACCATCGGCAGGAGGAAATCTCCCTCATGCGGAGTGAGCTTCGGCTGCCTTTCTCGACGCGGATAACCACATCTTGCCCGGCATCCCGCTGGACCAACTCCGGCAGAAGAATGCTGGATCGAATCCGGAGGCCGTAAGCGGAATAGAAAAACATCAGCTGATGGGAACGCAAGCGTTGAAATCGTCCGAGGGTCCAGGGTTCTTACCCATGTCTCGAGTCAGCTTCTCAAAGGTACCGTACAATACAATTCTCGGAGCAACATACGGTTTCTTTCGATCCATCTCCGGTTTCACAACCTTTGCGGCTTTGCCTCGCGTCGACTTCATATTCTCCTCCCCCTCTTTTCGTTTTATCGTCATGGCACCAACCCCGTCTTCAGCAGCCAAAGGTCCAGGGTCACCGAGCTCCAGACTCCCAATCCATCATTGGCTACTCCTTGGGTTCTATACGTTTTCAGTTCCCGCCGTAGAATGTCTGGCCGTACGTACGGGCCAATTTTCCTTGGCCCCTGAACGATCGCCTGTTCGATAAGTTTCTGGTCGCAAGACAAGAAGCTCTTGGTAAAATTGGTCCCTAGGTTGGATTTCCCGATCCTTGATCGGACCTCTTGGGGCAACAGATCGGCAAGCGCATTCCGAAGGATTCTTCGCGTCAATCCCCGTTTTAGTTTCTGCTCGCCTGGAAGCGAGAGGCAGAATTCGGCCACCCGCCGGTCAAAAAATGGGTGGCGCGCTTCCAGGCCAAAAGCGGCTGCTATTTTATCCATCAACTCTAGGGCATAGGGAATCATACCGCCAGTCAGCGCCATCCAATGACCCTCCCTCTCGGTGCGCGGAGGGTACCTTCGGGTTGCCAGCAAGGTCTCCACTCTTTCCTTCAAGGCAATCCTCTGCGCGAACTGGGGATGAACTACGGCGCGTTCGATCACAAACCAATCTCTTCTGCCATGGAGCCATCTCCAGGCTCGGCGGATTTGAGGCGGGATGGCAGGATTTAAGGCAAGGCGCCACAAAATTCTCGTCGCCGATGAGCGGTGGAAACCGCCGGAAAGAGCCCTGGCTTCCCGAAGAAGGGTCAACCATCTGCCTTGATGAAGCAGCTCGCTGAGGTAGCCTCGCCCATGTGATACGACGGTATCTCCATCGTTTCCATCCAAAAGGATTCGAACCCCAGCCTGATGCGCGGCCTTCGTCCAGTTCCAGGGTAGAAACAGATTCGGCGCAAGAAATGGCTCATCCTGGTGAAAAAAAATCTTATCAAGCTCGCCCAGTGGGCTAAGCCCATCGGCAGAAATGAAGTGCGGCCGAATCCCGTCTCCTGCGATGACTGCTTGCTGGAAGCGGCTTTCGTCGCACTCGGGATTCTTGGGAAAAACAATGGAGAAGGTAGGCAATGGTTTTGAAGGGCGCGCGAGGAGCTTTCTGGCCACACAAACCACCGAGGAGGAATCGAGGCCGCCACTGAGGGTGCAGCCGACTGGAAAAGAGCTTCTGGATCGGCAACGAACTGCCTGGGTAAACAGCTCACGGAAACGTAGGGCGTACTCCTCGTCCGATCGAAGGTGAAGCTCTCTAGATGGATCGAGAGCCCAGTACCGCCACAAGCGGATTCCCTGGGGGGCTACGACCATTGCGTGCGCGGGAGGGAGCCTGAAGATTTCCTTATAGAAGGTTATCGCTTTGTCCTCCAGGACAAAGACGAGATAGTCCCCTACCCTAACTTCATTCAAGCGGCGCGGCACCTCGGGTGAACCAAAGAGCGCCTTGATTTCTGAAGCGAATGCGAAGAGGCGGCCGGAGCGGTAGAAATAGTAGAAGGGTTTTATCCCAAAATGGTCTCTAGCGCAAAAGAGTTCTTTTTTCTTTCGATTCCAAATGGCAAAAGCAAAATCGCCCAGGAGTCTTTCGATGCAACCCTCTGCCCACTCTTCATAGGCGAGCAGGATCAGCTCGCTATCGGTTATTCCAGACGGGGATCCTCTGTTATTTCCCAGGCAAGACAGAATTTCCTCGCGATTGTCAATACGCGCATCCGCCGTAATCGCCAAATCCCCTGCCCGGTGCACCAAGGGAAGCCTCTCCTGGAGGGATTCAGGGGTTGTCCAAAGCATGCAGTGTCCAAAACCAGCTGGGCCATCCGCCCACGCGCCCACCCCATCGGGGCCCCGATGTATGATCTTCTCCAGCATATGGTGCAACAAGCCAGTCTCCGCGCCTCTGCCATCCAAAAAAAACGTTCCCACCATCCCGCTCATGGCCGAGTAAATGAACCTCGCGGTTTTTCTCTTGAAATGGGGAAGCCCAAAAACGTGGATTGGGTGAATTCCTTCCGCGGCTCCTTGAGTCTCACCCGCCAGGACCACTCGAAACCATCGTAGGTTGAGAAGCTCGCTTTCAAGCCACTTCCCCTTTTCAGCGGGAGGGGCCTGGGGAGCGGAAAGAAAAATTGACTTCTTCCCAAAGGGTTTCGCGTAGGACCATTGGTGAAGACAACGCCCTTCGAGAGCTCTGCAAGGAACCATCCCCCTATCCCGTGAAGCACACCATCTCTCTGCGCGACAAAGGCGGCTTCACAAGAAATGGACGGGGTCTGAACCTGAAGAAGGCTGATCCGGGCCATAGAAAGCGGCCTGCACAAAAAATTTTTCCGGTGGAGCTTTACGGGATGGGGGTGGTTTGCCGCGAGCGGCCGGACGGAAGAGAAATCCATCCCGTAAAGGTTTCGCTTCCAAGCACTTATCCTCCGATAAGCTTCGGGGTGCTCCACAGGCACAGCCCAGAGTTCTACCGCCTGGGGAACGAGGGTCCCTTCCCTCTTTAAAAATCGGGTTCTGGCATCCAGGATCGAGCCGAGCAATCCGCCGTCCAGGCCAAATTTACCTGTCATTTCCGTGATCAAAACATCGACGCGCCGCGGAAGGGTGACGCGATAGGACAGGTCGCGAAGAAACACCATCTTATTTTGAAAACCATTCTGCTTAGATATCTTTTCGGCTATTTCAGAAATCCCTCCCGCCTCAACCGCGTAGACACATCTGGCCCCGGCTTGGCAGGCAAAAAATGCCAGAATTCCCGTGCCGCTGCCCAAATCGAGCACAACATCTCCCGGTTTTACCTTTTTAAATATGGCCTTTCGATAACTCTCTACCCGCTGGGTGTCCGCCAGCAAAGATTGGTGTTGATGCAGGATCTTCCCGTTCCTCCTCCAACCCATCATGGAACAAACTTCTCCCCGCCAAAGGCTGGTAATGGAGTAAACGGGTGAGAGTCCTTTCCGTTCCATAAGACTTGTCCCCCGCTCTCTATCCAGGCGTGTGCTTTTAATCGACGGTTGTGATCAAGCACCACGCCCACGCGGAGAAGGGTAGGGTGGCCCGCTCGCTTTAGCAACACCTGGGTAGCCAGCGCTAGAACCAGACAGTTTCTCGTTCCGATCAGACACCGGCTGGCCGAATCAATAAGGTGGACAATTTGACCCACCGACAAAGGATGCGGGACTTCCTCCGCCGGAGGACCACTGGATTTCTTTGACAGAAAGCGTTGCACTTCTTCGAAGCGGAACATCCACAGGCTTATTCGAATGCTGCCAAGAAGGGCAGCCGTTTGGATGAACAGGCGCCTCTCCCTAGGAGCCATTTGTAGAAATTTAAGGAGTCGTTCCTGGACGGATTTCAATCAAATCTCTCTGGGCAAGCTCACGAAGGAAGCGAAATAATTCCTGCTGGCATCGGGATCCGTCCACTGCATACTCTTTGTGAATCGCTTCCTCAATTTCATGAATGGCCCGAGGGGCTTGGATCGTCCCCCAGATAAAAGACCCCATCGAATTCATGCCGTAATAAATGCCCTTTTTAAAATGGAGGACCACCGCCTCTTGTTCCAAATTGGAATAGACTTGATCCTTGACTGCCGCAACTGTCGTGTTGGGCAGAAATGTCCTTTTCATCTTCGCTCCTCCTTTTCTCTGCATAAGACGTTCCAAAATCCATACGTGCGTTTGACAAAAGGCGTTTGTTCATTACCTCCCAAGAGGTTTCCGGGCCGCATAGAGGGCGAGGCCCACCCCCTTGGCAGTTGTGGCTGCCAGGTGCCGGGCGTAGGCAAGCCACCTGCCGGCCAGAGATTGCGCCAGGTACTTTGTCTCGAGGTATTCGGGGTCGGGAAAGATCCATCTTAAAATAAAGATTCCTTTTTTCCAGGGACCGTGAACCCGTTTGAAGCAGGAGAGAACCCATTCCCGACGGTCCACCCAATGGTTCTCGCGAAAAAGGGCCAGTTCCGACTTCCTGGCCGAAGGAAAGACGCTCTGTGGGGAAAGGGGCGAGACGGCTTTTTGGGCGATGAGTCGCGCCAGCTCGTGAGGCAAGGGCGTGGAAAACTGCTCTCGCAGGAAGCCGAGTATCTCCAGCACATTCTCCGCCTTCGGGTTGGACCGAATCCATTCCCAGCATCGTCCGCCGTCCAACGCCCCTTCATGGAAGCGCAGGTACGCGTCCAGATCCAGGTACCAGCCAAAATAATTCTGGTCGGCTCCAATGTGCTTGGCCAGGTGAAGCAGCAGGTAGGCCAAGTGCCGGTTCGCCTCCGGCAGGAGGGCGCGAGAGCCGCGCACCGAAACTGGCTCGGCTTCTTCCCAGAGCAGGCCGGGCTTAAGTTGGAAAGGGTCGGCCTCGTCAAAGGTCTCCACATGGGGCTCGAGGCAGGTCCCTTTCGCCGGATGAACAAAGGTGATGCCGTGGCGGCGAAACCGCGATCCCACCTCCTCCTCGTGCCACCGGCTCGGGAAGCAGGAGCGACTGAACCTTTGATAGCCGAGGGCCGCCAGGATTTCTTCCGTACCCGCCAAGTCCTCGGGGCGAACCATAAAATCGATGTCTGTAAAAAAGCGAACCGGCTTGTCCCGGTAAACCGTCTGCAGGAAGGCGGCCCCCTTCAAGAGAAGCGCCTCGATCCCTTTCCGGTTCAAGAGGGGAAGAAGGGCCGCCAGCTCTCCCTCCAAGGCAAGGGTGTGGGCCTGGGCCCGGAAGCTCTCGGCTTGAATTTTTTCCCAGACCCCGGCAGGAAGAACAGCCGCCGCGTCCCTGGGCTTAAGAAAACGGTGGAGCCGGATGATGAGCCTGTGCCCAACCGCCTTTTGAAGGAATCGATTCCAATCCTTTACGCCGTGAGCAAGCTGTGCCAGAGGCGGGCAATCTCCGGGGCGAATCTCAGGGAAACCGGTGAGGTACAGGAGTTGGTCCTCTGGGTTAAGACATCGCCAGGCGGGGACGTTCGAACGAAGCGGTAAGGTCTCAAGGACAAGAGACATCTTCGGGAATTATACCAAGAGAAGCGGTCTCTAGTATAATGGGGTCTTCCATGTCGGTAACCGATGGGGTTCTGGAAAAGGCGGCGCAGGCCGCCTTTTATGTCGTGGCGTTGGCAACCCTGCTGGGCGCTTGGTGGGCGGTGTCGGCCCGCAACCTTTTCCGGGCGGCGCTGGGGCTGGCCCTGGCCCTCTTCGGGGTGGCGGCGCTCTACCTGTATCTCGAGGCGGAGTTCCTGGCGGTGGTTCAGCTTCTGATCTACGTCGGGGCGATCCTGACCCTGATCCTCTTCGGGGTGATGCTCACCGCCCGGATCGCCGATCCCTCTCAACCCCGGTGGAACCGGCAGGCGGGCGCCGCGTTGGGCCTGGCAGCGGGAATAGGGCTGGGGCTGGGATGGCTGTATCTGAATGGCGCCTGGGCAGCTCCTGGGACCGCCCAACCCCCTGTGGCCCTGGCGGCCCTGGGCAAAACCCTGGTCTCCGGCTACCTCCTGCCGTTTGAACTGCTCTCCCTCTTGCTCCTTGGCGCGCTGGTGGGAGCCCTCGTGATAGCGAAGAGAGAATGATCGTCCCCCTGCCTTATTTCTTGGTGGTCGGCGCCGGGCTCTTTGCCATGGGCCTGTTCGGCGCCTTGACCCGGCGCAACGCGATCGGCATCCTGATGGGAATTGAGCTCATCCTGAACGCCGCCAATTTGAATCTTGTCGCTTTCAACCGGGCCTGGGGCACGCCGGAGGGCACAGGCCAGGTGATGGCTCTTTTTGTGATCGGGATCGCCGCGGCGGCGGCCGTGGTGGGGCTGGCCCTGATCCTGGCCATCTTCCGGCACCGGCAGACGATCTCCGCCGATGAGATAAGGCTGCTCAAGGGATGACACTGCTCTTAATTCCCGGACTGCCGCTGGTTTCATTCGTCATCCTGATCTTCTTCGGACGGCGGCTGGGCAGGTTAAGCCCCTGGGTCAGCCTTCTCGCTCTCGCCGGGTCTGTCTTTCTCTCGGCTCGACTTTTTGTCTCATCCCTCCACCCCTTCTCCCCTTCTGCCATTCACTTCTCCTTCTTGTGGCTCCCCTTAGGAGGCCGCCCGATCCGGCTGGGATTCCTGGCCGATCCCTTGTCGCTCACGATGTGCGGGGTGGTGACGGTGGTGGGGTGGTTCATCATGCTTTACTCGATCGGCTACATGAAGGGGGACCCCCGGTTCTCCCGCTTCTTCGCCTACCTTTCCCTCTTCTTCGCCTCCATGCTCACGCTGGTTCTGGCGGATCACCTGCTTCTTCTTTACATCGGATGGGAGCTGGTGGGGCTGTGCTCGTACCTCTTGATCGGTTTCTGGTTTGAGCGGCCGGCGGCGGCCAACGCCTGCAAGAAGGCCTTCATCACGACGAGAATCGGGGATCTGGGCTTGCTGCTCGCGATCCTCTTGATCGCCAAGACAACCGGGAATTTGAGCCTCATGAACCTAAGCGAAACGGCTTCCCGGTTAGGGCCCTTGGCGCCGGTGGCGGCGCTTCTGATCTTCTGGGGGGCGGCCGGGAAATCGGCCCAGATCCCCCTGCACGTCTGGCTGCCGGACGCCATGGAGGGCCCGACACCGGTCTCGGCCCTGATCCACGCCGCCACCATGGTGGCGGCCGGCGTTTACCTGGTGGCCCGGACCCTTCCCCTTTTTCTTCCCTCGCCGGATGCCCTGCTGGTGGTCGCCGCCGTCGGCGGGGCGACCAGCTTCTTCGCCGCCACCGTCGCCTGCGCGCAGACCGACCTGAAACGGATCCTGGCCTACTCCACGATCAGCCAGCTGGGTTTCATGATGCTGGGGTTGGGCTGCGGCTCGGCAGGGGCCGGGATGTTTCACCTGGTGACCCACGCCTGGTTCAAGGCCCTTCTCTTTTTGGGGGCCGGCTCGGTGATCCATGCCCTGCACCACCAGGAGGTGACCCGGATGGGGGGCCTCTGGAAGGCGATGCCGGTGACCGCCCTCACCTTCACCCTGGGGGCGATCGCCATGGCCGGGATCCCTCCCCTCTCCGGCTTCTGGTCCAAGGAGGAGATCTTCACGGCCGCTTTCGGCTTCTCCCATCCGAATCTCCCTTGGGCGGGCCAGGCCCTTTTTGGTTTGGCGTCGGCGGTCGCCTTTCTGACCGCCTTTTACATCACCCGGGCGGTTTTGCTGACCTTCGCGGGGCCCTCGCGGGACCCTCACGCGCATCCCCATGAGTCGCCGGCCGTGATGACCGTGCCGCTTCTTGTCCTGGCGGCGGGCGCCGCGGGGGTGGGGCTTGTCGGAAGCCCGTGGCTGGGACAGCTCTTCCAGCACTTCCTGGGGGCGGAGGCCCCCCACGGAGCGCGTGGGCCCCAATGGATCGCCGCTTGCTCCATCGCCGTGGCCGCCGCCGGGATGGGGTTAAGCCTTCTTCGATACGGCTTGGGCGTCAGGCTTTCTCCTGGGGCGCTGGCGCCGGCTTTTTCGCGCGCGCGCGGCTTCATCTTCGAGGCCTACCGGGTGGACAAGTTTTACCAAAGGGTTGTCATTGACCCGGTGACGAGGCTGGCCCGAGCCGCTTTCTCGTTCGACGGCAGGGTGATTGACGGTCTGGTCAACCGGACCGGCCAGGCCGGGCTCTGGGCAAGCCGGGTCAAGGGCTGGGTGGACCAAACCTTGGTGGACGGCGCGGTCAACGGAGCGGCCGTGACGGTAGGTAAAACCGGGGCTTGGCTTCGGCTCCTGCAAACGGGCCTGGTGCAGAATTATCTTTTGATCGCCGCCATCTCAACGGTGGCGCTCTTCCTCATTCTAAAAGGAGTTTAGATGAATCATCCGATCTTAAGCTGGATCGTCTTCCTGCCCTTGGCGGCGGGACTGCTGTGCCTGGCCGTTCCCAAACGCCAGGAGTCTCTCCTGAAGGCCATCGCGACGGGGGCGACCCTTCTGGTTTTGGTCCTAAGCGCCTGGCTTTTCTTCCGGTTCGACCCGGGTCTCGCGGGGTTCCAGTGGGAGGAGAAGGTCTCCTGGATCGCCCCGATCAACGTCTGGTACCACCTGGGGGTGGACGGCTTAAGCCTGCCGCTCGTCTTCCTGACGGCCCTGTTGAGCTTTGTGGCGGTGATCGCCTCCTTTCGGATCAAGGAGCGCCTCAAGGAGTATTTCTTCCTCTACCTTCTGCTGGCGACCGGGATGCTGGGGACCTTCGTGGCGCTGGACCTGTTTCTCTTTTACATCTTCTGGGAGCTTGTCCTGGTTCCGATGTATTTCCTGATCGGGATCTGGGGCGGCCCCCGGCGGGAGTACGCGGCGATCAAGTTCTTCCTCTATACCCTGGCCGGATCGGTCTTCATGCTCCTTTCGATTCTGACCTGCTACTTTGCCTCCGCCCCGCACAGCTTCTCCATTCCACTGCTGATCGAGCAGGGGGTGGCGCTGGCGCCCAACGTCAAGACCTGGGTTTTTCTAGGTTTCTTCCTCGCCTTCGCCATCAAGGTGCCGATCTTCCCCTTCCACACCTGGCTGCCGGACGCCCACGTGGAGGCCCCCACCCCCATCTCGGTCCTGCTGGCCGGCGTCCTTCTCAAGATGGGCAGTTACGGATTCTTTCGGATCAGCTTTCCCCTGCTTCCCCAGGAGGCGGTGAATTTCTCCCTGGCCCTCGGGGTGCTGGGCTTCATCAACGTGGTGTACGGGGCGCTGGTGGCGATGGCGCAGACCGACTTCAAGAAGCTCGTGGCCTACTCGTCGGTCAGTCACATGGGGTTTGTGCTTCTGGGAATGAGCGGGTTGACCGCCGCCGGCTTCAACGGGGCGCTGTTGGAGATGTTCAACCACGGCATCATCACCGGCGGGATGTTCCTCCTCGTGGGGGTTTTGTACGACCGGACCCACACGCGGGACCTCTCGGCCTTCGGGGGGCTGGGCTCAAGGGTGCCGGTCTACGCGGGGCTGCTTTCCTTCTTTGCCTTGGCCAGTCTGGGGCTGCCGGGCCTGTCCGGCTTCGTGGGGGAGTTCCTGGCCCTCCTGGGCTGCTACCCCACCCACCCGGTCATCACCATGCTGTCGGTCCTGGGGCTTGTGCTGGGGGCCGCCTACTTCCTCCTGACCCTGCAGAAGATTCTCCTGGGGCCGCTCAATTCCAAGTGGGCCGGCCTGGCGGAGATCAGCCGCCGGGAGATCTTCACCCTGGCGCCCCTGATGCTTTTCGTTCTCTGGTTCGGCCTCTGGCCCAAATGGATCCTCGATCTCCAGGGGCCGGCCCTCTCGGCGCTCCTGGTGAAGCTCGCGGTCCCTCACAGCTGGTAAGATGCCCATCCTCCCGGAGCTGGTGGTCACCGCCGGGGGGCTTCTCTTTCTGGCGCTGCCGGGAATTCGCCCGGCCCGCCTGTCGGCCCTCGTCGCCCTGGTCTTTCTGGCTTCGGCCTTTGATCTCACCCTCCTTCGGTGGCTCAAGCCCCTTCCCGACCCCATCCTTTTTTCCGGGATGCTGAATCTGGACCGGATGGCGGTCTTTGTCCAGCTGGGGGTCCTCTTCTTGATGGGGTTGATCATCTTGAGCGTTCTGGGATTTGCCCGGGAGTCGCTGCGCGGCCGGCGCGAGCCGTACGCCCTGTTTCTCTTGACGACGGCCGGACTGCTTTTCCTGGCGGGGGCCCAGCATCTGGCCCTGATCTACGTGGCCCTGGAGATGGTCTCCATCCTCTCGTATCTGCTGACCGGGATCACCCGGGAGGAAAACCTGTCCATCGAGGCGGCCCTGAAATATTTTCTCTTCGGTTCCCTGGCCACCGGCGGCATGCTGTACGGCATCTCCCTGATCTACGGGCTGACCGGCACCCTGGACCTGGCGGCCTTAAGCTCCCTCCTGCCCCAGGCGCTGGAAAGGGCGCCGCTTACGGGCGCGGCGGCGCTGATCCTCCTGGTGGGCGGGCTCGGCTTCAAGCTGGCGCTGGTTCCCTTTCACGCGTGGGCGCCGGATGCCTACGAGGGGGCCCCCACCCCGGTGGCGGCCTTCATCTCGGTGGGGCCGAAGCTGGCCGTCTTCGCGGTGCTGGCGCGCCTGTTTTTGGTGGCCCTGCCGCCGCAGGCCGTGAGCGTGGTCCCCGCGCTCCTAACCATCCTGTGCCTGATCACGATGACGTTCGGCAACGTGGTGGCCTTGGCGCAAACCAACGTGAAGCGCCTCCTGGCCTACTCCTCGATCGCCCAGGCCGGCACCATGACGATCGGCTTGGCGGTGGCCACCCCGCTGGGGCTGGCGGCCGCCCTCTATTATCTGGCGGCCTACCTCCTGATGAATGTGGGGGTCTTCGCCGGGGTCATCGCCGTGGCAAACGCCTCCGGGCGCGAAGACCTGGGGGCCTTCTCCGGATTAAGCCGGAGAGCGCCGCTTTTGGCCCTGCTCATCGCGGTCTGCCTTTTCTCCCTGGCCGGCATTCCGCCCACCGCCGGGTTCCTGGCCAAGCTCTGGATCTTTGGGGCGGCCCTCAAGGCCGGCTCCATTGTCCTGGCGGTCGCGGCGGCGGTCAATGCGGTGATCGCGGTCTTTTACTACATGAAGATCGTCAAGGCGATGTACTTCGAGCCGGCCGCTTCAGGCGCCCCCTCCGTCGCGCTGGGGCGGTCGCTGGCCTTGACCCTGGTCCTGTGCGCGGCCGGACTCTTGGTCCTGGGGCTCGCGCCCGGACCGTGGTTGTCCGCCGCCGGTTCCGCCCTTCCCATGACCCTCCAAGCGGGCGATTTTCCCTGGTTGTAGTTCGTTTTTGTTTTGGTATACTGATTTTTCTTAAGGAGAGGTCCCGCCACGGAATCCTACGTTTGGATGCGTCGAGTGGGGATGCTCGTTTCCATCCCGCTCATTCTGGGCCTGTCCCCTGTTGTGGGGGGATTCTTCGGCTGGATTTTGGATAGGGCCTTGGGAACCCGGCCTTTATTTTTGATTCTTTTGCTCGCGGCGGGTTTCGCCGCGGGCATCCGGGAGACCTGGCTTCTCATTCGAAAGGCTTCAGAGGAAGAGCGCCGGAGCAAGTGAAGAAAACCGTTTGGATCTCATTGGTCTTGGGCGGGTTGGCGGGTTCCGCGGGGCTTGCCGCCAGGGGGGGTTTCTTTGCGGTGAGCCTGCTCGCTGGAGTCGCCTGGGGGCTGGCCAACCTCTGGTGCCTGACCCGCGCGGCCAGGTGCGTGGCCGAAGGCCGGCGGGGCTTCCCCTTGGCCGGCTGGGTGGTGACGAAGTTCTTTCTTCTTTATGGGCTGATCGCCTGGTTCCTGGTGGGGCTTAAGCTCTCCGCGGCGGCGTGGCTGGCGGGCTTCACCATCACGCTGGCCGCGGCGGCGGCGAGCGCTCTTCCCTCTTTGCGCGGGCTCTTCCGGCAAACCTCAAAACAGCTTCTCCTGCTGGGGCTCTTCCTTCTTCCGAAAGCGGCGGAGGCTTCTCAAGGCGCTCCTGGAGGGCCTTCCCACCCCCCCGAGATCCCAAATCTGATCACCCTGATCACCCTGGGCCGGGAGGGGGCCTGGGTGGATTTCCTCCACACCTGGGAGAACGGGATCTTTGCCCTCCTGATCGCCCTGGCCGTGGGGCTGGCGATCTCGCTGGGGGCCAGGGTTCTCGCCCTGGTTCCGGGCCGGGGCCAGGCCGCGGTGGAAGGATTGGTGGAATGGCTGGACAACCTGGTCTGCGGCGCCCTGGGCAAAAAAGAGGGGAGGAGATATCTTCCGTTCCTCGGAACCCTGTTCATCTTCATCTTGAGCATGAATCTGGCGGGCTTGATCCCGGGCCTCAAATCCCCCACCTCCCGCTTTGAGATGACCGGGGCGCTGGGCCTTTGCGTTTTCCTCTTTGTTCAGTGGACCGGCCTCCGGCGGCTGGGGTTGATCGGCTACGGGGACCATCTGCTGGGACAGCCCCGCGACCTGGTCGGCTGGATCCTCTCTCCCCTGATGCTTTTCATCCACGGAATCGGCGAGATCGTGAAGCCCCTGTCGCTGGCCCTGCGGCTTTTTGGGAACATCATGGGGGAGGACACCCTCCTGGGGGTCTTCGTCGCCCTGGGGGCCATGGCCTTCGCCTGGTCGCGCCTGCCGGTCGGGATTCCCCTTCATCTGCCCTTCATCGCGCTCGCCCTCATCTTCAGCTTCGTGCAGGCGCTGGTCTTCACCAGCTTGAGTATGATCTACATTTACATGATGCTGCCCCACGAGGAGGCGCACTAAAACCAAAGGAGTCTAAAAACAATGGAACAGCACGCGGTGGATTGGGCAAAGGTGGTTTTGAGTTTTGGCTTGCCGTTGGGTCTGGCGTTGGCCGCGATGGCTTCGGCCATGGGGTTGGCCAAGGCGGTGACCGCCGCCATGGAGGCGATGGCCCGTCAGCCGGAGGCGGCCGGCAAGATTCAGGGGGCGATGATCTTAGGCTGCGCCTTCATTGAGGCCCTCACGATCTACGTCTTCGTGACGGTGCTCCTGTTCGGCTTCGGGCTCCTGAAGATCTAGGCCTCCGGCCCCATGCAGATCCTGGCTCAGTTTGTCGTCAACATCCTGGCGTTCCTTCTGCTTTGGGCCATCCTCAAGCGCTTCGCCTGGGGATCCCTTCTTGCGCTGATCGACGAACGCCGGGCGCGGATCGCCTCGGAATTCCAAACGATCGACCGGGCCAAGGAGGAATTGGAGAAGCTCAAGCTCCAATACCAGGAGCACCTGACCAAGATCGAGGAGGAGGCCCGGGGCAAGATCCAGCAGGCGATCGGCGAGGGCCGCGCCATCGCCATGGAGATAGAGGAGGAGGCCCGGACGCACGCCCGGGCGACCCTGGAGAAGGCCAAGGAGTCGGTGGCCCTGGAGGTGGCGAAGGCCCGGATCGAGCTCAAGGAGCAGGTGGTGGACCTGGCGATCCAGCTCACCCACAAGGTGCTGAAGGAGCATCTGGACGAGGAGACCGACCGCCGGATGATCGAGGCCTTCATCCAAGAGATCAACACGATGGAGGACAAATCCGGTGGCTGACCGCGCCTTGGCCCGCCGCTGGGCCGAAGCCTTTGTCAACGCTCTGGAGGCCTCCCGCAAGGTCCAGGCGGGGCTGGACGGCCTGCGCTGGATGGCCGAGGTCTACCAGGCCCATTCCGATTTGAGGCGGTTCCTCGGCTCGCCGGCGATCGGCCAGGAGGAAAAGTTTTCCCTGCTGGCCAGGCTCTTCGGGGAACCGGCCGGCGCCGAGGGGATGGCCCTTTTGAATCTTCTGCTCCGGTGGGACCGTTTGGAGCTTCTGCCGGCGATCGGGGAAGAGGCGGTGGCGCTCCACGAGGAGCGGCAGGGCCTGCTGCGGGGCAGGATCACCACGGCCCATCCCCTCTCCTCTTCCCAGGTGGAGCTGGCGGCCAAGGCCCTGGGCGGGCGCCTGGGCAAGCGAGTTGTCCTCGAGCGCTCGGTGGACCCGGGTCTGCTGGGGGGCCTGCGCGTCGTTCTCGGTTCCACCCAGATGGATGGATCGCTCGCGGCCGTTCTTCAGGAGGTGCGGGAGCAGTTGTTGGCGGCGAAGGTCTAAACAAGGAATCTTAAACTCATGTCCATTCGACCCGAAGAAGTGACCTCCATCCTCCAGCAGGAGCTGGAGGCGTACAAAACCAAACTGAAGATGGAGGGGGTGGGCACCATCCTCCAGGTGGGGGACGGCATCGCCCGGATCTACGGCCTCACCGAATGCATGGCCGGAGAGCTTCTGGAATTCCCGGGCGGGGTGGCGGGGCTGGCCCTGAACCTGGAGGCCAACTCCGTGGGGGCGGTGATCCTGGGCTCGGACCGGGGGCTCAAGGACGGCGATCCCGTGAAGCGGACCGGACGGATCGCCGAGGTTCCGGTGGGAAAGGCCCTGCTGGGCCGCGTGGTGGACGCGCTGGGCCGCCCCTTGGACGGCAAGGGTCCGATCGCCGCCCAAGGCACCCGGCCCATCGAGGGGCGTTCCCCCTCGGTGGTGGAGCGCCAGCCGGTGAAGGAGCCTCTCATGACGGGCTTGAAGGCCATCGACTCCATGATCCCCATCGGCCGGGGACAGCGGGAGCTCGTGATCGGCGACCGCCAGACCGGCAAGACGGCCATCCTCCTGGACGCCATCATCAACCAGAAAGAGACCGGGGTGATCTGCATCTACGTGGGGATAGGACAAAAACTCTCCACCCTCGTGGCCGTGACCGAGACCCTCAAAAAATATGGGGCGATGGAGCACACCATTGTGGTCAGCGCCTCCGCCGAGGACCCGGCCCCCCTCCAGTATCTGGCTCCCTACGCCGGCTGCGCGATGGGGGAACATTTCATGTATGAGGGGCAGCACGCCCTGGTCTGCTACGACGACCTCTCCAAGCATGCCCAGGCCTACCGGCAGCTTTCCCTCCTGTTGAGGCGGCCGCCGGGAAGAGAGGCCTATCCGGGCGACGTCTTCTACCTCCACTCGCGCCTCTTGGAGCGGGCGGCCAAACTGCGGGACAATTTGGGCGGCGGGTCGCTGACCGCGCTTCCGGTCATCGAGACCCAGGCCGGCGACGTCTCCTCCTACATCCCCACGAACGTCATTTCCATCACCGACGGGCAGATTTACCTGGAGTCCGACCTCTTCTACGCCGGGGTGCGGCCGGCCATCAACGTGGGGCTGTCGGTTTCCCGCGTCGGGGGCAACGCCCAGACCAAGGCGATGAAGCAGGTGGCCGGGCGCCTGCGGCTGGACCTGGCCCAGTACCGGGAGCTGGCCGCCTTCGCCCAGTTCGGCTCCGAGCTCGACCACGCCACCCTGGCCCAGCTCGCCCGCGGCGAGCGGATGGTGGAGCTTTTGAAGCAGGGCCAGTATCGGCCGATGCCGCTGGCGGAGCAAGTGATCGGCCTCTTCGCCGGAACCGAGGGGTTGCTGGACGACCTGCCCAAGAGCGAGGCCGCCCGGTTTGAGCGGGAGCTCTTGGCCGAGATCCAAAAGCGCTACCCGGACCTTCAGCATGAGATTCAAACCAAGAAGATGATCGAGCCCGCCCTCCGTCAGCGCCTGACCGAGGCGATTCGGAAATTGAAAACCAGCCTCCATGGCAAATCTTAGGGCCCTGCGGCAGAGGATCCGCTCGGTGGAGAACACCCGAAAGATCACCCGGGCCATGCAGATGGTTTCGGGCGCGAAGCTGCGCCGCCTGCAGGAGGAGTTCCTGGGATTCAGGCCGTATGCCGAGCGCCTGAATTCGATGGCCGGCCGTTTCCTGTCCGCCTTCCCTGATTTTCAGCACCCCTTCCTGGCCACCGGCGCCGCGGCTTCAGAAGCCCCCGCGGCCCTGCTTCTGGTCACCTCCGACACCGGATTGTGCGGCACCTACAACGACCGGCTCGTCGCCCTGGCCGAGGGGTTCCTGAAGGAGCACCCCACCCACCGCCTGATCACCCTGGGCAAGAAGGGTAACCGGCACTTTGCCCGGCGCGGGCAGGCCCGCTTGAAGGAGATCCTGGATTGGAGCGGGCGCTTCGAGGCCGGACGGGCGAAGGAGCTTCTGGCGTGGCTGACCAAGCCTTTCTTGGACCAGGGGATCTCTTCCCTCTGGATCGCTCACGCGCGATTTGTCTCCGCCCTTCGATTCAAACCGGTGGTGGAGCGGCTTCTGCCGGTGGAAAGACCCGCTCCCCCGGCCCTGCCCGAGCGGCTCCTGACCGAGCCCCAGCCCGGGCCCCTGGGGGAAGAGCTCCTGCGCCGCGCGCTGGAGGCAACCTTCGGCGAAATTCTGTTGTCGGCCTTCACCGCGGAGCATTCGGCCAGGATGCTCGCCATGAAGAACGCCACCGACAACGCCTCGGAAATGATCGATCATTTAACCCTGTTAAGAAACAAGGCCCGGCAGGCCGCCATCACCAAGGAATTGATCGAAGTGGTGAGCGGCGCCGAGGCCTTAAGGTAGGAGTCCCATGGCCCAAGGCACGGTGGTGCAAGTCATTGGTCCCAGCGTCGACATCCAATTCCCCAACGAGGCGCTCCCCCAGATCACCCACGCGGTGAAGATCGAAGAGCCCCGGCGGGGAATCGACCTCACCCTCGAGGTGGCCCAGCATGTGGGCAACAACGTGGTCCGCTGCATCGCGATGTCAGCGACCGACGGCCTGACGCGCGGCATGAAGGCCCAGGACCTGGGAGCCCCCATCTCGGTGCCGGTGGGAGCGCAATCGCTGGGGCGGATCTTCAACCTCCTGGGCCAGCCCATCGACGAAAAGGGCCCGCTCCCGGAGCCGGACAAGCGCTCTCCGATCCACCGGAAGCCCCCCTCCTTCGAAGAGCAGACCCCCGTCTCCACGATCCTGGAAACCGGGATCAAGGTGATCGACCTGCTGGCCCCGTACGTCAAGGGCGGCAAGGTCGGCATGTTTGGCGGGGCCGGGGTGGGCAAGACCGTCATTCTCATGGAGCTCATCCGGAACATCGCCACCGAGCACGGCGGGGTTTCGGTCTTCAGCGGGGTCGGGGAGCGGACCCGCGAGGGAAACGACCTGTGGCTGGAGCTGAATGAATCCGGCGTGGTCAAGAAAACCGCCCTGGTCTTCGGGCAGATGAACGAGCCGCCCGGGGCGAGGCTCCGGGTCGCGCTGGCCGGCCTGACCATGGCCGAGCACTTCCGGGACGAGGAGGGACGGGACGTGCTCTTGTTCATCGACAACATCTTCCGGTTCGTTCAGGCCGGCTCGGAGGTCTCCACCCTCCTGGGGAGGATGCCCTCGGCCGTCGGCTACCAGCCGAACCTCGCCACCGAGATGGCCCAGCTGCAGGAGCGGATCACCTCCACCAGGCGCGGTTCGATCACCTCGGTGCAGGCGATCTACGTGCCGGCCGACGACCTGACCGACCCCGCCCCGGCCACCACCTTCTCGCACCTGGACGCCACCACGGTCCTCTCCCGGCAGATCGCAGAGCTCGGGATTTATCCGGCGGTGGATCCCTTGG
>JACOVG010000005.1 GCA_016177405.1 Candidatus Omnitrophota bacterium | reverse complement strand
GTGAAGTTCCGGCGCGTTGTTGTGCCCGGCGTCAGCCTGCTGTTGGAGGTGGAGGTGATCAAGCTTCGCTCCAAATCGGGGCTCATGCGCACCCGGGCCCTGGTGGAGGGCAAGGTGGTTGCCGAGGCGGACCTCATGTTTGCCCTTCTGGTCGGGGACGAAAAGCTTTAGGCATCCCCCATGCCTAAAGTTGGGATCATCGCTGGCAACAGGGCTTTTCCGCTGCATGTGGCGCGGGCGGCCAAGGCCTTGGGTTACGAGGTCACGGCCTTCGGAATCCGGGAGGAGACCGATCCGGCCCTGGAGAAGGAGGCCGACCGGATGCATTGGGTGGCCCTCTCCGAGGTGGGCCGGGTGCCCGATCTCCTTAAAAAGGAAGGCATCCACGAGGTCCTCCTGGCCGGACAGATCCGGCCCGACCGGTTTCTGAAGGCCGAGACCTTTGATCCGCTGATGGGCTCTCTCATACGCCTGCTGCCGAACCGGCGGGGCGACTCCGCGATGCGCCTGGCCGTGCAATTCCTGGAATCCCAGGGGTTCAAGGTCCTCCATTCCGGGATCTTCCTCAAGGATTGGATTCCCCAGCCCGGCGTTTTAACCGACCGCCAGCCCCAGCCCGAGGAGAAGATCGACTTAAGAATTGGCTTGGAGCTTGCCCGGGCCGTGAGCCGGCTGGAGGTGGGGCAGACGGTGGTGATCCGCCGGGGGGCGGCGGTGGCGGTGGAGGCGATGGAAGGGACCGACGCGGCGATCCGCCGGGCCGGTGAGGTGGCGGGCCCGGGCTGTGTGGTGGTGAAGGCCTGCGGGCCGCGGCACGACATGCGCTTTGATCTTCCGGTCGCGGGATTGGAGACGATTGAGGCCATGCGCGCAGCCGGCGCGCTCTCCCTGGGGGTGGAGGCGGGCAAGACCCTCCTCTTCGAGAGACCCAAGCTCATCCTGGCGGCCAACGCCGCCGGGATCTCGGTGGTGGCGCTTTGAAGATCGCCTTTGCCCAGATCAATGTGACGGTGGGCGACCTCCCGGGCAACGCCGCCAAGATCGCCTCTTTTCTGGCGAAGGCCCGGCGGGCGAAGGCCGGCCTCGTCCTCTTCCCGGAGCTCGCCGTCACGGGCTACCCTCCCGAGGACCTCTTGTTCAAGCCTTCCTTTATAGAGGGTAACCTCAAGGTCCTCAAGCGGCTGGTCTTGCTGACCCGGGGCGTCACGGCGGTGATCGGTTTTGTGGACCGGGATCCCCAGGGGCGTCTCTACAACGCGGCCGCCGTCGCCGCCAACGGAAGGCTCCTCGCCGTCTACCACAAGGTTCATCTGCCCAACTACGGCGTTTTCGACGAGAAGCGCTACTTCACCCCCGGCGCCAAGCCCTTGGTCTTTCCGCCCGCCATCGGGGTGTCCATTTGCGAGGACATCTGGGCGGAGGAGGGTCCCTGCCGGCAGGAGGCTTGGGCCGGGGCCAAGGTTCTGGTGAACATCTCCGCCTCCCCTTACCACGCCGGGAAACTCCGCGAGCGGGAGAGGCTTCTCGCCCGCCGGGCCCGCGCGTGCCAGGCTTGGATTTGCTACAATAATTTGGTGGGCGGCCAGGATGAGCTGGTCTTTGACGGCGGCTGTCTCCTGGTAAGCCCGAAGGGGCAGGTGGTCTTCAGGGCCCCCCAGTTCACGGAGGATCTCTTCCTCGCGTCCATTCCTTCCTCCGGAAAACCCCGCCGGCGGCCTCTGCCGGCCGACGGAGAGATCTTCAGGGCGCTGGTCCTGGGAACCCGGGACTACGTCCAAAAGAACGGTTTCCGGCGGGTCGTGATCGGTTTAAGCGGCGGGATCGATTCGGCCCTGACCGCGGCCGTCGCGGCGGCGGCCTTGGGAAGGAAAGGGGTGGTGGGGGTATCGCTCCCGTCCCGGTTCTCCTCCGCCGGCACGCGCGCCGACGCGCGGGCCGTGGCCAAGGCGCTCCGGATCCGGTTTCTTGAGATCCCTGTGGAGCCGGTGGTCGCCGCCTTCTCCCAGGCGCTGCGCGGCTCCTTTGAGGGCCGTAAGGCCGACGCGACCGAGGAGAACCTGCAGGCGAGGATTCGGGGAACCCTCCTGATGGCCTTGTCGAATAAATTCGGGTGGCTGGTGCTGGCGACCGGAAACAAGTCGGAGCTTTCCACCGGCTACTGCACCCTGTACGGGGACATGGTGGGGGGATTCGCCGTGATCAAGGACGTGACCAAGACCCAGGTCTACCGGGTCAGCCGCGCGGCCAACCGCCATTTCGGGCGCCGGGTGATCCCCGAGTCGGTCTTCACCCGCGCCCCCACCGCGGAGTTGAAGCCCCGCCAGACCGACCAGGACACGCTGCCCCCCTATCCGGTGCTGGATACCATCGTCAAGGATTACGTGGAGGCCGACCGGCCGGCCGCCTCGATTCGAAGCCGGGGCAAGGCCGTCGCCTCGGTCCTGGACCGGGTGATCCGGATGGTGGACCGCAACGAGTACAAACGCCGCCAGGCGCCGGTGGGGATCAAGATCACCCCGCGGGCCTTCGGCCGGGACCGCCGGATGCCGATCACGAACCGCTTTCAGGAGATTTAGGGGATGGACCAGCTTCTCTTGGCGGGGCCGGAGGAGGCGAGACTCAAGCGCCTCAAGGCCGGTCTCGTCAAAAAGGGTTTCCGGGTGAAGACCGCCGCCACGAGCGATGAGCTTGAGGAGGCGGCGAAGGAACGCTTTGCCCTGGGGGTGCTGGACTTGGAGCAGGGCCCCGGGACCCTCGCGGAGTGGGTCGGGCGCCTGCGCCGCGTGCCGGGCGGGAAAGAGCTGCCCCTCCTGGCCCTGGTCGGCGCCGCTTTCCTCGATGAGCTGCCGCGGGTCCAGGGGCTGGAGGATTTTCTGGCGGCCCCTGCCGCCCTGGAAGGGCTGGAGGCCAGAATCCGTTTCCTCTTGAGGCGGTTGAACCACACCTTCGCCGCCGGCGGCATGCAGATCGAAGATTTAAGGATTGACGTGGAGCGCTACGAGGTTTCCCTGGACGGGGAACCCCTGGAGCTCACCTACAAGGAGTTTGAGCTCTTGAAGTTCCTGGCCACCCACCCGGGCCGGGTCTACAGCCGGGATCAGCTTCTGAACCAGGTTTGGGGCATTGACTTCATCGGAGGCAGCCGGACCGTGGATGTCCACATCCGGCGCCTGCGCGCGAAGCTCGGGCCCAAGTACGCCGTCCTCGTCGATACCGTCCGCAACGTCGGCTACAAATTCCTCGAAGAGCTGTAACACCGATTTAACGTAAGCGTTATTTCTTCGTAACGGCCTTCCGTAGAATAACCCCTGTTTTAAGGTGGATGGTTTGTCTTAGCAACCGAACACAAGAAACAGGAGGTGCGCTCCCCGATGTCCTTTCCTCGACGGCCGCTCGCTGCCGGGCTCGCGTTGGGTTTCACCCTTGCCTTTTCAGGACTGCCTGCTTGGGCGGATGAGACCGCCGAATTGAAAAAAGAGATCTCGGACCTCAAAACCCGCCTCAACCAACTGGAGAGGCGGCTCTCCGATCAGGAGGCCAGGGCCGCCGAAGCCCCGAAGGTGGTGACGGCCTCCGGCCAGGAGATTCCCTCGTGGGTTCGCGACGTCAACCTAAGCGGTTTTGTGGATGCCTCGTACGTTTACAACACCCAGCGGCCCAAGAACCGGGCGAACTCCCTGCGCGTCTTTGACACCGAGGCCAACGGCTTCCAGCCCCACGCCCTGGAGATCGTCCTTCAGAAGCCGGTTTCCGAGGAATCCCGCGTTGGCTTCAGGACCGATCTCGACTTCGGCGAGGATGCCGAGGTGGTGGGGGCGGTCACGACCGGTCTGGGATCCACGACGGACGAGGTGGACCTCCAGCAGGCCTACGCCGAGGCCCTCTTTCCGGTGGGAAGCGGGCTCAACGTGAAGTTCGGGAAGTTTGTCACCCTGCACGGGGCCGAGGTGATCGAGTCGAAGGACAACTGGAACTTCTCCCGTTCCATCCTGTTCGGCTACGCCATCCCCTTCACCCACACGGGCCTGCGGATGAGCTATCAGCTTGCCCCCTGGCTTTCGACCTACTTCGGGGTCAATCAGGGCTGGGATGTGGTGGACGACAACAACACCGGCAAATCGCTGGAATGGCAGGTGGCCGCGACCCCCACCGAGAAGACCTTCTTGAGTGTGGCCGGGATGCACGGTCCGGAGCAGGCGAACGACAACCGCGACGACCGCCACCTCCTGGACGTGGTGCTGGGATACAACCCGACCGAGAAACTCGCGCTCAAGCTCAACTACGACTACGGCCAGGAGCAGGACGCGGTCTCCGAGAGCCCCGGCGAGAATGCCTCCTGGCACGGCGTGGCCGGCTACGCCCGCTATCAGGTGAACGACTGGTACGCCCTGGCGGCCCGCGCTGAATATTTCGCCGATTTCGACGGCATCCGGACGGCGGTGAGGACCAACAACAACGTGACCGATCTGCGCTGGTGGGAGCTCACCTTGACCAACGAGTTTAAGGTGTTCAAGGACCTCATCACCCGGCTGGAGTACCGGCACGACCAGGCCTCGGACGCGGTCTTCAACGCCGGCAGCAGCACCGACAACAGCCAGGACACGATCAGCCTGGAAGTGATTTACCCATTCTAAGGAGGAAACCATGGATCCGAAAGTGATGATGGACACGATGTGGGTTTTGATCACCGCGATGCTGGTTTTCTGGATGAACGCCGGCTTCGCCAGCGTGGAGGCCGGATTCGCCCGGCAGAAGAACTGCGTGAACATCCTCTCCAAGAACTTCATCGTTTTCGCGGTCACCTCGATCGCCTTCTGGTTCTTGGGCTGGGGGATCATGTTCGGGGACGGCAGTCCCTGGTTTGGGATGCAGGGCCTCTTTGGCCTGGCCGGCGCGGACAACTCGCCGGCGACGGGTGAGGCTTATAAAGGAGTCTATGGTTCGATCAACTGGACCGGCGTCCCCCTGCTGGCCAAGTTCTTCTTCCAGCTGGTCTTCGCGGGAACCGCCGCGACGATCGTCTCGGGGGCCGTGGCCGAGAGGATCAAGTACCTCTCGTTCATCCTCTTTTCCTTTATCATGGGGATGGCGATCTACCCCGTGGTGGGCCACTGGATCTGGGGAGGCGGGTGGCTGGCGAAGGCCGGGATGTGGGATTTTGCCGGCTCCTCGGTTGTTCACTCGGTGGGCGGCTGGGCCGCGTTGGCCGGCGCGATGATCCTGGGGCCCCGGTTCGGCAAATACGGCCCCAACGGCCACATCAGCCCCATCCCGGGGCACAACTTGAGCTTGGCCACGCTGGGGACCTTCATCCTGTGGCTGGGGTGGTTCGGGTTCAACCCCGGCTCCACCATGGCGGCGGACCCCGAGGCGATCTCCCGGATCTGCATCACCACCAACTCCGCGGCGGCCGCGGCGATCTTGAGCGCCACGGTGGCCTCCTGGATGCTGTTGGGCAAACCGGATTTGGGGATGACGTTAAACGGCTGTTTGGCGGGTCTGGTGGCGGTCACCGCCCCGTGCGCCTTCGTGAGCGTGGAAAGTTCGCTCATCATCGGGCTGGTGGCGGGGGTGCTCGTGGTCTTGGCGGTCATGGCCTTCGACCGGATGCGGATTGACGATCCGGTGGGGGCGACCTCGGTCCACCTGGTGAACGGCATCTGGGGAACCCTGGCCGTCGGGCTCTTCGCGCAGGATAAATTCATGGCCAACACCACCGGCAGCGGCCTTTTCTTCGGAGGCGGAACGAAGCTGTTGACCGCGCAGGCGCTGGGGGTCTTCGCGGTGGGGCTGTACGTGTTCATCATTTCGGCCGTCGCTTGGGCCCTCCTCAAGGTGACGGTGGGCATTCGCGTGCCCCTGCAGGAGGAGATTGCCGGTTTGGATGTCGGCGAGCACGGAAACTCGGCTTATCCGGAATTCCTCACGCGCAAGCCGTCCTACTCGTACGCCACGGCGGTGGCGCGCACCAGTGGTTACAGCACCGAGGCGGCTGTCCAAGAAGGAGCGAAAAGATGAAAAAGATCGAGGCCATCATCCGTCCCGAAAAGGTGGACGAGGTCCGGCGGGCCCTAGAGAAGGTGGGCTTTCCGGGGTTGAACCTTAGCGAGGTCGAAGGCCACGGCAAGCAGAAGGGGGTTATCCAGCAGTGGCGGGGGGAGCAGTACAAGGTGGAGCTCCTGCCCAAGGTGAGGCTGGAGATCGTGGTCAGCGACCGGGACGCCGCGAAAATCGTCAAGGCGATCCAGGAAACCTCCAGGACCGGCGCGGTGGGGGACGGCAAGATCTTCGTCTCTTCCGTCGAGGAGGTCATTCGGATCAGGACCGGAGAAAGCGGCGAGGCGGCTCTGTAACACAGATTTAACATGGGCGCAACCTCCCCTTCACCGGGCGGGGGCACACTTGACTTTGAAGAGCCCGCGTGGCAACTTACCTTTATAGGAGAACCGTAGCATCATGGCCCGCAATACCCATACCCGCAACGTCAATCAAGGAGCAGCAACCATGGCGCGTGGAAGAAGCTCTACCGTGACAATGGAAAAGATCAAGGTTCGGCAGACAACCGGCAAGGCTCAAGGAGGCAGGCTGGAGGCTTCCTCCCGCGGCTTGGAGGGCCCGCCCCAGTATGAGGCCGACGAGATCCGCCGGGTCTGGAAGATCATCAAGGACAACAACATCAAGGTGGTGGACCTGAAATTCAACGACCTGCCCGGCCTCTGGCAGCATTTCTCCATCCCGGTGGAGGAGGTCTCCGAGAGCCCCAAGGAGGGGGTGTGGGTCGACGGGATCGGTTTCGACGGCTCCTCGATCCGCGGGTTTCAGAAGATCCAGGAATCGGACATGAACCTGTTCCTCGATCCCTCCACGGCCATCGTGGATCCGGTGTACGAAATCCCGACCTTGAGCATGGTCTGCGATATCTTTGACCCTCTCACCAAGAAGCCGTACAGCCGCGATCCCCGCTACATCGCCCGCAAGGCCGAGGCCTACCTGAAGAAGACCGGCATCGCCGATGTCAGCTACTGGGGACCGGAGCCGGAGTTCTTCATCTTCGACGACATCCGGTTTGATTCGACCGAGAATTCCAGCTACTACTTCGTCGATTCCGTCGAAGGGGAGTGGAACTCGGGCCGGGACGAGAAGCCGAATTTGGGCTACAAGCCCCGGTTCAAGGAGGGCTACTTCCCGGTGCCGCCCCACGACATCTTCCAGGACATCCGCAGCGAGATCATGAACAAGGCCCGGGCGGCCGGAGTTCCGGTGGAGAAGCACCACCACGAGGTGGCCACCGCCGGCCAGGCCGAGATCGACATGCGCTACTCGACCCTGACCAAGATGGCGGATCACCTGCTGCTGCTCAAGTACGTCATCAAGAACGTCGCCCGCAAGCACGGCAAGGTGGCGACCTACATGCCCAAGCCGCTCTACGGCGACAACGGTTCCGGGATGCACACCCATCAGAGCCTGGCCAAGGAGGGGAAGAACCTCTTCTACGACAAGGACGGCTACGCCCTGATCAGCCAGCTCGCGAAGTGGTACATCGGCGGGCTCATCAAGCACGCCGCTTCGATCCTGGCCTTCGCGGCCCCGACGACCAACTCGTACAAGCGGCTGGTCCCGGGCTACGAGGCGCCGGTCAACCTGGCCTATTCGGCGCGGAACCGCTCGGCCGCTTGCCGGATCCCGGTGTACGTGGATTACCCGAAGTCGAAGCGCGTGGAGTTCAGGCCGCCGGACCCCTCCTGCAACCCGTACCTCGCCTTCCCGGCGATGCTCATGGCGGGATTGGACGGGATTCAGAATAGGATCGACCCCGGCAAGCCCCTCGACAAAAACACCTATGAGCTCTCTCCCGAAGAGGCAGCCAAGATCCCGACGGTGCCCGGTTCCCTGGACGAGGCGCTGGACGCGCTGGAGCGCGACCACCAGTTCCTCCTGAAAGGGGACGTTTTCACCAAGGACGTCATTGAGGTGTGGCTCGAGTACAAGCGGGCGGAGATTCCGAAGGTCAAGCTCCGGCCGCATCCGTACGAGTTCTACCTCTATTTCGACGTCTAACGGCGGGATTTAAAGTAACCCCAGGGGACACTCTGCCTTCAAGCAGGGTGTCCCCTTTCGGGTTTTAACCCAAAACACGATGCCAACCCTTGAGCTGAAGGACAAAGAGTACGTCTTAAAGAACGCCCGGGACTTGAACGTCAAGTTCATCCGCCTGTGGTTCACCGACATCCTGGGTTTCTTGAAGAACGTGGCGATCACCATCGAGGAGCTGGAGGAGGCCCTTCAGGACGGGGTGGGCTTTGACGGCTCGTCGGTGGAGGGCTTCACCCGCTCGGAAGAGTCGGACATGATCGCCCTGCCGGACCCCAACACCTTCGCGATCCTCCCCTGGAGGCCCAAGGAGAACGCGGTGGCCCGGATGTTCTGCGACATCGTCCGGCCCGGCGGCGAGCCCTTCGAGGGGGATCCCCGCGCGATCCTGAAGCGCAACCTCACCGAGGCGGCGGGGCTCGGCTACACCTTCTACGTGGGGCCGGAGCTGGAGCATTTCTACTTCAAGTCTTCGGCGGAGGCCCAGCCGCTGGACTGCGGGGGCTACTTCGACATGACCCCGCTGGACATGGCCAGCGACCTGCGCCGCGAGACGATCCTGGCCATGGAGGAGATGGGGATCGGGGTGGAGTTCAGCCACCACGAGGCGGCCCCCTCCCAGCACGAGATCGACTTCCGCTACACCGACGCCCTCACCATGGCCGACTCCGTGATGACCTACCGCCTGGTGGTCAAGGAGATCGCCTTAAAGCACGGTGTTTACGCGAGCTTCATGCCCAAGCCGATGCCCGGCGAGAACGGCTCCGGGATGCACGTCAACATTTCTTTGTTCAAGGGGGACAAGAACGCCTTCTTCGATCCGAAGGACCCGATCCACCTGTCGGCCGCGGCCAAGCATTTCCTGGCGGGGATGCTGAAGCGGGTGAGGGAGTTCACCGTGGTGACCAACCAGTGGGTCAACTCCTACAAGAGGTTGACCCCCGGTTTCGAGGCGCCGGTCTACGTCACCTGGGCGCTGACCAACCGGGCGGACCTCGTTCGGATTCCGCGCTACATGCCGGGCAAGGAGTCGGCCTGCCGCCTGGAACTGCGCAGCCCGGACCCGGCCTGCAACCCGTACCTTGTCTTCAGCGCGATTTTGGCGGCGGGGCTGGAGGGTCTGAAGAACCAGGAGCCGTTGCCGAAGGCGGCGGAAACCAACGTCGCCTCCCTGCCGGAGGAGGAACGGAAGAAGCGGGGAATCCGGTCGCTGCCCCGGGATCTGGGCGAGGCCATTGAGGCGGCGGAGGGCTCCGAGCTTCTCCGGGCGGCCCTGGGCGGCCACATCTTCGACTCGTTCCTGAAGAACAAGAAGATCGAGTGGGAGCGCTACCGCTCCGCCATCACCGACTTCGAGCTAAAGACCTACCTGCCCCTGCTATGAGAGTTGCCTCTTTTCTATCGGTCCTGGTTCTGGCGGCGGCCCTGGAGAGTTCCTCTGCCGCGGCCGACCCGGCCCAGCGCCGCTTGGACCCGGCGGAAAGGGCTGGCGCATCTCTGTCCAGGACGCTCGCCGCGCTTCAGGCCGAGAGGGATGAGGTGGCTCGCCGGCAGGCGGTGGAATGGGCGCGTGCCCAGGCCTTGTTCACTTACGTTGTGAATGCCGCTCCCTCCGCTGACTTGGGGGAGGGAAGCCTCGACTGGCTGGCTGGGCAAGGCGATCCCCTCGTGACAGGGATTGAGCCCATTGCCGGCCGCAAGGGTCTGCTTGCCAGCTTCACGATCCCATCGGACGATCCCCTGGCGTTCTTGAAGGGGCGATCCTGGAGCTACGACAATGCCGTGGCGGCCGTGGCCTTCACGGCCCAAGGCGAGAAGAGCCGCGCGAAGGCGGTCTTGACGGCGCTCAACCGCTTGGTGGCGTCGGGCGGCACGATCGGCTTCTCCTACCAGATCGACAGCGCGGAAAAAGACTCCAGGGTTCGCGCCGGCACCCTGGCCTGGGTGGGCTATGCCTTTGCCCACTACCAGAGGGTCACGAAGGACAAGACCTTCGAAGGGTCCGCCAAGAAGATTGCCGCCTATCTCAAGAAGCTCCAGCTTGCCTCGGGGTCGCTCAAGGGGGGTCCGGATGTCAAGTGGGTCTCCACCGAGCACAACATCGACGCCTACTTCTTCTTCCGGGAGCTTTACCGGGTTACGAGCAACAAGGGCTATCTCACCACCGCCAATAAGATCAAGGCCTCTCTTTTGAAGAACCACTGGGTGGCGAAGAAAGGCGGCGGCCACTTCCTGCAGGGAATCGGCGATTCCACCCCGGCCCTGGACGCCAACAGCTGGGGCGCTCTCTTCCTGCAGGCGATCGGGAAAAAGTCGCAGGCCCTGGAGGCCATGAAGTACGTCGAGGCCACCTTTAAGAATCAGCAGGCGATTCCCGGCAGCTCCACCAAGATCACCGGATACGCGCCCGATAGCAAACGGAAGACCGTTTGGCTGGAGGGAACCCTTGGGGTCGCGGTCGCTTACCTGCGGCTGGGGAAGACGAGCCAGGCGAATTCCATCTTAAACGGTGTTTCACAGCTCCAGTCTTCCTGGGAGGATCAGGGCCGCTGGAATGGGGCCTTGCCCTACGCTTTTCCCCGCTACGTCAATCCGGACGGAGACACCTTGGCGGTCTGGGAGTCGGTCGCCTCGACCGGCTGGCTTTTGATCGCGAAGGCTGTCAAAGGCGGCAATTCCCGTTTCTGGGACTAAGAACCGGCCCTAACCCCTCTTTCCAAGCTCTTCCAGGATCGCCTGGGCGGCGCGGGCCGCGGCGCCGGACTTCCCAAGCTCCCGGTAAAGCCCCTCGTAGGCCTCCTGCATCTTCTGCCGCAGGGCCTGTCCCTTCCAGAGCCGAAGCGCCTCGCGGGCGATGGCGGCCGGATGGGCCCGGTGCTGAATCAATTCCGGAACCGCCCTCCTTTTTAAAACAACGTTCACCAGGCCGATCGCCGGGATTCGGACCAGAAGCCGCCCCGCCAGATACGTCGGCCACGAAGTCTTGTAGATGATCACCATCGGTCTATTGAGGAGGGCGCATTCCAGGGTGGCGGTGCCCGAGGCGACCAGGATCAGGTCGCAGGCGTGGATGCCGTCGTAGTCCCACCGCTCCGCCACCTTGATGGGCACCGGGAACCGGTTCAGGATTTCCCGGTACAGCTCCCAGGCCAGGTGCGGCGCCTTGATCAAAAGGAATTGCGCCGTCGAGGGGAGCTCCGCGCTCATCCGCTGGGCCGCCTTAAGCAGGGTGGGCAGCAGCCGGCGGACCTCCAGCTCCCTGGAGCCGGGCAGGAGGCCGATCACCGGAAGGCCGTCGGCCAGCCCCAGGTTGTTCAGGGCGGTCAGACGGTCGCAGGCGGGTTTGACCAGGTCGAGCAGGGGGTGCCCGATGAAGGTGACCGGAACGCCGGCCTTCTCGTAAAGCTCTTTCTCGAAGGCGAAGACCACGAGCATCCGGTCCACGAGCCGGCGGATCGCCGCGATCCGGCCGCCGCCCCAGGCCCAGATCTGCGGGGAGATGTAGTAGACCAGGCGGATCCCCCGCCTTTTCACCTCGCGGGCGAAACGGAGGTTAAAGCCGGGGTAATCGATCAGGACCACCAGATCCGGCTTCTCCTCGTCCAGGGCCCGGCAGGCCCTCCGGTAAAGCTCCCGGAAGTAGGGAAGGTTCCTCAAGACCTCCACCAGCCCCACCACCGCCTTGGCCGTTGGGTCGGCGAGGATTCTGACCCCGGCCTCCTTCATGCCGCTGCCCCCCAGGCCGAAAAGGTCAAGGGCGGGGGAGGCCTTCTTCAGGGCAAGGGCCAGGTGGGAGCCGTGGAGATCGCCGGAGGATTCTCCGGCCAAGAGCATGATCTTGAGGGGCATGGCTTAAATTGTCATTCCCGCGCATGCGGGAATCATAGATCCTCACTTTCGTGAGGATGACACTTGCCTTCCTGGATGAGCTCGGTCACCTTCAGCGCGGCCGCCAGGGCGTCCCGCGCCTCCTGCGCGGTCACCGCAGGGGCGCGCCGGTTCTGGATCGACTCGAGGAACGCGGCCAGCTCGGAGGCCAGCGGCTCCTCCTTGGGGATCTCGATCGCCTCATGGCGGATCTGGCCGCCCTCCTTGCGGAAGAGGTCCACCGCCTGCGAGAGGAAGTCGATGGAGAAGTAGCCGTCGGACTGGAAGATCCGGAACTTCCGCATCGCCTCTTTTGAGATCCGGCTGGCGGTGAGGTCGGCCACCGCGCCGTTTTCGAAGACGATCCGGGCGTTGGCGATGTCCTCGAAAGGGGTCAGGACCTTCACCCCGACCGCCTCGACGCGGCTTATCTTGGACTTGACCAGCCACAGGAGGATGTCCAAATCGTGGATCATGAGGTCCAGCACCACCCCTACCTCGGTCCCGCGCGGCTGAAACGGCGCCAGGCGGTGAACCTCGACAAACCGGGGGTTCTTGAGGAGGTCGTGGACGCGCCGCAGGGCCGCGTTGAACCGCTCCACGTGGCCCACCTGGAAGACCGCCTGGGTTTCCCGGGCGATCGCCAACAGCTCGTCGGCCTCGGCGACGGTGCGCGTGATCGGCTTTTCCAGAAGGACGTGGATGCCTGCTTTGAGGAACGCCTGGGCGATGGCGAAATGGTCCTGGGTGGGCACAGCGATCGAGACCGCCTCCACCTCGCCGATCAGCTCGCTGAAGTGAAGGACCGCGCGGCAGCGGTAGGCCCTGGCCAGAATCTGGGCGCGCTCCGGCAGGGTATCGCAAACCGCAACCAATTGTGCCGCAGCAAGTTGCGAGTAAATCCTGGCGTGGATCGCGCCCAAGTGGCCCACGCCCACGACGGCTGTTTTAATCGGCTTCACGAGGCAAGAGTTCCTTTTGCTCTTTGAGGGGTTATTGTAGCATGCTAGAATTGAAACGAATGTTCAAAGATTACCGAAGGCTTTTGCCTTTCCTCACGCCCCACCTGGGGATTTTCCTGCTGGCGACCGGCTGCATGCTGGCTTCCACCCTGCTCAAGGGGGTGTCGCTGGGGATGCTGGTTCCTCTGGTGGATGTGGTCCTCCTGAACCGGCCGATTGCCCTGCCGTCCTGGCTGCCTGGCGGGTTGGCTTCGTGGCTTAAGGGATGGGCCGACCTGGCGCCCCTGCCCAAGCTCCACACGGTGGTGGTTGGGGTGGTGATCCTCTTTGTCCTCAAGAACCTGGCCCTCTACTTTCAGACCTACTGGATGAACGATGTGGCGCTGCGCTTCCTTCGGGACATCCGGGACGGCCTTTACCGGAAATACCAGGAGCTTTCCCTCGATTTCTTTTCGGGGGAGAGGACCGGCGAGCTCGTCTCCCGGATCACCTACGATGTCTCGGTGCTTCAGAACGCCCTGACCGAGGGGGCGACCGACCTGGTTTACCAGACGGCCCAGGTGGTGGTCTTCACCGCCATGATTCTGGCCATCGACTGGAAGCTCGCCCTCGTGGTTCTGGTGCTCCTGCCGGCCATCGGCTACCCCATCGTCCAGATCGGCCGGGTGCTCAAGAAGCTCGGCTTTGTCGTGCAGGAGCGGATGGCCGATCTGAACAGCCGGATCATCGAGACCTGCCAGGGGATCCGCATCCTCAAGGCCTTCACCGCCGAGGCGGCGGAGGCCGCCCGCTTCGCCAAGATCAACCTCGCCTACTACAAGGCCAACTTGAGCACGGTCAAGCGCCGGGAGGCCCTGGGCGGCATCACCGAGCTGATCGGCGTGGCCGGCGGCCTCTTCGTGCTGGAGGTGGGCGGGCGGGAGGTCCTAAGCGGCCAGCTTTCCCCGGGGACCTTCATCCTCTTTCTGGGGGCCCTCTTGTCGCTGACCCAGCCCTTCAAGAGGCTCTCCCGCATTCACGCCGTCAACCAGCAGGCCCTGACCGCGGCCAGCCGCGTGGGCCAAATCCTGGATGCGGAGCCGGCGGTCGAAGAGCCGCCCGGGGCCGCGGCCCTGGCTCCCTTCAAAAAAGAGCTCCGGTTTGAGGGGGTGGGTTTTGCCTACCCGCGGGGGCGAGCCGTCCTGGACGGCGTGGACCTGACGGTCAAGGCCGGCGAGGTGGTGGCGATCGTCGGGGCCAGCGGCGCCGGCAAGACCACCCTGGTCAGCCTGGTCCCCCGTTTCTACGACCCAACGCGGGGGAAGGTGACGATCGACGGCGTCGACCTGCGGCGGGTCTCCTTGAAATCCCTGCGCTCCCAGATCGGGCTGGTCACCCAGGAGCCGTTCCTCTTTCACGACACGGTCCGGGCCAACATCGCCTTCGGCTCGCCCGGCGCCGCCCTGGAGAAGGTCGTCCGGGCCGCCGAAGCGGCCAACGCCGACCGCTTCATCCGGCGCCTGCCCCAGGGGTACGACTCCCTGGTCGGCGAGCTGGGGGGCCGGCTCTCGGGCGGGGAGCGCCAGCGGATCGCGATCGCCCGGGCGGTCCTGAAGGACCCGCCCATCCTGATCCTGGACGAGGCGACCTCCCAGCTGGACTCCGAGTCCGAGGCGCTGGTCCAGGAGGCGCTCACGCGCCTGATGCGCGGCCGAACCGCCCTGGTGATCGCCCACCGCCTCTCCACGATCCGCCATGCCGACCGAATCGTCGTCATAGACGGCGGCCGGATCGCCGAGGCGGGCCGGCACGATCACCTCATCCAGTCGTCGGAGCTCTACCGGCGGCTGTACGAATTGCAGGTTGCGCCCTAGAATTTTTCTGGTACAATAAAGGTTTAGCCATGGTTGAACCCCTCATTAAGGAATTCCTCGAAGCCGGGGTCCACTTCGGGCATCAAACGCACCGGTGGAACCCCAAGATGCGCCGCTTCATCTTCGGCGAGAAGAACGGCATCTACTTGCTGGACCTGGAGAAGACGGCCGAGGCCGCGGCCCAGGCCCGGGAGTTTTTGCGCCAGGTGGCCGCCAAGGGAGGCAGTGTCCTCTTTGTGGGGACCAAGCGGCAGGCCCAGTCGATCGTCGCCGAGGAGGCCGCCCGGTGCGGTCAGTTCTTCATGGACTTCCGCTGGCCGGGAGGCCTGCTCACCAACTTCCAGACCATCCGAAAATCGATCGCGCGGCTCAAGCTGATTCAGACCTGGAAGGCCGACGGGACCCTGGATCGCCTGAAAAAGAAAGAGGCGGGCCAGCGCGAGAAGGAGCTGGTGCGCCTTCAGAAAACCCTGAAGGGCATCCTGGAGATGGATCGCTTGCCCAAGGCCCTCTTTGTGGTGGACGCTAAAAGGGAAGAGACCGCGGTCCGGGAGGCCAAGCGCCTGGGGATCCCGGTGGTGGCCCTGGTGGACACCAACTGCGATCCGGATCCGATCGCTTACGTCATTCCGGGCAACGACGACGCCATCCGCTCGATCAAGCTCATGACCTCGCTTTTGGCCGACGCGATCCTGGAAGGCCGCCAGGCCTATCTGGCCGGGATCAAGGAGGCCGAGGAGGCCAAGGCCAAGGCCGAACGGGCAGCCGCCCAGCCCGAGCCTGCGCCGGAGGCCGGCGGCGCTGAGGCCGCTCCGGAAGAGGCCGCCGCGCCGCCGGTGGATGAGGTGGAGGCGATCGTGCCGGAGACGGCCCTGAAGGCGCAGGACAAGGAGATCATCCCCAAGAAGAAGCGGGTGGCCAAGGCCAAGCCGCCGGAGCCCCCCAAGCCCAGCGGTGAAGCCCCCTCTGGTGACTAAGCACGCCAGCCCCAGCTTGACCGATCAGGTCCGCCGTCTGCGGGAGCTGACCGGGGCGGGGATCCTGGAGTGCAAGGAGGCCCTGGGGAAGGCCAAGGGCCAGGTGGAAGAGGCGGCTAAGATCTTGAGGGCCAAGGGGGCCGATATCGCGGCCGCCAAGGCCGGCCGGACGGCCCGGCAGGGGCTGATCGGCTCGTACGTGCACGGCGGCAAGATCGGCGTCCTGGTGGAGGTGAACTGCGAGACCGATTTCGTCGCCCGGACCGACCCCTTCAAGAGCTTCGTCCACGAGCTGTGCCTGCAGGTGGCCTCCATGGGCCCTGCCTACGTCAGCCGGGACGACGTCCCGCCCGAGGAGATCTCGGACACCCTCTCCCACCTTCACGAAGAGATCGCCGGGGTGGAGGACGAATCCTCCCAGTCGATCCAGCAATCCCACATGGAAAACTTCTACAAACAGCGGGTCCTGCTGGACCAGGCCTACGTGAAGGACCCCTCCAAAACCATTCAAGACCTTCTCCACGAGACGGTTTCCACCTTGCGCGAAAACATCCAGATCCGGCGATTTGCCCGTTTCGTCCTGGGTGAAGATGTCCAAGGCCGGTAAGCCCGTCTACAAGCGCGTCATCCTGAAGCTAAGCGGCGAAGCCCTTCAATCCCCCGTCAAGGGTTTTGGAATCGACCCTGAAGTCACCCGCCGGGTGGCCTCCCAGATCAAGGAGATCAAGGAGCTTGGGGTTCAGGCGGGGGTGGTGCTGGGCGGGGGCAACATCTTCCGGGGAACCGGGGTCACCGCCAAATCCCAGGGGATCGACCGGACCACCGGCGACTACATGGGAATGCTCGC
Organism: Candidatus Omnitrophota bacterium; assembly: GCA_016177405.1. Lineage (GTDB taxonomy): Bacteria > Omnitrophota > Gorgyraeia > 1-14-0-20-64-10 > 1-14-0-20-64-10 > JACOVG01. The sequence continues at coordinate 1,266 of JACOVG010000005.1, read as the reverse complement.
CACCGTGATCAACTCCCTGGCCCTTCAGGACGCCCTGGAAAAGCAGGGCTGCTTCACGCGGGTGCAGACGGCCATCCAGATGGAGGAGCTGGCCGAGCCCTACATCCGCCGGCGGGCCATCCGCCACCTGGAAAAGGGCAGGGTGGTGATCTTCGCCGCCGGAACCGGCAACCCCTACTTCTCCACCGACACCGCCGCGGCCCTGCGGGCCATCGAGATCGACGCCGAGGCGATCCTCAAGGCCACCAAGGTCGACGGCGTCTTCTCCTCCGATCCCAACCGGGACAAGGGGGCCCGGATGTACAAGTCCCTCAAGTACATCGAGGTTCTGAACAAGGGGCTCAAGGTGATGGACGCCACGGCCGTGAGCCTGTGCATGGATCACAAGCTTCCCATTGTCATCTTCAACCTGACCCGGGAAGGCAACATCAAGCGGGCCATCCTGGGTGAACCCATAGGGACGACGATCCAATGACCCCACCACCCGAATCCAAGCCGGCGGCGCTCACCCCCGCCCAGCTTCTGAAGGACACCGAAGGCAGGATGGTCAAGGCGATCGAGGTGGTCGCCCGGGAGTTCTCCACCGTCCGGACCGGACGGGCCTCGGCCGCCCTGGTGGAGGGAATCCGGGTCGAGTATTACGGCACCCCCACCCCCTTGAAGCAGTTGGCGCAGATCAGCGTTCCGGATCCCCGGCTCGTCGTGATCCAGCCCTGGGACCCCAAGGTCCTGCCGGAGATTGAGCGGGCGATCCAGAAGTCGGACCTGGGGCTTTCCCCCCTGAACGACGGCAAGGTGATCCGCCTGTCGGTTCCCTCCCTTTCCACCGAGCGCCGCGAGGAGCTGGCCAAGCTGGTGCACAAGCTGGCGGAGGAGGGCCGGGTGGCCGTCCGCAACGTCCGCCACACCGCCAAGGAGGCGATCGAGAAGCTCTTCAAGGAGAAGGTGATCGCCGAGGACGACAAGTTCAAGAACCTCGACAGCCTGGAAAAGCTCACCCACAAGTACCAGGCCCGCATCGAAGAGATCCTCGCCTCCAAAGAATCCGACCTGAAAACCGTCTAACCCCCGGCACCATTTCCCCCGGTGCCGGGTTTGCAAGCCATAGCATCCACCCTCAAAACCCGTTACAATGTCTCCGTTCCTTTGGAAGAGGGGGCATGTTGGGGGAGATGGGAAATCTCCCCCAACGAGACCGATGGTCTTTGCCGGGAAAGGGGGATCCCAGGGGGAAAACCAGCGGAGCGCGTTTCCCCCCTGGAACGG
>JACOVG010000003.1 GCA_016177405.1 Candidatus Omnitrophota bacterium | reverse complement strand
GGCAGCCTCGGGAGGTGCGCTTCGGGACATCCCCTCGCGGGTGTTCCTCCCTCACCGGCCCAGCCCACGTGGGCGTCACCCGTGTCTTCATCAGGGGGCACCCCGCCCTGGGGATGGGGGTGAGACGTGGGGAGGAGGGAGGGGTTGCAGGAGGCGGGGGCCGGGGGTATACTAGCGGCATGGCGGAGAAGAAATCGGTTCTGATCGTGGACGACGAGGCCCCCATCCGGGCAACCCTCACCAAATTCCTGAAGACCCTGGGGGTCGAGGAGATCCTGGAGGCTCAAAACGGCGGCGAAGCCATTGACCAGGTCAAGAAGAATCCCGGGATCCGCCTGGTGATCATGGACCTGAAGATGCCCACCAAGGACGGCCTGAAGGCCCTGGAAGAAATCCGAGGCGCCCACCCTGCCCTGAAGATCGCCATCCTGACCGGCTACCCCTTTTATGGGGAAGCCGACCAGGCGGTCAAGAAGTGGAACGTCTTTGACTTCATCTCCAAGCCGATCGACCTGGATTATCTGGAGCGGCTGGTCACCGTGGCCCTCTCCGACGAGGAAGTTCCCAAGCAAGGTTCTCCCAAGAAGTAAGCGGATTTAAGCGGATTTAAGCGCCTTTCCCTCAAAGGAAGTCTTATCCTAACTCATTACACATAAGTAAGTTATGTGCTTTTGCAACTTGCCTTTTAAGGGGACGGTAGGGTATAGTCTCAATAGATAGGGAAGAACTTCGGTATCAGGGCAAACCAGTCGTAAGGCTGGGACGCAAAGCTAAAGGGCCCGCGAAAGTGGAAGGAAGGCGGGCAGCCAGTTGCCAGAGAGGGAGGAAGAAATGAAAGACATAAAGGAAAGGACAGTGAGGACGGTGACGAGCCTTACCCTCTTCCCTTTCCTTACCCTTACCCTTTTCTGGCTGCCTGGCGTGCCCCTCACCTTCGCCTCCGATGGCGCCACCGAAGCCCTGGAGCTTCGGTTGACGGCCGAAAAGAGCATCGCCGGAGAACGAAACAAGAAGCTGGCCCGCGCGATGGAGCAAGCCCTGCCCGAACTCCTGCAGGAGTATCTGGCCACCCGGGATGGAACCATCGCCATGGATGCCATCGATTCCGCCTTTGTGGAGGCGCAGTTCAAGATCGCCCGGTCCATAGAAGAGCCGGGCGTCGCCCTGGCGCTGGATGTCTTCTCCGGGCCAGGCTCCGGCTATGAGAACGACCTGCGGACTTCCATTTCCAACCTGGCCGATTTCAAGGCCGAATCCGCCGAGCGTTTCGCCGGCCGGATCTCCGACCGGACCGAGCGGGTTTCCGAAAGAACGCTGGATGTCTTCGAGCGGGAAATGGAGCGGCAGATGGACAAGGTGGAGCAGGAGGTGGCAAAGTTTGCCGCCTTCGATCGGCTGGACTCCAAGGTCGAGGCCAAGATGGAAGCGCGGATGGATGTTATGACGGCGAGGTTCCTCGGACCGGAGAAGGCGGCCGAACAGCTGTCCGAAAGGGCCGAGAAGCTGGCCGAGAAGGCCGCCAGTCTCGCCTCCACCAACCCTGAATTGGCCGAGAAGCTCTCTGAAAAAGCGGAGAAACTGGCCGAGAAGGCGCAAGAGCTGGAAGCGAAGGCCGAGGAGGTTTCCGCCAAAGTGGAAGATCTTGGTCAGAAGGTTGAGGAAAAGGCTGAAGAGCCTGCCGCCGATCAGGTAGTGGAGAAGGTGGTGGATCGGGCGGCCCGGGGAGCTGAATTGGCCGCACAGAGAGCCGAGGAGCAGGCAAGGGCCGAAGCGGCGGCTGCGGAGAGAGCGGCCCGGGGAGCTGAATTATTGAAGCAGCAGGAAGAACAGGCAAAGCTCGACGCGGAAAAAGCCGCGGCAAGATTCAAGAAGTAAACCTCGCCCCACGTACCTTCAGAAGCCCACCGTAACCCCCAACTGATGGATCCAGTCTGTGAAGTCCAACCGGGGGTCGTTGGAGTCCTGGTAGCGATAGGTCAGCGAGTAGCTGATACTTATGTTCCGGTTGATCTGGTAGATCAGTGATCCGGCCGAGGTGAGCAGGTTATCCCTCTCGGTCATGTTGATGGCCGGAACCGAGCGCTCCTGGTAGTTCTTCCGTTCGTGGCTCACACTCAAAGAGCCCAGCCACTTGGGGGAGAAGACCCGGGTGAGCGACCCCAAAACCCGGAAATCGCCCCAGTCGTAGAAATCCTGAAAGAGGTCGTTGGAGAAGTTCCGGTAATACTCCGCCCCGATCCGGGCAAAGGTCTTGGAGAACCTCAACCTCGCCTCGTAATTCACCGCGTGGCGCTGGTCCTTCCGGTTGACGCCCGGCAGCGTGTTCTGCTCGGGGTCCCTGGCCTTGCGGGTGTCGTACTCCCTCAAGAGGTACGACCAGCCCGCCTTGTGGGTGAGCCACGGGGTCTGGGCATACGAAAGGTGGGTTTTGAACCGCTGGTCCAAGAAACTGGAATTCGTGTCGAAAGGAAAGTCCAGCAGACCATATTCGTAAGTCAGGTCCAGCCTCAAGGCCCGGTGGGGCTTGAATTGGGCTTGGGCGCTTACGGTGTTGGACCAGAGGTTGGAATCCCTGAACTCAAAGAAGTGGGTGTTAAGGAGGTTCCAGCTGAATTCCCCGGACAGCCACGGGGTGAACTGGGGCCTTAAAACCAGGCTGGCGCTCTCCTCCGTGAAGTGATCCCCTTTTCTGGAGCCGTCCAGGTTCACATTGCTCTCAAACCCCTGGGAGACGCCGGAAGAGAAGCTGACCAACGGAGGGGGCGGTTCCCGGTGGGCCTCCAGGATCCTTTGGGCGCGCCGTTTCAACAGCTCGATGAAGAGCTCCGAGCGCTCCAGCTTATCCTGGCTCGCGGTCTCTTCCTTTTCCAGCGCGTGGGCCTGAAAGACAGGCCAGATGGGATTTCCGGCTAGCAAGAAAGAGAGAATAAGAGCCCATTTCATAACAACGTTGTCATTCCCGCGAAAGCGGGAATCTGCACGGGGGTTCGATCCTCGCTTACGCGAGGATGACCTTTTGAAAGGGGCCCTACTGGGAGCGGAGCCTTTGTTCCACATTGCTCTCGAGGGTCGTCTCGAGGCGCTTCTCTTGGATCTTGCTCTGCTCCTCCAGGGGGTTCGGGGTCTCCGGAAGAACGGCGGCAGGCCCCGGACCCACCATCGCCTCCAACTCTTTCAGAAGGACCTTCTGATCCTGGGCGATCCCCTGGATGCGGGCCTGGATCCGCGTGAGCTCCGCCACGGTAGAGGCGGTCTTGAGCTCCTCCCTGGCCCGCGCGAGCTCGCCGTCCATCCTTTCAATGGCCTCAATCTTTTCCTGCAGGGACTGGGCTTGCGGGGGCGAGGCGTGGGCGAGGGCGGCGAAACAAAACCAACCGGCCGCCGCCAACCTCCAGCACGAGGGAAACTTTCGCATCGGCCGTATTCTAGCATAAGAGCCGGCGGCGGAGGTGGTACAATGGCTCGCCAAAGATGCGCTTAGGCCTGCGCGGAAAACTTCTCGCCTTGACGCTGGGGCTTCTGGTCATTCTCACGGCCGGGGCCTTGGTCACCGTCCGCCACTTCTTCGGCCAACAGCTCCATCACCAGGCCGAAAGGAGCCTCAAGGCCGGAAGCCACGTCTTCACCTCCATCCTGGAACGCTCCGGCAACCAGCTCCTGGACCGCGGGAAACTCCTGGCCGAACTGCCCAGTCTGCGGACCGCCCTCACCAAGGACCGCGGCCAGCTGGAGCCCCTCTTGTCCGAGGTCAAGGCGATCCGCGCGGCCAACCTCCTCTGGGCCACCGATCCCTCGGGAAAGGTTCTGGCCTCCACCGGGGAATACCCTGCCCTGGGCAGTGATCTCTCCGGCGAGCCGCTCATCCACGCCGCCCTGGAGGGACAGCAGACGCTCGGTTTCGATCTCTTCGGCGGGGAATGGTGGCTCCTCCTGACCCTGCCGGTCAAAGAAGAGAAATCAGGCTTGAACCTCGGAAGCGTGACGCTGTGCCTTTTGATCGGTGAAAGCTACCTGGAGCGCCTCTCCCAGCTGATGGAGTGCCAGATCGCTTTCGTTTGGGGGGAGAACCAGCTCTGGGCCCAGGGCTGGCCGGAGGCCATCCGGAAAGAGGCGGCCGCCAAGGCCCCCAGAGCCCCCACCCTGACCCCCTTCTCGATCTGGGCCCCTCCGATGGGGCGCTTCCTGTGGCTGGCCAGACCGGTCACCGGCGGGGTGCCTCCCATCGCCTCCGGCCCGATCGCCATTCTGGGCACCCGGCTGGATGAGTCGGTGATCCGGCGCTCCACCACCGCCATCGTGGGTATCGCGGGGCTCACCATGGTTCTGGGGGCGCTCCTGCTTTCCCTTGGAATCCGTTCGGTGACCAAACCCCTGAAGGTCCTGGTGGCCGACAGCAAGAGGATCGGCGCCGGAGATCTTTCCCACCGCAGCCGTGTCCTGGGGGAGGACGAGGTGGCGGAGCTGGCCGGCTCCTTCAACGAGATGGTGGAGCGCCTGCAGGGCTCCTACCGGGAGCTCACCGAATTGAACCAGACCCTGGAGGAACGGGTCCAGGAGAGAACCCGGGAGCTGGAACAGGCCCAGGCCCAATTGCTGCAGGCCGAGAAGCTGGCCTCCATCGGCGAGCTGGCCGCCGGGGTGGCCCATGAGCTGAACAATCCCCTCATGGTCATCATGGGCAACGCCCAGCTGGGCCTAAGAATGCTGAAGAAGCCGGACCAGCCCCTTGAAGGGATCCGGGGAGAGCTTCAGGACTTGCTGGCTTCCCTGGACCAGGAATCCCACCGCTCCAAGATGATCGTGAGCAACCTCTCCGACTTCGCCAGGGTCCGGCCGCCGAGCCGCGTGGCCGTCGACCTGCACACCCTGCTGGATGAGAGCATCAGGCTGGTGGCTCATCAGGCCTCCCTCCAATCGGTCGAGGTCGTGAAGAAATATGGCTCCGGCCTTCCGCCGGTGGAAGCGGATTCTGGACAGATCAAGCAGGTCTTCGTCAACATCATCCTCAACGCGGTGCAGGCGATGCCCGAGGGGGGGACGCTCACCCTGGAAACCAAGGTCAGCGAAGGTCATCTCGTGACGGTGATCCGGGACACCGGCGTGGGGATTCCGCCGGAAGCGATCCCCAAGGTGTTCGATCCCTTCTTCACCACCAAGGAGGTGGGCAAAGGGACCGGGCTCGGGATGTCGGTCTCTTACGGGATCATCCAGCGCCACCAGGGGGAGATCTCCCTGGCCAGCGAGGTCGGCAAGGGCACCGCCGTCACCCTCAAGCTTCCCCTGAAGGGATCCTCTTAGTAGGTGGGGCGGCGGGCGCCGACCGAGAGGACCATGCCGACCGCCGCGCAAACGGTGAGCAGCCACGACCCGCCGTAGCTCAAGAAAGGAAGCGGCAGGCCCACCACCGGCATGACGCCCATGGTCATGCCGGTGTTGACGAGGGTATGAAACGCCAGCATGGCGATCAACCCCACCGTCAGCAGGCGGCCGAAGGGATCCCGGGTCTCGTGGGCAAGCCTCAACCCGCGGACAAAGAGGTAGGTCAGCAGTCCCAGACAGACGCTCGTCCCCAGGAAACCCCATTCCTCTCCCACCACGGAAAAGATGAAATCGGTGTGGCGCTCCGGAAGGAAGTTGAGCTGATTCTGGCTTCCGGCCAGCCACCCTTTTCCCCATAACCCGCCGGAGCCGATGGCGATCTTGGATTGAACCACGGTGTAGCCCGCCCCCAGGGGATCGAGGTCCGGGTTCATAAAAACCATGAGCCTTCTTTTCTGGTAATCGGCGATGTGCCACCAGGCCAGCGGCGCCGCCGCCGAAAAAACGGCCAGGAGAATCCCCAGAACCTTCAGGCGCATCCCCCAAACGAGGGCCACTCCTAAAAAGATCGGGATAAAAACACAGGCCGTCCCGAGGTTGGGCTCCATCAGGATCAAGGCCATGGGCACAGCCGTCAAAAGACCCGCCCAGCCCAGAACCCGCCAGGGGTTCACCGTGGCCTCGGGCCGCGATCCCAAATAGCGGGCCAAGGCCAGGAGGGTTGTCACCTTGGCGAACTCCGAAGGCTGAACCGTGAAGCCGCCCACGGTCAGCCAGCGCTGGGCCCCTCCCCGGGTCACCCCGAGCTCCAGGACAAGGACGAGGAGCAGGACGTTGACCCCATAAAGGAAATAGGCCCATTCCAGCCAACGGTGGTAATCGATCTGCACCAGCAGGAGGGCGGCGGCCAGGCCGATGCCGGCCCAGGTCAGCTGGCGGCCCACAAAAGAGACGCCCAGCGCCGCGGCCTTCTGGCTGGAGGCGCTGTAGAGGAAAAGAAAGCCCAAGGCCAAGAGCGCCAGAGACGCCAGAAGGAAGCCCTTGTCAATCCCCTGCAATTCCCTTCGGGTCATAAATACTCCAGCTCCTTCAAATAGGTAAGAAGCTCCTGGGCCTTCCCAGCCGCTTGCTGGCCTCCCTTTCCCCCATGTTCCAAGAAAACCACGAAGCTCACCCGAGGCTGGCGGGCCGGGGCGTATCCCATGAACCAGGCGTGGGAGGCCCCCCGGGAAACCTGGGCGGTGCCGGTTTTGCCGGCCACGTCAACCCCGGCAAGCTGGGCCAGCCGGCCGGTCCCCGCGGGCGACTGAACCACCTGCTCCATCCCTCTCTTGACCCAAGCCAAGGCCTCCGGCTCCAAGGGAATCTGCCGGCTCTCAAAGGTGAGGGGGCGCTTCTGGCCTTCGATGGACCGCGCCAGATGCGGCTGGACCACCCTGCCGTCCGTGGCCAGGGTTGAAACCATCACCAGCATCTGCAGCGGAGTCACCTGCAAAGGCCCCTGGCCAATGCCGAAGGAGAGGGTGTCTCCCTCCATCCAGGGCTGGCGGAGGGTTTGCTTCATCCAATTCGGATCCGGCACAAAGCCGTTGTTCTCGCCGGGCAGGTCAATGCCGGTCCTGCGGCCCAGCCCGAACCGGTGGGCCGCCCGCATGATCCCGCCAACCGCCAGGCGCCTGGCGGTCTGATAGAAGAAGACGTTGCAGGAGTGCTCAAGCCCTCCCGTCACCGTTTGAGGCCCGTGGCCCTCCTCCTTCCAGCAGCGGAAAAGACCCCTGCCCAGCGCGTACGAGCCGGAACAGTCGAAGGCCGAGTCCGGCCGAATCTTCCCTTCGTGGAGGGCCTCGTAGGCCGCCGCCGGCTTGAAGGTGGAGCCTGGCGGAACCGCCGAGCGGACCGCCCGGTTGAAGAGGAGCCGGTCCGGGTGCCGCAGAGCGCGGTGAATCTCCCTTTGCCGGCTGGTATCCAAGAAAATGGCGGGATCAAAGCTGGGACAGCTCACCAGGGCCAGGATCTCTCCGGTTTTCGGATCCATCACCACGACGGCCCCCTCCCCGCCCTCCAGAAGCTTGTAGCAGAAGCCCTGGAGCCGGCCATCCAGGGTGGTGGTGATGGACCGGCCGGGCTGGGGCTTGAGGTACCCGAGCTGGCGGACCATCTTCCCGCGCGCGTCCACCTCAATCTGAAGGCCACCATCCTCGCCCCTCAAATAACGGTCGTAGATCTGCTCGAGGCCGTCCTTGCCCACCCAATCCCGGAAGCTGTAGCCGTAGGGCTTCAGGTGGGTCAGCTCCTCCGGAGCGATGAGCCCCAGGAATCCGGTCACCGATCCCAGGGCCGGCCCAAGGAAATAACTGCGCTCGGGGACCGGACGAACCAGCGCCCCGGAGATTCCGCCGCGGCTCTCCTCCAAAACAAAGGCCCTTTCCCTGGAAAGATGCTGGGCCAGCGGAACCAGCGAGAAGGGAGTCTCGTAGCGCAGGGCATACCGCTGGCTCAACCGCTCGGCCGGAATCCCGGTCAGGCCGGCCAGGCGCTTCCAGGTCCGGGGAGGATCTCTTAGCTCCTGCGGAAAGATCGCCAGCTCAAACCCCACCCGGTCTTCCACCAGAGGCACGCCGTTTCGGTCGAGGATCGCCCCGCGGGGGGCCGGGAGATGGATGAGGCGGGTGCGGTTGAGCTCCGATTTCCTGCGGAAGTAGGGCCCCTGCACCACCTGGGTGGCAAAGAGGCTCACCCAAATCAGCCCCAGGGCCGCCGCGATGAAACGCTTCAGAAAAAGAATTCTTCCTTCCAGGGGTCAGATCCTTTTCAGCTTCGGAAAGATCAGGTAGACCGCCGCCCCGTGAACCCCCATGGCCGAGGGCCACCAAAACCACCACCACCGGTTCCACCCCACCTCCGGATCCACCATCACCACGAGAAGCCCATAGAGGGTCCACCCGAGCCCTGTCAAGAGCGCGGCGGCGAGCGACTGCACCAGCGGATCCTCCCACTCCACGAGGTGCCTGCCGTGGGTCAGAATCCAGCCGATCAAGGCGAAGGAGACCAGCCACGCTCCGAAGGGCCCGCCGCCGGCCAGATCCTTCAAGAAACCCAGACCCGCCCCGATGAGCCACAGGGGAGCGCCCCGGCTCTTTTGAAAACCCAGGAAGACCAGCAGAAGAAACGCCGGATCAAAAACGAGAGGCAGGGCGGGAATCAGGGGCAGGAGAAAAACCGAGAACCCCAGGAGGCCAAGAACAAGAAGCCAATCCCTTAATCGGAGACGGTCCACGAGACCACCAGCACCTCTTCCAGCGCGGCCCATGGCACAGCCGGCTTGATCCTGGCCAGACGGAAAAGACCGGAGGAATCCCACGTCACTTCAGCCACCGAACCGATCGCCAGCCCCGCGGGAGCAAAGCTGTTTCCCCCGCCGGTCACGACGGCCTGGGGGACCTTCAGATCCCCCTCCTTGGGCAGATAGGTGAGCACGCACTCCCCCGAAGCCGTCCCCATCGCGAGAGCCGAAACCCTGGAGTCGGCCAGCAGGGCGGCCGCCCGGAAATGGGGATCGGTGATCCCGATGACCCGGCTCACGCGGGGCCCGGCCTCGGACACCCGGCCCACCAAGCCCATGGGCGTCACCACAGGCATCCCCGTCCGGATCCCCCTCTGGGTCCCCTGGTTGATGAGGAGCGTCCTGGAGAACAACCCCAGATCCCTCCCGATCACCTGGGCCGGGATCTGGCGATGGGGAGATTCCTCTTTGAATTGAAGCAGGCCCCGCAAGCGGGCGTTCTCCTGCTGAAGCTCGCGAAAAGTCTCTTCGTGTTTAATCAGAACGTCGCGCTGGGCCTTAAGAAACCGGTTCTCTTCAAACAGGAAGGGGGCGTTGGCGAACCCCAGCCCGATCGTGCGAAGGCCCACGCGCAGGGACTCGGCGGTCTCGTAGACGGGCGCCAGGCGTTCCCGGAAGGAGATTCTTAGAGAAGTCCCTACCTGGGAAGGCAGGGCGGAAAGCCAAAGGGGGGAACACAGCAGGGCAACCAGAACAGCGATCCGCTCGTACTTACGCGGCTTCATTTCAGGAGGTCATCCTCGCGAAAGCGAGGATCGAACCTTACGATTCTCTCCAGGCGTAGCGGCTCTCGGTGACCTTCCGGAGGGTGGCCAAGTCGTTCAAATACCTGCCCGTCCCCAAGGCCACCGCCGTGATCGGGTCGTCGGCCAAATGAAACGGCAAACCGGTCTCTTCGGAAAGGAGCCGGTCCGTCCCTCTCAAGAGACAGCCGCCGCCGGCCAGCACGACACCCCTTTCGATCAGGTCGGCCGACAGCTCCGGCGGGGTGCGCTCCAGGGTCAACCGCACCGCCTCCACGATCTGGGCGATGGGCTCGGCCAGCGCCTCCCGGATCTCCTCCGAGGAGACGGTCACCATCTTGGGAAGCCCGGCCACCAGGTCTCGGCCCCGAACCTCCATGTTGGCCTCCTGCTCCAGGGGGTAGGCCGAGCCGATCTTCACCTTGATTTCCTCGGCGGTGCGCTCGCCGATCATGAGATTGTAGGTCTTTTTCATGTGCTGGATGATGGCGTCGTCCATCTCGTCGCCGCCGACCCGGATCGACTTGGAGAAGACCACATCCGACAGGGAGATCACGGCCATCTCGGTGGTTCCGCCGCCTATGTCAACGATCATGTTGCCGGCCGGCTCGTGGATCGGAAGACCCACCCCGAGGGCCGCCGCCACCGGCTCCGGAACCAGGTGAACCTCCCGGGCGCCGGCATGCAGGGCCGAATCGCGCACCGCCCGCTTCTCCACCTCGGTGATCCCGGAGGGAATGGCGATCACCATCCTCGGGCGCACCAGAACCCGGTGGTTGTGCGCCTTGCGGATGAAATAGCGCAGCATCGCCTCGGTCACCTCGAAGTCGGCGATGACCCCGTCCTTCATCGGGCGGATGGCCAGGATGGAGCCGGGGGTCCGGCCCAGCATCCTCTTGGCCTCCTCCCCCACGGCGAGCACGTTGCCGGGGCCCCGCTGGATCGCCACGACCGAGGGCTCGCACAAAACAATGCCCTGGCCTTTGACAAAGACCAGGGTGGTCGCGGTTCCCAGATCGATCCCCATGTCGTTGGAAAAGAGACTCAAGACGCCGCTTACGGCCTCGTGGCTCCAATGATTGTTATTGGGCATGGCAGGAGTCCTTATTGTATGACCACGAGAGAAAAGAAGTCAATACTTACCGGCGGGCGAGCCCCTTCAGGGTTTCGAAAAAACCGGGAAAGGAGATCTCCACCCACTCGGAACCCCGGACCGTGGTCGGACCCTGGGCCGCCAAACCGGCCACGCCCAAAGCCATCGCGGTCCGATGGTCCCCCAGGGAATCCACCCCGGCCCCCTTCAAGGGGGTGGGCCCCTCCACGGTGATCGTCTCCCCCTCCGATCGGATCTTGGCCCCCAAGGCGGTCAGGCCGCTCACCATGGACCGGATCCGGTCGGTCTCCTTGACGCGCAGCTCCCCTGCCCCGCGCACCACGGTTTGCCCCTTGGCCTGCGTCGCCACCGTCAGAAAGATCGGAAGCTCATCAATCACCGCCGGAATGAACGGCTTCTCCACCACGATACCCGCAAGAGGGCTGAAGCTCACCGAGACATTTCCTGTCGGCTCCCACTCTTCATGAACCGCGTCATGGCAAGTCATCTCGATCTTCGCCCCCATCCGCTTCAAAAGCTCCAGAAAACCGGTCCGGGTCGGATTCAGCCCCACCCCGGAAACCGTGACGCGAGAGTCCGGGACGATCGCCGCCGCCGCCAGAAAAAAGGCGGCCGAGGAAATGTCCCCCGGTATCCGCAGATCCTGCCCCTTCAGCTTGGCCCCGGGCCGGACCGTCACCGCCGTACCCTCCACCGCGAGATCCGCCCCGAACCGCTTCAAGATCCGCTCGGTGTGGTCCCGCGTGACGGCCGGCTCCACCACCGTCGTGGGGCCCTGGGCAAAGAGCCCGGCCAGCAGGAGGGCCGATTTCACCTGGGCGCTGGGAACCGGAAGCGCGTACCGGATGCCCCGCAGAGCGCCCCCCTGGATGGTCAAGGGAAGCCGGTCTTTGCCGTTGGGGCCTCCCACCTGGGCGCCCATGGCCGAAAGCGGCTCGGTCACCCGACCCATCGGCCGGGCGCTCAAGGAGGGATCCCCCTTCAGGGTGGCGCCAAAAGGCTGACCGGCCAGGATCCCCAGGAGAAGCCGGGTGGTGGTGCCGGAGTTTCCCATCTCGAGCTCTCGCTGGGGCTTGGAAAACTTCCCTCCCCGGCCCTCCACAAGCACAGCCCCTTTCTCCCGGCGGATCTCTACCCCCAGATCCTCCAGGGCGCGGGCGGTGGTCCGGCAATCGGCCGCGTCCAGCCCCTGGGTGATCCGGGTCGTCCCCCGCGCCAACGCCCCCAAAAAAAGGGCCCGGTGAGAGATCGACTTGTCCCCGGGAACGGAGATCTCGCCTTGAACCTTCCTGGCTGGATGGATTGTGACGTTGGCCATGGCACCCCTATAGAGGAATCGCGCTGCAAACAAAAAGGCCGTAAGGATTCATCTTAATCCTTACGGCTCACAACTTACAGCTTTTCTTTAAGAGCCCTGTCGGACCGAATCTCCCTCTTGGATCTCGCCCTTGCGCGGCTCCTCGATGATGTTGGCCGCCGACATGTTCTCGTAGATCCGCTCCACCTGCGCCCTGCCGACCGTTCTGCCTTCCTTTGAAATCGTGAAGGCCGACCCGGAGGCGATGCCGTCCTTGGAGCCCAAGTTTATCACCACGAAGTTGAACTCCCGGTTCACCACCAGGACCTTCCCCTCCAGGACCCTGGCCGCCTCGGTGGGCTTCACCACGATCTGCTCGGCCTCTTTGGCGCGGGTCGAGAGCATCTCCTTGACCCGCTTCTCCAGCGCCTCCTTGGCCTGGCGGATGGTGGTCAGCTCGTTGCTCAAGGCCTGGTAGCTCTGCTTGGCCTTGGAGAGCTCCTCGGTCACGGTGAGCTTCTCCTGGCGCTCGGTGTCCAGGCGGTCCTTCAAATCGGCCGCCTCGTCCCGGACCTTGGCCAGCTCGGAGGTGAGGGATTCGCGGGCCCGCTTCTCGGAGGCCAATTGATCGGAGATCGCCTTGGCCTGGCTCGTCAAGTCGCCGACCTGGGCCGCGAGCGCCTCCTTGGCCTTGGTGAGCTCTTCCTTCTCTTCCTCGAGCTCCTCCTTGGCCGCCGTGATCTTGCGAAGCTGATCCTCGGCCCAGATCCTCTTGGCCTTCTCGGAATTCCGGCCCACCCAAAGTTGAACCGAGGCGATCGTCATCACCCCGAGCGCCCCGATCAAAACCATGCTCCTGATGCTCAACTTAGGCATAGGCATTTTGGGTAGAGTCTATCACGAAAATCTAAACTTGCAACCATTTTTCTAAGCAGAAAGGGGTGCCAGGTTTTAACCTGGCACCCCTTAATCACCGTGCGAAGGGTTGGCCTTTTAGGCCATGTGCAGGACAACGGCGGACTTGTTTTCCTCGAGGCCAGCGCGGGTGATGTCGCTCACCCGGTAGAGGTATCCGTGGAACCCGGCGTTTCGATGAATTTCGGCCGCGATGGCGCTCAATTCATGGGCAGTCAACTCTGCCGCTTTCGCCGCCGGGAGAATGAGAACCGGAATCTTCACATCCGATGGAACAGTTATTCTTGAATCAGGCTTCAGAAGGACAATGGCATGGGGATCGGCCTTGCGAAGAAGGAGCTCCACATCGGCTGGTCCTTCTGGCAAATCCCGAATGTTCTCCCCTCCAACCGTATCCACTAACTCTGCCTGCAGTTCCATCCCCTTCTCGCGATAGATCACCGTAACCGGCGGCTGGTCTTTTACCTCCACCACGAACGATTCCTCACCAGGCATCAAGTGAAGCATGAGCTTCTCGTCGGCCACCTGTCCTGTCCCTTCTTTGGTCAGCCCCTCGTACCATCCCGTCACTCGTTTCTCCGCTGTCATCTCCTCCAAGCCCGTCGCGGGAGGCTGCGCCGGCACAACGGGAGACGATTGGGCCGTCTGGAGAATCCCTCCCCTGCTAAGCACCAAAGCATCCTGTGCCAGTTTAACAAGCTCCGCATCGGGCATTTTGCCAACGTCGGTAAAGAAATTAGCTAGATCCCGGAGGCCATCTCTGACCTGCTCCATCCTCTTCTTACGACCCTCGATATCCTTCGCTATGGAGTAAAGATCGGCATAGCCGACTATTCCAGTAAGCAAATTGTTGACCTTGTGCGCCATGACGGCGTTGAAGGAATGGCTCTCCTTTGAGCGCGGCTTGGCGGCCGCCAGGATGGTTTCCAGCTTCGAAGTGATCGTCTTTCCCGCCGCCTGCTTTACAAATTCGCGAGGCTCTTTGCCTGCTTCCAGGAAACCTAAGAGCATCCCTGCGTTTGTGTCGATCTCTTCCACCGGCCCCCTTATCTCCTCCCACAGCGCCAACAATGACGCCCGCAGTTCTTTCGCGTCCCCCTCCTCCAGCCCGGATGCCTCCACAATCGGTTTGGCATGCTCCTTATACCATTGAAGGTCCGCCTGGTCTGGGACAGGCAGGCGCGTGGAAGGAAGCGTGTTGAGCGCCTGTAACATATCCGGAGGTAAAAACGCTTTCTCTTCTTTGGTGCTCATCAAGTCCAAAACAAAATCTCCCACACTCTGCTTGTCCCCTTTGTCATTGCTTTCGGTCATGATGAAAACGCGTCCAACAGGAACAAATCCTTCTGAAAAGTCCCATTGACCAAGGACGTATCCATTGGCGTAGTTCAGGTGATTAACGTCTGCGGAAGGATTGTGTCCCACGTAAAGCTTCCCCTCATCCATGAATCCAATGAGGGTGTCATCGCCCATCACATCCCAGCGGTCGGTTTGTGGTCTCCCTCCTCGTTTGGGGAAGTCAAGTACCGAAACGGCTAGACCAGTTTTCCCGATACCGCTGCCTCCGATGAAAAGGACGCCCTCTTCTTTGTCATTGTCGTAAAGCAGCGTCCCGTAAATCTGGTAAGGTTTGAACACTTTTGTCTGAAAAACGGAGGCCGTTTCTTGAAGATCCTTGCTATCCGATAAGGCCTCGACAATCTTTCCCCAGTTTTCGGTGATATCCGAATCCGCAGCTTCTATTTGAATATATCCCTCTTCCCACGGGATTGGATACAGGATGGATTTGAGCAGCTGTTTCACAGCAGGCACCTCTGCAATTTCGTAGAGACGATCCCACACATCCGCACCCCACTCCTCCAGCCCGGCGTCGGGCGGCGGCTCCTGTTCAGTCTCCCTAGCGTTTTTCAGTAAAGTTTGAATTACCATTCTCGTAGTCATGGCGCGTATATGTATAGACTGTCCAGACCATAACGTTACTTGGAGTGCCTTGCTGACCACTTCGGCCTGTTCCAATAAGGGGATATCGTTTTTATGGTTTTCTGCTATCTGAAGCACCACGTCCACCAAACGATCCCCTATCGCTTGGCGCTGACGATAATTATTCATCAACAAAAAATTGCCCAAAAGCAGGTGATTGTGGATGTAGCGGAGCAAGCCCATCCCTGCCTCCAAACTTGTCGTTCGAGCAAACAACTGGGCCTGAAGTTCATTGGCCTGTGAGAGGCTATCTTTATTGTTGGACTTCTCATTCAACAAGGCTTCATGCATATTAAGCCAGCGGATAAGGAGCGTCTCGTTCGGCTCCACCTCCTCCAGCCCAGCGGCGAGGCCTAGAACCTGCAGCACCTTTTGGTCTATCTGTTCGATTTCTGCCTGCCTCTGGCTGATCCTCTCCTGAAAGGGAGAAATCCCTTCGGGGCTCTTTCCTACGGCCCTCAACAGGTCTATATAACGTTCATCCATCCTCACCAAAAAGCCCAACAGCTCCCGTTTCAGATGAATGCTGCCTCGGTTTTTTAGGTTTTGAGTCAGGTAGGTTTCGACCTCTTCCGCAAGGGTAGAAAAATAACCATCCATTCTTGAGAAGTCCGTCTTAAGGGCCTCTCTTTTCTCCTCGATTAATCTTACGCTGAGCGCACGTGTCTCTGGATCTACCGACAGATCGAGCGAAAGCCGACCCGCCTCCAAGAAGCTTTGATGTTGCAACAAGGTGCTCTCCAGCATAGAGAGGATAGAAAAGATCTGCATATGGGGCAAGAGGGGCACTCCACTGTGAAGATAAGAACGGTAGGATTCAGTTGCCATTAAGTAAAGCTGGCCCCTCCATTGAAGGATCGCTTCCGACAAAAGGCCGGGCAGAACATAGATGGCTTGATCAAACCATTGGCGCCGTGACGTTTCAACGGTATGTAAATGTGAGAGCCGATTAAGCAGAATATGGCTGCCTAGCACATAGAAACGGGAATCCTTCTTCTTACTCTTCCTCGTCATCTCAAGCAGCATGACCTTCTCCGCCGCTTCTCTCTTTTCATCCGGATGGATGGCATAAACAAGATCTCCCACGTGGTAGGGCAGCGTCGTCTCAAACGCCTTGCCGGAGGGTTGAGCCGCCGCCACGAGCATAGAGTCGGAGATATCCGACAGGATTACCTCCAGGATGGCTTCAGGCAGTTGAGGTGACGACGGGTTAATCAGCATCTCGGCAAATACTTCACTTGCCTCTGGCTTCGAGTACCCCAACAGGATGAGCCAAGAGAGAAGCTCCTTCTTCTGGGTTGGTTCAAGCGAAAGAAATTGATCGCCAAGGATATTGGCTCGCGCCGAAACGTCCATCTCCTCACCCGCAAACGCGTCGCGGAGCGCTCCCCTCACCGCCGGGTCAATCTTCCCCTCCTCCAGCCCGGCGGGGGTACCAGGAGCTTGTGGAAGGGCCGAGGGGCTTGTAGAGGAATGGAGGTAGAGGATTAGGAGTTTTCCGAGGATTTCCTCGAGTTGATCGGCCGCTTTTTTCTGAAGGTCGGGGTATCTCACTTTCATGGCCTCAAGGACCAGAAGGGCCATCCAGGCCCGGGCATTTTCCTCGGCGTCAGGTTCAAAACGGTCATGCTCATTGGGTTTACTGAGCCGCCAGACAGGTTGGAGGATGTCCTCTAGGGAGAGAGAATCCTTTCCGACAAAGAGTTGGTTGAGGGCCTTGAGGTCCTCATTGTTAAGAGGCGGAATCTTGTATCTCTCTCCAATCTTAATAAATTGATCCACCCCTTGGCGGGAAATGCGTTTGCCTAGAAAGACCCCCTGCAGAACACCTGGAAGAATTTGATAAAGGTCGGCAGCTTCTTTTTCGAATGGGATTAACGGCTCCTTACCTGCCTGCCGACGCTGAAGCTGGGACTGGGCCCAGTCCAAAAGGAAGAAGGCCTTCATCTCCTCGAAATGACCCAGGTGGCCGATGAGGCGGTCGGTGCGATACACGCGGGGTCCCCCGGTGGCCCCTGCAAGCACAGGGCCAACGATGGGGGGAATGTCATGCGCCCTCACATCGGCACGGAAATAGGAGGCATGCCACAGAACCGGGGTGGCTCTGGCCAGCAGAACAAGGATGGTTCCATATTTGACCCGGTCGCCCTCCAGCCAGGCGCTGCTCGTTAATTGAAGGCGGGTCGCGTAGGGATTGATGCCTGACGTTTTCAAGAGTTCCTGAAGAGGTGCCCAATCTCCAAAGGGGGGAAAGACGATTTGGTTAACTTTTCGTTTCATCCAAGAATGGTCCCGCACAGAGACCCCAGGCAGGTTTTCGAACCTTTCCTTCTGGGCATTGGAAAGTACATCTGTAATAAGCTTTGCCCCCTGCTTAAGCCCATTGGGTTGGAACTGTTCGAGGATCCAGGAAATGGTAAACCGAACAGCAGGATCTTGAGTCTCTCTTGCTGCGGACTGTAGGAGGGTGACGGCTTCTGGGTACTTAGGGGGTGCTTGGGAAACAACGGTTTTACTCCCAGCGCTGTAGGGGTTGTACGCATAATGCAATACGCGAACCCCAGTAATCTCTAGAAGGGCATAGGCAGCGGATTCTCGTACACCTGAGTCGCCGTCTTCTTTCAGGACTTTGATGAGAGTGGGGATAGATTGGCGGTCTCTTATAATACTGCCAAGGACAAAGGCAATGCCCTTGCGGATATCTGGATCGGGATCTTTCAGGGCTTCAATAAGAAGGGCAGAGCCAACTTGAGGATCCCGGTGCATCTTTTTAAGAACATTGGCAGCGATGCGACGGACAAATGGATCGGGGTTTTTCAGGGCTTTAATAAGGGCAGGGATAGTTCGGAGATCCTTCATCTCGCCAAGGGCAGAGGCAGCGTCACGTCTGACAGTTGGATCCCGGTGTTTAAGCTGTCGCTCCAGATGCTGGCGGCGAAGCCCCTTGACCCAAGCGTGAGGATCCTCCACAACCAGACCGAGCAATTTGTAGGCAACGCGGCCGGGCCATCCCTCCTCCAAACCGGCCTGGTGGGAGGGAAGCGACCGGAGGAGTTCTTTTGCCTCTCTCATGCCAAGGTCATCGTGGATATACCTGCAGGTCTCTTGATACAGCATCTCCACGTCAATCTCCTTGCCGGTAAGCCGCTTGACCAGCCAGGCAACCTCTAGGGCAGCACTGCGGGCGGCCAGTCTCAACCCGTTGTGAAGCCGATGGGTGGGAATCCCTTGGGAATAGGCATCGCGGATCAATCGGGTTAGTACCGGCCTACCCTCCTTGTCCCGATAGGGTGCCTGCAAAATATTGGCGTCCGGTTTCATCTGAGAGAAAACCGAGGGATCTGGCAGAGGCGTCTCCTCGGGCTTCAGAGGATCTGTGCCAAGACCCGTGGCGTCCACCAGCCAGTCCGCCTGTTTGATTTCTAGCGTGACGTTAGGGTCTGTGGCGGAGAGAAGGATGACCTGCGCCTTTTGTGCGTCTGAAAGCTTCAGCTCAGGCGCCGAGAGAAGCTCTTCTAGGGTCTCTTTGGCCTTGGCAAGCTTACCCGGAACCTCCGTTAGAACGATCCTGGCCGGTCGATCCGCAGGGGGAAGATTGAGCATCGTTGAAACCAGCGAGATCCCCAAGCCGCCAGCACCCAGAACAACATTCTTACCAGCCACCCCGCCTTGCTGGCCCCCCTGGGGGCCCCACGCCCTCTCGACCTCGATCAAAAAGGCGGGGCCGTCGCCGTTCATTCCAACCGTCTTAACCTGTCCCTTGGGGTCTCGCTCAAGCAAGACGAAGGTCACGGAGGGGTTAGACCCGGTCTCTTCTTCCCGCTCATTAACCCAGTCCAATTGAACCGGGACCCCCTTGTGGGGCTCGGTGAAGGTTGCCAGAGCGAACCTGGGATTTTTCAAAATGGCAGGAAGGATTTTCTGGATATCGCTTAGCGGATCGCTCGGGTTGGGAGTTCCCGGCACGTTAAATGGCAGATGCACAATCTTCCGATCCCCCAAGGCCTTGCGGACCGGCCCAAATTCGTTCAAGAGATGATTCAGCATGGGCGGAGAACTAGATCCTAGAACGTTCGCGCCCAGGTGAATTCCGAGGAGAACCGTCGTGTCCTTTAAATTTATGCCCCACTCCTTGAGGTTCTCGCGCAACCCCTCAAGCTTCGGCTCCTTCTCCACCTGCTCCAGAAGCCTTCCCTCCAGCTCTTTGGCAAGTTTAAGAAGTTCCTCCTCCAGCCCAGCGTCGGGCTTGGCGGCATCGTATCTGATGGCCGCTTGGACGCGGTTGACAAGCTCCTGAAGCTCCTCTTCGGACAGCTTAAATTGAGACGCGACACTTGCAAAATCGGCCCTTTGGCTTCCCTCGCCTTTTGCAAATATCTCTAACGTCGGCCCTAGTGCCTGGAGGAACCTGAGGGAATCTCTTTCCCAGACACCATAGGAATCTTCTTCACCAGGGTTCCGACGTTGTTCATCTAGGGAGTTCAGCCATCTCTCAAAGTCATTGGAAAATTCGATCGAAGCGGGATCCAGACTACTCCCGTGGCCCAAAACTATGGCAATCCCTGCCAGATCTTTCAGGAATGATTGGTAATCCGTAGCTTCAGACGAGTGTTCGAGGAGAGCGCGCATTCGGTATACCAAATCTCTCTTGTCATCAGTTTTGAAGTGTTGGTTGAGAAAAGCGCGAAGACTCGTCGCCCTTGAAGCCCGCCCCTCCTCCAGCCCGGCGCCGGGGGAAACAGCGGGAAGGACCGATGTGCCTCGGAGGACGCGCTCCAATTGGGAGTTGGTGGCGGAGCCCTCTTCCATTCCGGCATTCTGCGGACGAAGGGCCGAAGCGGAATTGGGCAGGGCGAGGCCCAGGATTAGCCAAAGGGCTAAGAAACGGCGCAAAATAAAAAACTTTCCGGGTGCCATCGGGTTATCTGTCATCGGGATATCAACCATAAGGTTACCCTGTAAGGGGCGCGAAATCAATGCAAGGAGATGATATTTTCTAAGCTAAGTTTACATTAACAAGGTCAGGCGGAAGCGGCGAGGTAAAGGTAAGCCAACGATTCTTGGCAGGGTGAAGAAATTTGAGGCGGTGGGCGTGGAGGAACTGGCGGGGAAGGCCGGCCTGGAGGCCGTAGCGGGCGTCCCCCAGGATCGGATGGCCCAGGTGGGCCAGGTGGACCCTAAGCTGGTGGGTCCGGCCGGTCTTGGGATAAAGCTCAAGAAGGGTCGCCCCCTTGAGGCGCTTCAAAACCTTGTAGCGGGTGACCGCCCGCCTGCCCGTATCCTCCCGGACCGCCATCTGCTGGCGCTTCACCGGATGGCGGCCGATCGCCGCCTCGATGGTCCCCTCATCCTGCGCGACCGATCCCTTCACCAGGGCCAGGTAAACCTTCTCCACCTCCCCCGACGCGAACTGTTCGCTCAAGGCCCGGTGGGTTTCGTCGTCCTTGGCCACGAGGATCAAACCGGAGGTGTCCTTGTCCAGGCGATGCACGATCCCCGGCTTGAAGCCGCCGGCCATCTTGGAAAGCTTGCCCCCTCGGCCCAGCAGGGCGTTGACCAGCGTGCCGGTGGGGTGCCCCGGGGCCGGATGAACCACGAGTCCGGCCGGCTTGTCCACCACCAGGAGCTGGTCGTCCTCGTAAAGGACGGCAAGCGGAATCGCCTCCGGTTTGAGGGTGGAAATCTCGGGAGGGGGCGGCTCGACAAGGATCTCTTCCGCCGGCGCGATCCGGTGGGACGGCTTCACCCGCTTGCCGTTTACCTGAACGCGGCCGTCGGCGATCCAGCGTTGGATCTGGACCCGGGAGCTTTTGGGGATGAGCCGGGCGAGGTACCGGTCCAGCCGGTCAGCGGGGGCCGCGCTTGGGACCGCGTGGCGAAGAACAGACTCATTCTCCCATTCCCTCATCCTCTCATGACTCGCCTTGCCAGCATCCATCCGCAGAGGACGATCAACGGAACGCTTGCCCATTGGAAGGCCGTCAGCCCCCAGGCCCCCCTGGCGTTGTCCCCGCGAAGGAACTCCACCCCGAAACGCCAGGCCCCATAGAGGAAACCGTAGGTCAGGGCGACCGCCCCCGGCCGGGGGCCGCTTCTTTCCAGCCGCTTGAGACCCAAAAACAGGATAAGCAGAAAGCCGCTCTCGTAAAGCTGGGTGGGGTGGCGCGGGATCCCCTCCGGTGGAAAAACAACCGCCCAGGGGCCCAGGAAGGGCTCGCCGTAACAACAGCCGTTTAAGAAACAGCCGACGCGGCCGATCGCGTGCGCCAGCGTAAGCGGCGGAATCACCAGGTCCACCATCCGCCAGCTCAAAAGCCCCTTTCCCTTCAGGTAAACAAGCCCCGCCGGGACCCCGAGCGCCAGCCCGCCGTAGAAAATCAACCCTCCGTGATCCAGCCGGAGGATCTCCAGGGGATTGCCCCGGAACATCTCCCAGAAAAGAAGAACGTAGGCGGCGCGGGCCCCGGCGATCCCGAAGCCCAGGACAAGGAAGGCCAGATTTTGAACCACCGCCGGGTCGATCGAAAGCTCTCTGGCGCGCCGGAGGGCCAGTTGAAGGGCGCTTAAAAATCCGATCGCCAGCATCAGGCCGTAGCTGTGGAGGGTAAGCGGCCCCCATTGAAAGAGAACGGGGTGCATCGGGCTATTTCTTCCTGATAAGGCTTAAGGCCATGAGGGCGGCGCCGATCGTGATGCAGCTATCGGCCACATTGAAGACCGGCCAGATCCTGAAGTCCAAGAAGTCCACCACGCCGCCCAGCCGGATCCGGTCCATCAGGTTGCCCATGGCGCCCCCCAAGATGAGCCCCAGCGGCAGGGCGCTGCTCGCCCCCTCGGTGTGGCGGTTCTTCAGGGATGACCAGATGAGCCAAAAGAGAATCCCGGTCGTGCCCAGCGCCACCGGGAGGGGCTGGCCGCTGAACAACCCGAAGGCCACCCCGGGATTCTGGATGAGGGTCAGGTGGAAGATCCCCGGCACGATCGGCCGGGTGGGAAGCTCCGACAAGGCTTGCAGGGCCCAGGCCTTGGTGATCTGATCCGCCAAGACCACCCCCAAGGCCAAGCCCAGGATGTAAAAGGGCAAAGGAGGCCGCTAGGCCGATTCGGCCGGAGGTCCGGAGGCCCGGCGCTTGGTCTCCTCAACGGCCTGGCAAGCGATGCAAAGGCTGGCGTACGGAATGGCGGTCAAGCGCTTGCGGTTGATGGCCTTGCCGCAGGTCAAGCAGCTGCCGAACCCCTTCTCCTTGACCCTCTTGAGCGCCTCTTCGATCTCGTAGAGGATCTTCTGGGCGTTCGTGGCCAGCCCCAGGGAGAATTCCCGGTCGTAGCTGTCGGTGGCGGTATCGGCCATGTGGAAGGTGTAGCCGGAAAGGTCTCCGGACGCCTCCCGCTGGGACTGGCTTAGGGTGTCCTTCGCGATGTGCTTCATCGCCTGAAGGACCTCCTCCTTCTTCTTCAAGAGGAGCTTTTTGTATCGGGCCAAATCGGGTTTTGTCATCTTCGTAAGAGGTTAAATTATATCAGCCAGTACTGCCACCGCAAAGCAGTTTCTCGACGACCGTCAGACAGCGCCGGCAAAGGCCCGGGTGCGCCTTTGAGGAGCCCACCGTGGCCTCATACCTCCAGCAACGCTGGCATTTGGTCCCCTCCGCCTTGGCAATCTCCATCCGGCACGGCGCCCCCAAGCCCTTCTCCTTCACCAGGCGCAGATCCGACACCAGGCACGCCAGCTTAAGGTCCTCCTCCCTGCCCTTCAGGAAATCCCAAAGCCCCTCTTCCTCCACCTTCAAGGTCAGGCGCGCCTGAAGCGAATCGCCGATCAGCCCCTGGGAGCGGGCCTCCTCCAGAGCCTTCATCGCCTGGTCCCTCAAGGCGAGCAGCCGCTGCCACTGCCGCTCCAGATTCGGATCCTCCGGCAGGTTCTTGGGATCGGGCCAGTCCTGCAGGTGAATCGACTCGCCCTTGCCGGGCAGGGCCCCCCAAGCCTCCTCCGCCGTCATGGGAATCAGGGGGGCCAAAAGCAGGAGGAGGGTCTCGCTGGCGCGCCAGAGGGCCGATTGAACCGAGCGGCGCTTGGAATCGGCCGAGGCCTCGGTGTAGAGACAGTCCTTCACGACGTCCAGATAGAAGTTCGACAAGGTGACGGTGCAGAACTCATGGATCGCCTTGACCACCTTGTGAAAGGAGAAGGTCTCGTAGTCCCGCGTCGCCTCTTCGGTCACGCGCCGAAGCTGAATCATCAGCCAGCGGTCCAAGCCCTCCATTCTCTCAAAAGGGACCAGATCCGACGGGTTGAAGTCGGACAGGTTGGAAAGAGCGAAGCGCAGGGTGTTCCGGATCTTCCGGTAGACCTCCGCCGCCTGATTCAAGATCACGGGAGAAAGCCGGATGTCCTCCCGGTAATCGGAAGAGGCCGCCCACAGCCGCAGGACATCGGCCCCCAGCGAGGAAACCACCTCCTGGGGGGCCATGACGTTGCCCAGGGATTTGGACATCTTCCGCCCTTGGCCGTCCACCACAAAACCGTGGGTCAGGACCCCCCGGTAGGGGGCCTGGCCGTTCAAGGCGACCGCCGTGATCAGCGACACCTGAAACCATCCCCGGTGCTGGTCGGACCCCTCCAGGTAAAGGTCGGCCGGCCGCGAAAGCCCCTCGCGCCGGGCCAGGACCGCCTCGTGGCTGACGCCAGAATCGAACCAGACGTCCAGGATGTCCCGGCCGGCCTTGAATTCCCTCCTCTTACACTTGGAGCAGGCCAGCCCCTGGGGCAGCCACCGGCTGACGGGTTCGGTGAACCACCGGTCCGAACCCTCCGGGTCGCTGCCGATGGCGGCGGCGAAGCGCTCGATCACCTCCGGGTGCAGGAGCCCCTCGCCGCAGGAAACGCATTCCAGGGCGGGGACCGGGATCCCCCACAACCGCTGTCGGGAGAGGCACCAATCGGGCCGGGTTTTGACCATTCCCAGAATCCTCTCCCGGCCCTCGGGCGGGATCCATTGGACCGAGGAAGCGATGACCCTCGCGAGCTTCTCGCGCAGGCCCTGGTGCTCGACGCGCAGAAACCATTGATCGGTGGCCCGGAAGATGATCGGCGTATGGCAGCGCCAGCAGTGCGGGTAGTCGTGCTCCACCTGGGCCGCGGGCGCCGCCAGAGCGCCGAGCTCCCGAAGCTCCTCGATGACGGCCGGATTGGTCTCTTGAACCTGGCAGCCATTAAACCGTTCGGCCGCTTTCGGCAGGCCGGCAAAACGGCCCTGGGAATCGACCGGAGCCAGCACCTCCAAACCGTATTTCTTCCCTGTCAGGTAGTCCTCCGCGCCGAAGCCGGGCGCGGTGTGAACGAGCCCGGTTCCATCCTCCCGCGTGACATAATCGGCCAGAACCACCCGCCCCTGCCTGATGCCCAAGGGATGCTCATAGGCCCATCCCTCCAGCTCCCTGCCGCGGAGGGTCCGTTTGATATTTAAGGATTTCTTTTCCCACCCCAGCGCCCGCGCGGAATGCGGCGGCAAATCCGCGGCCACCACCCATTCCTCGTTGGGGCCGGCCTGGCAGACGGCATACTCGAAATCCGGATGAACCGCCACCGCCGTGTTGCCCATCAGGGTCCAGGGGGTGGTGGTCCAGATCACGAGGTACGTGCCCCGGCCGGCGCCCGGCTCGATGCCGCCCTGCTTTCTGGCCGACTCCGCGGTCAGCGGGAACTTCACGTAGACCGACGGCGAGGCATGCTTCTCGTACTCCACCTCGGCCTCGGCCAAGGCGGTCTCGCAGGACCAGCACCAGTTGACCGGGCGCCTGTCGCGGTAGACAAAGCCCTCCTCGGTCAGCCTCTTCAAGACCGTCAGGGCTGCCTGCACGTAGCCCGGCGCCAGGGTCAGGTACGGATCTTCCCACTGGCCCATGGCCCCGAGCCTTTTAAACTGCTCGCGCTGAATCCCGACGAATTTCTTCGCGTATTCCCTGGCCTTTCGCCGGAACTCCACGGTGTCCACCTCGTGCTTGGTGACCGCGAGCTCCCTCATGAGGGCGTACTCGATGGGCAGGCCGTGGCAGTCCCACCCGGGCAGGTAGGGGGCCCGCCGTCCCTTCAGGTTCTCAAAGCGCACGATGAAGTCCTTGAGGGTCTTGTTGAGGGCATGCCCCATGTGGATGTCCCCGTTGGCGTAGGGTGGGCCGTCGTGAAGGATGAAGGCGGGAGCCCCCTGGCGCCGGGCCAGGATCTTTTCGTAAAGGCCTTGCGCCTCCCATCGCCCCAGGATCGCGGGCTCGGTGGCCGGGAGGTTCCCCTTCATGGGAAAGGCGCTCTTGGGAAGATTGAGGGTGGCCTTGTAATCGGCGGGTGGAACCATCAGATCTTTTCGATGAGGCGGGAAATGAGGGCCGTCAGGCGGGGCTCCGCCTTTCGCGCCACCTTCAGGATCTCCTCCAGCGAGGCCGGCTTCAAGGTTTCCGGGATGCAAAGGTCGGTGATACAGCTGACCGCGAAAACCCGCATCTTGGCGTGGACCGCCGCCAGAACCTCCGGCACCGTGGACATCCCCACCGCGTCGGCGCCGATTCCCCGCAGGAACCGGTACTCGGCTTTGGTCTCCAGGTTGGGCCCCGCCACCGCCGCGTAAACCCCCTGGCGCAGGGGAATCTTTTCCCTCCGGGCGATCGCGAGGGCCGCTTCCATAAGCCGCGGGTCGTAAGGCGAGGACATGTCCGGGAAGCGCTCCCCCAGGCGCTCGTCGTTGGGTCCGATCAGGGGATTGACCCCCATAAGGTTCACGTGGTCGGTGATCGCCATCAGATCGCCGGCGGAGAAATCGGCGTTGAGCCCTCCGGCCGCGTTGGAGACGACCAGGGTTTCGGCCCCCAGGGCCTTCATCACCCGCACGGGGAAGGTCACCTCCTGCGCGGAATAGCCCTCGTAGACGTGAAAGCGGCCCTCCATCACGACCGCGGGTTTGCCCTGCACCCGCCCGAAGACCAGCTGGCCCTTGTGCCCGGCCACCGTCGAACGGGGAAAGTGCGGGATCTCGGCATAGGCCAGCGCCTTCGAGCCTTCGATCTCGCCGCCGAAACCTCCGAGGCCGGTGCCCAAAATCACCGCCACCGAGGGCTCCAGATTCACCCGGGAACGAATCGCGCCCACCGCCTCTTGAATCTGCTCCCATAAGCTCATGCCGCCCTCCTACCGAAGTCTCAAGGAAAGATCCAGCAGGGTCCTCACCAGGAAGTGCTGGGCCGCCTGCAGGACCAGCAGCGCCACGACCGGCGACAGGTCGATCATGCCGATGGGCGGAATGACCCTTCTGAAAAGAGCCAAAAAGGGCTCGGTTGTCCGGCCCAGGAAAACAACGATCGGATTGAAGGGATCCGGAGAGACCCAGCTCACCAGCACCCGAAGGATGACCATCCACGTGTAGATGGTAAGCCCGGTGTTCACCACGTAGGCGGCCGTCGAAAAGAGATTCCCCATCACAAACACGGCCGGCTCACCTCCCCCGGGAAAGCTGCCGGGCCCGGCGGCAGGCGGCGAAGATCCCGGCGCGCAAGATGGCGGCGAGCCCCCTCTTCTTGAAAACGCGGAAGGCCGCCTCGGTGGTCCCTCCCTTGGAGGTGACCTGCCGGCGGAGCTTCCGGGGCGGCTGGGGGCCGGCCAGGGCCAGGGCAGCGGCCCCCGCCGCCGTGGCCTTCACCAATCGCTGGGCCGCTTGGCGGGAAAGACCGAGCTTCACCCCCGCCTCGATCATCGCCTCCATCAGGAAAAAGAAGTAAGCCGGTCCGGAACCGCTTAGGGCGGTCACCGCGTCCATCCAGGCCTCCGGAATCTCGATGGCCTGCCCCGCCGCCTCGAAGATCCTCCGGGCGAAACGGAGGTCGGCCCGGGTCACCCCGCGCCCGGCCGAGATTCCGGCCATTCCCTGGCCCACCAGGGCCGGGGTGTTGGGCATCACCCGGATCACCCGCGCCCCGGGTCCCAGCGCCCTCTGAATCCGGCGGATGGGAACCCCCGCGGCGATGGAGATGACGAGCTTGCCCCGCTTGGCCCCGGGCCGGATCTCGCGCAAGACCTGGTCCATCTGCTGCGGCTTGACCGCCAGCAAAACGGCCTTCGCCCGGCGGGTCAGATCAAGGTTCGAAGAGGCCCGCACGATCCCGTTCGATCGGACGATGGCCCTCAACCGGGCCTGGTCAGGGTCCCAGCCGATGAGCCGCCGGGGACTCATCCGGCGGCTTTTGACCACCCCCTGAATCAGGGCGCGGCCCATGTTCCCGCAGCCGATGACACCCAGCGTCATGGATTTCGCGCTCCAAAAATGGCCGTGCCAATCCGCACCATCGTGGCCCCCTCTTCCACCGCCGCCTCAAAATCGTGGCTCATTCCCATGGACAAATGAAGCGGCCCCTGGCCCAGCTTTCCCGCCAGATCATCCCGCAAAAGGCGAAGCTCTCTGAAGAAGACCCTCGCCGCCTCCGGATCACAGTCCCAGGGCGCCAGGGTCATCAAACCGGAAAGCTTCAGATGGTTTGAGGCCAGGACCGCCTCGGCCAGCGTCCGCGCCTCTTCCGGCCGGCAGCCGTGCTGGCCCGGGTCCGCCGCCAGATTCACCTGGACCAGAAGCCCCAGGGGCTTGGCGGCGCACCGGTCCAGCGCCTTCACGAGCTCCGGGGAGTCGACCGAGTGAATCTCGTCAAAGAGCTCGACCGCGAGCTTCGCCTTGTTGCGCTGGAGATGACCTATCATATGCCAGCGAACCTCCCGCGCCAAGGAGGCTTTTTTTTCGGCCGCTTCCTGGACCCGGTTCTCGCCGATCTCCTTCACCCCGCAGGCCGCGGCTTCCAGAATGCGATCCGCGGCAACGCCCTTGGTGACAGCGATCAGCCGAACCGACTGGGGATCCCGCCCGGCCCTAAGACAAGCGGAGGCGATCCTGGATCGGACGCTTTCCAGGCGGGCGCTGAAATCAGAAATATTCTTCGAGAACCTTGCGGACTCGATGGGAGATCAATCCCCAGGGGCGCTGGGGGGCCGGAATGGCTGAAGAGGCCCGGCGCTTCATCCCGCAGCGCAGAAGACCCACCAGGGCGGCGTGGGAAGGCTTCAGGCTGACACCGGGATCCACCTCCACCTCCCGGATGTTCCCGATCCGAACCGGCACGTTGAAGACCTCCTCGGCCAGCTCCAGAAAACCGCCGACGTGGGCCAGGGGACCCACCATCACGATCCCGGAGGAGGCTTCCCGGAAGTAGGGCCTCTCCTCCAGCCGCGCCGCCAACTGCTTCAGGAACTCTTTGGCGCGCGCGGTGACCCAGGAAGCAACCTGCCCCTGGGGGAAGGTCCGAACCAGCGAACCGGCGGTGATTCGCAGGGGCACCGAGGTCCACTGGGGAAGCTCCTCCAGGGAGCCCAGCTGGGCCAAGAGCTGATCGGCCGCCGCCCAGGGCAGCTTCAGGTTCCGGCTCAAAGCGGAGGCCAGCGGGTCGGTCCCCCAAGGGAAAAGAATCATCTCCCGGGCGGATCCCTCACCGAAGAGAACCGCCTCGGTGAAGGTCTCGCCGATGGCGATCAAAACCACTCCCAGGTCCCGGTCCAGATCCGACAAGACCGCTTCGGCCGCCGCCAGGCCCGGCATGACCAGCTCCTCCGCCTCCAGCCCCGCCCGGTTGAAAACGCGGTGGAGGCTGGACAGCCCCGAGGACAGCCCGGTCACCAGATGCAGATGGGCCGTCAGCTTGGTTCCGAAAAGGCCCACCGGATTCTTGACCCCCGACTGCCCGTCCACCGAGAAGCCCTGGGTGAACAGATGCAGGATCTGCCGGTCGTAATCCAGGCCCAAAGAGCGGCAGGTGCTGACGGCCCGCTCCACATCGCGGGCGCTGACCCCCACCTCCGGCTCCAGGATGGGCACGCAGGCCGCCGCGTTCTGGCTCCTGACCTGATTGCCGTAAGCGGCCGCCAGGACCTTCGAGAGCCGGATCCCTTGGCGCTCGTCCAATTGACGGACCAGGCGGGAAACGGTGTCGGCGCACTCGGCCGGATCGCTCAACGCTCCCTGGTGGATTCCGGCCGCCGGAACCGATTCCACCGCTTGAAGCTTCAGGTGGCCGGGGCGGTCGCTGCGTCCCAGGGCGGCCATGAACTGACGCGTCCCCAGCTGAAAGGCGGCCAGCCACGCCGGAGAGGGTTTCACCGGCGGCTCACGCGCAGGCCTCCGGCACCCTTGCCCCGGGCGATCACCGGATCTGAAAAACGAAGGTCAACGTAGCGCGCCCCCTCCAAGAGCGGATCTTGCCTTTCCAAAAGCTGCGCCAGGCGGTCCAAACCGATTTCGGGATGGCGGGAATTCAACCGGACCTCAAGCCCGGAATCGAGAAAGAGATTCATCTGCCCTGCCTTGACCTCCAAGAGGTTTAACCCGTGCCCCGCCAGCCCTCCCCTGGCCCGAACCCTCCCCAGGACCTCCATCGCCTGAAACAGGGAGGGGCTCCTCACGGCCTGTCCCACCCGAAAGGTTCCCTTCATCACCTCCAGCGAAACCACCACCTGATGAGGCCAGGCCACGGGCCGCGCCGAGGTCAGGACGACCCCTTCGTCGGAAACAAGGTAGTAGCCCGATCCGGCCGCGAGCTGGGCCGCCGGTTTTCGGGGGACCAAACGGGCCTGCAGGCGGTTGGGCAGGAGCCGGCGGACCTCCTCCACCTCCATCGTCGGGTGCCTGGCCTGAAGAACCTTATGAACCGCCCGCAGATCCAGATGAAAAATCGAGGTGGGCGGCGTCAGGCGGTAGCGCCTGGCCGGAATCCTGGGATCCAACGAGAAGGCCGCCTCCACTTCGTCAACCCGGAAAACCGACGCCTGAAGCGCCGCGCGAACCACGCCCTGAAAAGCCAAAAAAAGGGCCGCCCCCGAAACCAGGGAAACGGACAAGATGGCTCCCCGCCTGGACCCCTTTAAGCTCATGGCTTGAAGCAGTTTACCACGCGGAGGCCAACATCCTAAGACACAGTTGGGCGAAATCGATCCCGCTCACGCGGGCCGCCTTAGGCAGCAAGCTCAAGGGGGTCATCCCCGGCATCGTGTTCAGCTCCAGGAGAACCGGACCCCTGTCCTTCACCCAAATCATGTCCACCCGGCAAAAGGAACGGCATCCCAGCGCCCGGTGAGCCCGGAGGGCGAGCCGCTGGGCCCGCCGGGCCTGCGGCGCGGGGATGGGCGCCGGAACCCGATAATCGGTCTGCCCCTGGGTGTATTTGGCCGTGAAATCGTAGAAGCGTCTTTTCGGAACCACCTGAACCACGGGAAGGGCCTTGTCTTCCAGGATGCCCACGGTGAACTCGCTGCCGGCCAGATACTCCTCGATCAAAACCCCTCCCCCGAAGGAGGCGGCCTCCCGAATGGCCCGCCGGAGATTCCGCGGCCGATCCACCAGGCTGATCCCCAAAGAGGAACCCTGGGCCTGGGGTTTGACCACAACCGGAAACCGGAGGCCGCCGAGGCCGGGCAGTCTCCCCGGCAGATTCACCCGAACCGTCTCCGGAACCGGAACCCCCTTCCGGGTCCAGCGCCCGCGGGAGCCCCATTTGTCCATTCCCAAGCGGCAGGCGGTCGGCCGGCTGCCGGTGTAGGGAATCCTCAAGCGGCCCAAGAGGGTCTGAATCTTTCCGTCCTCTCCGAAAGCCCCATGCAGCGCGATGAAGGCGCAGGCCATGGGTGCCCGGATGATCTGTCCCGGAATCTCCGAAGGGCGCCGGGACAATTCCAAGAGAAGGGACGGCAGGCCCAAGGAAAGGAGGGCCTCGTGGATGGCCTGCCCGCTTTTGAGGGAGATCTCCCGCTCCCCCGAGGGGCCCCCGCACAGGACGCCGACCGGCTTCTTAAGCGAGGGAATCATGGGAGCCCCCATCCCTGGGAAGAACCTGGACCTCGAGCTCCAGGCGGACCTGAAACATCTTTTCGACGCGGCCGGCCGCCTCGTCGATCAGGGCGAAGACATCGCGCGCGCTGGCATTGCCGCAATTGATCATGAAGTTGGCGTGGATGGGCGAGACCATCGCCCCGCCGACCCGAAACCCTTTGAGCCCCGCCCGGTCAATCATCCAGCCTGCCGCCGGCGCCCCCGGCGCGGGGTTCTTGAAGATGCAGCCGGCGGAAGGGGCGGTCCAATCCTGCGTCCTGCGCTTCAGGGCCCAAAGCGCTTTGACCCGCCCCTCGATGGCCGAGGGGTCGTCCGGTGAAAGCGAGAGGTGAGCCTCCGTCACGATCTGCCCGGCCAAGCCGCTGGACCGATAGCGGAAATCCGCCTCGCGATTGGAAAGGGTTTGAGTCCGTCCTTCGGCTCCTACGGTGGTGATGGCGTCGGCCGCATCGGAGATCGAGCGGACCACCCCCTCTTCGTCGTGGGTGCCGGCATTCATCCGGATGGCCCCTCCCATCTTTCCGGGCACGCCGGCCAAGAACTCCACGCCGGCCAGACCCTCCCGGAGGGTCGCGCGGATCAGCTTCTCGATGGAGACCCCGGCCCCGACCCGCAGGCCCGATTCGGTCCGGGTCAACCCTTGAAATCCCGGCCCGGCGGGATGGATCACCAGGCCTGGAATTCCGTCATCGGCCACCAGGAGGTTGGCCCCGCCGCCCACCGGGGTAACCGGAAGACCGTTCTGGCGGGCCAAGCCCAGCAACGAGAGAAGAACCTGGGGGTTCGCCGGTTCGGCCCAGATTTGCGCCGGGCCTCCGATGTGGAAGCTGGTGTGCGAACGCATCGGCTCCTCGAACCGGACCTTGGGCCCCAGGAGGGCTCGAAGCTCGCCGCGAAGTTTCTGGTCGATCGGCGCGGGAGTCACCTAGGTTCCCCGTCTCTCCCGCAAGGCCGTCAGAAAACGCCCGGCCCAGCCCCCGATGCTGCCCGCCCCCATAAAGAGGAAGAGGTCCCCCGGCCGGGCATCGGCCGTCCACCGCGCGAAGAGCTCCTCCGGTTCCTGAAAAAAGGCCGCGCGGCCGCCCTGGGCCTGAATTCCCTGAACCAGCTTGTCGCTGGCAATCCCCTCCAAGGGCTCCTCCGACGCCGCGTAGATGGGCACCAGCGCCACCTGATCGGCCAGCGCCAGCGCCTGGCAGAAGGGGTCAAACAGGTGGCGGGTCCGGCTGTACCGGTGGGGCTGGAAGACGCAGCGGATCCTTCTTTCCTTCCACGTCCGCGCCGCCTGAAGGGTCGACCGGATCTCGGCCGGGTGGTGGGCGTAATCCTCCACCACCAGGATGCCGTCCACCTCCCCCTGGATCTCGAACCGGCGCTTGGCTCCCGTGAAGGCCGCGAGCGTTTCCTGGATCCTCCGGATCTCAATCCCCAAAAGCCGTCCCAGCGCCGCGGCGGCCAGGGCGTTGACGACGTTGTGGAGCCCCGGGATCTTAAGCTCCATCCGGCCCAGGGACCGGCCGGATTCAAAACAGAGGAACCGGCTCCCCCCGGGGCGGGACTCGATGGCCCGCGCGTGGAATCGGGCGGTTCGCGAAAGCCCATAGGTGACCGCGCGTAAACCGCAGACCTTAAGGAGCGCCATCACCCCCGGGTCATCCGCGCAGCCGATCACCGCGCCGCCGTCGGCAACGCGCGCGAGGAAAGCCCCGTACGTCTCCAGGATCTCCCCCCGGTTCCGAAAATAATCCAGATGCTCCTCATCCACATTGGTGACGATCGCCACCCGCGGCTCAAGCCAGAGCAAAGAGGCGTCCGAATCGTCCGCCTCGATCACCGCGTAGCGCCCGCGGCCCAGCCTCGCGTTGCCTCCCAGGGTCTCCACCTCGGCCCCCAGCAAAACCGTGGGGTCGAGGCCGGCCCGGACCAGAAGCGAGGCGGACAGCGCGGTGGTGGTGCTCTTCCCGTGCGCTCCGGTGACCGCCACAATCTTCTTGTCCTTCAGCAAGCTGGCGATCATCTGGCCTCTATGAAAAACCGGCAGCCCCTGATTTCGGGCCTCCTTCAGCTCGGGATTGCCGGCCGAAACGCTGGAAGAGTAGATCACCCGATCGGCGCCTCGAATGTGGCGAGCGCGGTGCCCGACCCGAAGGCAAGCGCCCCCCTGCCGCATCTTTTCAAAGAGCCCGTTTCCATGAAGATCGGATCCGGAAACCTCCTCGCCCAAGGCAAGAAGCAGCCGGGCGATGGCGCTCATGCCGATCCCCCCCACCCCGATCAGATGGCTTCTCACCCCCCCGCCCCTCCATCGGCCATTCGCCGGGCCAAGGAAGCCAGCGCCTCCACGGCGTTGTCTTGGGAGGCGCCCTTCAGGGCTTGCCGCATCCGCTGCCGCCGGCTGGGATCGCCCGCGAGGTCCTGAAATTCTCGCGCCAGGCGGCCGGGCTTAAGCCCCGCCTCTTCCAAAATCACCGCGCCGCCTAAGTCCCGCATCCATTGGGCGTTGGAGCGCTGGTGCGCCTGCGCGTGGGGATAGGGTATCAAGATCGCCGGAACCTGGCAGGCCGCCAGCTCCGAGACGGCCGTGGCCCCGGCCCTGGAGATGCTTAACGCGGCGCAGGCCAAGGCCATCGGCATCTCCTGAAGAAAACCAAAGACCTTGGAATTCATGCCCAGGCGCCGATACGCCCCCTCCACCGCCGGCCGGTGATCGCAGCCCGCGACGTGAAGAACCTGCCAGCCCTGCCGGAAGGCGGCCGCCTGCCCCTCCCACATCGCCAGGACCAGTTGATTGACCGCCCGGGAACCCTGGGAACCGCCCATGACCAGAAGAACGGGCCGGGT
Source organism: Candidatus Omnitrophota bacterium (assembly GCA_016177405.1). GTDB lineage: Bacteria > Omnitrophota > Gorgyraeia > 1-14-0-20-64-10 > 1-14-0-20-64-10 > JACOVG01. The sequence continues at coordinate 74,962 of JACOVG010000003.1, read as the reverse complement.
TTCATCCAGCCCAAAGAAGCGCCGGGCCCGGGCCGGATCCGCCTCCCGAAGCCCCGGCCGCAGGGGATTTCCGGTCACCTCCACCACGGCCCTGGCCGATAATCCCTGCCGGGTTTCCGGAAAGGAGACCGCCACGGCGTCCACCCAGCGGGAAAGCCACCGATTGGCCCGCCCGGGGACCACGTTGGCCTCGTGCAAAACGGTCGGAAAACCGGCCGCCCGCGCCAGGACCATCCCGACCAGGCTGGGATATCCTCCGAATCCCACCACCACGTCAGGCCGCGTCCGTCTCAAGACCCCCAGCATCCGCCAGGCCGCCGAGAGCTGGCGGGCCCAATGCCGGACCGAGAGCCACCGGGACAGGGGCGTGAAGGGTTCCAGGGGCGTCGTCTCCCACCGGAGGGACGTTTGGGTCCGGAGGATCTGATCCACCGGGCGCTGGGTGCTCACCAAGAGGCACTCGCCCTGCCGTCCCAGATGCTCGCCCAGCGCCAAGGCCGGAATCAGATGCCCTCCCGACCCCCCCGCCAGTATCAGCGTCTTCACTCCCCCACCCCGCGGGGACGGCAGAGGTTGAGCAGAAGCGCCATGCTCACCAGGTTGGCCACCAGGGCCGTCCCGCCGTAGCTGATGAAAGGAAGGGGCAAGCCCTTGGTCGGGATGACCCCCAGGTTCACCGCGACGTGGACCAGGCTTTCCAGGGCGATCAAGGTCATGAAGCCGATCCCCGCGAAGGTGCCGAACGAATCGGTGGCGGTCATGGCGATTCGCACGCCGTAAAAGATAAGAAGCCCCAGCGCCGCGAGGATGACGCTCGCCCCCAGGAATCCCAGCTCCTCGCCCATCACGGCGAAGATGAAATCGGTGTGGGCCGCCGGCAAGTAGAAGAGCTTCTGCCGCGACTCCCCCAAGCCCAATCCGATCCAGCCGCCCGATCCCAAAGCCACCAGGGACTGAATGAGCTGAAAGCCGGACCCCTCCGGATCGGCCCAGGGATTGAGGTACGACAAGATCCGGCGCACCCGGTACGGCTTCATGAGGATCAGCCCCGCCACCGCCGGCAGGGCCGCCAGGAAAAGACCCAGCAGAACCTTTGGCTTGACCCCGGCGATAAAGAAAAGGACCAGCGCCACCACCGCCAAGGCCACCGCCGTTCCCAAATCGGGCTCGACCAGAATGAGCCCCAGGGTAAGCCCCAGCACCAGCAGGGGAGGCACCACACCCCGGAAGAAGCTCGTGATGGTATGCCCCTTCCGGGTCAGGACATCGGCCAGGTACAGGATCACCGCCACCTGGGCCATCTCGGAGGGCTGAAAGCTGAACGACCCGACGCGGAACCACCGGCTGGCTCCCGAAACCCTCCGCCCCAGCCCCGGCAGCAGAACCACCACCAGGCTCACCAGGGTCAAGACCAGCAGGGGCTTCACCCAGCGCCGGATCCGGTCCGGGTCCAGGCTCAACACCCAGAGGAACAGGACGATCCCGACCGCCAGATAGGCCAGATGGCGCTTGAGGAAATAGGCCGGGTCGCCGTGCTCCTGGCTGCAGTAGATCGCGGAGGTGGAATAAACCATCACCACCCCCACCGCCAGAAGGATCGCCAGCAGCGAAAGAAACCGTCTTCTTAAGGAACGCATTCGTTCGAGAGCTCGGCGACCGCCTTCACAAAATGAGCGCCCCGATCCTCAAAATCGCGGAACATGTCGAAGCTGGTGCACATGGGAGACAGCAGCACCCACTCCCCCTCGCGGGCCATTCCAAAAGCGGCCTGAACCGCCCCCCGCAGGCTGTCCGACCGGTGAGAGGGGACGAACCCCTTCAGGGCCCGGCGGATCTTCGGGCCGTCCTCGCCGATGGCCACCACCGCCTTGATCTTCCCGCGAAGCGGTCGAAGGACGGAGAAGTCGCTCCCCTTGTCCCGACCGCCGGCAATCAGAACCACCCGGGAGGGAGCCGCCTCGATCGCCCGGATCCCCGCCGAGACGGTGGTCGCCTTGGAGTCGTTCACGAAGGTCACTCCCCGGAGAACCGCCACCACCTCTTGACGGTGCGCCAAGCCCTGAAAACGCTGAAGGACCTCCCCCGAGACCGCAGGCGCGACACCCAGCAGCCCGGCCAGACAGCTCGCCGCGAGGGCGTTCTCCTCATGATGCGGCCCCTTCCTCGCCAGGCTCTCGCGCCGGCAGATGGGACCCGAAAGGTTCGGCAAATTCAAGGTGAGCCAACCGCCGGCCAGATGGGCCCCCGCCACCTTCCGGCGCCGGCTGAACCAGGCCACGGCTCCGGCGGCCTCCCGGGCAAAAGAGGCGCTGCCTTCATCGTCCGCGTTCAGACACGCGCTGCTTTGTCTGCCCTGATGGGCAAACAGCTTGGCCTTCGCCGCCCGGTAAGCCGCGAGGCTCTTATGGCGATCCAGGTGATTGGTGGTCAGGTTCAGCAGGCAGGCCACGTCCGGATGAAATGAAAGGGAGCTTTCCAGTTGAAAGGAGCTCACCTCCAGCACCACCACCGTCCCAGGGTTGAGCCGGCCAAGCTCGCCGCAGAAGGGGTTCCCAATGTTGCCGGCCACCACCGCCTCCACCCCGGCGCGGCGAAGAATCTCGCCCAAAAGGGTGGTGACGGTTGATTTTCCGTTGCTGCCTGTCACCGCGACGATCTTTCCCGGGCAATACCAGCTGGCCAGCTCCAGCTCTCCGACCACCGGAATCCCTTCCCTCCTCGCCCATTGAAGCGGCGGGCTCTGGGGAGGAACGCCGGGGCTTGCCACGACGAGCCTCGAGCCCGCGATGAAATCCCGGCTGTGCCTCCCCAGCTCCACCAGCGCCCCGAGAGCCTTGAGTTCGTCCGCGGTCTGGCGCAGGGCGCTGTCCGCCGCGAGCTCCGTGACCCGCACCAGGCAACCCAATTGGCAAAGCCACCGGGCGGCGGCCGCGCCGCTTCGGGCCAATCCCACCACGGCAACGGGCGTCCCGGGGCCCGGCCGCAGGACCGGCAAGAGGGGGGTCATCGCAGCTTCAGGGTGCTTAAAGAAACGAGCGCCAGGATCGCCGCGACGATCCACATCCGGATCGTCACCTGGGTCTCCGGGATTCCCTTGAGCTGGAAATGGTGGTGCAGAGGGGCCATCCGGAAGATCCGCCGCCCGGTGGTTCGAAAGGAGGCCACCTGGAGGATCACCGAAAGGGCCTCCGCCACAAAGATCCCGCCGACTATAACCAGCAAGAGCTCTTTCTTGATGAGGAGGGCCACCGTTCCCAGGGCCCCTCCGATCGCCAGGCTTCCGGTGTCCCCCATGAAGAGGCAAGCCGGATGAGCGTTGTACCAGAGGAAACCCATTCCGGCTCCCACCAGGGCCGCGCAAAAAACGGCCAGCTCCCCCGTCCCGGGGACGTGGGAGATCAGGAGATAGTCGGCCAGGACGCTGTGCCCCGCCAGGTAGCTCATCACGGTGAAGGCAAGCGCGATCATCGTGGTGCAGCCGATCGCCAGACCATCCAAGCCGTCCGCCAGGTTCACGGCGTTGGAGCTTCCCGAAAGAACAAGAAATCCAAGGAGGAGGTACCATCCCCCCAGATCAACCCCCGGCCCCTTCACAAAGGGCACCTCCAAAAAGGTCGAGTACCACGGATCGGTCAGCACCACAGCCATCAACAGCCCGGCGGTCACCGCCTGCCACAGGAGCTTGGTCCTGGCGCTCACCCCCTGGCTCGTGGAGCGCCGCAGCTTGGTCCAATCGTCCCAGAACCCCAGCCCGCCCAAGGCCGCCGTCACCCCCAGGGCCGCCAAGACCTGCCGGTTCAGCAGGTCGCCCCACAAGAGGGTCGAGCCCACCAGGGAAAGCAGAATCAACAACCCTCCCATGGTCGGCGTCCCGGCCTTGTGCCGGTGAAGCGGATACAGCCCGCCCACCTCCTTTTCATCCCGGACCGGCTGGCCCGCCTTAAGCTCGGTCAACCAGCGGATCACCCGGGGCGCCGCCCAAAGGGTGATCAGGAAAGCGGTGAGGCTGGCCATGGCCATCCGGAAGGTGATGTATCGAAAAACGTTGAAACCGAACCACCAGTCCCTTAACGGGGCAAGGAGGTACAGAAGCATTCCAGAACCTCTTCCATTTTCATCCCGCGGGAGCCCTTGACCAAAACGACGTCTCCCGCCTTCAAGAATCCCAACAAAAACTCGCCCGCTTCCCAGGCGCTCTTAAAGCGCCAGCTCTTTTCCGGGGGCAACCCCTCCTGCCGGGCCGCCTCCACCAGATCGCCGCCCCTGGGCCCCACCGCCGCCAAGGCCTCGACCCCCGAGGCGGCGATCCGGCGGCCCAGCTCGGCGTGGAGACCGGCCGCCGCCTTGCCCTGCTCCAGCATATCGCCGCAGACCACCACCCGCCTGCCGGATGCCGGGATGGCCTTCAAAACCTCGAGGGCCGCGTGAAAGGAGTCGGGGTTGGCGTTGTAGGTATCGTCAAGAAATAGGCAGCCCTCGACCTCTCTGGCGGCCAGCCGGCCCGGGATGGGTGCCATCGACGAGAGGCGCTCCAGGCAAGGCTGAAGATCCATCCCCAGGGCTTGCGCGCAGGTCAGGGCGGCCAAGGCGTTCATCAGATTGTGGCGGCCAGGCAGGGGCAAGGCCAGCTTCCACTTTCCGTTGATCCTGGCCCGCGTGGTCCAGCCCTCCTCGGCGATCCGGTCGGCCCGGACATCGGCCTCCGGCCGGCAGCCGAACCAGAGGATCCTCCGGTTCAACCGGCGCCCGGTCTCCCACAAGAGAGGATCGTCGGCGTTCAGGACCAAACCGGCGCCGGAATCCAGCTTTTCCCAAAGTTCACCCTTGGCTCGAAGAACCCCCGCCAGGTCGCCGAAGGTCTTGAGGTGAGCCCTCCCGATGTTGAGACAAACCCCCACCGTGGGACGGGAGATTTCGGTGAGGCGGCCGATCTCCCCCCATTGGTTGGTGCCAAGCTCCAAGACCGCGGCCCAGGGTTCCGCGGTCAGGCGAAAGAGGGTCAGGGGCACCCCCACCTGGTTGTTCTGGGTCCCGGGCGCGGCCAAGACCTCCGCCTTGGCCGACAGCAGGTGGCGCGTCATCTCCTTGGTGGTGGTCTTGCCGCTTGAACCGGTGATGGCGGCCACCGGCAGGTTGAACCGGTCCCGGTGAAATCGGGCCAGATCCCCCAAGGCCTTCAGCGTATCGGCGGCCCGGTAGAGGCATCCTGGCGCCCGGATCTCCCGGCCGTCCACCAAGGCGGCCGCCGCCCCTCTTTGAAAGGCTTCCGGAATGAAATCATGCCCGTCAAAACGCTTGCCGCGGATGGCCACGAAAAGCTCTCCGGGCTTGATGGTCCTCGTGTCAATGGAGATCCCCCGGACGTCCGGTCCCGATAGACCCTCCGGTTTGGCCCCGGCGGCCGAGAGGATCTCGCGGGCGGTGAAGGTGAGCGCTTCGTTCATCGCGCGGCTGCTGTCTTCAAGCCCAACAACTGCCGAACCACTTCCCGATCGTCAAAGGGAATCCTTCTTGGCCCAACCAGCTGTTCTCTTTCGTGCCCTTTCCCGGCGATGAGCACCACCCACTCCTCTTCGACGGCCGTCAGGGCCAAGCGGATCGCCTCCCTCCGGTCCAGAACGACCTCAAAGGGGGCAGGCCCTGCTTTTAAACCCTCCGCGATCTCCTGGGCGATGGCGCCGGGATCTTCGGAGCGAGGGTTATCGGAGGTCACGATCACCCGATCGGCGAGCGCGGCGGCAACCTCCCCCATGCGGGGACGTTTGCTCCGGTCCCGGTCTCCCCCGCATCCAAAAACCACCAGGATCTTCCGGCGGGTCATCTCCTTCAGGGCCGTCAGAACCGATCGCAGGGCAACCTCGGTGTGGGCATAATCCACCCAAACCGGCAGGCCCTCCCCGGAATCCACCCGCTCGAGCCTGCCGGGAACACCGGTGAAGGTCCGGACGGCCGGCAGGATCTCCGACAGCGGAATCTTGAGGCTGGTCACGGCGGCCAGCGCGGCCAGAAGGTTTTCCACGTTGTGCCGGCCGGCCAAGGGGGTCTGAAGAGAGAATTCCCCTTCGGGCGTTTTCAGCTCGCAGGCGGTCCCCTCCCAAGAAACGGTCCATTTCAGGGCCATGAAGTCCGCCCGCTGGTTTAACCCGAAGGTCAAAACCGAAGCCTTCGTGGCCTGGCCAAAGGCCCGGGAGGATGGATCGTCCGCGTTGATCACCGCCGAGGCTCCGGCCGGCAGAGCCTCAAAAAGCTTGAGCTTCACCTTTCGATAAGCCGCGAGCGTCCGGTGATAATCCAAGTGCTCGGGGTTCAAGTTGGTGAAAACCCCGCAGGTCCAGCGGATCCCGTCGGTCCGTCCCTGTTCCAAGGCATGGGAAGAAACCTCCAGAGCGGCGGCCACCTGCTTGGCCTTGACCATCTCGGAAAGCAGCTCGCCCAGCCGGACGGCGCCCGGGGTCGTGTTCCCGGAGGGGTATTGCCTACCCCCCGCGCGGTAAGAGACGGTCCCGATCAACCCGCAGGGATACCCCGCCGATTCAAGCAGATGCCGAATCAGCGCCGTCACCGTCGACTTGCCGTTCGTCCCGGTCACCCCCACCAGGCGCAGCCTTTTGCTTGGATCTCCCCAGAAGGCTTGCGCCAAGGGTCCCAGGAGCTTTCGGGTGGAGTCCACCCGGATCTGAACAACGCCGGCGGGAACCCCCTGCTCCTCTTCCACCAGGACCGCCGCGGCGCCCCGGGCCGCGGCCTGCCCCACAAAACGATGCCCATCCTCCACGGGTCCGCGGACGGCGACAAAAAGGGCTCCGGGGCCGACCTCGCGCGAATCGTCGGTCAAGTCTTGAACGGGAAGCTCCGGGATGGAAACGCCGGCGGGGGCGGCCGAGGCGGCCTTCAGCAGGTCAGGCAGGAACCAACGGGCCGCCGCCGGTCCGCTCATGGGCGGGAAGCCAGCTGAAGATTCTCTTCCTCGAGATAACCCAAGCTCTGTCCAACCACCTCCCGGAAAACCGGCGCCGAAACCACGCCTCCGAAATGGATCGGCTGGGGCTCATCCAAGATCACCGCGATCACCAGCTTCGGATCCTCCACGGGGGCGAAACCGACGAAGGAGGCGACGTAACGGCTCTGGGAATAGGTGCCGTTGGGATCCACCTTTTGGGCCGTCCCGGTCTTGCCGGCCGTTCGAATCCCGGCCACCTGGGCCATCTTCCCGGTCCCTTCCTCCACGACGCCGGCCAAGATCTCCTTCAAGGTGTGGGCCACCTTCTCTTCCAGGACCTTCCGAACCGGCGTCGGCTGAAACCTCTTGACCGCCGTTCCATCGGGATGCCGGATCTCCTTCACCAGCCAGGGCTTCACCAGATACCCGCCGTTGGCCAGAACGCTCATCCCCTGGGCCAGCTGCAGCGCCGTCACCGTGACCTCCTGCCCCATCGGGATGGCCGTGATCGACAGCTTGGACCATTGGCTGGGCGGCCGGGCGGTGCCTCCCACCTCTCCGGGAAGCTCTATTCCTGTCGGCACCCCGAAACCGAAGGCCCGAATCCCATCGTACAGGGCTTGAGGACCTATCTTCATCGCGACCTTGACGGTTCCTATGTTGCTGGAGTGCGTGATCACCTCCCGAAAGGTGAGCCTGCCGTAAGGGTGGTAATCGTGCAGGACATGTCCCCCGGAAACCCGAAAAGCCCCCTGCTCGCAATAAAAGGAATCCCCGGGAGTCACCAATCCCTTCCCCAGGGCCACGGCCGCGGTGACGATCTTGAAGACGGAGCCGGGCTCAAAGGTATCGGTGATGGCCCGGTTGCGCCGGATTTCCGGATGCCCCTGGCCGAATTGGTTAGGGTCAAAGGTGGGGCGATTGGCCAGGGCCAGGATCTCCCCCGTGGCCGGGTTCATCACGACAATCGAGCCCCCTTGGGCCCGGGACTTTCGGAAGGCCTTCTCCAGCGCCTGCTCGGCCACAAATTGAAGGGTGGTGTCGAGGGTGAGGACAAGCTCCAGCCCGTCGCGGGGGGCAACCTCCGCGGCCCCCCAGGTCATGAGCGGTCTGCGCCGAGCATCTCGGGAGAGCCACCGCCATCCCGCTTGACCCTGGAGAACCTTGTCAAAGGCCAGCTCCAAACCCTCCAGACCCTTGGAATCCAGGCCCGCGAAGCCCAACAGGTGGCTGGCCAGATATCCTTGGGGGTAAACCCGCTGCGACTCCTTCATCACCTCCACGCCCTGGAGTTTGAGGCTTCGAATTTGGGCGGCGGCCTGGTTGGGTATCCGCCGGGCCAGCCACACGAAGCCCCGGTTCTTTTGGGAGAGCTTGGTCATCAAACGGTCCACCGGCACCGACAGAAGGGGGGAAAGCTTTCTCGCCGTCAGCAGGGGGTTCTTCACGTGGCGGGGGTCGGCAAAGACCGAGGTCAACCGGATGGAGGTGGCCAAAGTCCTCTCGTGCCGGTCGAGGATCTGGCCCCGGGTGGCCGGCAGCTCAAGAACGGTCCAGTGCTGGCGCCGGGCGAGGGTCACCCAATGCTGGGGATGGAGGATCTGGAGCCAGAACAGACGCGCCGCGACACCGAGGGCAATCACGAGCAAGGCCGTGATGGTCAGCGCGACACGGTTCTTTTGTGTCGCGGTCAGCACGCTAGTCTAACCTAAATCTTGCCTCCAACAAAGACGCGGCGAAACGATAAACGTTCTCAAACCACCTGCCCCACTTGGAGGGAGCTGCGCCTCTTAAAGAAACCGCTTGGGATAAAGACGGGACCTTCGTTTCTTGGCGCTGCAGAACCTCCACCTCTTGAGGCGCCACCAGCTCAATGGCTTGCCTTTTCAGCCGCCCGCTGATGATGGCGGGCGAGCGCAGCGTTAAAACATTGTATTGGAGCACCCGGTGAAGGTCAAGGAGCTGCTCCCGTTGCCGATGGAGGGCCTCCACCCGGTAACCCAGGGCGATCAGGCCCACACCCATTTGAACGTGGAACAAGGCCAAGACGGTCAGCAAGGAAAGCGTCGCGGCAAACCTCTTCATCCCGCTATCCTCCGGGCGATCCGCAGGCGGGCCGAACGGCTTCTTGGATTTCGGGCGACCTCCTCCTGGGAAGGGGCGATGGGTTTGCGGGTCGCGAGCTCCACCCTCGCCTCCCGGGCCCAGGTCCGGAAGGTCTCTTTGACCCGGCGGTCCTCCAGGGAGTGATAAGCGATGACCGCGATCCGGCCGTCCGGCTTGACCCGGTCCAGCAGTCCGTGAAGCCCCCGCTCCAGCTCCCCCAGCTCATCGTTCACGGCGATCCGGATGGCCTGGAAGGCGCGGGTGGCCGGGTCGATCCGCTCCCGCCGGGCCCAGGCCGGGTAGGCCCTTCGGATCACCTCGGCCAGCGCCGTGGTGGAAGTGATGGGCCTGGCCCTGACGAGGGCCCTGGAAATCCGGTGGCACCAACGCTCCTGACCGAAGGCCTGAAGAATCTCGACAAGTTCTCTGGGCGAGGCCCGGTTGACGATTTCCCAAGCGGTCAAGGATTGGTCCGCGTCCATCCGCATGTCGAGAGGCCCTTCACGCAAAAAGGAGAAGCCGCGATCGGCCTTCGCCAGCTGCATGGAGGAAACACCCAGATCGAACAAGACGGCGTCCACCGCTTCCTGGCCGGCTTGGTCAAGAAGCAAAGCCGCTTGCCCGAAGGAACCCTTCAAGAGTTTCATCTGTCCGGCGTAAGGTTTTAGCCTTTTACGCGCTTCTTCCAGAGCCTGCGCGTCCCGATCGACACCGATCAGGAATCCGCTGGGGCCCATCCGCTTTAAGAGCGCCTCCGCATGACCGCCCAAGCCCACGGTCATGTCCAACACCACCGCTTTCGGCCCCGGGCTCAAGCCGTCCACGACCTCTTGGGTCAGGACCGGTTCGTGAACCCAATCCAATCGCTTACTCGGGCAGAAGTTTCTCGGCAATCTCCTCGTAAGATTCCCGGTATTGGCCGTAAAACTTCTGCCACGCCTCCTTGCCCCAGATCTCAATCCGGTTGGAGACGCCCACCAGCATCACATCCCGTTTGATTCCGGCAAAATCCCTCAAGTACTCCGGCAGCAACACCCTTCCCTGCCGGTCACAGGTCAACTCCGAAGCGCCGGAAAAATAAATGCGGTTGAACGTGCGCGCCTCGGCCTTGGTGAAGGAGAGGCCGCGAAATCGGTTCTCCTGGGCGCGCCACTCCTCTTCCGTGAAGAGAAAAAGGCAGCCGTCCAGGCCGCGGGTCACGACGAAGCGGTCGATGTAGTGCTCCTTCATCACCTCCCGGAACCGGGAGGGGATGATGAGCCTGCCCTTGCGATCGATCGTGTGCTCGTGCTCCCCGTAGAACATTTAACCGCTATGCTCTCCACAAAAATGCGAAGGGGGCAGCCGGCTTAACTTGCCGACCGCCCCTTCGCGTCATGAGGGTTGTGGATGCGCCTTCTGGCGCAAGGGCCTATCCCCCGCGCTCGATCGCCTCTCCCCCGTAGGGGGCTCCCCGATAAAGGCAAACCCGACGGCATCCACAACCAAGCTCTCCACTTCCCTCCACTTTCTTCCACACAGATGCAAGTGTACCCACTTCATCAATTCTTGTCAAGGGGAAAAATGGGAAATTTTTCATGGGCAAGGGCTGGTGGATACAGCAGGTGAAAACCCCAGGACTGGGGTATTTGGAGAAGAGCGAAGCTTCAGAAGATCAGCAGCGGGAAAACTTCAGAACTTTACGAGGACGGGATGAAACCGCGCCGAAGGGCGAAGTCGCGGATCATCTTTCGAAAGGCCCGGTGGAATTGCTGATGGACCGTTCGAAACGGAAAGGCCTCGGCACCCCGGCCCACCAGATAGGCCGACGACCAAAGCAGCTCCTCTGTGGCGCAATCGACCAGGCGGACGTGGACCGTCGCGGTCTCCGACTCGTCCACGGACCCCGCGAAGACCGCGTCCACCTGATAAAGGCTCGCCAGGGATTTGAAGGTCAGGGTTTCGGCAGGCGTGAGCGGGATCTCAACCACATCACCAAAGAGCTGGCGCCGGAGCTCCTGGGTGAAGAGCTGGGTCACCACCGTTCGATGCACCGGATTTTCTGACGGCGTGGAAAAGGTGAGCACCCCGATCCGGCGGATGGAGGCCCAGGGGGCGTCGGGCTTGGCGTACGTCGTCATCGACGCGCAACCCGATAACAAGAAGGCGAGGCAGACGATCCCCGCCAGGCCAGTAAATTTTTTCATCTTGGGCTAGCTTACCAGAGCCTTTTGATCCGCGTCAAGCGGCGAATCCAAGATTGCGGTTGGGAAGAGACAGGCCTATAAGCCGGATTCTGTTCCCCGCCAAAGTACATTGGCGGGGAGATGGTCATTCCTCTGGTTCCCCGCCTTGCGGCGGAGAATCTGTGCGACCTACCCGCCCTGCCCGGAGTGAATTTACGCTCCATCCAGCGGGCCGCTGATCGGCAAGGTCTGCTTGGTCTTGCTCCGCGGAGAGATTGCCCGTTTCACCCTCCGCCAAAGATCTCTGGCGGAGACTCGTCTCTGTGGCTCTGATCCTCCCCTCGCGGGGGATGGGTGTTACCCACTCCGCTGCCCTTGGGAGTCCGGACTTTCCTCCCGCCAAAGAACGTTGGCGGGCGACCATCCGGCCTGCTCTTCCCATAATGATTATATCGCTTTTAGGCCCAGAAGGTGGACTGAAGCAGCGAGCCGGCGGCGGGCGGGGCCGCTCTCTTCTTGGGCGCGGTTCCCTGCCGGATGGCTTCGGTAATGGCTTGGCCCGCCAGCCGGTCGGCCAGGCGGTTCTGGGTTCTGGGAACATGCAGGATGTTGAACCCTTGGAAACCCCCGATCAGATTCCGGATGATGACGTGCAGCCAACCAAGGACCTGATCCTTGACCCGGTAATCGCCCAGGACCTGCCGGCTCAAAAGCTGGCTGTCGGTTCTCACCTCGACCTGACGGGCGCCGCGCTGGAGGGCTTCCTGAAGGGCCACAATCAAGGCCACCGATTCGGCCACATTGTTGGTGGCCAAACCCAAATAAAGGGAGATCTTCTTGACCGGCCGCCCCTGGGAATCGGTCACCACAACGCCCACCCCCGAGGGGCCTGGATTGCCCCGGGAAGCTCCGTCGATGGCCAAGTGCAAGACGCTTAAGGAACGATGGGGCGCAGCCAACTGCTTAGGAGGGCGGGGACTCAAGGATGAGGATCCGGGCGCAAGACTCGCAGGTGATCAGCCGCTCGCCCAGGTGGATTTCGTTGAGCATTTGGGGCGGAAGCACCATGTGACAACCCCCGCAGGCGCCTCCGCGCACGGGAACCAGGGCCAGCCCTTCTTTGTTCTCCAGAATCCGCTCGTAGCGGCCCAGGATCTTCCGGTCCACTTGAGCCGCCCACGAGCCCCGATCAGCTTCCAGCCGCTGGACGGAATCCTCCAGGGTTTTCTTCTCCTGCTCCAGCCGGTTCAGCTTTTCCTCCAAGGCTTTCTCCTGCCCCTTCAGCACCTCCTGTTCGGCGGTGAGCCTTCCCTTCTTCCGGTCGGCCTCCTCCATGAGCTTGAGGATCTCCTCCTCCAAGACCGACTGATCCGCCTTGAAGCCCTCGATCTCCTTCTGCAAGGCGGCATATTCCTTGTTCGTCTTGACGGTGAAAAGCTGGCCCTGGAACTTCTTTAAACTGCCTTCCTTCTGCCCCAGCTCCATCTCCAACTGGTTGCGCTTGACCTCGGCCGCCTTGAGCTCCTCCTGGGCCTTCCGGACATCCCCTTTAAGCCCCTCGAATTCCTCCTTCAGGCGGGCCGCTTGTTGAGGCTTGAGAGAAAGCTCCCGGCGCCGGCTGTAAAGTTCGGCATCCAGCTCCTGAAGCTTAAGGAGCAGTTTCATCTGATCGGTAATCGACGCTGTCGCCATGGTCTCCGTCGCCACTCAAAGCTGGTGGGCGCAACAGGACTTGAACCTGTGACCTCTACGATGTGAGCGTAGCGCTCTAACCGGGCTGAGCTATGCGCCCAATGAACATGCCCCCTCCTCCAGAGGAAGAAGTCAGAAATTCTATTCTACGGGAGAAGCGTGCGGAAAGGAAGGGGTAAAGCGGGCGGCTTGCTTTATAATACGGAAGGCAAAAGGACCGCGGGCCCGTAGCTCAGCGGTTAGAGCAGCTCACTCATAATGAGTTGGTCCCTGGTTCGAATCCAGGCGGGCCCAAGAATTACAGCCAGCCGCGCTCTTCGCTTAAGGCCCCCAGCTCCAGGAAGGACTTCAGGCGGCGGGAGCGGATGGGGTGACGCAGCTTCCTTAAGGCCTTGGCTTCAATCTGCCGGACCCGCTCGCGCGTGACCTTAAAGATCGAGCCCACCTCCTCCAGGGTCCGGGGATAGCCGTCGCCAATTCCAAAGCGCAGCTTCAGAACCTGCCCCTCCCGCTCGGTCAAGGTCTCCAGAACCGACTCCATCTGCTCCTTGAGCATCGCGTGGGCGGTGGCGTTGGCCGGAGAAACGGCTCTCTTGTCCTCGATGAAATCGCCGAAGTGGGTGTCGCCGTCATCCCCGATGGGGGTCTGAAGGGAAATCGGCTCCTGGGCGATTTTCAAGATACCCCGCACCCGATCCACCGGCATCCGCATCTCGTAGGCAATCTCCTCGGGGTTCGGTTCCTTGCCGTTTTCCTGGACCAGCTGCCGGGAAACCCGGATCAGCTTGTTGATCGTTTCGGTCATGTGAACCGGGATCCGGATGGTCCGGGCCTGGTCGGCGATGGCCCGCGTGATCGCTTGGCGGATCCACCAGGTCGCGTAGGTGGAGAATTTGTATCCTCGCTCATACTCAAATTTGTCCACCGCCTTCATCAGGCCGATGTTCCCCTCCTGGATCAGGTCCAGGAACGACAGCCCCCGGTTGGTGTACTTCTTGGCGATGGACACCACAAGCCGAAGGTTGGCCTCCACCAGGGCGCGCTTCGCCCGGATGTAGACGGCCTCGCGCTTCTTGAGATTGAGGAGAAGCTCCTCCAGCTCCTTGCGGGGCTGACCCAAAGTCTTCTGAACCTTGAGAAGATTCTTCCGGAGCGCCTTGACCTTCTGGCGCACCCCCGTGCCTCCCTTGGCCTTCACCCGGTCGGTCTCCCGGATCAAGCGGTCGTATTCGGCCACCGCCCTCTTGAGCTTCTTGGCAATCTCTCCCACCACGGGGCTCATGAAGCGCATCTGAAGGAGGTGCTGGTTCCGCTTGGGGATAGAGCGGGTGGCCTGCGCCTTGGCCGCCAGCCGCGCCATCTTGGGACCGAGCCGCTCCTTCCGCTTGAAATCCTCGGTGACGTACTCCTCCGGATTGACCTCCTTGGCCTTGATCCGATCCACCAAGGCAAAGATCTCCCGTTGGGCAAGGACCGAAGCGAAGACGACCTCCCGAAAGTGGACCTCGGCCTCCTTGATCTCCTTGGCCAACTTGAGCTCGCTCTCCCTGGAAAGAAGAGGGATCTGGCCCATCTGCCGAAGGTACATCCGCACCGGATCATCCACCGGCAAGGAGGAGCGGGCCGGTTCGGCCTCCTCCTCGGAGGGCTCCTCCGCCTTCTCTTCGGAGGCGGCCTCCGGCGCTTCGGCCGGCTCCGATTCGGCCAGTCCGGCCTTGGAGGGCTCCTCGTCGTCCACGATCTCGATGTTCTCGCTGCCTAAGATCGTGAGGACCTCCTCGATCTCCTCGGAGGAGGTGACGTCCTCGGGCAGGAGGTTGTTCACCTCCTCATAGGTCAGGTGGCCCTTCTCCTTGCCCAGGGCGATCAATTTCTTTAATTCATCCATGTGCCGCATCGTGCGCGGATTCTTTTTGGCTGCGCGGGGCATAACCTTAGGCTACTCCTTTTCCGCTTAAGCGCGACTTCATGAGCGTGTTGTACTGCGCGATCAATTGAGCCGTCTCCCTCTCCTGGCCCTGGGCCTCGGCCTGCCGGATGGAGACCTGGAGGGCCTCCAGGGAAGAACGAACTTGCCCCTCCTTCACCTTGCCCAAAAGCTCCTCGAGGGTGCCTTCCTTGTCGACCACCAAATCGGCCCACGCCAGCCAGCGGGCGATCCGGCCTTCCCAGGCTCCCGAATCTTCCCGGGGAAGGCTGGCCAGAAAGGTCCGGCCGTCCGGCGGAATCGCTCCGCTTTGGCTCATCTGCCGCAAGCGGGAAAGGATTTCTCGGACGTGGGCGTCCTGGAACGCTTCCAGGGGGAGCCTCTCCTCAACTTGCCGAACCCGGCCAGGCTCTTCCAGAAGCAGGCCCGCCAGGGATTCCTCGACGGTCATGCCCGCGGCCGGCTGAACCTTCTCCGGCCGAGCGGCCCCGCGGGGGGCGGCGGAGCCCTCCTTGCGCACCCGGCCCAGCTCACTCCAGATGAGCGTCTCGGCCACGCGCAAAACCTCGCTCAAGCGCTTCACGTACTCGCCCCGCTCAATCGCGTTGGTGACCCGTTTGATCGTGGGCAGCATCTCCTCCGAAATCCGAATCCGGCCCTGAAGGTCCTTGGGGTCATAGCGCCGGGTGAGCAGACCCAGCTTATAGTCAAAGAGGTCCTGCGACTGCCGAATCGTCCGGAGCATCTCCTCAAGCCCCGCCTGGGCCAAAAAGGTGTCCGGGTCCAAACCGCTGGGCAAGCCGACCACCTTGACCCGCATCTCGGCCTCCAGGAAAAGATCCAACCCTCGAAGGGTGGCCATCTCGCCGGCGTAATCCCCATCGTAAATCATCACCACATGCCGGGTCAGCCGCCGAATGAGCTGCACCTGCTCCGGGGTGAGGCTCGTCCCCATCGAGGCGACGATGTTGCGGATCCCGGCCTGGTAGAGGCTCGCGAAATCCATGTAACCCTCCACCACGATGCCCAAATCCTTCTCCCGGATGGCGGAGGAGGCCAGGTGGAACCCGTAAAGCAGCCGGCCCTTGACGTACAATTCCGTCTCCGGGGAGTTCAGGTATTTGGGTCCGGACTCCTCCCCAAGAACCCTTCCGCCAAAAGCGATCACCCGTCCCCGCTGGTCCCAAATGGGAAAGAGAACCCGGTTTCGGAACCGGTCGTACCAGGCCTCTTCGCCGCCTTCCCGGCGGACCGCCAAGCCCGACCGCTCCAGAAGGGAGGGGTCCATGCCCTGCTCCCGCGCGTGGGTCAACAACCCATCCCAGCGGTTGAGGGCAAAGCCCAATCGGAGCGCCTTCCAGGTTTCGGGCGTCAAACCCCGGTGGGCAAGATACGCCCGGGCCGGTTCTCCCTCCGGAGAGGCCGTCAACTTTTCATGGTAGAAGGCGGCGGCGGTCTCATGGGCCTGATAAAGGGGCCGATTGGCCAAGGAAGGCCCCCCTGTGGTGAAGGAGACCTGAATCCCGGCCTTCTCCGCCAGAACCTGAACCGCTTCCTTGAATTCCATATGCTCGTGCCGCATCACAAAGGTAATGAGGTCTCCTCCCGCTCCGCACCCGTAGCAAATGAAAAACTGCTTGGCCGGGTAAACCATAAAGGAGGGGCTCTTCTCCGGATGAAACGGGCACAGCCCCTTGAAATTCCGGCCCGACCTCTTTAAGGAAACGAAGCCGCCGATCACCTCCACAAGATCCAGGCGCTGCCCGATCTGTTCCAGCGTGCTGGCCGGGATTCCCATCAGCCTCCTCGAAAAACCAGTCCCAAGCGCTTGAAAAAGGGCGCCAGGGTTCCGTAGACCGCCGGGGCCACCCGCGTCAAAGAGCTCCCCGCCAGGGAGCGCTCCTGAATCGCTGCGCTCAAGTACGGCGAGGGAAGCCCCTGAAGGCCGATCAGAACCAATGAAATCACCAACCCTGCCCTGGCCAACCCGGCAACCAAACCTCCCCAGCAACCCAGCGGCTCCTGGAAGCTCACCGAAACCAAGCGCACCGCCAGCGAAAGAAGCCTCCGCATACCCCAGTAGCAAATACCCAAGATCACGGCCAGGCTGACGGCGCTCGCCCATTCCTCCGTCAAGAAGCTCTTCTGGGCCAGCCACCCCCCCGCCCAAGAACCATACCTCAACCCCGCCATCAATCCGGCGGCCAGGGCCGTCAGCTTGACCAGCTCTTCTCCCAGGCCAAGCTTAAAGCCCATGTACCCCATACGGACAAACAGGACGAGGGAAAAGATGTCCACCCAATTAAACCGAGGCAAGATGACTCCGCTCATAAGATATTCGACCTGATCTCATCAAGTATACTTTGTGAGAATGGAGTCGTCAAGGAAAGGGGATAAAATATTTAACTAAATTTTCGTGATACCTAATCTATAGACCTGGAAGGCGTTCCTTGGGAAAGCTGGGGTCCAAGCCCTTCAGCTCCTCGGCGAGGCTCAAGATCCTGGTTCGGGCCTCCGGGCTCTTCTCGCCCGAAAGCCACTTGGCATAAGCATCCAAAAACTCATCCATCTTGGTCCGCCGGGGCAGCTCCTGCTCGAACCTCGCAAGGCCCTCCTCGATCTCCAGGAGCTCCTGTCCCCCAAGCGTCTTGGCCATGTGCAGGTAGTCGTTCCGGGCTCCGGTGAGGATGGCAAGGTAACGTTCGGATTGATCGGAAAGCTTTTGCTCGATTTCTCCCACCGCGGTCGGTTTGCCATAAATCCGACGCTGGTAATCCGAGGCAAAGGTGTAATACCGCTTCATGCGGTGGAGCCTGGCCTGCTCGTTTTGCCAGCGGCTGTCAAAGACCCCCAGGTGGACCAGCTCGTCGTCCGCGTTGACCTTGTAGATCCAGTAAACCTGATAATTCTCGCGGGCCCCGCAGACGGCATGAAAGACATCCACCTCATGACGGGAAAGAACCTGGGAAACGGCCGTGAGGTACCGGGGATCGATGTAAGAAACCAAGAGCCCCGCCAGATAGGCGTTCACATCCTCATCGGAACCCGCGCGGTCGCTTTCGAGGTGAAGCTTGAGGCGGGTCTTAAGAAGGATCTCCAACACCGCGCCGAAGGCGGCCTCCGGCTGCGGCCCGGGAATGGGATAAAAAGGTGTATCCAGCCTGAAAGGCATTCCCTTTACCCTCTAAGGCGTCAAACCAGCCAAATCACCCCCAGGGCCCCCAGGGTCATTCCCAGCCCCAGCATAAGCCACGGGAGCATCCAACCCGCCAGCGGCCTGCGCCTCACAACCACCTCCACCTGGGGAAACCTCCAGGGAACAGAGGGGTTCCAGCGGCCGGACGACAAGACGGGAAAATTATCCCCGTAATCGAGCGGGATTCTCATGGGATCCTCCGGTCAGTTCGCCTGCCAGCCGCTGAATCTCCGGCGTGGAGCTCCGCAGCTTTCGGATGAGGCGCTCTTCCAGTTCCTGATCGGACCGAAGGCCCTCGCCGCTGACATTGGCCTTGCGCAGCAGATCGATCAGGGCGGAGATCACCCGCGTCCTTGGGAACTTAACCCCTGTGGAAAAGAGGGCATCCTTGCCCAGCTTGTCCAGGAAATCGACTTGGGCCCTGTCCAGGAAGGTGACGACCCGGTGGGCCTGCTTCGCCTGAAGCTCGGTGGGTGTTTTCATGAGAGATATCCTCCATTTCGTTTGTTAACACAAAACGCCTTAAGGCACCACTCGCTTGGCCTTAAGGCGTCGTCCTTCGCACCCTTTGGCAACCCAGCTGTCCGCCAACGATCTTTGGCGGATCTGTGGCTTTGCGTCCCACCGTTACCGGTGGTTTGCCCTTATCGGCGGTGCCAAATACTCAATTTGTCCTTCCACCTCAACTATGGCTGATTTTGTGTCATTTTGTCAAGGGCGCAAGGCAATTTTTTTGAAGGCTTTTCAGGGGGAGCGCTCCTGAAGCAAGTAAGCGATCACGCCAAGGGCCGCCGCCGCGGCGGTTTCGCAGCGCAGAACGTTGGGAGCAATCGAGAAGGGGCGGGCCCCGGCCTTCCGGGCCTGGCCGATCTCCTCCGGGGTAAAATCCCCCTCGGGACCGATCAAAAGAAGCAGGCGCCTCATAGGCCTTCGGCTCAACAGGGGCGCGAGGGGCTCCCTCTCACCCGTCAAAGCGCCCAAGACCACCAGATCGCAGTCGGCCAGCGCGGGAATCAGCTTCTTGAAATCGGTCACCGGGTGAATGACCGGGAGGTGATTGACGCCCGACTGCCTGCAGGCCTCCAACGCGATCTGGCGAAAACGGGAGATCAGGGCTTGCCGGCGGTCCGCGCCGGGCTTGACCACGGTTCGCGCGCTGACCAGAGGGATGATTTCCGAAGCCCCCAGCTGGGTCGCCTGATCCACGATCTGGTCAAACCTCCCTCCCTGAACCAGGGCCGCCGCGAGAACCAGACTGGGGGCGGGAGCGGGGACCCTCGCCGCTGCTTCCACCCTAAGAATCACCTCCTCACGGCTTGCCTGAAGGACCTCGGCCTGCCCCACCGTTCCCTGACCGTCAAAAACCTCGATGGGGCTGCCCCGCGCGACGCGCAGGACGCGCGACAGGTGGTGGGATTGTCGCCGGTCAAGCCTCGCCTCGCCTGGACGCAAAAGATTCGATGGGACGTACGCGCGGATTTTCAACGGAAGATCTGGTCAGGAGTTATGGGGTGAATCGGAAGCAGGGGCATCCTCGCTTTGCCAGCGAACGAGGCTTGCCCCCTCAAAAAAAAGCCGCTGGGTCTTGGAGACGTAGCCGTAATCCACCGGCATGCCTGGATAGCGGCCCGTGTAAACCCACTCCTCTTTGGGATTGCCCAGCTCATCCTTTCCCTTGGCGATGATCTGATCCGGTCTTCCCCAGGTGGCCAGCACCTCGTCCTGGGTGCTTCCCCGGGAGAAGGGGACGCCGGTTCCAAAGGGATGGGTCAGCGCCTGGTAGGCGCCGCGGCCCTGGAGGTCGCCGCAGCCGGCCGACAAGAGCATGGCCAAAAACAAAACCCCCGGGAGGGTCGCTCCCGGGGGTTTCAATTGAAACATGGGCTTACGAGAAATTAGAACTTGACGTTGGCTGCCGCCCCTCCGGTCCACGCCAGGTCGTTGCCCCGGGCATTGGAATCTGCCTCGTCGTAGTAGCTGCCGGGGAGGAACAAACCGCTCCAGAAGGCCAACTGAACATCCTCGGTGTAGTCGTAGGTGGCCTTCAGGTCCACCTCGTCGCCGGCATGGTCATCCCGGCCAACCCGGGGTGCCTTGTCGAACCGGGCATGGGTGTACCGGCCCCAGAGGGTCAGATCCTCCAGCGCCTTTAACCCCACATCGAAATAGAACAGGTGCCGGTTCGTTGTGGCTGCGGTGTCGTTGGCGTCGAACGTGGTGTACAGGCCCGCGGGGGCATCCTGACCGGTCAAGAAGTCCTGGATGTAGGTCTGGAAGGAGCCGCGGAACATCGGGTCCCAGGCGTTAAACTTGTCGCTCTCATTTCTTGTGGTGCCCGCCGGGGACGAATCCTCACCGGAGTAGAAAACCCAACCCACGCCGGTGGTCGGCGTCCACGGGGCATTCACCCAGTTGTACCGGACATCGATGTTGGCGCCCCAGGCATCCCGGTCCCTCGTCTGGACCTGCGGGGTCGTGTCCGTGATCTCGCCGAACTGGTGCGCCCCCTCCCCCGAGATCGACAGATTCTCGATCGGAGAAGCGGCCAAACGCAAACCGGTGGTATGGACCTCATTCGACTCGTAGGTCCGTGCCGCGTTGCTGGCCGAGACGGCGTCGTTGACCGTGATGTTGGCCGCGCCGTCCTCGTCCTTCTTGAAGAACCAGTACGGCTCGATCTCGGCGTTCCACTGGTCCAGCTTGTAGTTGACCAGCGCCCCGTACAGGGTCTGATCGTCGCCCACGTCGCCGGTCTCGTTGATCTTGGAGAACAACCCCTCCACCGTGATCGGCGCGAAATCGAGGATCAGCCGGACCGCGTCGTAGGAGTTGTAGTCGCTGTGCTCCTGACCCATCTGGGCCTGGTTCGTGTCGCCGTTGGCGGCAAGAGACGCGAACGCTCCATCGGGGTCGGCCAAAAGACCCGCTCCCACGATGAAGCCGTTGCCGTAGGTAATGTCCTGTCGCCCCGCGATGACCGTAAGGGGCGAGTAGAGGAACTCCTTCAGCACGACGTAGGCCTGATCGATGTTGATGCTGTCGGTGTCGCGGCCGGCGGCATGCGCCTCGGCATCCCAGGGTCTCTGGTTGACGAGCTGAACGGTCGCTGAGACGTTGTCGGTGAGATCCGCGTCCACCTGAAGATGCACGGTGGAAAGGAGAAACCCGACGTTGTCGTCGTCATCGGACGGATCCGGAGCCACCGCTGTCGCGTTGAGCTGACCGGACTCGTTCTTCTGCTTGAGCTTCAAGTCGTAGTTGTGAATGGTCATTGCCTTGAGGTTAACGTCGCCGCTAACCTTGATGTTCTCGGGTTCGGCGTACGCGGTCCCAACCAGGGCCACGGCAAACGCCAGAAGTCCCACGAGTATCAATCTACGCATCGTGTTTTAACCCTCCCTTTCCTTAAATGGAATCAACTGCTGTCGTAAGTCAACCAACCGCTGCACTTCCTGTCGGGGGAGCTAACGACTTCCCTTGTTAACCGTTACCCTGCCCTTCTCCACGTCGCGAGGCTCTCGGCTCCCCTACTTAAGCCCACAGAGCAACTCGTGAAGTTTGCAAGATGTTAATACGCTTGGGGCAACGTTGTCAAGCTTTTTTTCCGGAAACACGCCGATTTTTTCCGGAAACACGCCGGCCGCTCACCCTTTCCACCAAGCGGGCCGATTCGGCGTAAAGCCGATCGATTTGACCCCCCTTCAGGCCCGCTCCCTGGGCCACCCTTTTGGCCTCCGGCAGGGTCAGGAGGTCTTCGGGCGCGTGGGCGTCGGTATTAAGGATAAGCTTGGCGCCGGTTAAGGCGGCCATCTGGGCCACGTGGCCGTTGGACAGGCTGTGGCCCCTGCGGGAGGAAATCTCCAGGGCGATTCCCCGCCTGGCCGCCAGGGCCGCCTCTTCTCGGGTGATCAAGCCCGGATGGGCCAGGACGTCGATGTCCAGCTCAAGGGCGCGGCGGTTGGTGCCGGGCGCCACCGGCTCCACGAGGGTTTCCCCGTGAACCACAATGAGATGGGCCCCGGCCGCCCGCGCGGAGGCAACAACCGCCTCCAGATCGGGTAAAGGCACATGGGTCACCTCCACCCCCGGCACCACCACCACCCCGGCATGAAGGTTCAGCCGCTCGCAGAGCTCCACCAGCTGCGGCACCAGGGTTTCGACGTTGCCGGCATCCACGTGGTCGGTGATGGCCAGGGCGCGATAGCCCTTGACCCGGGCCCGGCGCACGAGCTCCGAGGGAATCAGCACCCCGTCGCTTAACAGGGTGTGCATGTGCAGGTCAATCATGGCGAACCAGTGTATAATAAAAACGGTTTCATTGCACGCTGCGCCTGTAGCTCAGATGGATAGAGCACCTCACTCCTAAGGAGGGGGCCGGCCGTTCGAATCGGCCCAGGCGCGTTTTTTCTACTCGTAGCGAATCAGGGAGAAGATCTCCGCCCCCAGGGGGGCAAGTTTCTCCCTTCCCTTCAGGAAGCCGAGCTCCACGATGAAGCCCATTCCCGCCACCTCGGCCTTAAGCTCCGCCAGGAGTTTCATCGCCGCCTCGGCCGTGCCGCCGGTGGCCAGGAGATCGTCCAGCAGAAGGACCCGCGCCCCCGGCTGGAAGGCATCGGTGTGGACCTCGGACGTCGCCTCGCCGTACTCCAGGGAATAGGAGGCCTTCACCGTGTTCCAGGGCAGCTTGCCGGCCTTCCGAATGGGGACAAAACCGGCCCCCAGGGCGAAGGCCACCGCGGAGCCCACGATGAAGCCGCGCGACTCGATGGAGGCCACCACCTGAATCCCTTTTCCCTTAAAGTGATCCACCAGGCCATCCACCATAAAGCGGAAGGCCCGTGGATCTTTCCACAAAGGGGTGATGTCCTTGAAAACAATCCCGGGTTTGGGGTAGCCGGGAACGTCCCGGATGAAGGTCTTAAGATCCATCGGAGGAGGCCCTCTCCTGGCTGGCCAGGAAGTTGTGGAGCTTGCGCTCGGCCGAGCCCTGGATCTGACGAACCCGCTCCCGGGTCAGACCCACGCGCTTGGCCGTCTCCAGGAGGGTGTAGGCGATCCCATCCTTGAGCCCGTAGCGAAGCGACAAAATCTCCCTCTCCCGCTCGGTCAGCCTCTCCAGGAGATCCTCCACCTGCTCGTGGGCCAGCAAATTGGCCAGCTCATCCTTGCTCACGGGCTGGAGCTCTTCCAGGACCTCCAGGAAGGGAGCGGTCCCCTCCTCGCCCAGGGGGGCGTCCAGCGAGGCCGGGGTCAGCAGCATCCCCTCGATCTCCCGGATCTTCGCCACCGGAAGCTTCATCGAATGGGCGATCTCGTTCGCGTGGGGCCGGCGGCCCAGCTTTTGGCTTAACCGCTCCGTCGTCTTCCGGTAGCGGGAGATGATGTCCACCATGTAAACCGGGATCCTCACCGTCTTGCCTTGGTTGGCGATCGACCGCAGGACATACTGCTTGATCCACCAGGCCGCGTAGGTGGAGAAGCGAAAGCCCCGTCCCGGGTTGAACTTGGCCACCGCCCGCATCAGCCCGAGGTTGCCCTCCTCGATCAAATCCGAGATCGGAACCCCCAGGTAAGAGTACCGCTTGGCGATGGAGATGACGAGCCGCAGGTTGGATTGGATCATCCTCCGGCGGGCCTGGGCATCTCCCCTCTTGATCCTCCGGGCAAGCGTGATCTCCTCCGCCGCGGTCAACAGCGGGATGTCCTTGATGTCCTTCAGGTAAAGCTTGAGCGGATCAGCCACGGGATTCCTTCAGGGCCGCTTGAGCGGCGGCCAATCGGGCGATCGGAACCCGGTACGGAGAGCAGCTCACGTAATCCAGCCCCACGCGGTGGCAGAACTCGATGCTGGCGGGATCGCCGCCGTGCTCGCCGCAGATCCCCACCTTAAGCTTGGGTCGGGCCTTCCGGCCCGAATCGATGGCCATCTTCATCAGCTGGCCCACCCCTTCCTGGTCGACCGAGGCGAAGGGGTTCACCTTCAAGATCTCTTCCTCTAAATAGGCCGGCAGGAAGGAACCGCTGTCATCCCGGCTCATCCCCAGGACGGTCTGGGTGAGGTCGTTGGTGCCGAAGCTGAAGAATTCGGCCTCCTGGGCGATGAGGCCGGCCGCCAGGGCCGCCCGGGGCACCTCGATCATCGTGCCCACCAAATATTTGATCTTCAGGCGGCTCGCCGCCTGAACCTCCGCCGCCACCCGGTGGACGATGGCCAGCTGCAGGGAAAGCTCCTTGGGAAACCCGACCAGCGGAATCATGATCTCGGGCTTGACCGGGATCCCCTCTTTCTGGACCTTGGCCGCCGCCTCAAAAATCGCCCGGGCCTGCATCTGGGTGATCTCGGGATAGGCGATGCCCAGCCGGCAGCCGCGGTGACCCAGCATCGGATTGGCCTCGTGCAGCTGGGCCACACGGGCCGCGATCTTCTCGAAGGGAATCTTGAGCTTCTCCCCAAGCTCCCGCATGACCTCCGAATCGTTGGGAAGGAATTCGTGCAGGGGCGGATCCAGCGTCCGGATCGTGACGGGCAGGCCCTTCATGGTTCGGAAGATTTCGGTGAAGTCGTCCCGCTGATAAGGCAGGAGCTTCTCCAGGGCCCGCTCACGCGCCTCCTGGGTCTCGGCGATGATCATCTCGCGCACCGCGTCGATCCGGCTGCCGCCGAAGAACATGTGCTCGGTGCGGCACAGGCCGATCCCTTCGGCCCCGAAGGCGACGGCATTGGCCGCCTGGTCGGGCTGGTCGGCGTTGGTCCGGATGGCCAGGCGCCGGACCCGGTCGGCCCACTGCATGATCTTGGCGAAGGGCGGGTAGACCAGGCTCCCCTTGGGATCCAGACTTTTCTGCAGAAGAACCTGAACGACCTCGCTGGCCGCGGTCTTGACCTCCCCCTCGAAAACCTCGCCCGAGGTCCCGTCGATCGAGAAGTGAACCCCTTCCCTGAAGACCCGGTCCTTCACCTTGAGGGTCCGGCTGGCGTAATCGATCGCCAGATCCTGCGCCCCGCAGACGCAGACCTTCCCCATCTGCCGGGCCACCAGGGCCGCGTGCGAGCTCACCCCGCCGCGCGCCGTGAGGATCCCCTCCGCCGCGATCATTCCCCTCAAATCCTCCGGGGTCGTCTCGGTCCGGACGAGCAGGACCCGGTCTCCCCGCCGGGAGAGCTGGACCGCGTCGTCGGCGTTGAAGACGATCTTTCCGGTGGCAGCACCCGGCCCGGCGGCCAAACCGCGGGCCAGCAGTTTCCCTCGCCGCTGGGCCTCGTCCCGGTCGGCCCGGTCAAAGATCGGAGCCAGCAGATGGCTCAAGGAGTCGGCCGGCACCCGAAGGAGCGCCTGCTTCCAGTCGATCAGTTTCTCATCCACCATCTCCACCGCGATCCGAACCGCGGCCAATCCGGTGCGCTTGCCGCTTCGGGTCTGAAGCATGTAGAGGGTGTTGTCTTCTATCGTGAATTCGAAATCCTGCATCTCCTTGAAATGCCGCTCCAGAAGCCGGCGGACCCGGACAAGCTCCTGGTAGGCCTTCGGCATCTCCCGGGAAAGATCGGCGATGGGCTTGGGGGTGCGGATTCCCGCCACGACGTCCTCCCCCTGGGCGTTCACCAGGTACTCGCCGTAGAACTCCTTCCTTCCGGTGGCCGGGTCCCGGGTGAAGGCCACCCCGGTGGCCGAGGTGTTGCCCAGGTTTCCGAAAACCATCGCCTGCACGTTGACGGCCGTCCCCCAGTCGTGAGGAATCTGATACTTGCGCCGGTAGACGATGGCCCGGTCGTTGTTCCACGATTCGAAGACCGCCGCCATCGCGCCCCACAGCTGCTTCTTGGGGTCTTGAGGAAAATCGAGCCCCGTCCGCCGCCGGATAAGCTGCTTGTAGCGGTGGACCAGCTCCCGGAGATCCGCCGCCCGCAGATCGGTGTCCTTGGCGGCCCCCGCCTCTTTCTTCACGCCGTTTAGGATCTCCTCGAAGGGCTCCAGGGCGTCCTTGCTTTCGGCATGCACCCCCATCACCACATCCCCATACATCTGGATGAAGCGGCGGTAGCTGTCCCACGCGAAGCGGGGGTTGTGGGCCCGCGCGGAGAGGGCCTCCACCGTTTTGTCGTTGAGCCCCAGGTTCAAGATCGTGTCCATCATTCCGGGCATCGACTCCCGGGCCCCGGACCGGACGCTGACCAGCAGGGGGTTGTGGGAATCGCCCAGTTTCTTCCGGGTCAAGGCCTCCAGGCGCTTGAGGGAACGCTCCACCTCGGCCGCCAGGGAAGCCGGGTAACGCTTCCGGTGGGCGTTGTAATGGGCGCAGACCTCTGTGGAGAGGGTGAAGCCGGGAGGCACCGGCAGACCGATTCTTGTCATCTCGGCCAGGTTGGCCCCCTTGCCTCCCAGCAAGGCGCGCATCTTGGCCGACCCATCGGCCTGGCCGCCGCCGAAGAAGTAAACGTATTTGGATTGCTTAGGCATCTTGGGCAACCTCGGAAAGATCGGCGAAATGACCGGCCATGGCGGTATGAATCTCCTTTAAAAAAAGCAAGCGATTGATTCTCTGGGCCTGGTCGGAACCCATCACGAAGACCTTCTCAAAGTAAGCGTGGAGCGGTTCCCGCAGCCGGCCGTAGCTCGCCAGCGCCGCCAGATATTCCGAACGCGCCAGCTGGCCGGACAACACCGGCGAAAGCTCCTGCCACTGCCGCCAAAGCTCCTTCTCCACCGGCTCCTGAAAAAGGGAGGCATCCACCGACCCCCGGACCTCCTCCCCGGAAGCGGCTCGCACCATCCGGCCGGAGCGCTCCGCCACCTTGGCCGCCCGAAGGACCGTCTCCCTGGATTTGGGATTCTTGAGGAATCCGAGGAGCATCTCCAACCGGCGCCAGGCGCCGATGAGATCTCCGGGGTTCGGCGACCAAACGGCGTCAAGCCACTGCCCGCCTGCCCCGGGGTGAGCCTGGCCCGCGAGCCAAAGCCAGCGTTCCTTAAGAAAGGCCTGAAGCTCCTCCTGGACCACCTGGGCAGGCAGGGTCAACCGCGAGCCCCACGATTCTATCCCCGCCCGGATGAGGCTGTCAACCGACAGCCCCGTGAGCGAGAAGGCCTCCCGTTCATCGGTCAGGATTCTCACGGCCCCCAGCGCGGCCCGGCGCAGGGCGTAGGGATCGGCCGAACCGGTCGGTTTTAATCCCACGCCGAAATAGCCCGTCAGCGCGTCCAGCCGGTCGGCCAGGCTCAACCAGGATCCCAGCGGAGTCCCCGGCAGGGGATCCGAGAAGCTTTTCGGACGGTAATGTTCGCCGATGGCGCGAGATACCCACTCGGATTCTCCGGACTGCTTAGCGTAGTATCCGCCCACCACCCCCTGAAGCGAAGGAAACTCCCGGACCATCTGGGTAACCAGATCGGCCTTGCACAAACGGGCCATCCGGGCCAGGAGCGGCACACCCAGGCCGCGTGAGAGGGAGGAACCCTCCAAGATGACCGCAAGCAGTTTCTCGATTCTGGGAATGCGCTCGTAGACGGTTCCCAGCTTCTCGTGGAAAACGACCCCCCGAAGCTGCTCCACCTTGGCCTCCAGGGGCTGGCGGGTGTCCTCCTCATAGAAAAAGCTGGCGTCGCTGAAACGGGCTTCGATGATCCGTTCGAGGTTGGCCGTGACCGTGGCGGGCTTGCCGGGCCGGCCCTCCAGGACAGCCAGAAATTTCGGGAGCAGTCTCTTCCCATCGGCGGCATAAACGCTGAACAACTTCAGATGCTTGGCCATGGAGGCGGCCAGAACCTCCGGCGGCAGGGCCAGGTATTTCGCCTCGAACGAACCCTCCCGAACCACCGGATCCTCGGCCAGGAAGGTCGCCGTCGAAAGCAGCCACTCAAACTCCGCGGAGGCCGCGGGGTAAAGCCGCCCGGAAAGGGCTTTCGCCTTCGCCTCGAGGGCTTTCTGCAGCCTCTCTTTCTTCAGAGGAACCTGCTCCTTAAACAGGTGCGTGAAGGGTTCCTTTCCAGGCGTAATCCGGATTCCCTGCTCCAGTTGAATCCGCTCCTTCTTCATAAGGCCGAAATAACGATCCACCGAGGTCACCGGCACCGGCTTATCCTCGGCGCGGCGCGTGAGACACGTCTTGTTCCCTGCCTTGACCCGGCCAAAAGAGCAGGCAATGACCTTCTTGCCGAAAAGGCAAAGCAGCCAGCGAACCGGCCTGGCGAACCGCGCGCCGGAGTCGTCCCATCGCATCGTTTTGGGAAAAACCATCCCCTCGATCATCTGGGGTACCGCCTGCGCCAGGACTTCTGTCACGGCAAGGCTGTACCGCGCGACCACCACCTCTGCCTTGGGGGTTTGTTTCCGGGTCAGCCTGGAAACCGGAAGGCCGTGCCGCCTCGCGAAGGCCTCGGCCGCCCGGGTGGGACGGCCCTGCGCGTCGTAGGCGACGGAAACAGGAGGACCCTTCTCCTCCCTGCAGACCTTCTCCTCCAGCCCGCGGATCAGAAGGACCAACCGCCGGGGGGTCGCGAAGCTCTGGACCGACTTCCAGACGGCATTCTTGTCCGACAGGACGGAAACGGCGGAAGAGGCCAGTCCTCCAGCCGCCCGAGGCCCTTCCCTTTCCCAGTCCAGCACCCCGGGCAGGTCCTCGGAGGGAAGCTCTTCGCAGCCCACCTCAAGAAGAAAGTTACGACTCATAACTCATTCTCTTTTTAAGTACGCTTGCGCGCAGCGCTTGGCCAGATTCCGAATCCCGGCAATCAGGGTGGGCCGCTCGTTGACGCTCACCGCCCCTCGGGCGTCCAGCCCGTTGAAGGCGTGCGAAGCCATCAGAAGCTTTTCGTACGCGGGCAAAAGGAGCTCCTGCTCCAAAAGTTTCTTCGCCTGGCCGAACGACTCTTCAAAATCGCGCCTCAACACAACCGGATCGGAGGCCTCAAAGTTGTAGCGGCACAGCTCCACTTCATCCTGCCGGTGGAGATCGCCGTAGGTGAGATCACCGTTCCAGGCGATGGCGTAGAGATCGAGCTTGCCCTGCAGGAACATGGCGATCCGCTCCAGGCCGTAGGTGATCTCCGCCGAGACGACCGGAAGGTCGACGCCGCCCACCTGCTGAAAGTAGGTGAACTGGGTCACCTCCAGGCCGTCGAGCCACACCTCCCAGCCCAAACCCCAAGCCCCCAGGGTGGGAGATTCCCAGTCGTCCTGCACAAAGCGCAGATCGTGAGCGGCCAGGTCGACCCCCAGCCCCTTCAGGCTTTTGAGGTAGAGGGATTGGACGTCCTCCGGAGAGGGTTTGAGGATCACCTGATACTGGTAATAGCGCGACGCCCTCAAGGGGTTGGCCGCGTAGCGGCCGTCCGTGGGACGCCGGCAGGGCTGCACAAAGGCGGTCTTCCAGGGTGAGGTTCCCAGGGCCTTGAAGAAGGTCAGCGGATGGAAGGTCCCGGCCCCCATCTCCATGTCGTAGGGTTGGCCGATCAGACAGCCCTGGTCGGCCCAGAATCTTTCCAGGCGCAGGATCAATTCCTGAAAGGTGAGGGCGGGTGGGGGGGTCATGCCGCCAGGGCCTCCAGGTTAAGATCCTTGAGGAAGCTCTGGCTTTTAAGCGGCCCCTGGGCGGCCGCCTCCAACGAGGGCCGAAGGACCGCCGCCAATTCCCCGGCGATGGCGCCCGACATTCGCAGGGAGGCGATCTTCTCCAGGGCGGTGGAGGTAATCTGCTTGAGCGTCAGAAGCCCTCCGGGAGAAAGCGGCAGGCGTTCGGCCTCCGGAAGAAGACCGCTCACCCTCAAAAGATGAACCTCCAGGAACCGGGCCATGGAACGGGGATCCGCCCCCGCGCCCATCGCCCTCAAGACCGCGCGAAGCAAATGAAAGATCTCCGGATGGGGATCCAACACCTCGGTCATCGCCTCCACCCGTTCCAGGAAAGAGCAGGCGTGGGCGATCCGGGTGAGATCCCTCCGAACCGGCTCAAAGGCGTCCAGAAGATCCAGACTTCCAATCAGGCTCACCGGAGAACGCCGCCTCTCGTAGATGACCATCGACTGGAGGCTCAAGGGCTCCAGGTACCAAGGAACGGCCGCCCGGCCTCCCCGCACCCCTTTCATGAGCCCCCGGATCTTGCCCAGATCCTGCGTGTAAGCGGTCAGCAGAACGCTCGTCTCGCGCACCTCCTGACAGCGGAGGATGATCCCCAGGGTTTTTGTCATGCGGCACCACTGGCCCCAGCCCTGGGCGGGCTGACCGCGGGGCCCACGACGCCGCCGGAGATGACCAGCTTCAAGCCCTCCTCCACCGACATGGAAAGAGGAATCAGGGTCTCCCGGTCGGCCAGGATGAGATACCCGGAGGTGGGGTTCGGGGTCGTTGGAACAAAGACGTTCACCACATGCTCCGGGGTTTTTTCCTGAACCTCTCCCCTGCCTTCCGAGGTGACAAAACCGACGGCGTAAAGACCCTTGCGAGGCCACTCCAAAAGCACCACCCGGGTGAAGGCCCCCTGGGCTTGCCCCTTGAAGGCGTCGGCAATCTCCCGGATCATCCCATAAACCTTGCCCACCATCGGCACCCGGCGGACCAGCCTCTCCCCCATGAGGAAGAGGCGGCTGACCAGCAGAATCCGGGTCCCGAAACCGATCAACGAAACCAGGGCGATCAAACCCAGCGCGATCCCCAGCCGGGCCAGGACCGTCAGCCAGCCCGGGGCGATCCAGGGAGAAATGAGCCGCACCAGCGGATTGACAAACCAGGAGGCGATTCCTCCGAGGAGAAGCTTCAAAACCCCGAAGGTCAGGACCGCCGGAAGGATGACGAACAAGCCGGTCATGAAGTTGCGCGTGAGCCGCTTGATCATGCTATCTCCCGAGCCTTTCCAGCAGCTTGGGGCCCAGGATCAGCACGCCCACCGCCGCCGCGCCGGCCACGGCCATCAGAACGGAAGCGGCCGCCACATCCTTGGCCGCCCGGACCACCGGATGCTCTCTCGCCTCCATCAAATTGAGAACGACCTCCAGGGCCGTGTTGATCAGTTCGGCCATCAGAACCAGCGTGACCATCGCCAGGATGAGCGCCGTCTCCTTGGCGTCGAGCCGCAGAAGGAAGGCCCCCGCCAGAACGCCGAAGGCCGCAGCCAGATGAATCCGGAAACTTCGCTGGGAAATAAAGGCGAAGCGCAAGCCCTTGAGGGCATAGCGGCAGCTGGCCCAAAAAATCTGCCAAGGTCCCCTGGGATAAGGGGGCGGGGTCATGCCGCGCAGGCTTCCAAGCGGCGGGCGAAGCGCTCCATCCGGCGCCTATCCTTGGGCTTGTCGTGGCGGTAACCCAGCAGGTGCAGAATCCCGTGAACCAGATACCGGATGACCTCCTCCCGAACTCGGGGCCCTCGAAGCCGGAAGGCGGTTTGAACCGAGATGGCGACGTCTCCCAAGATCTTAGCCGGAGAAGCAGGGCCCCGCTGGGAAAAGCTTAGCACGTCGGTCGGCTCCAGGGTTCCCAGCCACCTTTGGTGAATCTTCGCCATTCGGGCATCGTCGGTCAGCAAAACCGACAAATATTGGGAGTCGCAGCCCGCCTCCTTCAAGATTCTCCCGGCCACCCTCCGGATCTCCGGAACCTTCACCCGGCTCTGCCGGGGTGATTGCCTCACGTCCACCGGCACTAGCTGGCTACCTCGGTTTCCGGCTCATCGCCGGGCATCAACGGATATTCCACCCGGCTGTGGTAGATGCCGCCCAAGACCCGGAGGAAGGTTTCGGTGATCCGGTGGAGATCCTTCAGGGTCAGCTCGCACTCGTCCAACTGCCCGTCGATGAATTTGTTGTTCACGATCCGCCGGACCACCTCGGCCATCCGTTCCGGCGTCCTCTCCTTCAAGGCCCGGGTGGCCGCCTCCACCGAATCGGCCAGGAGGGCGACCGCCGCCTCGCGGCCCTGGGGCTTGGGCCCGGGGTAGCGGAAGCGCTCCTCCTTGAGCAGGCTCTCATCCTCCACCTCCTCCAGGGCCCGGCGGTAAAAGAAATAGATGATCCCGGTGCCGTGGTGGCCGGGAATGAAGTCGATGATCCTCGGATTCAACCGGTGCCGGCGAGCCAGCTCGATGCCGTCCTTCACGTGGTTTTGAATGACCAGGGTCGACACCGAGGGGGTGAGCTCGTCGTGCCGGGAGCTCTCGGGGGGCTGGTTCTCCACAAAGTACTCCGGATGCAGCATCTTGCCCACGTCGTGAAAGTAGCAGCCGACCCTGGCCAAAAGGGCGTTGGCCCCCACCGCCTCGGAGGCCGCCTCGGCCAGTGAAGCCACGAGCAGGCTGTGGTGGTAGGTGCCGGGAGCCTTCACCGAAAGCTCCTTCAAAAGAGGGTGGTTCAGATCCGAGAGCTCCAGCAGCGACACGTCGGTGATCAGCCCGAAGGCCGACTCGGCCAGCGGCAGGACGCAAAAGACAATGAGGGCCGAAACCAGGCCGCTGCCCATCCCGGCCAGCGCGTGGGGCCAAGCGGCCGCCAGGGGGTCCCCCTTCACCAGGTGGGACGCCAGAAGGACCCCCGCGTGGGCCAGGCCCACGACCGCCCCGGCCCGGAAGAAATGGATCCTGTGGTGGATCCCGCGCCCCGCGAAGGAACCGACGAAGGCTCCCAGGGCGGAGGCAATCAGCCACGGCACGGACGCCTCCACCGCCAGCCCCACCGCGCACACCGTCAGAAGACCCACCGCGATGGCCAAGCGCTGGGAAAGAAGCATCGAGATCAGGAAGGCGCCCGCGGCCGTTGGAATCCATTCCGCGACCAGCTGCGATTCCTGGATGAGCCGGGCCAGCCCCAGCACCAAAACCACGCTCAAACAGACCAAGCCTCCGGCCAGAGGCTCCCTCAAGCGATCCGCCTCGAAGCGTACGATGTAAATCCATCCGATCCCCGCCACGAGGCTTGAAAATAGAAGCGCTCCCAGCCACGCCGGCCACGACCTCTTGGAGGTTCCGGTCTGGGCCAAGGCCGCCAGGCGCTGCGCCTGGACGGCCGTCAAGCGCTCTCCCTTGGTGACCAGAAGCTCTCCCCGCTCAATCTTCCGTTCCTGGAGCGCCTCAAAGGAAGTGAACGCCCGGGGGGAGTAAACGGTATAAGGCGCCACCTGCCCCTCGGGCCAGACAGCGGAGGGCCTCTCCCCTGAACCGCCCAGGAAGAGGGCCAGGGCCGCCCAGGTCAAGGCAAACCACGCGCCGTGGGCCAGCCGGTTCTCCCGCTTGAAAGGATTCTTAAGGTTTTCCGTTGGCATTATCGTAGGCCAGGAGGATCTTCTGG
The DNA here is from genome assembly GCA_016177405.1 of Candidatus Omnitrophota bacterium. Taxonomy (GTDB): domain Bacteria; phylum Omnitrophota; class Gorgyraeia; order 1-14-0-20-64-10; family 1-14-0-20-64-10; genus JACOVG01. Next base: position 41,667 of record JACOVG010000003.1, on the reverse strand, counting down.
ACCAGCTCATGCCGGACCACGTCGCTGGGTTGGAACTCGACGAAACCGATCCCCTCGATCTTGCTCAAAGCGCCGCGGGCATGCTCCAAGCCGGAGATCTTCCCTGTCGGCAGGTCCGACTGCGTGATGTCCCCGGTGATGACCGCCTTGGAGTCAAAGCCCAGGCGCGTCAGGAACATCTTCATCTGCTCCGGGGTGCAGTTCTGGGCCTCGTCCAGGATGACAAAGGAATCGTTCAGGGTGCGGCCCCGCATGTAGGCCAAGGGAGCCACCTCCAGGATTCCCCGCTCCATGGAGCGGCCGATCCGGTCGGGATCCATCATGTCGTACAGCGCGTCGTAGAGGGGCCGCAGATAGGGGGCGACCTTCTCCTCGAAGGTGCCCGGCAGGAAGCCCAGCGATTCGCCGGCCTCCACCGCCGGCCGGGTGAGAATGATCCGGGAGACCTCCTGTTTCTTCAAGGCGTCCACCGCCATGGCCATGGCCAGGTAAGACTTTCCGGTGCCGGCCGGACCGATGGCGAAGACGATGTCGTAGCGCCGGATCGCGTCCACGTAGGCCTTCTGCCCGCTCGTTCTGGGGCTGACGAACTGCCTCTTGGAGAGCACCTCAATCCGATCCATGTAAATCGGTTTCAGGTCCGCCGCCGAGCCCGATTCCGCCGCCCGGATGGCGTAGACCACCTCGTGGCGCTGAAGGTGCCGCCCCGAGCGGATGACCTCGAGGAGCTGTTCCACAAGGCGCGAAACCTTGGTGACAGCGCCATCCGGCCCGGAAATGGTCAGCTGGTTTCCCCGGGCCATCACCTGAACCCCGAAGCCGGCCTCCAGGAGCTTCAGGTGCTCATCGTGCAGCCCGAAGAGGGTCACCGCCTCGTGGTCCGAGAGCAGATGGAAAACCTTCTCCATCCTACTTGAGGTCTCCGGAGGAAACCGGGCCCTTTTCGTCGGCGGGAATCATGAGCTTCTGTCCGGGGTAAATCCGGTTGGGGCCCTTGAGGGTGTCCCGGTTGGCGTCATAGATCCTGCGCCATTTCTTGGAGTCGCCGTAGAATTTGGCGGCGATCTTCTCCAGGGTGTCTCCCTTGGCAACGGTGTAGGGCACCGCCGCCTCGGCGGGCTGGGCCGGCGCGGGCGCCTGAACCTCCTCCACGGCCGGCTCTTCCCAATCCTCGCCCAGGATCTCTTCGTCCTCCACGGGCAGGGGGGCGGCCGGCGGGACGGCGGGCGCCGGCGCGGCCGGGGCCTGGCTCACCCGCCAAGGGTTAAGCTCTCTGGCCGTCGGAAGCTCGATGTCGGTCTGGATCATCCGGCGCTTGGTCTTTCGGGGGGCCGCCGGCGCCGAGGGCTTCCCCATGAGGTAACCGCGGTTCCCATCCATCTCCTGATCCACCCGCTCCTTATCCACCACCTGCGAGGTGATTCGGGCGCATCCCGCGAGCGAAAGGATTACAGGAATCGTCAACAGTCTCCAAGCAACCGGTTTCATCTTCATCTCCTTCTTGGTTTATCTTCTCTTCAAGCCAATCCCAACTTCCTTCAATTGGGCTTCCGTCACCTCGGCCGGGGCGCCGGTCATCAGGTCCACCCCCTTCTGGGTCTTCGGAAAAGCGATCACCTCCCGGATGGAGGCGCTTCCGGTGATCAGGGCGATCAGCCGGTCTATCCCCGGAGCGATCCCCCCGTGGGGCGGGGCTCCGAAGCGGAAGGCCGTGAGCAGGAAGCCGAAACGGCTCTGCGCCTCGGCGGCCGACATTCCCAGAATCTCAAAGATCTTCTCCTGAACCTCACGGCGGTGAATCCGGATGGAGCCGGAGCCCAGCTCATTGCCGTTGACCACCAGATCGTAAGAGCGCGCCCTCACCTTCCCAGGGTCCGAGGCCAGGTGCGGCAGATCCTCCTGCCGGGGCGCCGTGAAGGGATGGTGTTCCGATTCCCAGCGCTTCTGATCCGGGTTGAAATGGAAGAGGGGGAAATCGACGACCCAGACAAAGGCAAACTCGTCCTCGGGGATCAGGTGAAGCTCGCGGCCCAGATGACAGCGCAAGGCGCCCAGGCTCGCCAGCGAGGTCTCCGGGGGACCGGCCACCAGCAACAGGAGATCCCCCGTCTTGCCCTGGGCCCGCGCGACCGCTTTCTTCAGGATCGCCTCGCCCAAATGTTTGGTCATCGGGCAAACCAAACCCTCCGGGGTGATCCGGACCGTCACCAGACCGGCGGCCCCGTTCGCCTTGGCGATCTCGGTCAGCTGATCCACCCCCTTGCCGCTTAGGGCGGCGCCCGCCCCCGGCGCCAGCAGCCATTTCACCACACCGCCCTCATCGAGCGTCTTCCGGAACCTTTCGAAAGAGGTCTCGCGAAAGAGATCGGTCCCATCGGTCAGCTCCATGGAAAAGCGGAGATCCGGCTTGTCGGTGCCGAAGCGCTCCATCGCCTGGCGGTAGGAGATCCTTGGAAAGGGCGCCGTCAGGGGGCGCTGGACCACCTGGCTCCAGACCGCTTCGAAGATCCTTTCGGTGATCGAGAAGACCGCCTCCTCGTCCACAAAGGACATCTCCAGATCCAGCTGGGTGAACTCCGGCTGGCGGTCGGCCCGGAGATCCTCGTCCCTGAAGCAGCGGGCGATCTGGTAGTAGCGGTCAAAGCCGGCCACCATGAGAAGCTGTTTGAAAAGCTGGGGCGACTGCGGCAGGGCGTAAAAGGAGCCGGGGTTGAGGCGGCTGGGGACCAGATAATCCCGCGCCCCCTCCGGGGTGGATTTGGTGAGGATGGGCGTCTCCACCTCGATGAAGCCCTCCGAATCCAGCAGCCGCCGCATCACCTGGATCACCCGGTGGCGCAGGATCATCCGCTTCAAGCTGGATTCCCGGCGCAGGTCCAGGTACCGGTAGGTGTACCGGAGCTCCTCCGAAAGATCTCCCTCTTCGGCGATCTCGAAGGGGGCCGTGTCGGCGGGGTTGAGCACCGTCAGCTTCGACACCCTCACCTCGATGGCCCCGGTGGCCAGCTTCGGATTCTCGGTTCCCTCCGGGCGCGGAAGGACGGTCCCCTCGACGGCGACGCAGAACTCCGGCCTAAGCTCCTTGGCCCGTGTGTGAAGCTCGGGGTCGGGGTCCGGATGAAAGACCACCTGGGTCAACCCGTAGCGGTCCCTCAAATCGATGAAGATGAGCCCGCCGTGGTCGCGCCGCCGGTGGACCCAGCCGCACAGGCGAACCGCGCGGTTGGCCTCTTTCTCGGTCAACGAACCGCAGGTGTGCGTTCTCATCCCGCCAGAAGCTCCTTCACCTTCTCCACCCATTGATCCTCCGGGACTTCCGTTTGGGCGCGGGCGGCCATCTGCTTGACGGTCACCACCTTCTTGGATCTTTCGGCCTCCCCCTGAATGGCCACCAGTACGCAGCCCCACTTTTCGGCCTGCTCGAGCTGGCGCTTCAGCGGCCGGTCGTCCACATTGTTGACGCAGGCGATTCCCTTTTCTCTCAAGGCCTCGGCCAGGGCCAGCCCCTTTGGAATCTCGGCCGGGCTCACCGTCGCCACAAAAACCTGGGGCCTCTTGGCCGAGGAGACGGAAACCTTGGCTTCCTGTTCCTGGGCCATCAGGATCCTCTCCAGCCCCAGGGCGAATCCGACGGCCGGCACCGGCTCCCCGCCCATCTGGCCAACCAGATCATCGTACCGGCCTCCGGCGCCGATGGCGTTCTGGGCGCCTAGGCCCTCGTGAACCGCCTCAAAGACCGTCCTCGTGTAATAGTCCAGGCCGCGGACGATCTGGTGGTCCACCTCGTAAGGGATCCCCAAGAGATCCAGCGCCTGGCGCGCCTTGTCAAAATGCTCCCGGCAGCCGCCGCACGCCCACTGGGAAGGCTTGTTGCTCTCGTGGGCTATGGAACGGCACCTTTCCTGCTTGCAGTCGAAGATCCGCAGGGGATTCTTCTCCAGCCGAAGCTTGCACTCCTGGCACAGGTGGTCGAGATGCCCCTTGAAATATTCCTTCAGCCTCTTGACCATCTCGGGCCGGTCCTGCCGGCAGCCGATGTTGTTGATCTTCAAGACGGCCGCGCCCGCCCCCGCCTCCCGGAGCAGCCGCGTCAACAGCGCCAGGACCTCCGCGTCCTGATAGGGGCTGGCCGAGCCGAAGACCTCCACCCCCAGCTGGTGGAACTGCCGCCGGCGGCCGGCCTGCGGCCTTTCGGCCCGGAACATGGGGCCCAGGTAATACAGGCGGGTCAAGCCGCCCGTCTTATCCAGCCCCCTCTCGATCAGGGCCCGGACCACCGAGGCGGTTCCTTCCGGCCGCAGCGCCACCTCCCGCCCTCCCCGGTCCTGAAAGAGGTACATCTGCTTGGTGACGATCTCCTCGGCCGACCCGAGAGACCGGGTGAAGACCGCGGAGTCTTCGATCAGGGGGGTCCGCACCTCCTGGTAGCCGTAGAGCTCCAGAACCTGACGGGCCCGGGACTCCACCGCCTGCCAGCGGGATGATTCTTCGGGGAAGATGTCGCTCGTTCCCCCGAGCGCTTGAAGGGGTTTCAGCGGAGGATCAGCCTAAGTTCAGCGGATGTCCCGCTTCATGATGAGGCCCGGCTTGAAGACAACCACCCGCTTGGGCGGCACCGGAACCTTCTCGCCGGTGCGGGGGTTGCGGCCCGTGCGCCCCTTGCGCGACTTCACCTTGAAGATGCCGAAATTCCGAAGCTCCACCGTTTCACCCTTGGCCAAAGCGGCCACCAGGGTATCCAAACTTTTCTGGACGACCCTTTTGACATCCAACTGCTTCAATCCGGTCGCCTCTGACACCTTGAGCACGATGTCCTTTTTCGTCATCGTTATCGTCGGGCCTCCCGCTGACTAAACCGTCATTATACCTTACGAACTGCGATCGCCTCCGGACCCAGGAGCTCCACGAGCGTGGTCAACAGCTCCGCCGAGGCCGAGACCCGCAGGGCGCTGCCCACCGCGATCCGAACCCCCCCCGAACCGCCGTTGCCGACCGAAAGCTCCACCGGAACCTCGCCGGGGTGGTCGGCCAGCATCTTCTTGAGGCTCTCCACCGTCGGACGAGCCAGATCGGACTTCAGGCGAATCTTCAAGCCCTGAATCTTCTTTTTCCAGGCCTCCTCCAGAAAAACAAGATCCGACACCAGCAATTTGGGTTTTTCCTCGCGAAGGGAAACCCGGCCGCTGGCCAAGACGGCCGTGTCCACCCTCAAGGCCTGCTCCACCAGCGGCAGCACCTTGGGAAAGATCAGCCCTTCGGTCGTCCCCTCAAAATCCTCCAGCCAGACAATGGCCATCCGCTCGTTGCCCCTTTTGGTGGTGGTCACCTTCAGGCGCGTGATCATGCCCCCCAGGGTCACCTCGCTGCCGTCCATCAGGGCGCGGAGCTTTCCCGTGGTGACCGGGGCCAGCAGCGACAACAGCGGCCTGAACCGGGAGAGGGGATGCCCGGTCAGGTAGAAGCCCAGCAATCCCTTCTCAAAGGCCAGCAGCTGCTCGCTGGGCCACTCCGGAAGATTCGGAATCTCCAGCGCCTGGCTCCGGCTCTCTCCCGAACCCCCGAAAACCTCGAAGAAGGAAAGCTGTCCTCCGGCCCTCTCCTTTTGACGCTCCGCGCCCATCTCCATCACCCGGTCCAGGACCGCTAAAAGCTGGGAGCGGTGGAGCTTGAAGCCGTCCAGGGCCCCGCACTTGATGAGAGACTCGAGCACCTTGCGGTTGACCAGGCGGGTGTCCACCGACTCGCACAGCGAGACGAGGTCCTCCAAGGGACCGTGCTTCTGGCGGGCCTGAACGATCGACTCGATCGCCCCCTCGCCGATGTTCTTCACCCCCAGCAGTCCGTAACGGATCGCCCCCCCCTCCACGGTGAAGCGGGCGAAGCTTTTGTTGACGTCCGGCGGCAGGATCGTGATGGCCATCCGCCGGGTCTCTTCCACATACTCGGCGATCTTGTCGGTGTTGTCCCGCTCGCTGGTCAGGAGGGCTGTCATGTACTCCACGGGATAATGGGCCTTCAGGTAGGCCGTCCGGTAAGAGATGAGGGCATAGGCGGCCGAGTGGGCCCGGTTGAAGGCGTACCCGGCAAAATAGACGATCTTGTCGAAGATCTTCTCCGCCAGCAGGTGGCTCACCCCCCGCTGGAGGCAGCCGGCGAGGAACCCCTGGCGGATCTTCTCCATGTCCTCGGGGATCTTCTTGCCCATGGCCCGGCGCAGGTGGTCGGCCTGGGCCAGCGTGAAGCCGGCCAGATCGTGGGCGATCCGCATCACCTGCTCCTGAAAGACCAGGGTCCCGTAGGTGTCCTTGAGGATCGGCTCCAGGGCCGGATGGTCGTAGGTCACCTGCAGCTGGCCGTTCTTTCGGCGGATGAAATCGTCCACCATCCCCGAGCCGATGGGGCCCGGCCGGAAAAGGGCAAGCAAGGCCGTGAGATCCTGCAGCCGGCCGGGCTTGAGCCGCCGCAGGAGATCCCGCATCCCGCCCGACTCCAGCTGGAAAACGCCGGTCGACTCCGCCTGGCAAAGAAGGTGGTAGGTCTTGGCGTCGTCCAGGGGGAGGCGTTCGATCTCCACCTGAACCCCCTGGATCTCCCGGATCAGGTGGATCGCCTCCTCGATGACCGTGAGGTTGCGAAGCCCCAGGAAATCCATTTTAAGAAGGCCGATCTTCTCCAGCGCCTCCATCGCGTAGCCGGTCGAGATCTGATCGTCGCCCGTCTTGAAGAGGGGCACGTAGTCGGTCAGATCGCCGTCGGCGATCACCACCCCGGCGGCATGGGTGGAGGCGTGCCGGGTGAGGCCCTCCAGGACGAACGAGGTTTCGATGAGCTGCCTCACCCTCGGGTCCGACCGGTGGAGGCCGGCAAGCTCCGGGGTCATCTCCAGGGCCTTCTTGAGCGTCATGTTCAGATCGAAGGGAATGAGCTTGGCGATCCGGTCGGCCTCGGGATAGCTGAAGCCCATCGCGCGGGCCACGTCCCGAACCACCGCCTTGGCCTGCATCGTCCCGAAGGTGATCACCTGGGCCACGTTGCCCTTGCCGTACCGGGAGACGACGTAATCGATCACCTCGGGCCTTCGCTCGTAGCAGAAGTCGATGTCGATGTCCGGCATGGAGAGCCGCTCCGGATTGAGGAAGCGCTCGAAGATCAGGTCGTGCTCCATCGGGTCCAGGTCGGTGATCCCCAGGCAGTAGCTCACCACCGAGCCGGCGGCCGAACCCCTGCCCGGCCCCACCGGAATCCGCTTGGACTTGGCGTAACGGACCACATCCCAGGTGATCAGGAAGTAGCTGGTGAAGCCGGTCTTCACGATGATGGAAAGCTCGTGCGCGAGGCGCTGGCGGACTTCGGGGGCGGCCTCCGGGTAGCGCCTCTGGAACCCCTCCTCCACCAGCTCCTTCAGGTAAACCTCCTGGCCCTTGCCCTCGGGCGGGTTGAACTGCGGCAGGTGCAGCCGGTTGAAGGTGAGCTTCAGGTCGGTCTTCTCGGCGATCTCCCGGGTGGCCAGGAGGGCCTGCGGGACCTCGGCGAAGAGGGCCTGCATCTCCTCGGGCGATTTGAAGTAAAACTCGTCGGTATCGAACCGGAAGCGCTGGGGGTCGTCCAGGGTGGTCTGGGTCTGGATGCACAGGAGGGCCTCGTGCGCCCGGGCCTGCGATTTCTCCAGATAATGCAGGTCGTTGGTGGCGACCACCGGAAGGTCCAGTTTCTTGGCGAGATCCAGCATCCCCGGGATGATCTTGCGCTGGTCCGCGATGCCGTGATCCTGGATCTCCAGGTAGAAATCTCCCTTGGGAAACAGGACCGAGAGCTCGTCGGCGGCCTTCATCGCCTTGGCGGGGTCGCCCCGGTTCATCCAATGGCTCACCTCCCCCTGCAGACAACTCGACAAACCGATCAGCCCCTGGGAATGCCGGGCCAGAAGCTCCTTGTCGATGCGGGGGCGGTAGTAGAAGCCCTCGGTGTAGGCCGCCGAGACGAGCTTCAGCAAATTCCGGTAGCCGACTTCGTTCTTGGCCAGGAGGATCAGGTGATACGAGGCCTCCGAAATCCCCTTGGCCTCCTTCGTGAGGCGCGAGCCCGGGGCGATGTAGCTCTCCACCCCGATGATCGGCTTGACCCCGGCCTTCAGGCAGGCCTCGTAAAACTCGATGGCCCCGAAGAGGTTGCCGTGATCGGTGATGGCCAGCGCCGGCATCCGGTGGCGCTTGGCCGCCTCGGCCAGCTCATCAAGCCGGCAGGCCCCGTCCAGCAGGGAATACTGGCTGTGGACGTGAAGGTGAACGAAGTCGGCGTGTTTCATGGCGGTCAGAAAAGTTACTTCTGGACCTGGGCCTCCGGTTTGACCCCGAACGGGCAGGCCTTTCCCGGCGGGCAAAGGCGGCCGGAAAAAGATTTGCCGGCCGCCACGTAGTAAATCTTGCAGGCCGATCCGATGAGGCTGATCGCGATGATCGCGACCCCGAGCAGCTGCCCAAGCTTCTTGGCATTCCCCTTTTGAGATCCCGCCTGCGTCCAGACCCAATAGCCGGCCGCCGCGGCGATCAAGAGCGAGCTCACGCCGTGTGTCATTTTGTCAGCACCTCCATGGTGTTAAAAACGTCATTCCCATTCGATGGTTCCGGGGGGCTTGCTCGTGACGTCGTAAACCACCCGGTTGATTCCCCGCACCTCGTTCACGACGCGGTTGGCCGTCCGCTCCACCAGCTCCGCGGGCAGCCGGGCCCAGTCGGCCGTCATCCCATCCAGGCTCACCACCGCTCTCAAGGCGATCACATGCTCATAGGTTCTTTCGTCCCCCATGACCCCGACCGTCTTCAGGGGCAGCAGGACCGCGAAGGCCTGCCACACCTTGCGGTACCAGCCGCCGGCCTTGAGCTCCTCGATGAAGCGCTGGTCGGCCTCCTGAAGAAGCTTCACCCGCTCCAGGGTCACCTCGCCCAAGATCCGGACGGCCAGCCCCGGCCCCGGGAAGGGGTGGCGCATCAGAATCTCCTCCGGGAGCCCCAGGCTCTTGCCGATCCTCCGGACCTCATCCTTGAAGAGGAACCTAAGCGGCTCCACGAGCTTCAGGTTCATCCGCTTGGGCAGGCCGCCCACGTTGTGGTGGGTCTTGATGGTGGCCGAAGGCCCCCCCAGGGCCGATCGGGATTCGATCACATCCGGATAGAGGGTCCCCTGGGCCAGGAACCTGGCCTTCGGATGCTTGCGGGCCTCCTCCTCAAAACAGGACACGAAGAGGCGGCCGATTCTGCGCCGTTTCTCTTCGGGGTCGGTCACCCCTTTCAGGCGCTTCAGGAAGCGGTCCCGCGCGTTCACCACCGTCAGGCCCATGCGGAAGGAATCCCTGAAGGTCTTCACCACCTGCTCGCGCTCCCCCTTCCTCAAGAGGCCGGTGTCCACGAAGATGGGAATGAGCTGCGGGCCGATCGCCTTAAACAGGAGCAGGGCCGCCACCGACGAATCCACCCCGCCCGACAGGCCCAGGATCACCTGATCCCCCTTCACGGTTTCGCGGATCTGGCCGCAGGCGCTGTCGATGAAGGAGCCGGGGGTCCACCGCCCTTCACAGCCGCAGACCTTGTAAAGAAAGTTCTTCAGGATCTCGGTTCCGCGCGGGGTGTGGACCACCTCCGGATGAAACTGCAGGCCGAACCGCTTTGTGGCCAAATCCCCCATGGCGGCAATCGAGGTGTTGGCGGTGCGGGCGATCACCCGAAAGCCCGGCGGAAGCTGGGTCACGTAGTCGCCGTGGCTCATCCAGCAGGTGAGTTTATCCGGCAGCCGGTCAAACAGGGAGTCGGCCTCCACCACGGTGAGCTCGGCCTTGCCAAATTCCCGGTGGGCCGCCTTGGAGACGGCGCCCCCCAGCATCTGGCCCATGAGCTGCATCCCGTAGCAGATGCCAAGCGAGGGGTACGGAAGCTTGAAGATTCCGGGGTTCGGCTTGGGGGCTCCCGGCGCCCAAACCGAAGCAGGACCGCCGGATAGGACAATCCCCCGGGGCGATTCCTTCACGACTGCCTCGGGCGGGATGTTGTGGGGCACAATCTTGCAGAAAACCTTCAGCTCCCTCACCCGGCGGGCAATCAGCTGGGCATACTGGGAGCCAAAATCAAGGATAAGAACCTTTTCTTGTGGGTCTGCCGGCATCGGGGATTTAGTAACTCCTTGAGTTGAAAAGAGTTACTTTATTTTACTTCGGGAGGGCGATAAAGTCAAAAACTGATAGGTCACTTGCCCATGCCAACGCCTTGAACGCGCTGGATGAGCTTGCCTTCGGTCTGGATGGAAGGGGCGATGATGAGCTCGGTCTGCTGGAACTCCTTGATGTCGCGGGCCCCCACCGACCCCATGGCGGTGACCAACGCCCCCATCAGGTTCTGGGTGCCGTCGTCGGTTCTGGCCGGCCCGAAGAGGATCTCCTCGAGGGTTCCGGAAACCCCGACATGGATGCGGGTTCCGCGCGGGAGATTGGCATGCGGGGTGGCCATTCCCCAGTGGTAGCCCTTGCCGGGCGCCTCCTTGGCCCGGGCGAAGGGGGAGCCGATCATCGCGGCATCGGCCCCGCAGGCAAAGGCCTTGCAGACGTCGCCGCCCGTGCGCATGCCGCCGTCGGTGATGATGGAAACGTAACGGCCCGATTTCTTGTGGTAAGCATCGCGCGCGGCCACGCAGTCCACGGTGGCGGTCACCTGCGGAACGCCCAGCCCCAAAACGCCTCGGGTCGTGCAGGCGGCTCCCGGTCCGATGCCCACCAGGACCGCCGCGGCGCCGGAGGCCATGAGCCCCAGGGCCACCTCGTAGGTGACGCAGTTGCCCACCGCCACGGGGATCTTCATTGATTTGCAGAACTTGGCGATGTCCAGGGAGCGGTACTCCGAGGAGGTGTGCCGGACGGTGGAGACGGTCGACTGCACCACGAAGACATCGGCCCCCGCTTCCTGCGCGATGGGCCCGAACCGGCCGGCCCGCTGGGGGATCGCGGAGACCGCCGCCGGAACCTTGGAACGCTTGATCTCCTCCACCCGCTTGGCCACCAGCTTTTCCTTGACCGGCTCCCGGTAGACCTTTTGCAGAATCTCGGTGGCGCCGTCGGTCTTGGCGCCGACGACCTTCTTCAAGATCTCCTCCGGCTCGTCGTACCGGGTCTGGACCCCTTCCAGGTTCAGGACGGCCAGGCCGCCCAGCTTGCCGAAGGCGATGGCGAACCGGACGTCCACGACCCCGTCCATGGCGGAGGCCAGGATGGGAACGCGGAACTTCCTGCCGTCCAGGGTCCAGGAGGGGTCGACCTCGTTGGGGTTCACGGTGACCTCGCCAGGGGCGAGGGCGACCTCATCGAAACCGTAGCAACGGCGGGCTTTTCTTCCGCGGCCTATGAACTCACCCATTTAGGAAATTACCATTGGTTTTAAGCGGTTAAACGTGAAGGCAACAGTATATCACAGACCTTCTCAAAATTTAAAAGGGGTCAGGCCCCGTGAAAAAGGGCCTGACCCCTGAAAATCACGCGAGGAAATCGGCGAGGGTTATCGGATCACGGCCAGGACGTCGTCCTGATTGATGATCAGGAGCTCCTTGCCGTCCACCTTCACCTCGTTTCCGGAATATTTTCCGAACAGGATGGTGTCCCCCACCTTCATCTCCGGGGCCACCACCTTGCCGTTGCCCAGCACCTTTCCGGAACCGACCGCCAAAACCTTGGCCTCTTGCGGCTTTTCCTTGGCGGTGTCGGGCAGGATGATGCCGCCCTTGGTCCTGTCGCCCGCCTGAAGGACCTCGACGATGATCTTGTCACCCAACGGTTTGAGATTCATCTAAAAAAGGTCCCTCCCTTTAATAGTCCATTCCCATGCCGCCGGGGGGCCCGCCGTGTCCGCCCGGAGCCGCTTTCTCTTTCTCCGGGATGTCGGTCACGAGGCACTCGGTGGTCAGCAGAAGCGCCGCGATGGAGGCCGCGTTTTGAAGGGCGAGCCTGGAGACCTTGGTCGGGTCGATGATTCCGGCCTCGATCAGGTCCTCGTACCGGCCCTTGTCCACGTTGAAGCCGACCGTGGTCTTCTCTTCCTTCACCCGCTGGGCCACCACAGAACCCTCCAGCCCCGCGTTGGCGGTCAGCTGGCGGATGGGCTCCTCGAGCGCCCGGCGGACAATGTCGATGCCGACCTTTTCGTCGTCATCGGACCCCTTGAGCTTCTCCAGGGCCGGGAGCGCACGCAGGTAAGCCACCCCGCCGCCCGGGACAATCCCTTCCTCGACCGCCGCCCGGGTGGCATGGAGGGCGTCCTCCACGCGAGCCTTCTTCTCCTTCATCTCACTCTCGGTGGCGGCGCCCACGTTGATCACCGCGACCCCTCCGGAGAGCTTGGCCAGCCGCTCCTGAAGCTTCTCCTTATCGTAGTCGGAGTCGGTATCTTCGATCTGCTTCTTGAGCTGGGCAATCCGCCCGTTGATCGCGGAGGTCTTGCCGGCCCCTTCCACAATCGTGGTGTTCTCCCGATCCACCGAAACCCTTTTGGCCCTTCCCAGATCCTCCAGGGTGATGTTCTCGAGCTTGATCCCGAGGTCCTCCGTGATGGCGCGTCCCCCGGTTAGAACCGCGATATCCTCCAGCATCGCCTTGCGGCGATCGCCGTAGCCGGGCGCCTTCACCGAAGAGCAGGCCAGCGTTCCCCGCAGCTTGTTCACCACCAGGGTCGCCAGCGCCTCGCCCTCCACTTCCTCGGCAACGATGAGGAAGGGCTTGCCGGTGCGGGCAATCTTCTCCAGAAGCGGCAGCATGTCCTTCATCACGGAGATCTTCTTCTCGTGAATCAGGATGTAGGGATCCTCCAGGACGCACTGCATCCGCTCGGCGTCGGTGACGAAGTAGGGAGAAAGGTACCCCTGGTCAAACTGCATCCCCTCCACCACCTCCAGGGTCGTTTCGATCCCCTTGGCCTCCTCCACCGTGATGACGCCGTCCTTGCCGACCTTCTCCATGGCGTCGGCGATCCGGCTGCCGATGTCGGAGTCGTTGTTGGCGGCGATGGTGGCCACCTGGGCGATCTCCTTCTTCTCCTTGATCGGCTTGGAGAGCTTCTTCAAGGCCTCGATCACCTCTTCCACGGCCTTGTCGATGCCCCGCTTGATCCCCATCGGGTTGGAGCCCGCGGTGACGTTCTTCAGCCCCTCCCGGAAGATCGACTCGGCTAAAACGGTGGCGGTGGTGGTGCCGTCGCCGGCGGTGTCCGAGGTCTTGGAAGCGACCTCCTTCACCATCTCGGCCCCCATGTTCTCATAGGGATCCTCCAGCTCCACCTCCTTGGCCACGGTCACCCCGTCCTTGGTGATGGTCGGGGAGCCGAATTTCTTGTCCAGAATGACGTTCCTTCCCTTGGGACCCAGCGTCACCTTGACCGCGCGGGACAGCGTTTCCACACCGCGCAAAACCGCCCGCCGGGCCTCTTCGTTGAACAGCAGCTGCTTCGCCATTTTCAATCAACCTCCTTTTAAATTGTCATCCCCGCGAATGCGGGGATCCTCACTTTCGTGAGGATGACGGCTGACGCCGTCATTTCTTTCCCTTCAGAATCGCCAAGACGTCCTCTTCCTTGAGGATGAGGAACTCCTTTTCCTTGTGCTGGACTTCCGAGCCGGAATATTTGGCGAAAAGGACCGTGTCGCCGACCTTCACCTCCAAGGCGCGAACGGTCCCATCTTCCAGGAGCCTCCCTTTTCCCACAGCGATCACTTCACCCTCCTGGGGCTTTTCCTTCGCCGTGTCCGGGAGGATGATCCCCCCGGGAGATTTCTCTTCCTGGTCCAAAAGCTTCACCAAGATCCTGTCACCTAACGGTTGAATCGCCATAGCGTTCTCCCTCCTAGAGGTTATTTCGAAGTCACTTCGGGTCGAATCTAGAGGATTTCTTGAATTTTTAGCAGTTTGACCACTAGAGTGCTAACCCTGCAGATATGATACGACTTCAAACCAACTTGTCAACAACTTTTTTGAGAGCGGGAGGTAATCTCCAGACCCTGAAGAGTCAGGATGGGGTTGACCTTTCGGATAACCCGGCAGAATGGGACGATCAAGGGGGCGTACCCCCCTGTCGCGATCACCCTGGCCGAAGGGGCGTGTTTTGCCTTCAGGCGCCGAACGATTCCGTCGCACAACTGGCTGTAACCATAGAAGATGCCGCTTTTCATACTGCTTGCCGTGTCCTTCCCAAGAAACTCCTTCGGCGGCGTCAGGCGTATCCTCGGCAGGAGGGCCGCCCGGCAACTCAAAGCCTCCAGGGCAATCTCAATCCCGGGCACGATCAAACCTCCCAAATACTCCCTTCGGCCGGAGACGAGGTCAATGGTGATGGCGGTCCCAAAATCAACCACGATCGCCGGCCCCCCATAAAGGAAGAAGGCCGCCGCCGCGTTGACCAGCCGGTCCTGCCCCACTTGAGCGGGGATCCGGTACCGGTTGATGACCGGCGCCTCAATGTTCTCTCCCAGAACAAGCGGCTTGGGCAGGTCCAGGGCCCGCAGGGCTTTCTTGATGGCAGCGGTCGCCTTCGGCACCACGCTGGAAACAATGACCGCCGGTTCCTTCTTCAGAAACCGGCGCATCCCTTCCTCTATATGGGGGCCATGGGTCAGGACCCTGCCCTGCCGGGTGAGCCTCCTGCCCTGAAAGAGCCCCAAGTGGATACTGGTATTCCCAACGTCAATCGCCAGCAACACAGGGAACTCTGGGCCTTGCCTTGTCAACGATAGGCCTCGCGGCGATGCGCCACCCGCACAACCACCACGCAACTTCCCTCTATCCGATAGATCACCCGGTAATCTCCCACGCGCAGCCGGAAATGCCGGGGAGCTACCCCCACCAGAAGCTTAATGGCTCCACCAGGGGACGGAAAGGGAGCATGGCTTAAGAGGGTGCAGGCCTTAAGAAGCGCCACCCGAATGGGAGTATCCAGCCGCTTGAGATCTCGCGCGGCGGCTGGAGCGAACTCAACGGCAAACTCGGGCAAGCTCTCGCTCGGCCTGGGCCAGAAGTCTCTTCAGCGAAACCCCGCCCTTTCGCCGATACTCCCGGTAGGAATCTTCCAGACTCTTGACAAACTTGGGTGAGTTGGCCAGAAGGTAATCGTCCAGACCCTCTTCCGAGATCGCGTGCAAAACAGCCTGGGGCCTGCCCCGGGAGGTGACTACCACATCCCCCCGGCGGGCGCGGCGGATCACCTCCGAAATTTGGTTCTTCAGCTTCCGGACATTCACGAACTGGACCATGCGTTCCCTCCCGATTGAATGTAGCTACAAATGTGGCTACAAATCAATTGTGCCACAAGTCTACCAACAAGTCAAGATGGACAGCGTCTTACGCGGCGTAAAGCAGGATGAGCGCCGCCTCCTGCGTGGCGCGATCAGGAGAAAGCCGGTAGCCGAAGCGGCCCAGGAGTTGGTTCAGTTGCCTAAGCAAGTTGGGTTCAGCTTCCTTAATGGGCGTAAGAACTAAACCGAGCAACATGGATTCTGCCAACCGGGTGGCTTCTTCGTAGCCTTTCTCTCCTCCCCCGAAGGACTCGGCAGATTGGATCATCCTTCTTAAAATCCTTTTTGCCTCTACCACCTGGGCTCGCTCCTCCGGCAGCATCTTGTCGGAAATCGACAAGATCTCTATCAGGGCTGCTTTCTCCTTCTTTGTCTCTACAACTCCCGCAAAGGGAGGCATCTTGATGCGGCCCATCCTGGCGCGCATCAGGGCAAACAGGGGCGCGAATCGAAGTCCCTCCTTCTCCAGAAGGAAGCCCGGCAAGGTATCAGGGAACTCAAACCCTTTCACCTCCTCAAACCTCACATTTTCCGCGGCCTCCGGAATTCTTCTCTTTACGACCAGATCAAGAATTTCAGCAACAGCCCCCCTGCCTTCTTCAGGAACGTATTGCTTGGTCAGATGCTCGAATATCTCCGCCAGCCACAGGACCTCAAGGGGTTTCAATTGCCCTGCCTTGCCGGAAACTTCCTCCGCCAATTGTTTCCAAAACGCCGATCTCTTCCCTTCTGGAGAGTCGTAATTCCGCGCCAACAACCCCCACGCCACATCATCCGCCAGCGGATAACCCGTAATTGGGGCCGGTCCGTGCACCGCGTCCAGCCACTTTTCTACATCGGAATAACTCTTTGGGTCCGGCATCCGCGCCATCACTCCCCCCAGCACCCCCTCCTCCAACCCCGAAGTTTCTAGGCCACCTTTAGGCGGCCCATAAACTGGAGCCCCTTTTTGGGACAACCCAGCGGCGAAGAAGTCCAGATTGGCGATGGCGGCATGGATTTCCTCAAGGGGCCAGCCTCTCATTTGGGAGATAAGCCGAGTCACCTGGCGATGCTCATTTACCACCTCCGCCCACGGCTTCTGGCCGTGGTGGTAGGATCGATTCCCTGCCGTAGTTTCAACCCCGGCAGCCTCCTTCTCTCCGGCTGTCTCACCGCCATCTTCTTTGATGGGTCCTAAAACGACCCGTATCCCTGCCACGGCATACGCGTAGGTCCCCACCGGCAGGGAAATGGTGTCGGAGGTTGCCAGAGCAAGGTAGGGAAAGAAGGGGTCGCCCGCCATCCGAACCTGCTCCCAGGATTGAAGCTCATCCAAAACAGCCAGGATGTGCTGGAAGCTTACCTCAATGGTAGGCAGATGGGAGAGAACCTTTTCTGGAGTCGTCGCGAACTGCACCAGGTCGAGCGCGTTGACCGCGCTGGTCAGCTCATAGCCGATGAGCCGGCTCAATTCGGATGGTCGATTCTCTCTGTTCACTTGAAGAACCCGGGAGATCTCCTCCCGGGAAGAAGAGATCTCCCGTAGGGCCCCCTCCGCCTCCGCCGGCATTTCTCGGGGTAACTTTTCTTTCCAAGAGTTGGTGATCCGGCGAAGTTTCGTGAGGCCCTCGCCAATGGATCCCAGGGGTTCCTGAAGAGTCCTGGCGAATTTCCTTGCCGCCAGCCGGATCCTTGCCAAATCCATCCCGGAATCGCCCGCGGTGGCCGCGAAATCGAGCCGGTTGAGAACCTGCCCTGCCGTAAGAATCAGCTTGGGTTCTTGCGCGAGACCGTCTTCCACGTGGAGGAAAAGGGGGTTTGCCTCCAGTGACGCTACCCTCACGTAGGCCGAGGAGATCCTTTCCTCGTTCATCAAAGAGGGCGGGCAAAGGAGCGCCGTCGGAACCCCGTGGGCCGCCAAGGAGAAGAGCTTCTCCAGCAGGTCCCAAGAGCTGCCATCCTGCACCACAATGAAAACCGCGTCCGGGTATGCCTGGGGATTGTCTGGAACTTGCTCTTTGGCTTCCACATAGGCAACCTCGGTGCTCGGTGAGTCCAAGCGCCACTTTTTCACGGCATCCCCGATTGCCCCTTGAACGAACCCCGGCGCGAAGACAAGCAGTTTTCTGATCCCCCGCTCCTCCAACCCCGAAGTTTTTAGACCACCTTCAGGTGGCTCATAAACTAGAGCCCATTTTTGGGGCAGCCCGGCGGAGGGTTCCTCGCTTGTGGCAAAGATGAGTCTCGAGTCGTCAGTTCTGGCATCTGCTTCTTCTTCCAGCAAGACCTCGGGGAGGCGGGCCTCCAAGACCGCCCGAACAGGCCCGGGCTGGTCCAACCCAACCCATGGCAAGGGGAAGGTGATCGCCATCTCCCGGGCTCGAGACCGATCATGGATGGGAAACAGAACCGGATTCAGCGTTCCCCAATCCGTTTGAACGGGGGCAGCCATTCGGAATTGAACCTGCCGGATCCACGGGAAGTCTCTCGAGATAAGCGCCCTGCTTTGCCGGTACGTAATTCGCGCCGCGGGAACCTTCTCCCTCCAAACAGCCGGATCTTGATTCTCCAGCATCCCGGCCTCGGCCTTCAACAAGAAAGAGCCATAAGCCGTCTTGCCGGCAACCGAGCGGCCGCCGGCGGCCCCCACAGGACCATGGGGGGCGGCATCCGAAGGAACCGGGATTTCAAGCTTGCCATCCTCGCCAAACAATTCATTCACCGCTTCCGCCAGGGGAGAGCTTGGGAGGGGATGTTTGGGAGGAGCCGCAACCGCTTCCCTTGTCTTTTCTTTAGGGACGGCTTGAAGGGTTTTCTGGCCGCTCAAACGCGTCCCCTCTTTCAGGAGCTTCTCGGCCTCTTTCAAGATCTCTTCCGCCCTTTTCTCCAGCCGACGGGGAAAGTTTAACCTGGCCCGCTTGAGGTCATACCTTCCCTCCAGGTACCTTTCCACCGTCTCCATTTGAAGCCATGGAAGCCCGTACTTGACCCCCGCTTGAGCCGCCGCCAGAATCCGCATGGCGTGGTCAGCATCCACTATTCGTTCACCCCGTTGAGATCTCTGGCTCATTTCAAAAAGGCTTCGGGCCATGGCAGCCATCGTTTTCAAGCGCTCTTTCTCGTCACTTGAAAGGTAACCCTGAAGGAGTTTTTTTCCGCCATAGGCAAGCGGATAACGGCGCGCCACCGCCTGGGCAACCTTCCTTGCTTCTTCTAAGATCGAGCCGGAGGTGCCTTGGTACTCCACCGTCAAACGCAGATGAGGAGGTGTCAAGCCGCTTCCCGGAATCACCTTCAACCTGGTCTGCCACTGCCCCAATTCCTCTCGCGGAATCCTAAGCCGCCGAAAATCTTCCCTCAACCAGCTCCTTAGAGATTCCGTGCTGAATGCGGCTGGCATGAATTTCTCTTCCCCCGCTGGATTCACGAGAACGATTTTCTCCAGAGGGCCTGGGTACGCCTCAACCACATTTCGCAAGTACCAGGAGAGATCGTGCAGAAGATTTGATGAGGAAGAACCTCGATAGGCAGCAACAGCCGCGTGGGTGAGACGGGAACCCACCTGGAGGCCTCCGGGAAACCGGTGAATGGTCACCGCGTAGAGGATGGCGTCGGCTCCCTGCCCCAATCTTTCACGCGCCAACGCTTGGAAGTCGCTCTCGGAATTCCACGGAAAGGTCTCCGGCTCTGCCGGCTTTCCTTCCCGATCCCAAAAGAAGGTAAGCGCTTGCGGCGCATGCCCCTTCAACATCCCCTCCACCCTCTCTAAGCTTAAACCCTCCAAATGAACAATCCCATCCTCCTCCAACCCAGACCGCGGAAGGCGCTTGAAACGGGACAAAATCTTAAAACTCACCCGGTCCCCGGAAGGATCTCCTTCCAGATGAACCCGTTCGTTCTTAGGATCCACCTCGTCAATGACCCTCACCCGGTCTTTTCCGGAAAACGGATCGCGCATCGCCACCCGATCCCCCACCTTCCACATCACCTCTTTGGGCGCTGGCAGAGTTGCCGCCTGGTTTTTCCTTTCCTCTTCGGCAACAACAGCTTGGAATGCCGGCCTCCAAGGGTAATTCTCTCCGCCAGCGGCCTGCTGATACCGCGCCTGGGCCTGCCGATCAAAGAAGGCGCGCGTCTGTTCTAAGCGCAATTCCCCCGCCACGCGGGAGGCGAAGCTGTAAAAGACGGCGGACAGGTTCATCGCCGCGGCCTGGCGCCTCAAGAGAAGATCCTTCTTCAGGAAGAACGGAGCTTCTCCCATCTGTTGAACCAGAGGAACAAAGAAGGGCTTCGCGCTCTCCGGGCCAAGGGTCGGAGCTTTTAACAAGCTGGGGAAGGTCTCAATAGGCATCGTCCTTCTGATCGCTTCAACTTCTATCTGGGTAGGATCAAATCTTTCAGGAGGAGTGGTCCAGGTCAGAACCTGGAAGGCATCTGCCCAGAATTCCCAGGCCACTTCTTGGTTCGAGAAAACCAGGCGATCCATGTTGGCAATTCGCAGCCTGCCCCAGAGGTAATCGAGGACAAACCAAAGGTGCCCTTCCAGGGAGGCAGGATCTTTCAGGAATCCCTCGGCCGCCTTCTCGGAAAGGGTGGCGGTCGTCACCAAGAGAGCGACGGCATTGGCTTGCCACCTCCGGAGAATCTTCAAGGCAGCTTCTTCTCGCGGTAAACCCTCTGCGGGAAGCGCCTGGAGCGAACAAACCGCCTCATCGAGTTCCCAGAAAGAACTCAAGTCCTTCCCCGCTTCTTCTGTTTTAAGGACGGAAATTGCCGCCTCCATCAGCTCTTTGGAGAAGTCACCCAAGGAATCCCAGCGGCGTTCCTTGATGGCCTGCTCCATCCGGTCGACGTGTCGGCCCAACGCCGTCTTCTCCTCCAGCCCGGCGGAGAGGATATCCCTCGCTTCCTTGAGACCTCGGTTTTGGAGAGCCCAGTGGTACATCTCCTCGTGAATGGGATCGCGCTGAATTGTCTCACCTGTAAGTTCCCGAACCAGCCACTCTGCTTCCAAGGCGAAATCCCTCACGTAGAGCCCAACGCCATTAAAGACCCTTCGGACTCCAGCGTCCCAGGCTTGCTGCAGAAATGGCGTTACCGGCCGGGGTTCTCCCTTTTTGGTTCTGTAAATGGAGTCGAACACCTCTTGTTGAGAACCCAAGACGCTTGGATCTGTAAGAGGGGAGCGGTGATCATTCTTCTCCATTCCAAGACCGGTGGCATTGATGATGATCTCGGCTTCTCGGATGTGCCGAAGAAGTTCCGGATCGTTCTTAGAGGGATCTCGGGGGTCGTAGGCCCGCAGGATGGTGGCGTTGAGCCGTTCTCCGCCCTGGCTTGAGAAACGATCCAGCATCTCTTCAAACTGCATCCTCGACTGTTCAAGGGTCCTCTCTGGGTGGTCAATTTCGCTGATGATGAGCTCGAGGGGTTTCTCTTTCAGCACGGAGGTCGTTAGAGCCTGCCCCAGCCCGCCCCAGCCGCCTAAAAGCACCACCTTCTTTCCCTCAAACGTTCCGATTCTTCCTTGCCGTGCACCCCAGACCTTCTTATATTGCTCCACGAAGCCCGGCCCGTCTGAATTCGTTCCGCGAACGTCAAGGAGCTTTCCTTGTGGATCCCGAAGAATCAGGACGTTTGTGGCCGGCAATTCTTGAGGATCCCATCGGTTGACCCACGCTCCCACCTTAATCTTGTGCGGCTGGGTAGCGGTGACCAAAACGATTCGAGGGTGTTCCTCGATCGCTCGGAGAATTTCCGGGAGCTCCGCTTCGGTGGTATTTCGAGGAATGGAGATCAGGCGTATTCGCGCCTTCGCGAAGGGAGCCCGGCATGCCGGAACACGGTTGTACAGGTGCGTTATCGCGGGAGGAGAGCTGGAGCCAAGAACGCTGGATCCGAGGTGTATGCCAAACCGGATGGAAGGGTCCTCCAGCGTGATTCCTTCCTCCCGAAGGAAGTCTCGAAGCCATTGGAGTTCCTCGGCTTCGCTCGCCAGCCTCTTAAGCTCCGCATCCAGTCTGCCCGCCCGAGAACTCAATTCCTCCAGCCCGGCGCGCTGGAAAACCATCACCCACTCCGGGTCCTTCGAATCATTTAGAACGTAAAATCGGGAATCAGACTTCAGGTCCAGGAGCTGGGCATCTTCAGACCGGGTATATATCCTTGCCCCCTCTTTCAGTTGAGCTAGCAACTCACGCACCTTCTTCCTATCTCTAACTTGATAAGCCACCATGTTAAGGAACACCGCGTCGGCCTGGAAGTAAAGTTCCCGGACATTCTCCAAAGAAGAATGGACGGGCTTGATCCATTGTCTCCAGTGCAGCATGGTTTCGTTAAGTCTGATAAGCCTCTTGCCAATGCCTGGCCTGGAGTCTGCCTCTAGAAAAAGATCGAAAGCTTCTCCTTTTTCAAAATGGCGAAGCATCTCTTGGTAAACTCCATCGTTAGAATCCACGGCATGAATGACAACCCTCCCCTGGGGCATCTCGCCATACCTTTCCCAGAGGGAAGAGGCGATGGAGGCCGGTTCCTTCGCCCCGCTGCCCAGGCATAGGATGACCACCGGTTCTTGACCTTCCACCTTCGGCGTCATCTGTGCCAGAAGCCAGTCCAATTGCGTGGGGAAGCGGAAAAACCTGGTGATCGTCGAGACAACGGGAGGTTCCTCGAGGCCGGCGGCGGGGCGCGCGATGTCGGAGCTGTCGGTGAGGGATTCGAGCAGTTTTTCCTTGGCGGAGTCCGACTCTTCGAGGCCGGTTGGGCGGAGCGCCGAGGCGCCCGGAGGAAAGCCAAGGGAAAGGCTTAGAAGGAGCGCTAATCCTCTCGCGGTGATGGGTTGCGCCTTCATCGGGGATTTTTTAAAGGGTTTCGCATGACCAATGGAAGTTTACCTGATTGGGCGGGAGAATTCCAATAAATAAACTGGGGATGTGTTACTATTTACAACCGCGTTTGGAGAGGGACGAGATCCCGAAAACGATCAGGTAGCCGGCCAGGCCCATCCCGGCGGCAAGCAGGAGATTGCCTGTTAGGGTCCCAAGAAGAATACTGCTGATCCTTCCGGCAGGCAGCCAATCGCCCAGGAGCCAATGCCCCAGGAAGAAGCTCCCGGCATAGACCAGCGGCACCGTCAGGGGGTTGGTCAGGAGGGCTCCGGCCACCATAAGCGGGAGGTTCAGCTTGAAGGCCGCGGCCGCGCCGGCCGCCACAATGGCGCCGGTTCCCGGGATGATTCCCAGCGCGATCCCCAAGCCAAACGCCAGGGCCAGGCGATGCGGCGAGGCCTTGAAGCTGACAACGGCCCTGGCCCTGGATTTAAGTTTTTCTTTCACTCCTTGGCGGAGCTTTTCACCATTCCGGCGAACGGCGCCAGCAGGTTCGTCAATTCGGCGGGAATCACCCACTTGGTGGAGGCGCCCGTCCCCAGCGCCTTCAGCGTTTCCAGGTACTGGAGAGACATCGTCTTGGCGTCCACGTGCTTGACCGCCTCGAAGACCTTGGTCAGGGCCAGGGCGTGCCCTTCCGCCTCCAGGATCGCCGCCTGCTTGGCCCCTTCGGCCTTCAAGATTGCCGACTGCCTTTGTCCCTCAGCCACGGTGATGTCTGCCTGCTTCTGCCCATCCGCCTCCAGGACCATGGCGCGCCGGCTGCGCTCGGCGGCCATCTGCTTGTTCATCGACTCCTGCACATCCTTGGGCGGCGAGATCTCCCGGATCTCGACCGAGGTCACCTTCACCCCCCAGCGTTCGGTCACCTCATCCAGCTTGGTGCGCAGAACCTGGTTGATCTGCTCCCGTTTGGCCAGAACGTCGTCCAGCGGGATGTCGCCCACCACCGCGCGCAGGGTGGTGGTGGCGATCCCCATGGCGGCACCGGCATAGTCCCGGACCTGGATGACCGAGGCCACCGGCTCCACCACCTTGGAGTAGATGAGAAAATCGATCGAGATGGGGGCGTTGTCCTTCGTGATGCAGGTCTGCCGGGGGATCTCCAGGTAGGTCTCGCGCAGGTCGGCGGAAACCGGCTGGTCAATCACGGGCAGGATGATCACGATCCCGGGACCCTTGGCCCCCATCACCCGGCCCAAGCGCAGGATCACGAGGCGCTTGTACTCCGGCACAATCCGGACCACGGTGAGAATCAGGGTCACGACAACGACAAGAAAGAAAAACGCCGAAACAGCCGGGGGAATCCACATGGGTTACTCCTCCTTCAACGGTTCCACGTAAACGGTTAATCCTTCCAGTTTTACCACCTTAATCCGGCCCCCCTTCGGGATGGGGGCGGCGGCCCTCGCCTTCCAATCCTCCCCTTGAACATGAACCAGGCCTTCCGGCCTTAAATCGGTCCGGGCTGTGCCCACCGCGCCGATCAAGCCCTCGGCGCCGGAGACCACCTTGCGTTTCAAAGCCCGCAGGGCCGCCCCCACGATGAAGAGAAAAAAGGCGGCCGTCGTTCCGGTAGCCGTGAAAATCGTCCCCCAGGGAATCCTGAAACCGGGCCACCGGCCCTGGGGGAAAAGCATCACCGAGCCCAGCGCGAAGGCGATCACCCCGCCCACCGTCAGGGCTCCAAAACCGGGCAGTTTGATATCCGCGATGAAGAAGAGGATCGAAAGGAGGATCAGAAAAAGTCCGGCCCAGTTGACCTGAAGGGTCTCCAGGGCCGCCAGGGCCAGCACCAGGAGGATCGCCCCCACCACCCCCGGGAAGACCGTGCCTGGGGTGGCCAGCTCGTAGATCAAACCGTAGATCCCCAGCAGAAGGAGGATGTAGGCCAGATTCGGATGGGCCAGCTCATGCAGGCCCTTCTCGACTACGGAGGGGCCTATTCTTTTTTGAGGCGCATCCTTGAAGGAAAGGCGCGCCAGGCCGAAAACCGTCCTGACCTCTTTCCCTTCGGCCTGGGTGAAGAGATCCTCCAGGTTCTTGGCGATGAAGTCCACCCCGCCGGCCTTCTTGGCGTCCTCGGCGCTGTGGGAGAGACTCTGCCGGACCAGCCCCTGCGCCCAGGCGGCGTCGCGCCCCCGGATCTCCACGATCGAACGGATGTAGGCCGCGGCGTCGTTGGTGATCTTCTCCGTCATCGTGTCCCCCTTGCCCCCTTCGGCGCCGCCCGGACCGATTTGAACCGGGTGGGCCGCTCCGATGTTGGTGCCCGGCGCCATGGCCGACAGGTGGGCCGCCAGGGTGATGAAGGCGCCGGCCGAGGCGGCCCTGGCCCCGGCAGGGGCCACGTAAACGATGACCGGAACCGGCGAGTTCAGGATCGCCTGGACGATCTTCCGCATGGAGCCGTCCAGCCCGCCGGGGGTGTCCAATTGAATGACGACGGCCGCCGCCTGAAGAGCCCTGGCCTCTTCGAGCCCCCGCGTGACGTAGCGGCCCAGCGCCGGGTCAATGGTGCCGGCGACCTCCAGAATCACGATGGGGTGCGTCTCGTCGGGAAAGGCAGCAGTAAGCAGTAAGCAGAAAGCAGAAAGCAGAAAAAACGCAACGAATAGCAAGGGCCTCATCGCACCACCAGCACTTCACCGGCGGAAACCGCCTCGACGATGCCGGTGTCGGTCCGAACCAGAAGGGCACCGGTGGCGTCCACATCCACCGCCTGGCCGTCCACCACCCTGCCTTGGGCCGCCACGCGGATCCTCTTTCCCAGAAAACCGGCAAATCCGCGCCAGGCCTCCAGCATCTCGCCGGTATCTCCCTTAAGGAACTTATCGTAAAGGCGATCCAGATGGACCAGCAGGGAGCGGGCCAAGGCAAGCCGGTCGCAGGGGCCATCCATCTCCTCGGCCAGAGAGGTCGCGTGGGCCGGCAGGGCCGATCTCGGGGTGTTTACGTTGATGCCGATTCCCACCACCAGGTAATGAACCTGGTTAAGCTCCGCGTTCAGCTCGGTCAGGATGCCGCCGGCCTTGCGGCCGCGGATCATGAGGTCGTTGGGCCACTTGATCTCCGGCGTCAGGCCGGTTTCCGCCTGGACGCTCTGGGCCAGGGCGACCGCCGCCAGCAAGGTCACCAGGGAAACCTGGGACAGCTGAAGGGAAGGCCGGAGAATCACCGAGAGGTAGATCCCCTTGCCCTTCGGAGAAACCCAGCTTCGGCCGAGCCGCCCCCTGCCCTTCGACTGCCCCTCGGCCGCCACCACCGACCCCTCCGGCTCACCGCCGCCGGCCAGGCGATGGGCGATCTCCATGGTGGAATCGGTGATGCCGTAGGCGTGGAGGCGCTTGCCGATCCTCTTGACGTGGAGGTTCCACGAAAGCTCCTGGGCGGTCAACCGGTCCGGGATCCCCACCAATTGATAGCCGCTGTGGGGCCGGGAGAGGATCTGGTAGCCCTCGGTCTTCAGACGCTGGATGTCCTTCCAGACGGCCGTCCTGGAAACGCCCAGCATCCGGCTTAGATCCTCGCCGGAGACATGCTCTCCCCTTCTGGATTTCAGGGTGTTGAGGATTTCCGTTTCCATCGGCGTGAAGTCCTTCTCTCCGGTTTGGGCCCTGCCCCGGACAGCGCAGACACCCCTTTTTCGCGAAGCTCGGCGATCTGGTCTCGGAAGGCCGCCGCCTGCTCGAACTGAAGATTCCGCGCGGCCAGCGTCATCTCCTGCGTGAGCTCGGCCGCCACCTGCTCCAAGTCAAAGGCGTCTTGGTTGAAGCCGGCGGCTTCGGCCACCACCTCCCGCGCTTCCTCTTGGGCGGCCTCCTCGATTCCTTCCCGGATCGCCTTCTCCACCGAGCGCGGGGTGATGCCGTGCTCCTTATTATACGCCAGTTGAATCTTCCGGCGCCTGGCGGTCTCCGCCATCGCCTGCCTCATCGCGCCGGTCACCTTGTCCCCGTAGAGAATCACCCTGCCGTGGAGGTGGCGCGCCGCCCGGCCCGCCACCTGGATGAGCGAGGTCGGCGAGCGTAGGAAACCCTCTTGGTCGGCATCCAGCACGCACACCAGCGAAACCTCCGGCAGATCCAACCCTTCCCTTAAGAGGTTCACCCCAACGACGCAGTCGAAATTGCCCAGGCGCAAATTCCTTAAGACCGCCACCCGCTCGAAGGCGTCCAGGTCGGAATGGAGGTAGGTCACTCTCAATCCGGCCTCCTTGAGATACGTGGAAAGATCCTCCGCCATCCGTTTGGTCAGGGTGGTCACCAGGGATCTTTCCTTGACTGCCGCCCGCTCCCGCACCTCGTGGATCAGATCGTCCACCTGGCCCCCGATCGGCTTGACCTCCATCTCCGGGTCCACCAGGCCGGTGGGGCGGATCACCTGCTCCACCACCTGTCCGCCGGCGGCCGCAAGCTCGTAAGGGCCGGGGGTGGCCGAGACAAAGATCGTCTGCCCCGCGATCGTCTCAAACTCTTTGAACTTGAGCGGCCGGTTATCCAGGCACGAGGGGAGCCGGAAGCCGAAATCCACCAGCACCCTCTTCCGGGCCCGGTCCCCCTCGTACATCCCCCCCACCTGGGGAACGGTCACGTGGGATTCGTCCAGGATGGTGAGGAACCCCTTGGGAAAATAATCCAGGAGGCACCAGGGCCGGGAGCCTGCCGGCCTGCCGGAAAGAGCCCGGGAGTAATTCTCGATCCCATGGCAGAAGCCCAGCTCCTTCATCATCTCCATGTCGTAGCGGGTCCGGCTTTCAAGGCGCTGGGCCTCCAGAAGCTTGCCCTGCTCCTTGAGCTCCTTCAGGCGTTCCTCCAGCTCATGCTCGATGGCGGCCAGCCCCTTCTCGATCCGCTCGGCCGTGGTGATGAAATGCTTGGCCGGGTAAAGGGCCAGGCGGTCCAGCTCCTGAAGGGGGCCGCCGGTCACCGGGTCCACGATGGAGATCTTCTCGATCCGGTCGCCGAACATCTGAAGGCGCACCGCCTTCTCCTCGTAGGAGGGAAAGATCTCCACCGTCTCCCCCCGCACCCGGAAGCGCCCCCGGGTGAAATCCACGTCGTTGCGCTCGTACAAGAGACCCACCAGCCGGGAAAGAAGCTCCCGCCGCTGGATCTCCTGGCCCTTCTCAAGGAAAAGGAGAAGCTCCTTGTAGTCCTGCGGGTCGCCCAGGTTGTAGATCGAGGAGACGCTCGCCACAATCACCACATCCTCGCGGGACATGAGACTGGTCGTGGCCGAAAGGCGCAGGCGGTCCAGCCGGTCGTTGATCGAGGCGTCCTTCTCGATGTAGGTGTCGGTCTGGGGGATGTAGGCCTCCGGTTGGTAGTAGTCGTAGTAGCTCACGAAATACTCCACGGCGTTTTCAGGAAAGAAGGACTTCAGCTCGCTGTAAAGCTGGGCGGCCAGCGTCTTGTTGTGGGAGATCAGGAGGGTCGGCTTGCCGATCTGCTCGATCACGTGGGCCATGGTGAAGGTTTTTCCGGTGCCGGTGGCCCCCAGCAGGGTTTGCCAGCGCCTGCCCCCGCGCAGGCCCGCCACCAGCGCCTTGATCGCCTGGGGCTGGTCCCCCTTGGGCGTCATCTCGCTGACGAGCTTGAACTTACCCGTCTAACTAACCGTCATTTCGAGGCCTTTAGGCCGAGAAATCTCATGAGATCCCTCGCTCCGCTCGGGATGACATTCGGCCGGCAGACTTGACGCTCGTTAACACTCGCGCAAGCCTGGGCCTCATGTCACTTGAGAATATCTTTGAACTGACGGCGAAAAGATTGGGTCTCTTTGAGGTCCCGGGTGAGATTCTGGAAATCGGCGGTGGTGGATTTCAAGAGGCCGCTCAAGTCGGTGAGTTTGAGCCCCGCCGACCTGAAGAGCCAGACCCCAATGGTGATTGGCACGCAGGCCGCCAGGCAGGCCAGGACGGAGCGGACCTTGCCTGGGATGGAGAGGGCCGCGATGAAGCCCAGCGCCCCCAGTACCACAAGCCCCACGCTGACCAGGTAAACGAGAAGTTGAGCCACTACCCCACCACCTCCAGGGCCACGTTCAAGGCAGGGGCGGAGTGGGTCAAGGCCCCGATGGAAATCCGCTCCACTCCGGTTGCGGCAAGCGGGCCCACATTCTCCAACGTAACCCCGCCGGAGATTTCCAAAAGGATCTTGGGCTCCTTCTTGGAACGTACGACGGCGTTTCGGATCCTCACCGCCTCCGCGATATCGACGAGTTTCATGTTGTCCAGCAGGATAATCTCCGGCCCCGCCGCCAGCGCCTGGCGAAACTCCTTAAGGTTCGTCACCTCAATCTCCACGGTGATCCCCTTGGGTGATTTCTGCCTGGCCAAGCCGATCGCCTGCTCTATGGCGGAAGGGGACTGCCCCTTTTCGACCAACCGCAGGTGATTCTCCTTGATCAGGACCTGGTCAAAGAGCCCCATCCGGTGGGGCGTGCCTCCGCCGCAGGCCGCGGCATATTTCTCCAGGAGGCGCAGGCCCGGAGTGGTCTTGCGGGTGTCGAGGATCTCCACCTGGCGGGGCTTCACCTTATCGACAAATTGGCGGGTCAAGCTGGCAATGCCAGACAGCCGGCCGACGAAGTTCAGCGCCACCCGCTCGGCCGTCAGGATGCCTCGGGCCGGCCCCTCCAGGAAAACAACCACCTTATCCGGATGGACCG
This sequence comes from Candidatus Omnitrophota bacterium, assembly GCA_016177405.1. Taxonomy (GTDB): domain Bacteria; phylum Omnitrophota; class Gorgyraeia; order 1-14-0-20-64-10; family 1-14-0-20-64-10; genus JACOVG01. The sequence continues at coordinate 12,814 of JACOVG010000003.1, read as the reverse complement.
CATCCCCGTCCTGCACCGTCGGCCGAAAGCGGATCCGCGGGTCCACTTGGGCGAAGGTCCACTCGGCCACGGGCAAGCCGGCCACCACCCCATCTTCCCGGACCACCAGCTCCGCCTTCGCCTGCCTTTGCGGCGGGATGAGCGCCGCGGTGGTGAGGTCCTTCGACCCCACGTCCTCCTTCAGCGCCGCCACAATCAGCGGCAACACCGCGTTTTTTTCCAACTTCATTGAATTTGTTTGAGGCTGTCTTGCCACTTGGCAAGCTGGGCGCCCAGCTCCTTGAGCGATTCCTCCTCCTCGGCGATGACGTCTGGCGGCGCCTTGGAGCGAAAGGTGGAATCGGCCAGGCGGGACCGCTTGGCCTTCGCCCGAACCTGAAGCGCCTCGATCTCCTTTTCGATCCGCTTGCGCTCCACGTCAAGATTTACCAGGCCGGCCAGCGGCACCACCAGGTCCCAGGCATCGAAGGGGCCGGCCGCCGGAAGGTGGGAAACGGCCGAGCCGCTGGGCCTTTTCAGCTTCTCGTCCGCGGTCAGCTCACCGATCCCGGCCAGGCGCTTGAGCCAATTCTCGTGCTCCTTTAAGAGAGCGGTTCCCTTCCGGCCCTGAACCAGGAGGGTCACCTTCTCTTTTGCCGGAACCCGGAAGAAGGCCCGGATGTTCCGGACCTCCGTCACCAGAAAATCCAACCGGCCAAACAGCTCCTCGGCCTCGGGGTCTATCCAGGCAGGGTTCGGAGTCGGCCAAGGGGCTCTCATGAGGGTTTCTGGCTGCAGCTTCTGCCAGATCTCCTCGGTGATGAAGGGCATGAAGGGATGGAGCAGGCGCAGGACCGCCTCCAGAACGGTTCTCTGGATGAAGCCGGTTTGCTGGGCCAGGGAGGGATCTCCCCCCTCTTTCTGGAGCTTGGCGATCTCCAGGTACCAGTCGCAGAACTCATGCCAGAGGAATTGGTAAAGGATCCTGCTGGCGGCGTTGAAGCGGTAGCTGTTTAAGGCGTCGGTTGTTTCCTGGATGGCCCGCTGAAGACGGTTCAGAATCCAGCGGTCGGCCAGGGTCATAGAGCGAGGATTAAACGGGATGGGAGACTGGGAGACCGGGAGACTGGGCGAGTCGAGGATGAGCCGGGCGGCGTTCCAGAGCTTGTTGGCGAAGTTGCGGCCCAGGAGGAACTTGTCCTCGGCCAGGTACAGGTCCTGCCCCTCCGAAGTCATGTGGGCGATGGAAAAGCGCAGGGCGTCGGTCCCCATCCGGTCGATCACCTGAAGGGGGTCTATGATGTTGCCCAGCGACTTGGACATCTTCTTGCCCCCCTCCACCCGGATGATGCCGTGGATGTAAACCTCCCGGAAGGGGATTTTCTTCAAGAAGAACTTGCCGGCCATCACCATCCGGGCCACCCAGAAGAAGATGATGTCCTGCCCGGTCACGAGGAGCGACGTCGGATAGAAGGTCCGCAGGTCCTCGGTCTCCCGCGGCCAGCCCAGGGTGGAAAAGGGCCACAGCCACGAGGAGAACCAGGTGTCCAGCACATCCTCGTCCTGGACGAGGTCGGTTCCTTTGCAATGGCGGCAGGCCGCCGGCTTGGACCCGACATGGATGCCGGCCTGGGCCTCATCCATCTTCAGGTTGTCGGAGAGGGAGCCCCTCTCCTGTTTTTCCAGGAAGGCCGGGTAGCAATGCCGGCAGTACCAGGCCGGTATCCGATGCCCCCACCAGATCTGCCTGGAGATGCACCAGTCCCGGATGTTGGCCAGCCAGTCGAGGTAAACCTTGGTCCAGCGCTCCGGCACAAAACGCAGGCCGTCCTTTTCCACCGCCTCGATCCCCAGCTTCGCTAAGGGAGCCATCTTGACGAACCACTGCGGTGAGAGGGTCGGCTCCACCACCGTCTTGCAGCGGTAGCAATGGCCCACCGCCGAGGTGTGGGGCTCGGTTTTCACCAGAAGCCCCTGGGCCGCCAGATCCTCCAGGATTTTCTCTCGGCATTCGAAGCGGTCCATCCCGGCGTAGGGGCCGGCCTGCTCGTTCATCCGGCCTTCGGCGCTCATCACCCGGATCGCCTCCAGGCCGTGGCGCTGTCCAAAGAGGAAGTCCACCGGGTCATGGGCCGGGGTCACCTTGACCGCGCCGGTGCCAAAGGCCCGGTCCACGACGGGATCGGCGATCACCTTTAAGGGACGCTTCAGAATGGGAAGAAGAAGGGTCTTGCCCGCGAGGGATCGGTAGCGCTCGTCCTCCGGGTGAACGGCCACCGCCACGTCGCCCAAGAGGGTCTCGGGCCGGGTCGTGGCCACGACCAGCCCTTCCCCGCCGGCGGCGGAAGGGTAGCGGATGTGATAGAGATGTCCCTGGATCTCCTCGTGCTGGACCTCTTCATCGGAAAGGGCCGTCTGGCAGCGGGGGCACCAGTTGACGAGGTAATACCCGCGGTAGATCAAGCCGGCCCGGTAAAGTTCCAGGAAGGCGGTTTCCACCGCCTGGGAGAGCCCCTCGTCCATCGTGAAGCGCTCCCGGCTCCAGTCGCAGGAGGAGCCCAGCCGCCTAAGCTGTTGGACAATGGTGGAGCCGTACTCCTGCCGCCAGGCCCAGACCCGCTTGACGAACTCCTCGCGGCCGAGCTGGTGGCGGGTCGTCTTCTCCTTGGCCAACTGCCGCTCCACGACGTTCTGGGTGGCGATCCCGGCATGGTCGGTGCCGGGCACCCAGAGGGCGCGATGCCCCTGCATCCTCTTGAACCGGATCACGATGTCCTGGAGGGTGTTGTTCAGGGCATGGCCCATGTGCAGGATGCCGGTCACATTGGGCGGCGGGATAACAATCGCGAAGGGGCTTCCGGAGGAGGAAGGATCCGGTTTGAAGCAGCCGCCCGCTTCCCACTGGCGGTACCAGCGGGCCTCCACCTCATGGGGATTATAGGCGGATGGGGAGCTCAAGCCTTCCGGTCTTTGAGAAGCTTAAATTCGATGGAATCCACGAGGGCCTGCCAGCTGGCTTCGATGATGTTCTCGCTCACCCCCACGGTCCACCAGGATTCTTGGGTGTCCTGCGACTGGATCAAGACGCGCACCTTGGCGGCGGTGCCGACCTGGCTTTCCAAAACGCGCACCTTGAAGTCCACCAGGTGCATCCGGCTCAACGAGGGATAAAACGAGACCAGGGCCTTCCGGAGGGCGCGGTCCAGCGCGTGGATCGGGCCGTCTCCTTCGGCGGCGGTGTGCTCGGTCACGCCGCCCACCTTCAGCTTGATCGTCGCCTCGGAGGTCAGCCGGCCCTCGGGGGTCCTTTCCACCACCACCCGGAAGCCCTCCAGGTCGAAGAAACGCTTGAAGCGCTTGTAGGCCCGGCGCATCAGGACCTCCAGCGACCCCTCGGCCGCCTCGAAGTGGTAGCCCTTGGACTCCAGGACCTGGATCATCCTGGCGAACCGCTTGGCCTTGGCGGCGTCGCCGCCGGCATCCAGCCGCAGGGCGGCCGCCCGGTGCAGGACGGTGGACTTGCCCCCCAGCTCCGAAACCAGCAGGCGTCGGCGGTTGCCCAGGACGGCCGGATCGGCGTGCTCGTAGGTCTTGGGGTTCTTCATCACCGCGTTGATGTGCACGCCCCCCTTGTGGGCGAAGGCGGAATTCCCCACGAAGGGCTGATGGTCGTCCGGGTGCATGTTGCAGACCTCGGCCACGTAATGAGAGACCTCGGTGAGGGTTTTAAGGCGCTCCGGCGCCACGCAGGGGTATCCCATCTTGAGCTGGAGGATCGAGAGGATCGAGCAGAGGTTGGCGTTGCCGCAGCGCTCTCCATAGCCGTTCACCGTGCCCTGCACCTGGGTGACGCCCGCCTGCACCGCGGCGATCGAATTGGCCACCGCCAGGTCCATGTCGTTGTGGCAGTGGATCCCCAGCGGAACGGTGACCCGGCCTTTCACTTCGTCGATCACCTGGCGGAGGCGGCTGGGCAGGGAGCCGCCGTTGGTGTCGCAAAGGATGATCGTGCCGGCGCCGGAGTCCACCGCCGCCTGAAGGGTCTTCAGGGCGTACTCCGGGTTCTCCCTGAAGCCGTCGAAGAAGTGCTCGGCGTCGTAGAAGACGGTCCGGCCATGCTTCTTCAGGAAGGCGACGGTCTCGGCGATCATCCGGAGGTTCTCCTCCAGCGTCGCGCGCAGGGCATCCCGGACGTGCAGGTCCCAGCTCTTGCCGAAGATCGTCACCACCCGGGTGCCCGAAGCGAGCAAACTCTTCACCTGCGGGTCCTTCCCCACCGGGGTATCGGCCCGGCGGGTGGAACCGAAGGCGGTGAGAACCGCCCGTTTGAGCTTGAGCTTGCCGGCCTTGCGGAAAAACTCCATCTCCTTGGGGGAAGAGGCGGGCCAGCCCCCCTCGATGTAGGGAATGCCCAGCTCGTCCAGCTTGGCCGTCACCCGCAGCTTGTCCGCCACCGAGAGGGAGATCCCCTCGGTCTGCGCCCCGTCGCGCAGGGTGGTGTCGTATAAAACCACGCTGGGTTCCGGCATTATTTTCTCTTGGCCGCCTTCTCGGTGATCGGCTTGACGCCCAGCTTGTCCAGCCCGAAGGCGTCGTGGATCGCCTTGACCGCGCGGACCGCCTGGTCCTTGCGGATGACGCAGGAGATCTTGATCTCGGAGGTGGAGATCATCTCGATGTTGATCGACTCCTTCGCCATCGCCTGGAACATCTTGGCCGCGATCCCCGAGTGGGAGCGCATCCCCAGGCCCACCACCGAGACCTTGGCCACCCCGTCGTCGTGGGTCACCCGGCCGGCCTTCACCTCGGAGGCCACCCGCCGGGCCGCCCGCAGAACCCTTTTCAAATCCGGCCGCGCCACGGTGAAGGAGACGTCGGTGTAGCCGGTGCGGCTGACGTTCTGCACGATCATGTCCACGTTGACGCGCGAATCCGAGATCCGGGTGAAGATGGTCGCCGCGATCCCGGGGCGGTCCGGCACATCGCAGATCGTCACCTTGGCCTCGTCCTTCTGCACGGTCACCCCTGAAACCACCACATCTTCCATCGCCTTGACCTCCTTCGAGATGATTGTACCCGTCCGACGGGAGAAACTCGAGCGGATGTGAAGCCGAACCTCGTGCTTCTTGGCCATCTCCATGGAGCGGGCCTGCATCACCTGGGCCCCCAGGGAAGCCATCTCCAGCATCTCGTCGTAGCTTATCGCCGGAAGCTTCCTCGCGTTGGGAACGACCCTCGGGTCGGCCGTGTAGACCCCCTCCACGTCGGTGTAGATCTCGCAGATCCTGGCGTCCAGCGCCTTGGCCAGGGCCACGGCGGTCAGGTCCGAGCCGCCCCGCCCCAGGGTGGTGATCTCCCCGTCTTCGGTGATCCCCTGAAAACCGGCCACGATCACGGTGTTCCCGCGGGAGAGGGCCTGCTTGATCTTCTGCGCGCTCACCTTCCGGATCTTGGCCTCGGTGTGGGAGCGGTCGGTCACGATTCCCACCTGCGCCCCGGTGAAAGAGATCGCCTTCAGCTTCAAGCCGTGGATCGCCATCGCCAGCAGGGCCGAGGAGACCTGCTCCCCGGTGGCCAGAAGCATGTCCATCTCCCGGTCCGAGGGGTTCCCGGAGACCTCGGCGGCGAGCTGAAGCAGCTCGTCGGTGGTGTCCCCCAGGGCCGAAACCACCACCACCACCTGGTGCCCGGCCTTTCGGACGCGGGCGACCCGCTGGGCCACCTCCTTGATCCGCTGGGGGTTGGCGACGGAGGATCCGCCGAATTTCTGAACGATCAGCGCCATCGCCTAAATCGTTTTCTCGGTGAACAGGCGGGGAAGGATCTCGTAGGCCTTCTCGACGAACCAGCCGCCAGCCTTGGCCTGGGTCTCTCCGAAAGAGGTCACCCTGCCGGGCTCGATCCCCTTGCCGCAGATCGCGAAGGGCACGGGGTCCGAGGCGTGGGTCCGCTTGGCCACGGGGGTCAAGTGGTCCGGAATGATGAGGATCCGGTAATTCTTCAAGCTCCTAAAATGCTTCAGGATCGTCCCCACCACGTGGCGGTCGAAGTTCTCGATGGCGGCGATCTTCTGCCGCAGATCGCCGTTGTGGCCGGCCTCATCGGCCGCCTCCACATGCACAAAGACGAAGTCGTGATCCTTCAGGCTCTTCAAGGCGGCCTCGGCCTTGCCGGCGTAGTTGGTGTCGTAATAACCGGTGGCCCCGGGAACCTGAAGGACCTTCAAACCGGCCAGGCGCCCGGCCCCCCGGACCAGATCCACCGCCGAGATCACCGACCCGCTCACGCCGAAGCGCTCCTTGAAGGTGGGAACCTCCAGCCTCTGGCCCTGACCCCAGAGCCAGATCATGTTGCCCGGGTTTTCCTTGAGATCAATCCGCACCTGATTCACCTCATGAGCCGGCAGGATCTTCAGGGAGGCCTCCATCAGCTCGATCAGCCTCTTGGCCGCGGGCCCCTTAGGCCAATGCTCCGAGATCTTCCAGCCCATGATGTCGTGCGGGGGAAAGCACTTGGTCTTTAAGAGATCGTCGGCCAGCGAGGCGTCCCGGAAGACGGCCAGGTGCCGGTACTGTATGCCCGGATAAAACTGGAGCTGGCCGGTCCCCAGGCGTCCGGCCGTGAATTCGATCAGGGTCTTGGCCTCCTTGGAGCCGATGTGGCCGGCCGAGTAGTCCAGCAGGTTGTTGCCGTCCACCGTCACCAGATTGCAGCGGAAGCACACGTCGCCGGCGTTGAGCGCTATCCCCATGTTGGCCGCCTCCAGGGGGCCCCGGCCGGAGTAATAGACGTGAGGGTCGTAGCCCAGGATCGCCATGTTGCCGACATCGCTGGCCGGAGTGAAGCCGTCCGGGATGGTCTGGGCCAAACCCACCTTGCCCTCCCGGGCCACCTCATCCATCCACGGGGTCTTGGCCGCTTCCAGAGGAGTGCGCCCCTCCAGCTGTTCGATGGGAAGGTCTCCCATCCCGTCGCAGACCAAAACGATGATCTTCATCCCGATCCTCTCCTTAAAACCCGATCTCCTGAAGGATGTGACCCAGCCGAGGCGGCACGGTCTTGGGTGAAACGGCCGTCTGGACCGCCCGCTCCGGGTCTTTGAGGCCGTGGCCGGTCAGCACGCACACCACCAGGCTCCCGCGGCGAAAGTATCCCCGCTTGCCAAGCTTCAGCACCCCGGCCACCGAGGCCGCGGAGGCCGGCTCCACAAAAAGCCCCTCCTCGCGCGCGAGGCGCCGATACGCCTCCAGGATCTCCCGGTCGGTCACCGCGTCAATCAATCCGCCGGAGGCCTTCCGGGCGTTCACCGCCCCCTCCCAGCTGGCCGGGTTGCCGATGCGGATCGCCGAGGCGATCGTTTCGGGCTTGCGGACCACCCGGCCGCGCACCAGGGGCGCCGCCCCCGCCGCCTGAAACCCCAGCATCCTGGGAAGCCCATCCACCTTTCCTGCCTTGAAATATTGGCTGTAGCCATTCCAGTAAGCGGTGATGTTGCCGGCGTTGCCCACCGGAATCGCGTGGTAATCCGGGGCGCGTCCCAGGGCGTCGCAAATTTCAAAGGCCCCGGTCTTCTGCCCCTCCAGCCGGTGGGGATTGACCGAGTTCACCAGAACGATGGGAGCCTCCCGCGCGATCTGCCGCACGATCGCCAGCGCCTCGTCGAAGGTGCCGCTCATCGCCAAGACCTGGGCGCCGTGGATCAGCGCCTGGGCGAGCTTGCCCAGGGCAATGGCTCCCTTGGGGATCAGCACCACGCACCTCAAGCCCGCGCGCGCGGCATAGGCCGCCGCCGAGGCCGAGGTGTTGCCGGTCGAGGCGCAGATCACCGCGGTCGCGCCGGCCTCTTTGGCCTTGGAAACCGCCAGGGTCATCCCTCGGTCCTTGAAGGATCCGGTGGGGTTGAACCCCTCGCATTTGAAGTAAAGCTCAACGCCGCGGCCCAGGCGCCCGGCCAGAGAGCGGGAGGGGACCAGCGGGGTGTTTCCCTCCAGCAGGGTGACAACCGGTGTTTCCGGTGAAACCGGAAGCAGCGGCCGGTAGCGCTCCACCACACCCTTCCAGGCCTCGCCCCCTGGTGCCACGGCGTCAGGGCGACACCTGCTCTTCTTCATCCCCGCTCCACCCGGATGCAGACCGACTTGCGGCGGATCACGCCCATCCGGTCGATCTCGGCCAGGGCCTCCTCCACGTCCCGCTCCTTGGCCTCGTGGGTCATCATGACCACCGGCACAATCTGCTCACGCCGCCGGTCCTTCTGGCTCACCGACGCGATCGAGATCCGATGGGCCCCCAGGATCCGGGCGATCCGGGCCAGCACCCCGGGCCGGTCGATGCAGGAGAAGCGGAAGTAGAAGCGCCCCTCGATCTCCCCCATCTTCCGGATCCGGCGGATCCTTCGATGCGGCACCGGCGGGGGCACCCGCTGGGGCGAGTGATACCGAAGGTTGCGGGCCACATCCACCAGGTCGGCCAGCACCGCCGAGGTGGTCGGAAGCCGCCCGGCCCCCTGCCCGTACAGAACGAGCTCCCCGATCAAGTCCCCCCGCACAAAGACGGCATTGTGGACTCCGCTCACGTTGGAAAGAAGGTGGTTCTTGGGCAGCAGGGTCGGATGAACCCGGACCTCCAGCTCGTCCCCTTCCCGCTTGGCGATCCCCAGGAGCTTGACGGTGTAGCCGAAGTCGTGGGCGTACCGGACATCGTTGGCGGTGATTCCGGGAATTCCCTCCACGTAGATGTCGCCGGGCGCGATGGCCCTGCCGAACCCCAGCAAGGTCAGGATGCTCAATTTGTGCGCGGTGTCGATGCCCCTTAAATCCAGCGACGGGTTGCGCTCGGCGTAACCCCGGGACTGGGCCTCCTTGAGGGCCGAGTCGAAGCTGCGCCCCTCGCCCCGGGACATCTCGGTCAGGATGAAGTTGGTGGTGCCGTTTAAGATCCCGTAGAGGGTCTCCAGGTCGTTGCCGATCAAACCCTCCCGGAGCGACTTGATGATCGGGATGCCTCCGGCCACCGACGCCTCGAAGTAGAGATCCACCCCCTTCTTTTTGGCCCTTTGGAAAAGGGCGGCTCCCTCGTGCGCCAGGAGGGCCTTGTTGGCGGTGACGACCGGCTTACCCTTGTCCAGGGCCTTTAAGAGGATCTCCTTGGCCGGGTGGATTCCGCCCATCAGCTCCACCACCACGTGGATCTCCGGATCGTCCAGGATATCGCTCACGCGGGTGGTGACAAGCCGCGGGTCCAGCCGGACGGCCCGCGCCCTGCGCCGGTCGCGCACGCAGACCTTTTTCAAAACAATGGGAAGGCCGGCCCTGCGGGCAATAAACTCCCTTCGAGCCAGGAGCATCTTGGCCACCCCTGACCCCACGGTGCCCAGTCCGATGAGCCCTACGTTAACCTTGTCCATGCTTCGCTTCCATGTATGTCATTCCCGTGCAAACGGGAATCCTCGATCAAGTCGAGGACGACGTCCGATCCTCGCTTTCGCGAGGATAACAGTTAATCGGGGCGCCGAGATTGCAGCCGACCTTGCAAGCCAATGGTCTGGCCAGTCGGCTGTATCTTCCCTGAACGCCAATCGTCTGGTGATCCTGAACTTCGTTCAAACTCGCCGCCTTAAGCAAGTGTATCAATCGGGGCGCCGAGATTTGAACTCGGGACCTCTTGCACCCCATGCAAGCGCGCTACCAAACTACGCCACGCCCCGTAAATTCATGCCTTCGTGGCGTCCGCCATGTTGTTTTGGAGGACGCCACGCCCCGTGCGGTATAAGGACTTACGAAAACCGACTTTCCGTCGAGAACTATAACTGATAACACCGTAGACCAACATAGACCACCGTAGCAAATCCTATGCCACCCTGCCAAAAACTGCATCAAAATAGCACCGATAAAGATCAGTCCCCTCCGCTCAAGGATAGATAAGCGAACCACGCTACAAGACCCAGAATGACCAAACATATTCCAATTACCACCACGATGACTGGAATGCCCCACACGACAGCGAAATAGGGCGCTCCTAGATAGGGGTTCAAACAAAGATATTCACATCTTCCAAGTAGAAGTAATGATAGCGTGAATGCGAGCATCATTAAAATTGCTAGAGCGAATCCAACGTTTTTTGTATCCTCTCTTCTTTTCTCATATGGCTTGGCCCCTTCAGAATTCATCCCTACAATCCGCGAATGCAAGCGATCAAGCCGATAGACCACAAAAATACCCAAGAATCCCAATAAAGCTGCAAGCGATTGCGCTAAGGCGCTAAACAGGTACGCGTAAGGATAGCTCTGTTGTACCTGCCCAGGCTGCTGAATCTGTGAGAATTGGAAAGGATCTTTACAAAAAAGAATCAACAGGTTCGCTATCCAACAAATCATGGACATGGCTAATACCGCCATTACGGAAGCTGCAATCGGATGCGTTTTAAATAGCGACTTCAAAAAACCTAGCATCAGTTTCATCTTCCTTCCTTCGCTTGCAGCCCAAGAATAGAGTCGAGCTTGTGCTTCAGGTCTGGGACCTTGTTGGCAGCGAGGACCCAGAGGATATCGGTGACCAGGCCGAAAATCACGCTTCTTGCCTCCCGATCCAGTCTCGCATCTTCACGAGAAACCGATCTGCACTGCCCACCAACTTAGTAGCTTCTTCTGAACCAAACGTCACCAATGGCTCGTAATCTCCGGTTTCTCGATCTTCCTTGATCTGCCGGAGGATGTCCCCGTACTCTTCCTCCACTTCGCCCGCCTTCACCAGGTGCAACGCAAACTGACTGATGAGGCCCTTGTGAGACACCGTCTCTATCCCTTTGATTTTGAGCGCGGCGCGGGCGCCATGGAAAACAGCGTAATAAGCCCGGGAGACCGCATCGTCATAAAGCCCATCGGCCAAGAGGTTCTGCGCGGCCTTCAATGCCTGCTCGGCCTTCTTCAGCTCCTGGTGGATGTACTCCTTGATTCGGTCGTTCATACAACGACTCCTTCCCGCAACACGTTCTTGATGAATGGGGCCTCCAGTGTAACAAGCCGTTGATACAGGGTCTTCCCCAACACCTTGATGGACAAATAGATTCCCTCTGACAAAAGGATCCTCGTTGCAACTCGGCCGATCTCGTCCTTGAGTTTCCAGTCATTGCGCTCGGTAACAATCAGAAGATCAACGTCCGACTCAGGTCCCGCATCGCCTCGCGCCTTCGAACCAAACAGATGGATCTCAAGGACCTCATTTCCCCATCGCTCCCGAAGCGTGGTGGCGAAACGTTCCACCGCCCTCTGTTCCTGTTCCGTCAACCTCATCTGATCCTAGGCCTCATCCTTGGGTTGCAACTTCGGCCTAACTGTTTCCAATGGCGACCTTATGGCGACCACTCATCCTGCATCTCATTATGCATGAGTGTGTTGCAAAAACAGTACTAAACACCCCATGCAAGCGCGCTACCAAGCTACGCCACGCCCCGTAACGAGCCACTACCGATGTCCACCAACCGCAATGACCACTGGCCATCGCGAAAACCCGGCCAGCAGGGGCAGGAAGGCACCATTCCCGCGGATTATCCAATCCATAGCCGACGAAGCTCAATCACAATTTGAAAGCACGTAGCGAACGGCTTTGCCTATATCCTCATACGAGGCCGAAGGTGGCAATATCCTCCCATGCTGTTTGGCGGGTGACTTCAAATAGAAGTCCCCGCTCTCATTGATGCCCGTCGCATTGACACATAGTTGGCCGCCTTTTCGCAACTTATAGATTTTGACCAGCTTGCTTTTCACTGCGTATCCTCCCGACGTTAACCGCTGGCCGCCCAATTGCCTCTACCTTCGCCTTGTGTCCACAGTACGGACAGAAATTCACCTGGCTGGCGTACTCCTCGTTGGTGATCCAGAGCTTCCCCTCTGCATCCTCGTAACAGTACTTGACGGCTTTCCCATAGGCGGCCTTCGGCAGCTCACCCTCGCACCGGTGTCCTCCATGAGACGCTTCTCGCAGGGTTCCAAATCCTGGGAATGGAGGCGGACGTTTATCCATTCAGAGCAGCGGCTGGAAGTTGCTTCCGCACCGCCTCCCGAACCTTCCGAGCCAAGCTAACAGCTTCCCGCGCTTCCTCAAGTGTGAAGGACTCCCAATCACCAGGATAACGGGCTTCCACCGGATATCGGTTCAATGGCTGTACATCCACGAGGTCAACCCCCAGAGTCGCAGGCCCATCTGCAAGATTAAGCAGAATGACAAGATCATGTGTTTTCGGAAAATCGACCGAACGGAAGGTGAGGAATCCCTTGAGATATTTTTCCGCGCACTGTTGCGCGTGAAAGCAAACGACATCGAAGGGGCACCCTTCCAACAAAGTCAACAGGTGTTCAGCCGTCTTGAAATCGTGTTCTGCCTTCTCCACCCATTGACGGATCTTGCGAAGGCCTTCAGGCGGCTCGTTCATAAAGCACCTTTCCTTCACGCGCCGCCGGCCGGATGACCGTCCCAATCATGTCCCGGTCCCGGTCAAACTGCTGCGGTGTCACAACGAGCAAGTCTAAGGGTATTTTCCGATCGGCCAGAGAAAGATCGATCTCTGTGGCCTTCTGCCGTCGGGACCCTTGCACGTTCATGATCACAAGCAAATCCACATCGCTATCTGGGCCAGCCGTGCCCCGCGCATGGGAACCGAATAGAATAATTTTCTCCGGATGGAACCGCTCAACGATCCGCCGAACCATCTCCTCGATCTTTTTCTGAACCACAGAGTCTGGCACTTGTACCGCTGTCTCCTTCTATTCCGGTTTGGGGCCGCGGAGCATCAGCTCCCGGACCGTGTCCCTGGGGGACTTCCCCTCGTACAGGACCTG
>JACOVG010000004.1 GCA_016177405.1 Candidatus Omnitrophota bacterium | reverse complement strand
GGGGGAAAACCAGCGGAGCGCGTTTCCCCCCTGGAACGGGTTCCGGCCGTTGAACGTCAGACGCTGCCCCAGCATGCTGCCAGAGAACACTGGACAGCGGTGATTCGGCGTGCGTGGGAACGGCAGGAACTCGTTGGCGCGGTAGCCAAGTGGTAAGGCAACGGTCTGCAAAACCGTTATTCGTCGGTTCGATTCCGACCCGCGCCTTAGGTTTTTCTTTTCATCGCCGGGGTGGCGAAACTGGCATCCGCGCGGGACTTAAAATCCTGTGGCCGCAAGGCCGTGCGGGTTCGACTCCCGCCCCCGGCACGAATACAGAGGGGCTCATAGCTCAGTTGGTTAGAGCGCTTCCTTGACATGGAAGAGGTCAGAGGTTCGAGTCCTCTTGGGCCCACCATCTCATTTGAGCGATGAACGACGAGCTGCATAGACTGCGGCATTCGGCCGCGCACGTGACGGCCCAGGCGGTGAAGCGCCTGTGGCCGACGACGAAGCTCGCCATCGGGCCTCCGATCGAGGAGGGCTTTTACTACGATGTGGAGACCGAGCGGCCGCTTGCCGAGGAGGATCTGGCGGCCATCGAGGCCGAGATGGCCAAGATCGTGCAGGCGAATCTCCCCTTTGAGCGCTCCGAGCTGACCAAAGAAAAAGCGGCCGCCTTCTTTGCCTCACGCGGGGAGCCCTTCAAGGTGGAGCTGATCGAGGGGATCCCGGATCCCAAGGTTTCCCTTTACACCGACGGGGAGTTTGTGGATCTGTGCGAGGGGCCCCACCTGAAGGCGACCGGAGAAATCCGGGCCTTCAAGCTCCTTTCCCTGGCCGGGGCCTATTGGCGCGGCAGCGAGAAAAATCCCCAGCTGACCCGCCTCTACGGCACCGCCTTCGAGAGCCAGGAGGAGCTCAAGGAATTTCTCAAGATCCGGGAGGAGGCCAAGCTCCGGGACCACCGGAAGCTGGGACAGGCGCTGGGGCTTTTCACGATGCTGGAGGAGGCGGGGGCCGGGATGGTGTTTTATCCTCCCCGGGGGGCGGTGCTGCGGGGGATCATCGAGGATTACGCCCGCCGTCAGCACGCGGCCCGCGGCTACGTGCCGGTGGTGACCCCGCACGTCCTAAAAAGCGACATCTGGGTCCGCTCGGGCCACTACGACTATTACAAGCCCAACATGTATCTGTTCAAGGTGGAGGAACAGGAGTGGGGCTTAAAGCCGATGAACTGCCCGGGGCACATCCTGATCTATCAATCGGTCCTGCGCAGCTACCGGGAGCTCCCTTTAAGATTCTTTGAGCTGGGCACGGTTTACCGGAACGAAAAATCCGGCGTCCTGCACGGCCTGCTGCGGGTGCGCGGCTTCACGCAGGACGATTCCCACATCTTCTGCCGGAGCGCGCAGCTGGAGGAGGAGATCGGCGGCGTTCTGCGGTTCATCCAGGAGGCGATGCGGGATTTCGGATTCCCGGAATACAAGGTGGAGATGAGCACCCGGCCGCCGGAGTTCCTGGGCGACACCGAACAGTGGGACCGGGCCGAGGCGATCCTGACGTCGGCCCTGAAGCGTTGGAACGTTCCCTTCGAGCTGGCCGCCGGCGCCGGGGCCTTCTACGGCCCCAAGATCGACGTGCATGTGAAAGACACGCTGGGCCGCTTCTGGCAGTGCGCCACGGTTCAGCTCGACTTCGTGCTTCCCAAGCGGTTCGGTTTGACCTATGCCGAGTCGGACGGACAGCGGACGGCCCCGGTGATGATCCACCGGGCGGTCTTCGGATCGCTGGAGCGCTTCATGGGCACGTTGATCGAGCAGTACGGCGGGGCCTTCCCCGCGTGGCTGGCTCCGGTTCAGGTGACCGCGATCCCCATCACCCAGGATCAGGAGCCCTACGCTCGCGAGACGGCCCAGGCGCTGGTCCGGGAGGGCCTTCGGGCTGAGACCGACGACCGCAGGGAAACCCTTCAGGCCCGCATCCGGGACGCCCAGCTGGCCAAGGTGCCCTACATGCTGGTGGTCGGAAAAAGGGAGGTGGCGGCCGGCACGGTCGCGGTCCGCTCCCGAGCCGGTGGAGATCTCGGGGCGATGCCGCTGGCCGAGTTTGTGAAGAGGATTCGGCAGGAGGTTCACGACAAAAAATAAAGGAGGAGACGCGACATCCAAAAGGATGAATTGAGGGTGAACGAACAGATTCGCATGCGTGAGGTTCGGTTGGTGGGAGAAAAAGGGGAAACACTCGGGGTGGTCGCCATTGAGGCAGCCATCAAGATGGCGAAAGAGGCGGGGCTGGATCTGGTGGAGGTGGCCCCGCAGGCCAGGCCGCCGGTCTGCCGGGTGATGGATTACGCCAAGTACCGTTATGAGAAGGAAAAACAGGAGCGGGAGAACCAGCACCGCCAGCACCACAGCCAGCTCAAGGAGCTTCGGTTCAGGCCGCAGATCGACGATCACGACTACCAGACCAAGCTCAAAAATCTCCTCAAGTTCTTGACGCGGGGGGACAAGGTGAAGGTGACACTGATGTTCCGGGGCCGCGAGATGGCGCACCAGGAATTCGGGAGGCGCCTCATGGATCGGCTCCAAGCGGACGTCTCGCCGGTGGCCCAGGTGGAGCGGCCGCCGCTGCAGGAGGGGCGGTTCATCTTCATGACGCTGGCCCCCAAATGACAGGAGTTATCCGATGCCTAAAATGAAAACGCGCAAGGCCACGGCCAAGCGCTTTCGATTCACCGGCAAGGGCAAGATCCGAAGGGCCCATGCCTTTCGCAGCCACCTGCTTTCCGGCAGGGCTCCCAAGAGGATGCGGCGTCTGAAGCGTCCGGATCTGGTGAGCCCTTCCGATGAGGAAAAAATAAAGCGCCTTTTGCCTTACGGTTAAGGAGGAGCCCATGGCACGCGTCAAGCACGCCGTTTCAAGTCAAAAACGCCACCGTCGAATGGTCCGAAAAGCGAAGGGCTACTGGGGCAAGCGCTCCAAGCTCTTTCGCCGCGCCAAGGAGACGGTCAACCGGGCGATGGCCTTCGCCACCCGGGACCGGAAGGCCCGCAAGGGAGACTTCCGGCGGCTGTGGATCACCCGGATCCATGCCGCGGCCCAAACCCAGGGCCTGGGCTACAACCAATTGATGGCGGGACTAAAGGCCGCGAAGATAGCCCTGGATCGAAAGATCCTGGCCGATCTGGCGGTTCACGATGAAGCTGCCTTCCGGCAGCTTGCCCAGACCGCGAAGAGCGCCCTAGGCCAGCCGCAAGCCGCCTGACCTAAGCCAAGATGGCGGCCTCCATGGAAGAACTCCTGCGGGGGCTGGAGGGCCTGCTCGGCGAGGTCCGCGAGAAGCTCTCCGGCAGCCCCGACCCTCAAGCGGCCGAGGCCCTGCGCCTTCAGGCGCTGGGGCGCCGGGGCCGGCTCAACGAATATTTCTCGAGGCTCTCCGAGCCGCAGTGGAACCCTAAGGAACGCTCCGCACTGGGTCAGCGGCTCAACGCCGTCAAGAAGGAGCTGACACAGCTTTTTGACGAAAGGCTCACCCAGCGGCCCGGCGCCTCGAGGGGACCCCACCTGGACCTGACCCTGCCGGGTTTTTGCCCCCCCGCGGGAAGGCTTCATCCGCTGACCCAGACGACCGACCGGATCACGGCAATCTTCCGGGGGCTGGGATTCTCCGCCGTGGAAGGGCCCGAGATTGAAACCGAGGAGAACAACTTCGAGGCGCTGAACATCCCCGCGGACCACCCCTCCCGGGAGAGCTTCGACACTTTCTATCTTCAATCGCTCCCTAAGCTGTTGCTGCGCTCCCACACCTCGCCGGTGCAGATCCGCTTCATGAAAGCCCAGGGGCCTCCCTTCAAGATCGTGGTGCCGGGCCGGGTTTTCCGCCGGGACGCGGTGGACGCCTCGCACTGCTTTCAATTTCACCAGGTGGAGGGTTTGGCCGTGGGACCAGGGATCACCTTCGGGGACCTTAAAGGGACCCTCCTGGCTTGGGCCAAGCAGATGTTCGGAGGCCAGGCGAGGCTTCGTTTCCGGCCGCACTACTTTCCCTTTACCGAGCCCTCGGCCGAGGGGGATCTGGCCTGCAGCCTCTGCCAGTCTCGCGGCTGCAGCGTCTGCGGCCAGAAGGGGTGGCTGGAGATCTTGGGCTGCGGGATGGTGCATCCGGCCGTTTTCAAGGCGGTGGGTTTTCCGGCGGGGACCGTCGGCTTCGCCTTCGGAATGGGGGTGGAGAGGATCGCCATGCTGAAATACGGCATCAACGACATCCGGCTCTTTTACGAGAACGACATCCGGTTTCTCCAGCAATTCCCATGAAAATCCTCCTGTCGTGGCTTAAGGAGTTCGTGGAGCTTTCCATCCCGCCGGCGGCGCTGGGTGAGCGGCTGACCATGGCCGGCACCGAGGTGACGGGCCTCGCGCGGGCAGGAAGCGATTGGCTCTTGGAGATGGAGGTCACTCCCAACCGGCCGGATCTCTTGAGCTACCTGGGATTGGCCCGTGAGACGGCCGCCATCCTGGGCCGCCGGTTCCGCAGTCCCAGGTGGCTGACGCGCCGGTGCGCCCCGTGGAGCTCATCCGGCAAGCCCGCCCCCATAGCGATTCACCTGGAGGACCGGGACTGCCGCCGGTATGTCGGCATTGTGATCGAGGGGGTGACGGTGAAGCCCAGCCCTCCCCCCATCGCCGAACGCCTGGCCGCGATGGGCCTTCGGCCGGTCAACAACGTGGTGGACGCCACCAACCTTGTTCTCTTCGAGCTGGGCCAGCCGCTGCACGCCTTTGACCTGGACGCGCTGAAAGGCCAAACCCTTCGCGTGCGGCGCTCCAGGACCGGCGAAAAGCTCCTGACGATCGACGGCCAGACCCGGGAACTCTCCCCGGAGCTTCTGGTGATCGCAGACGAAGAGCGCCCCGTGGCCTTGGCCGGCGTCATGGGGGGCCGGGAAACCGAGGTGGGTCCCCAAACCCGGCGGGTCCTTTTGGAATCGGCCTGGTTCGATCCGGCCCGCGTCCGCCGCGCCTCCCGGAACCTGCATCTCGCCACCGACAGCTCCTATCGGTTTGAACGGGGGGTGGATTTTCAGATGGTTTGGACCGCGGCCCTGCGCGCCGCCCGGTTGATTCAGGAGCTTTCCGGCGGGCGCCTGGATTATCCGCCGGTGGACGTCGTCCAAGAGAAACCAAGCAGGCGTCGGATCACCCTTTATCCCCAGCGGGCCCAGCGGACCTTGGGGATGCTGATCTACCCGGCCCAGCAGAGGCGCCTCCTGGAGAAGATCGGCTGTTCGGTGACTGGAAACGTGAAGCGCTGGACAGTGTCCCCCCCTTCCTGGAGAAGAGACCTCGCGATCCCGGAGGATCTTCACGAGGAGCTGGCCAGGCTCTGGGGCTACGAACGCTGTCCGGCCACCCTGCCTGCCGTTTCACGCCAAGCCCTGGGGCGGAGCTTAAAACCGGCGGAGGATCCCTGGATGGAGCGGGAAAAACTTCTCAAGCTCCTGCTCACGGAGGCCGGCTTTCAGGAGATTGTGACGTACAGCCTGGTGAGCGAAGAGATCCTTTCCCGCTTCCCGGAGTCCGGGCGGGCGGCTCCCAGGCTTCAGAATCCTTTGAGCGCCGAGTTCACCCATTTGAGGCCCCAGCTGATGATCGGCGCCTTGAGATCCGCCGCCGTCAATCTCCTTCGAAAAAGCGCCGAGCGCCTCCAGTTCTTCGAAACCGGAAAGGTCTTCTCTTCCACTGCCCCTCTGGAGCGCAGGGCCTTGTCCCTTCTGGCGGCGGGGACCCCCGAGGGATTTCTCGCGGTGAAGGGGGCGGTTCAGTTTCTGGCGGACCGGATGGACCTAGGAGCAGTGAGGGAAGAGGAGGGCCAGGGCGCCGAGGGCCTGAAAGGGCCGGTTCTGCGCTTCTATTTAGGGAAGGAGCTTCTGGGGGTTTGCGGAATGGTCGAGGAAGGGCTTTTGAACGCCTTTGAGATCCCCACCCATCTGCCCGTGGCCTTTGCCCAGATGGACCTGGAGCCGATCGCGGAGAGGTCCGATTCCCCGCTTCAGATCCGGCCTTTGCCCAAGGTTCCTCCGGTGGTTCAGGATTTGGCGATCGTCGTGCCGGAGGAAACCCCCCACGGGGCGGCGCGGGAGACCATTCTGAAGGCGGGCGACCCGCTTCTTAAGGAGCTTGCCCTGATCGATCTTTACCGGGGGCCCCAGGTTCCTCCGGGCCAGAAATCCTTCTGCTTCAGATTGAGCTACTCGGCCGGCGACCGGACCCTGACAGACTCCGAGGTCGCCGCCAGCCACCTGAAGATTGTGGAAACCTTGAAGGCGCGATTTGGAGCAACCTTAAGGTAACCCACGATGCCGACGATTCTGGTCATGCGCCGGTTGCCTTTTCTCAAAACCCTCCTGATCGTTTCGCTGGGCGCCTTTCTCCTGCTGGGAATTGCCTCGGCGCTGCCCCACTCCCACCTGGCGGGGTCCGGCTCGGCGCCGCACGACTGCTGGGCCTGCCGGGCCCAATCGGCTTTCCCCTCCGTCGCGCCGGAGATTTTGGCGCCGGTTCCGCTTCAGCTTCTTGAGGGATCCTCCGTTAGGAAAATCCCGCTCCTGGTTTCGCAAGACGCCGCGTCCCTTTTCGACAGCCGCGCCCCTCCTGCCTAGAACGTAATTCTTCCTGCCGGGCATTTCGAGAAATTCAGCGCTTCATTTCACAAGGAGGATTCCATGCGGCATGTTGTCTTCATTGGCGCGAGCGCCCTGCTCGCGGGTTTACTGTCTGCAGCCCTTTTACCCTGCGCCCGGGCGGATTCAAGTTCAGAGGTGGCAGAGGAGCTGAAGGAAATGCGCAAGACACTGGGGGAGATGCGGCAATCCCTTGAGAATCAGAATGAGTTGATTCAAAAACAGCAGGCGCGGATCGATGAATTGGAGCGCCAAATCAAACAGCCGGCGGCCACGCCGGCCGCTCCATCGGGCCCCATGCCTGCGCCGCCGGCTCCAGCCAAAGGGAGTTCCTTGCCGGGGGTGATCGGCTCGGTTCTTCCGGAGATCGGCTTGCTGGGCGACCTCGTGGCCACCTCCTCGCAGGACGGGGCCGACGGCGATGGCAACGACCGGTTCTCCGCCCGCGAGGTGGAGCTGATCGTGGGGGGCTATGTGGACCCCTACTCCCGGTTTGACGCCACCTTCGCCTTCTCCGACTCCGAGGCGGCCGACATTGAGGAAGCCTACCTCACGTACTGGAACTTGCCGTGGGATTTGAAGGGACGCTTCGGACGCTTCTTTCCCAAGATCGGCAAGACGGCGGGGATCCACCGGGACCAGCTCTCCACCGTGGATGAGCCGATCGTCATCCGACGCTACTTCGGCGCCGAAGGTTATTTCCGAAGCGGCGCGGATCTGACCGGCATTCTGGAGGGGCCCGGGGGGACGGTCCTGGAGCCGACCGTGGGTGTTTTGGAAGGGGGCATCGGCGAGGGGGCCGCCACCTTCGGATCCACCAGGCGCCGGCCCACCCTTTACAGCCACCTCAAGGCCTTCAAGGATCTCACCGAGGCCTCGAATCTTGAGCTGGGGATCTCTCACTTGGTGGGTTCCAGTGACGCCGACGCCGCCTTTGAGGTGAACGTGCTGGGGCTGGACGCCACCTACCTGAACCATCTCTCCCCCAGCACGAAGCTCAAACTCCAAGGGGAGTTTTACCTCCAGCACCGGGACGAGGCCTTCGGCATAGACTCCACCACCGGGGCAACGACCCAATTCGACCGCCACCCCTGGGGGGCGTACCTTCTGGCCGACTACAAATTCGCTCCCCGCTGGGGGGCCGGTTTGAGGGCCGATCATGCGCGGCTCATCGATACGGCCGCCAGCCGGCATGCCGATCAGGGGTTGAGCGCCTTTGTGACCTTTTATCAGAGCGAATGGGCCCGGTGGCGGCTCCAGTACCGGCACGAGGAGCGTGCAAGCTCCAAGGAGGATGACGCCGTTTTCCTCCAGGGGACCTTCGCCATCGGCACCCACAAGCACCAGCTTCAGTGAGCCCGCCATGAGAAAAATACTCGCTGGTCTTTTAGTCCTGATCGCGGCGCAGGAACCGACGCCGTTCGTTTGGGGCGCTGCGCCCCTGCGCGTGGTGACCACGCTGTCCACCTTTGCCGACCTGGTCAAGCAGATCGGCGCGGAGGAGGTGGAGGTGACCTCGGTGGCCCCGCCCCGCTTCAACCCGCACTTCATTGAGCCCAGGCCCAGCGATGTGCTCAAGGTGAAGAAGGCGGATTTGCTGGTCCACGCGGGCCTCGATCTGGAGGTCTGGAAAGGCCCGCTCTTGGATGCTGCCGGTAACGCGAGGGTCTTCCCGGGCCAAGAAGGGGAGCTGGATCTGTCCATCGGCATTCCGTTGCTGGAGGTGCCGGACCGGCCCCTGTCTCGTCTCATGGGGGACATCCACATTTATGGAAACCCCCATTACTGGCTGGAGCCGGAGAACGCCAAGATCATGGCGAAAGCGATCGCTAAGAAGCTCTCCGACATCGATCCCGCCCACGCGTCGGCTTATCAGAAAAGATTGGCCGAGTTTCTTCAGCGGCTCGACCAGCGGCTCGCCGGCTGGAGGAAGATCTCCGCGGCCATTCGAGGGAAAGAGACGGTGGCCTATCACAACGAATGGCCGTACCTGGCGGAATTTCTCGGGATCAGGATCGAGCAGTTTCTGGAGCCCAAGCCCGGAATTCCTCCTGGGCCCAAACACCTGGGCTTCCTGGAGGAATACATGAAAACCCGCGGCATCCGGGTTATCGTTCAGTCAACCTATTTCTCCCGGGCCGCCTCGGAGGCGCTGGCCGAACGGACCGGGGCGAAGGTGGTGACGCTTTGCCAGAACGTGAGAGAATTGCCGGAGGCCTCCGATTATTTTTCCTGGATGGACTATAATGTGAATCAACTGGTCGAGGGCTTTAAGGCATCTCCATGACGGAATTTTTCCATCTGATGGCGGCCCCCTTTGCCGCCTGCCTGGTGTTGACCGGCATCCACGCTTACCTGGGGCTGCACGTCATTGAGCGGCAGGTGATCTTTGTCGACCTGGCCCTCGCCCAGATCGCGGCGCTCGGGTCCACCGTGGGGTTCCTTTTCGGGTTCGGGCTCCACCACAGCGCGAATTACCTGTTCGCCTTAGGCTTCACCTTCCTGGGGGCCGTGATTTTTTCGCTCACACGATTCCGGGAGGAAAAGGTTCCTCATGAGGCGATCATCGGGGTCGTTTACGCGGTCGCCGCGGCGGCGGCGATTCTTGTTTTAAACCGCGCCGCGGAAGGAGGCGAGGAGCTGAAGTCTCTGCTGGTGGGCCACCTCCTGCTGGCCCGCTGGTCCGAGGTGGGCAAGGTGGCCGCCATTTACGGCGCCATCGGAGCGCTCCACTGGCTGGCCAGGCGGCCCCTCTTGTTCATCTCGCAAAAACCCCAGGAGGCCTTCGCCCGGGGGATGCCGGTTCGTCTGTGGGACCTCTTCTTCTACGCGACCTTTGGGTTCGTGGTGACGAGCTCGGTGGAGATGGCCGGGGTGCTTCTGGTTTTCAGCTACCTCATCGTCCCGGCGGTCTGCGGGGTTCTACTGGGCAGATCCATCGCCCAGCGGCTCGCCATCGGCTGGGCCATCGGGGCGCTGACCAGCATCCTGGGGATTGCGGCCTCCTATTTTTGGGATCTCCCAACCGGCGCCGCGGTGGTCTGCGCCTTCGGCGTAGTTCTTCTTGCTGTTTTTCTTGCGGCTCACTTTAGAGCCTAGCAGGTGAATTTCGCACCCCTCCTTTTTTCCTTGCCATCGCGATGGCGCGGAGGTATAAGGAAAATGTCCCTGCGGTGCGCGTGTTTGGCCAGAGACGATTCTGAACCAACACCAGAATCACAGGGAGCTTGAATTCGGCGGTGGAACGCAGGCCCGGCTCGCGAGAGTTCGTTGGCGAATCAGGGAAGCAAGAAACCCCCGATCAAGTTCCCAAGGTAGTGAACTCACGGTTCACGAATGCGCTCGCCACACGGCATTCGCGGGGTTTTCAGCGGGGCCGGATCCCTGGCTTGTGAAGTGGACAAGCTGGAGTTGGGTTTAAGGTAAAGGGATCCGGCCCTTTAATTTTTGAGGAAGCCTCTTGAAGCGAAAATCAACCCGGGCCCCCGCCACCGGGGACCTCTTCTGGGCCGGCCGCGAAAAAGACCCTCCCTCCGCCGCCCCGCTGGCGGCCCGGATGCGGCCGAGGGAGCTTTCCGAGTTTGTGGGCCAGCCGCACCTGGTGGGCCCCGGCAAGCTGTTGACCCGCGCCCTCGAGGCCGACCGCCTGACGAGCGTCATCCTGTATGGGCCGCCGGGCTGCGGCAAGAGCGCCTTTGGGCACCTGGCGGCCGCGAAGACACAAGCCCACGTGGAGCGGATCAACGCCGTGGCCGCCGGCGTGGAGGATCTGCGCCGGGCGATCGAGGCGGCCAAGCTGCGCTTGAGCCAGGGCCGGCGGACAGTCCTTTTCATCGACGAGATCCACCGGTTCAACAAGGCCCAGCAGGACGTCCTGATGCCGGAGGTGGAAGACGGCACGGTGATCTTAATCGGGGCCACGACCCACAACCCCTTCTTTTCCCTCGTCTCGCCCCTTCTTTCCAGGTCGCTCGTGGCGGAATTCAAGCCCCTCTCCAAGGAGGATTTAAAGACCCTTTTGAAGCGGGCCGCCTCGGACGCCGAGCGCGGCCTTGGCAAGATGAAGCTCAAGCTTGCCGATGAAGCCCTGGATTTTTTCGCCGAAATTTCCGACGGGGACGCCCGGCGGGCCATAAACGGCCTGGAGTTGGCGGCCCTGTCCACCCCGCCGGCCAAGGATGGAACCGTCGTCATCACGCGGGCAGTGGCCGAGGAGGCGGTCCAGAAAAAGGCGGTCGTCTACGACCGGGATGAGGATGCCCACTACGACACGATTTCAGCCTTTATCAAGTCGATGCGCGGTACCGACCCGGACGCGGCCATCTATTGGCTGGCCAAGATGCTCTACGCCGGCGAGGACCCCCGCTTCATCGCGAGGCGCCTCATGATCTGCGCGGCCGAGGATGTCGGCAACGCTGACCCGCAGGCCCTCGTGGTGGCCACGGCGGCCCAGCAGGCGGTGGAGTTTGTGGGTCTGCCGGAGTGCCGGATCCCCTTGGCCCAGGCGACCATCTATGTCGCCTGCGCCCCCAAGTCGAACGCCGCCTACATGGCCCTCGTGAAGGCCGCCGCGGATGTCGAAAAGGGAACCACCCTGGAGGTTCCCACCCATTTGAAGGACGCCAACTACCCCGGCGCCAAGCGCCTGGGCCACGGCGAGGGGTACCAATACGCCCACAATTTTCCCGGCGGCCACGTCCAGCAGGATTACCTGCCCAAGAAGCGCCGCTACTACGAACCCACGACCCAAGGCTTCGAACAGCAGATTAAAGAACGGCTGGACAAACTCCGCCAGTGAAATTTGTGTTGACAGAGGTTAGAGGGAATATGTAAAATTTATCCAGTATTCTTGACTAAAATAGTCAAGAATTATTCAAATCCAAGGAGGATTTCAACAGGAAATGACAACTTTAGGTTGGGACAAAGCCAGCGTGGCTGAAGCGGCCAAGGAATTGGAAACCAAGGATGCCGCCGCGGTCTTAAGGTGGGCGGCGGAGAATTTTCATCCTAAGCTGGGGTTTGCCTCCAGCTTCGGGGCCGAGGACGTGGTGGTGATCGATCTTCTGGTGAAGGTGAACCCCAAGATCACGATCTTCACCCTGGACACCGGGCGCCTTCACGAGGAGACCTACGAGGTGATGGACCGGATCCGGGAAAAGTACGGCGTTTCGATCAAGAGCTACTTCCCGGACAAGGCGGCGGTCGAGAAGCTGGAGCGGGAAAAGGGCTTTTACTCCTTCCGGGAATCGATCGCCAACCGCAAGGAGTGCTGCGGCATCCGGAAGGTGGAGCCGCTCACCAGAGCGCTGGCCGAGTTGGACGCCTGGATCACGGGACTAAGGCGGGAGCAGGCGGTGACCCGCGGGGGGCTGCCCAAGGTGGAGGTGGACACCGCCCATCAGAACATGGTGAAGGTGAACCCGATCGCCGATTGGACGACCCAGCAGGTTTGGGACACCATCAAGAAGAACCAGATCCCCTACAACAAGCTCCACGATCAGAACTTTCCTTCGATCGGCTGCGCCCCCTGCACCCGGGCGGTGAAGCCCGGCGAGGACATCCGGGCCGGCCGCTGGTGGTGGGAGCTTCCGGAACAGAAGGAATGCGGGCTCCACGTCAAACCGAAACATTAATCCAACTTAAGCCAAGGAGTCGAGCGATGAAACGAATTCAACTTGCAAGCGGTGCCGCCCTTACGGCCCTGCTGGTTTCCGGATGCGCCACGATGACCGGCAGCCGCTCCAAGCAAAACGAGGCGTTAAACCAACAGGTGGCTGCCCTGGAAACGAGGGTGGGGGAGCTGGACCAGAAACTGGCGGAGATTGAGGCGCAGTTGACGGTCGCGCAGGCAGACCAGAAGGCGCAGGCCCCAGCGAAGCCGGCCAGGAAAGAGGCCCTCTCTCCGCGGCAGGTTCAGATGGCGCTCAAAGCCGCCGGTTTCTACGAGGGGTCCGTTGACGGAAAGCTGGGCCCCAAGACCAAGCAGGCGGTCAAGGCCTTTCAGCGGGCCAACGGCCTGACGCCCGACGGCGTGATCGGCTCCAAGACCTCGGCCGCGCTGGCCGGGCACCTGGAAGGGAAGGAGTAAGTGGCCGAGCTCATCGCTCCGCACGGAGGGCGGCTGGTGGAGTGCCTCGTCCAGGGGCACGAAAGGGATTCCCTGCTACACAAGGCGAAGAACCTCCCCAGGATTGTCCTGGATGAGTGGGAGGTCTCCGACGTGGAGATGATGGCGATCGGAGCGGTCTCGCCCCTTTCGGGCTTCATGGGGCAGGCCGACTACGACTCGGTGGTGGATAGACTGCGGCTGGCCGACGGGACAGTCTGGCCCATCCCAGTCACCCTGTCGGTCAACGAGGAGGAGGCGGACCGGTGGCGGGAGGGCCTGGATTTTTCCCTGGTCACCGAGAGCGGTCAAACGGTCGCCATCCTCCACGCCCCGGAGCTTTTTCCTTACAACAAGCTGGTGGAGTCCAAGCTGGTTTACGGGACGACCGACGGCTCGCACCCCGGGGTGGCCAAGGTGATGGGTCAGGGCAGCCTCTATCTGGGCGGGAGGGTTTCGGTGCTGAACCTGCCGGAGCACGACGATTTCTCGGAGAACCGCTTGAGCCCCGCCCAGACCCGGCAGGAGTTCCGCAAGAGGGGCTGGCGGCGGGTGGTGGGCTTCCAGACCCGCAACCCGATTCACCGGGCGCACGAGTATCTTCTGCGCTGCGCCCTGGAGCTTTCGGACGGGCTGATGATTCATCCCCTGGTGGGCAAGACCAAGGGGGACGACCTGCCGCCGGAGCTTCGGATGCGCTGCTACCAGGCGCTGATGGAGGGGTATCTCCCGGGCGACCGGGTTCTGCTGGTGGTCAACCCGGCCTCGATGCGGTACGCCGGCCCCCGGGAGGCGGTCTTCCACGCGATCATCCGGCAGAATTACGGCTGCTCCCACTTTATCGTGGGCCGCGATCACGCCGGGGTGGGCAAGTTCTACGGCCCGTTTGACGCCCAGCGGATCTTCGAGCGCTTCGGCCCGGAGGAGCTTCGGGTGATACCCCTTTGCTTCGACAACGCCTTCTTCTGCAGGGTCTGCCAGGGAATGGCCACCGTCAAGACCTGCCCCCATGTGGCCACCGAGCGGGTTTCTTTAAGCGGAACGGCGGTCCGGCAGATGCTCTCCGAGGGCAAGGCCCCTCCGCCGGAATTCACCCGGCCGGAGATCGCCGGAGTCTTGAGGGAGGCGTATGCAGGTCGTCCTTGAGAAGGTCTCCAAGAGTTTTCCCGGCAACGGCGGCTCGATCGCGGTCCTGGAGGAGCTGAACTTCACGATCGAGAAGGGGGAGTTCGTCTGCCTGGTGGGGCCCTCCGGCTGCGGCAAGTCCACCCTGATCCACCTGATCGCCGGGCTGGAGCGTCCCACCTCGGGCAGGCTGTTGATTGACGGCTCGCCGGTCACCGGCCCGGGAAGGGACCGGGTGGTCGTTTTCCAGGAACCGGCCCTTTTTCCGTGGCTGACCGTGCGGCGCAACGTGGAGTTCGGCCTGAAGATGCTGGGGATTGGCGAGGCGCAGCGCCGGCAGAAATCGGCCCAGTATCTCAAGATGGTTCACCTAAGCCGCTTCGCCGACGCCTATCCCCACCAGCTCTCCGGCGGGATGAAGCAAAGGGTGGCGATCGCCCGAGCCCTGGCGATGGACCCCAAGATCCTCCTCATGGATGAGCCCTTCGGGGCGCTCGACGCCCAGACCCGGCGCCTTCTGCACGAAGAGCTCCTGGAGATTTGGCAGACAACCCACAAGACGATTTTCTTTGTGACCCACAACGTGCGGGAGGCGACGGTTTTGGGGGACAAGGTGCTGGAGATGTCGGCTCGCCCCGGCAGGATCAAGGGCGGTTTTCAGATCCATTTGCCCCGGCCGCGGAGGGAATCGGATCCGCACCTCATTGTGATTCAGCAGAGAATCCTGCTGGGCCTGAAGGAGGAGATCGCCAAGGTGGTGAAGGACGAAGACCTCGATTACCTGGTGGAGAGGATGGAGTGAAGAAAAAACGGATTTGGCGCGCCCTGGCGCCCTGGCTTTTTCTGCTGGCCCTCTGGGAGCTGGCCTCTTGGATTTTTGCCGGCGTGCCCTCTTTCGTTGGAATCCTGAAGCTGGCGGCGAGGGACTTCGCCGATCCTTCCTTTCTGATCGCGCTGGCGGGCTCTTTAAAGCGGATGGCGATGGGGTATCTGGCCGTGTGCCTGGTGGGGATTGGCTCAGGCCTGCTCCTGGGCCGTTTTCGATGGCTCGACGACCTCTTGGGAACACTGGTTTCCGCGCTCAACGCGATGCCGGGGGCGGCATGGGTTCCCCTGGCGGTGCTTCTGTTTGGCCTGAACGAAGGGGCGGTCATCTTCACGATCCTGCTGGGAGCGACCGGCATCGTGGTGGTCAACACCAGCTTCGGGGTGCGGGATGTTCCGCCGCTTATCCTGCGAGCGGCCAGGACCATGGGGGCCAGCGGCACCAAGATCTTCTGGCACGTGATTGTGCCCGCGGCGATTCCTAGGATCATAGACGGCCTGCGCCTGGCCTGGGCCTTTGGCTGGAGGGCGCTGATGGCCGGGGAGCTCCTGATCGGCTCGATCCGGGGGATGGGACAGCTCATCAGCGAGGCGGCCAAACAGCGCCGGGTCGAGGAGCTCTTGGCCTACATGGTGATCATCGCGGGGATCGGCATGGTGGTGGATGGGCTGGTGTTCAACCGGTTGATCGGCAGCCAGGTGCGGGCCCGCTGGGGCAGCGCGTGATGCTTAAAGTGGCGGCCGCTGCGATGGAGAAAATGGTGGAACATTGCCGGCGGGAGTATCCGAACGAGGCCTGCGGGTATCTGGCCGGCCAGGGGGAGTTCGCCTCGGCGGTTTATCCCATCACCAACGACGCCGCCAGCCCCACCTGGTATGAGATGAACCCGGGTGAACAGCTCTCGGCGCAGAAGGAGATTCGGCGCGAGGGGATGTCTCATCTGGCGGTCTACCACTCGCACGTGGCGACCGAGGCGTACCCCTCCCCGCGGGACGTCGAGCGGGCCACCGCCGTGCAGGATTTTTTCGGCGGCCATTACGTGCTGGTGACCCTGAAGGAAAAGGGGCGGCCCCAGGCGCGGGCCTTCAAGATTAACGACGGCCACGTCCAGGAAGAACCGCTGGAGGAGGTACAGGGTTGACTTCTCTTACGATCGGCACGCGCGGCTCCAAGCTCGCCCTGGCCCAGGCCCATCTGGTCAGGGGGGCGCTGGAAAAGGCCCAACCCGGCCTGCGCTGCGAGCTGGTCGTAATCAAAACGACCGGGGATGATTTCACGGCTGGAGGGAGCGAGGCAAGGGGGACTGTGCCGCTTAAAGGGCTCTTCGTCAAGGAGATCGAAGAGGCTCTGCTTTTAGGAAAGATTGACCTGGCGGTCCACTCGGTCAAGGATCTGCAGGCCGGCCTGCCGCGGGGGCTTGCCATTGCGGCGGTCTTAAAAAGGGAAGACCCGCGCGACGCGCTGGTGGCCGGCGATGGGATGACCCTGAAAAACCTTCCCCAGGGGGCGGCGGTGGGAGCCAGCTCCTTAAGGAGGCAGGCCCAGCTGAAGAGGGCCCGGCGGGATTTAAATGCCGCGGCGATTCGGGGCAACGTGGACACGCGCTTAAGAAAGCTCGACAGCGGTGAATACGGCGCCCTGATCCTGGCCGCCTGCGGATTGATCCGGCTGGGCTTGGCCCACCGGGTGAGCGAATATCTGGACCCCTCCTTCATGCTCCCGTGCCCTGGGCAGGGGGCCTTGGGGGTGGAGATCCATGAAGAGCGCAAAGAGATTGGAGAGCTTATTAAGGTGTTGGACGATCCGGATTCCCATTGGGAGGTAAAAGCCGAGCGGGCCTTTTTGGAGGCGCTGGGGGGCGGTTGCTCGGTTCCGGTGGGGGGGTTGGCCCGGGTCCGGGACGGGAATCTCTCGATGACCGGCATCGTCCTTTCCCCGGACGGGCTCAAGGCCATTCGAAAAGAGATTGCCGGATCAAAGCAAGAAGCCGAGCGGCTTGGAAAAGAGCTGGCCAGCCATCTGCGGGCGGCGGGGGCCGACCGACTGCTGTTTGGGCTGTGGGCCCAGAAGGGGGCGGCATGAGCCCAGGAACCGTTTATCTCGTCGGGGCCGGGCCGGGCGATCCGGGGCTGATCACCCGGCGCGGTGCCGGGCTTCTGGCCCAGGCCGACTGCGTCATCTACGACCGGCTGGCGGCGGCGGAGCTTTTGAGACTGACGAAGAAGGGATGCCGGAGGATTTACGCCGGCAAGGGATCGGACGAGGAAGGCAAGAGCCAAAGCGCGATCAACCGGATCTTGGTGGAGGCGGGACGCCGCCACCGGAGGGTCGTCCGCTTGAAGGGAGGCGACCCCACCCTCTTTGGGCGGATCTCCGAGGAACTTGAGGCTCTCTCCCAGGCGGGAATTCCCTGCGAGGTTGTCCCGGGGGTGAGCTCGGCCTGGGCCGCGGCGGCCGCGGCCGGAATTCCGCTGACCGACCGGAGGTTCTCTTCCTCTGTGGCGGTGGTGACAGGCCAGGGGGCTGCCGGAAAAAAATCGGCGGCGCGCTGGGAGGCGCTGGCCAAGGCGGTTGACACGATCGTGATCCTGATGGGAAGAAAAAATCTCCCGGAGATCGCCCGCCGCCTGATGAAGGGGGGCCGCCCGGCCGCCACGCCGGCTGCCTTGATCCGCTGGGCCACGACCGCGAAACAGGAGACCCTGGTGACCACCTTGGGAGGGGCGGCGAGAGATCTTGGGAAGCGCCCTGATTTTGGGCCGCCGGTAGTGGCGGTGATTGGGGAGGTGGTCCGGCAGGCGAGGAGGATTGGCGCGAAACCCCTGCAGGGTAAGAGGGTTCTGGTGACCCGGCCCCTGGTGGACCAGAGGGAGTTTATAAGCCGGCTTCACGATCTGGGGGCCGAATGCGTGGCCTTGCCGACGGTGGTGGTCCGGGCCCGAAAATTTTCCAGGGCCGAGCGTGAGAGGCTTCTTCGAGAATTGCCGGGTTACGATTGGATTATCTTCACCAGCCACCACGGCGTGGAGGCACTGACCCGCTTGGCGAAGCTCTCCGGCAAGGCCAAGCTCTGCGCCATCGGCCCGCGCACCGCCCGTTCGGCCCGGGAGGCAGGGCTTCGGGTGGATTTGATTCCTGATGATTTCTCGACCGCTGGATTGCGGCGGGTTTTTGGCCGGATGAACCTCGCGGGCAAGAGGATTCTGATTCCGCGCTCCAACCTGGGGGTACGGGATGAGCTGGCCCGCGGGCTCCGCAAACAGGGAGCTCGGCTGGACGAGGTGGTGATGTACGAAACTCGGGCCGCCTCCCCGCCGCCTGGCAAGACCCGCCAGGCCCTCACGCGGATCGACTGCCTCACCTTCACCTCGGCCTCGACGGTGAGCGGCTTTGTGCAGGCCCTGCGGAAGGCCCGCGTTCCATTGCGGCGCGGCTTAAACGGCACGGCCGTTGCGGCGATCGGCCCGGCCACCGGCAAGGCCCTCAAGGAAGCGGGAATCGGACGCTTTCATCTGCCCAAGGGATCCTGGACGATCGAAGGTCTGACGGGAGCGGTTGTGGAGGCTCTCGCGTGAGGACCCCGGCGAAATTTCCGGCATACCGGCCCAGGCGCCTAAGGGGCTCTCCGAGGTTCAGGGCGCTCGTGGCCGAGACCCGGCTCGACCCCGGGAAACTGGTGGCGCCCCTTTTTGTGGACGCCAAGATCCGGCGGAAAACAGCGATTGCCTCGATGCCGGGGGTTTTCCGGTTTTCGCTGGAGGAGATAGCCGGCGAGGCCAAGGCGCTTGCCGGGCTGGGGGTGGGGGCGGCGCTCCTTTTTGGGATCCCACCCGCCAAGGATTCCAAGGGAAGCGGCGCCTTCGCGCGGGATGGGATCGTCCAAAGGGCCGTCGGCCGGATCAAGAAGGCGGCCCCGGGGCTGGTTGTGATGACCGATGTGTGCCTTTGCGAGTACACCTCGCACGGCCACTGCGGGGTGGTGAAGGGTGCCGGCGTGGACAACGACGCGACCCTTGCCCTCCTGGCCAAGATCGCCCTCTCGCAGGCCAGGGCCGGGGCGGATCTCGTGGCCCCCTCGGCGATGATGGACGGCCAAGTGGCGGCGATCCGAAAGGCGCTGGATGGCGCGGGTTTCGCCCAGGTGCCGATCATGAGCTACTCGGCCAAGTACGCCTCCGCCCTGTACGGCCCTTTTCGGGAAGCGGTGGAGTCGGCCCCGAGGTTCGGCGACCGGCGCGGCTACCAGATGGATCCGCCCAACCTGAAGGAGGCCCTGCGGGAGGTGGCCCTCGACATTCAGGAAGGGGCCGATCTCGTGATGGTGAAGCCGGCGATGGGCTATCTGGATGTGATTCAAAAGGTGAAAGAGGAATTCCACTGGCCCACCGCCGCCTATCAGGTGAGCGGCGAGTACGCCCTCATCAAGGCGGCGGCCCAGAGGGGATGGGTTCAGGAGAAACGTCTGGTTATGGAGTCGTTAACCTCGATCCGGCGCTCGGGAGCCGATCTCATCATTACCTACTACGCCAAGGAAATTGCCCGGTGGATCAAGGAAAAGGGGGTGATTTGACATGGCAGAAAACGAGCAGGAACGGTACAAGCTGATCGCCCCGGAAGCTCAAATGGCGGAGCTGTCCCGCTTTGAGCAGGAGATCATCCGGCTGGAACAGCAGAAGCTTGACCCGGATGATTTCAAGAAATTCCGGCTGGAGAATGGGGTTTACGGAATCCGCGGGGCCATGGACGAGCACATGATCCGGATCAAGGTCCGGTTTGGGGCTCTCCTGGCCGGTCAATTGGAGTCGATCGCCGATGTGGCCGAAGAATACGCCACCCCCAAGGTGGCCCACATCACGACCCGTCAGGCGATCCAGATTCACAAGATCAAGAGGCGGCACGTCCCGACCCTCCTGAAGAAGATCTGCGAGATGGGGCTGACCACCCGCGAGGCCTGCGGCAACACGGTGCGCAACGTCACCGCCTGCCCCTTCTGGGGTCTCGCGGCGGAGGAGGCCTTCAACGTGGCTCCTTACGCCGACGCGGTGAGCCGCTATTTCCTGCGCAACCCGGTCTGCCAGGATCTGCCCAGGAAATTCAAGATCGTCTTCGAGGGCTGCCCCGCCGACCACGCGCGGGTGCCGATCCACGATTTTGGGGCGGTCGCGCAGATCCGGGTGGTGGACGGCCAAGAGGTCCGCGGCTTCAAGACGTACGTGGGAGGGGGCCTGGGCACGACGCCGTTTTCGGCGCTCCTTCTGGAGGAGTTCACCCCGGCGCCGCTCATCATCCCGACCATCGAGACGGTCCTGCGGCTCTTTGACCGGCACGGGGAGCGCAAGAACCGGAACCTGGCGCGGATCAAGTTCCTCATCAAGAAATGGGGAATCGAGGAGTTCCGCAAGCAGTTCCTCCAGGAAAGAAGGGTCACCCTCATGACCAAGCCCGGCAACACCTCGTGGGAGATCCCGATCTATGAGGAGGAGCCGCCGGCCAAACCGCGGGGGATCCAGGCGCCCTTGCCCATCGCTTCGGAGCACTTCGACCGCTTTTGCCGGACGAATCTCTTCCCGCAAAAGCAGGCGGGATACACGGCCGTTCAGATCCGCTGCCTCCTGGGGGACATCACCGTCGCCCAAATGAGGGGGGTGGCGGCCATCGCCCGGAAGTTCAGCGGCGGGAGGCTGCGCACCATGATCGGGCAGAATCTCCTCCTGCCGTGGGTGGCGAAGGAGCACGTCTACGCCGTTTATGAGGAGCTCTCCAAGCTGGGGATCGCCCACACGGATGCCGGGCACCTGGCCGACATCACCCGCTGCCCCGGGGCCGACACCTGCCAGATCGCGATCACCCATTCCCGCGGGCTGGCCATCACCTTCGGGGAGCTGTTCAACAATGGCGGGAGGCCCTTGCTGGACGATGAGGCGCTCAAGGATCTCACCATCAAGATCTCCGGCTGCCCCAACTCCTGCGGCCAGCACCACATCGCCGACATCGGTTTCCATGGGGCCGCCTCGGAGCTGAACGGCCATTCCGTGCCCCACTATCAGGTGATGGTGGGCGGGCGGACCGGAGAGGGGACGGCGGAATTCGGCCAGCGGCTGGGGATGGTGCCGGCCAAGCGGGTTCCGGACGCGGCCAGGCGGCTCTTGACCCTCTTCAGGGATGAGCGCCAGCCGAATGAGAAATTCCGGGACTGGACCCAGCGGGTTGGGGCGGAGCGGCTCAAGAAGGAGATGGATCCCTTCCGGAACCTGCCGCCCTTTTCAGAGAGGCCTGACCTGTACGAGGACCTGGGGGCGGTGGGAGAGTTCAAGCTCGAAGTCGGGAAGGGAGAGTGCGCCACCTAACGTGAAATCAACCAACGCCTCTTGTTGGCGGCAGGCCAAACGCTACCTGGTCGGCGGGGTCAACTCGCCGGTCCGTTCCTTTAAGTCGGTCGGCGCGGGGCCTTTCTTTGTGGACCGGGGGGCCGGGCCCTGCCTCTGGGATGTGGAGGGGCGCAAGCTCCTGGATTATGTCGGCTCCTGGGGCGCCCTCATCCTGGGCCACCGCCACCCGGCTGTTTTAAGGGCGGTCCAGAAGGGTCTGAAGCGGGGGATCACCTTCGGGACGCCAACCCCCGGAGAGACGGCCTTGGCGCGGGAGATTTCCCGGGCGATGCCGGCCATCGAGCAGATCCGGTTTGTCTCCTCGGGGACCGAGGCGGTGATGAGCGCCATCCGCCTGGCCCGGGCCGCGACGGGCCGGAGCAAGATCCTCAAGTTCGACGGCGGCTACCACGGTCATGCCGATGCCCTGCTTGCCCGGGCCGGTTCCGGGATGGCGACCCTGGGGATTCCGGCCTCGCCCGGAGTTCCGCGGCGGGTGACGGAGGATACGCTCACCGCTTCCTTCAATGACCTTGAGGGGGTCGAGCGGACGATCCGCCGGCATGGAAAAACCCTGGCCTGCGTGATCGTGGAACCGGTGATGGCCAACGCGGGGGTGATTCCTCCGGCGCCCGGATTCCTCAAGGGCTTGAGGGCCCTGACCGCCAAGCACGGGATCCTGCTTATCTTTGATGAGGTGATCACCGGATTCCGGGTGGGTTACTCCGGGGCCCAGGGTCTCTTTGGGGTTCGGCCCGATTTGACGACCCTGGGCAAGGTGATCGGCGGCGGTTTCGCCATCGGGGCTTATGGGGGGCCCGCCAGGCTGATGAGGCTTGTCGCCCCGCGGGGGAAGGTCTATCAGGCCGGGACGCTGGCCGGGCATCCCATCGCCATGGCGGCGGGGCTGGCGACCTTGCGCGTCCTGCGCCAACCCAAAAGGTATGGGCGGTTGAACGACGCGGGGCGCGAGCTCGCCCAGGGGCTTCGGGCCGTCAGCTCCCAGGCCGGCGTTCCGGTCGTGGTCAACCAGGCCGGGTCGCTGGTGACCCTCTTTTTCAAATCGGGATCTGTTTGCTCCGCGGCCGACGCCAGAAGGGCCGATCCCCGGCGCTACGCCCGCTACTTCAGAGGGATGCTCTCCCAAGGGGTTTATCTGCCTCCCTCCCCGTTTGAGGCGTGGTTTCTATCGACGGCGCACGGCAAGAGGGAGATCGAAACAACCTTGAAGGCTCACCAAGAAACGATTTCGGAGCTTTAAATGGCGAAACGAGGTGTGGCCCAATCCATCCTGGAGCTGATCGGGGATACTCCCATGGTGGAGCTGACCAAGATCGTCACCGCCCCCTCGGCCAGGGTCCTGGCCAAACTCGAGGCCTTTAACCCGGGCGGCTCTGTGAAGGATCGAATCGCCCTGTCCATGGTGGAGGATGCCGAAGTGCGCGGGCTCTTGAAACCAGGCGGGACCATCATCGAGCCCACGAGCGGCAACACCGGCATTGGTCTGGCCATGGTCTGCGCGGTCAAGGGCTACAAGCTGATCCTCACCCTGCCCGAAGGGATGAGCATGGAAAGAATCTCCCTTCTGGAGCGATTCGGCGCGGAGGTGGTGGTGACCCCGGTGGATCAAGGGATGGCCGGGGCGGTGAACAAGGCCAAGGAGCTGGCGGCCAAAAGCCCCGGCGCCTTTATGCCCCACCAGTTTGCCAATCCGGCCAACCCCAGAATCCATCGCCAGACAACCTCGCAGGAGATCCTGAAAGCGGTGGAAGGGACCCTCGACGCCTTTGTGGCCGGAGTAGGCACCGGCGGCACCATCACCGGCAACGGGGATGTCCTGAAGAAGCGATTCCCCCAGATGAAGGTGATCGCCGTGGAGCCGGCCGCCTCGGCGGTCCTCTCGGGCCGCCCGGCCGGACCGCATCAGATCCAGGGGATCGGGGCCGGCTTCATCCCGGAGGTCCTGGACAGGGCCCTCCTGGATGAGATCATTCCGGTGGCCGACAACGACGCTTACGCCATGGCCAGGCGGCTTGCCAAGGAGGAAGGGATCTTGGCCGGGATCTCGGCCGGAGCCGCGGTCTGGGCGGCCCTCACGGTGGCCAAACGCCTGGGGTCGGGCAAGACGGTGGTGGTGATCCTGCCGGATACCGGCGAGCGGTACTTGAGTCTGGACCCGTATTTCGAGGAGTTCTGATGAAACCCCCTTCCCGCGTCTCTTACGCCCTGCGCGCGCTGGTGGATCTGACTCTTCACCAGGGAGCCGGTCCGGTGACGCTGTCCGCCGTGGCCAAGCGGCAATCCCTGCCGGTCCGCTACCTGGAACAGCTCTTTAACCGCCTGCGGCGTGAAGGTATCGTGGAAGCGGAGCGAGGCCCCCGGGGCGGCTACCGCCTTAAACTGCCGGCCGACCAGCTCTCTGTGAGCGCTGTCTTTAAGTGCTTGGAGCCCAAGGGATTGGCTTACGCGGCTTCAGCCGTTTCGACCAAGGATCCCACCGCGTCCGTCTGGAAACAGGTGGAGCGGGCGGTGGACTCCACCCTGAAGGCCACCACCCTGGGCGCCCTGGCCTCCCAGGTCAAGGAAAACGCCGCCAGCCCCAACCACCGCTTCACCTTCCACATTTAAAGCTGAAAATTTTCTCCTTCCAACCCTTGCCTTTTTGCCAAAAGATCAGGTAAGCTTGCATTAGAAAAACTAAATAGGTCACGTTTCCCTGTTTAAAGGCAAACCTACCGAAAGGTAGGGACGTCCGCCGCCCCAAGGTGGTGGACCCCCCGAGATAGATTTGCGAAGCAAATCTTGGGGGGCAAAGCTACAGGGCCCCATAGAAGAGGGCAGCCAGTTGCCAGGGTTGGAAGGTTACGAGCTAGAGGCGACCTTGCTCCCTTTTTAAGGGGGCAAGGTCGTTTGCATTATAAAACTACCTAAGGAGGGAACGGAAATGCGTGCTCATTCCATGACAGCGACAGGAATTTTCCTTTTGGGCCTAACCTTTCTTGTAACCGGCCAGGCTCTGGCCGCGGAGGCAGATACCGATTACGAGAAGGTGATTCAGGAGCTTCAGGCGGAAGAGGGCCTCACCGAAGCGGAGGCCAGGGAGGTTGCCGGTCTGGCGGCCACGGGGGTCGAGCGGCCGACGCCGACCGGGGGTTTCGAGGGGCCCGAACGGGCTGGAGGCACTCTTCCCGGACCCGTTGTCCAAGGGTCGGAGAGCCTCGGGGCTCCAGATCTTGGTGGCCGGACAGCAGGTACGGAAGGTCCCCTGGGCACCGGCTCAACGGAAAGAGGACAGGGCTTTAATCCAAAGGATCTTCCTGCCGGGGGACGGGACGACGCTCGCCTCAAGGAACTCTCCGAGCGGGGTGTTCCAGGAATGGAGCGGGCCCAAGGTTTAGAGACCCGAGGCGGTGCTTCTGATCAAGCAGGTCGCGAGACGGCCGAAAGGACCAGCCGCGAGCAAGCCGGCCGTGAGCATGCCGAACGCAGTGGCCGCGAGCAAGCCGGCCGTGAGACGGCCGAAAGAGCTGGCCGTGAGCAAGCTGAGCGCGGTGGCCGCGAGACGGCCGAAAGAGCCGGCCGTGAGCAAGCCGAGCGCGGTGGCCGTGAGCAAGCCGAGCGCGGTGGCCGTGAGCAAGCCGAGCGCGGTGGCCGTGAGCAAGCCGAACGCCCTGCCATGGAGCGGGAAACCCAGTCTAGGGAAACTCCAACCCGCGAGGTAGAGCGCCCCACCATGGAGCGAGAAGCGCCCCAGCGCGAGGCGGTAGAGCGCCCCACCATGGAGCGAGAAGCGCCCCAGCGCGAGGCCGTTGAGCGCCCCACGATGGAGCGGGAGCAGCCCACGATGGAGCGTCCTACAATGGAGCGCGAGTCGTATGAGCGGCCAGCAGGAGGCGCTTACACCGAGTCGCGGTAACAAAGGTTTAATTTTTATAAGCTAAGCAAGGAGGAAATGAGATGGAGAGTATGATGAAGGGCTTTGCCTGGGCACTGATCCTGGGGCTCGCCTTCTTTAGCCCGGGGATGCCCAGCGCCCTGGCGCAGTTGGAGGTGGAGGTGATCCACAGCTGCAGAGAGATCATCGCCAACGATCCTACCCTTGAGCCGGAAGTCCGCGAGATCGCCTTGAATGAGGTGGTTCCCAAGATTGAAGCGGCGGTCACAGAGCAAGAAAGCGCTTCTCCGGAGGCAAGGGCCGAGCTCCAGATTGTGGAGAAAACGGCCGCGGTGATTCACGACACCACGGAAACCACCAAGAAGGCCCTGGAGAATCCCGAGGCAGTCACCCGAGGCACCGTCGAGGCCTTGACCAAGAGCGGCGTGCCGGCGGAGGTGGCCGGCAGGGTGGAGATCCAGATGCGGGATGCCTTGGCCAAGGCCAAGGAAACGCTCAAGGCCGGCGGGACCGTGGAGGATGTCTCCAAGTATTTTGAAACCTGCAAGGCGGCCATGGCCGAGGCCAGCGGCTACCTGGGGGACAAGAACCTGCGGGAGGTGTTTGCCGGAAGGGTCGGGTCAGACGTGAGGGTAGGGGGAGATAACCCAGAGATCCGCTTTGTGGGCAGGGTGATCGATCCCACGCAGCAGGTGGACACCGTGCGCGCGGCCATCTCGGCCCATTTTGAGAGCTCCTTCCAAGAGGCGATGGCGCGCACCGCGACGGAAGGATTTGCCGGACCGCCCCGGGAGATGATGGAGAAGATGATGGCTGCCGGGATCAATCCGCGGGAGGTGATGAGCGCCGGCTCCAGAGAGATGATGGGGCCGCCCAAGGAGGTTCTGGAGGCGATGACGCCGGAGCAGAGAGCGGCCATGGAAACCCAGATGCGCGAGATGGGTACCCAGATGGAGACCCAGTACCGCGAGATAGCGGGCACCACGACCGAGGCCGTCTACAAAGAGGCTTACACCATAGAGAACCAGAACTACGACAACACGCAGCAGGTCAACCAGCAAAATCAGACCGAGGTGCTCGTCGTTAGCCACGACCACAACAACGATGGGCTGATGGACGAGTTTCATTACGATGTGAACGCAGACGGCATCGCGGATCACGCCCACGCGACACCCCACTAGCCGATAAGAAGTCAGAAGCCAAAAAGGGCGCCAGGTTTAAACCTGGCGCCCTTTAGGTTGGAGGCGGGGTTTCCTGTTTTAAAACCGAGCGGACAACGTGCCGGTGATCGTGGTGTCCACGTACTCGCCGGTCGGCTCGTTGGAATCGAGGAACTTGTAGCTGAAGCTCGGCGCGAAGCTCCAGGTGTTGTTGAAATCGTAAGTTCCGGCGACCGTCCAGGTCTGGGTGTCGTCGTAGCGGGCCTCGGCGGTGATCCCGGTGACCGGCCGGTGCTCGTAGTTTTTGCGCTCGAAGGAATAGCTGGCGTTGGCCGAGAACTTCTCGGTGAGGTTCCGGTTCACCGAGGCGGTCACCTTGTAGTCCTGGGCGTCGTAGAAGTCGTTGCGGGCGTCGTTGGAGTCGTGGGAGTACCACTCCTGCTTGACCTTCAGGAGGGCCTCCTGCCAGGTGGTCCCAAGCTCATACCGGAGGCGGTGCCGGGTGTCCACCCGGTTGGAGAGGGTCTCGGCGCTGTTTCCGTCCCGGGCTTGCTTCGAGATGTAATCCCGGATGAACCACTCGTACCGGGCCGTCTGGAACCATGTTCCCCAGAGATTTTGCCGCACCCCGACGAAGGGCTTGAGGTCCCGGTAGTTGGAGCCCTTCGACCGAGGGTAATAGGTGATGTTGAAATCCGCTCCGGTGTCTACCCGCCACATCCGGCCCGGCTGCCAGAGGAGCTTGACGGGGGTGAGGGTATGCGACATGTAGTCGCCGTCGCCGTATTCCACGTAGTTGTCGTAGGAACCGGAGTAAATCCCCTGCCAGGTGATGGTGGGGGCGAGCTTCTTGGAAAAGGTCCCGTAAACGCTCTGCTCAAAGTAGGTATCTCCGATGTGGTCCGGGCCGTTGGCCGGGTTGGACTCGTAGCCCACAAGCTGGGAGATGTCCCACGAGACGCGCAGGCGCTTGGCCCGCCGGCGCTCCTCCAGGATCTGCTGGGCCCTCCGCTTGATGGCGACAACCACCTCCGCGGTGGAGGGGGCCGTCTCCTGGGCGAAGGCCGGAACCTGGGAGCCCAGCAGGCCGGCCGCCAGCCAGGCGGCAAGCCATCCCCTGCCTCTACTGCTGGCGTTCACGGAGATTCTCCTCTTTTTGATAGGCTCGCTCCTGGTAGCGTTCGAAGCGCCGGACCCTTTTGAGCGCTTCGTCAATCTTGGTCCATTCGGTGGCGGTGGCCTCATCCACCAGCTCAAAAAGGAGGTCTTGAAGCAGGTTGTACTCTTTCCGAAGGCCGTCGATCTCGGCGTAGAGGTTGGCCTTTCTGACTTCGTTGGTTTCGGCCATGAGGGTTCTTCGGCGCTTCGCCATCGCCTGGTGGATTTCCAAAAGGCCCTGGTGGACCTGGGCGATTTGCTCCTTTAAGACCTCATCCTCGGTGGCAACAACCGGTTCCTGAGGCGGGAGCTCCTCTTCCTCGGCGTGAGCGGGTAGGCCCCCCAGCGGACAGAAAAAAAGACTCGAAAGCAACAACGCGGCCTCGAGTCTTAAAAGGCTTTTTTTCACAGCCACCCTCCTTTTTGTGATGGGGATGAGGGGAGTTTATCGAAAGGCGCGGCCTTTGTCAAGGAACCGCGCCCGTTCCCCGCGTGGATTTTTCCGTCGGGCTGTGCTATCCTGGGCCCGTCGTGGCCAAGAAAATCCTTCGGGAACGCCTTCTTCAGAAACTTCGTCAACAGCCGGAAAGCGCGCGCCTTGCCAAAAGCAGGAAGATTGCCGGTAAACTGCGGCGCCTTGCCCTCTACCGAAAGGCCCGTTTCCTGCTGTGCTACGCCGCCTTCGACGGAGAAGTGGAGACCCGGCCGGTTCTGGCCCAGGCCCTGGCCGACGGGAAAAGGGTGGCGGTGCCGGTGACGCGAAGCTCCCGCAAGGGGATTATCCCCGTGGAGATCCGCGGCCTTGAGGAGCTTAACCACCGCGGGGCATTTGGAATCCCGGAGCCGGCGGTTGGCCGGCGGGTTCCAATGGCGGCGATAGATCTTGTCGTTGTTCCGGGGCTGGCCTTTGACCGGGAGCTCCGGCGCCTGGGCCGGGGCGGAGGTTATTTTGACCGCTTCTTGGCGAAGGTGCCGCGCCGGGTGCCGCGGGTGGGGCTGGCCTTCCGGTTCCAGCTTCTCAAGGAGCTTCCATGGGAGCCGCACGATCAGCCGGTTTCCAAGGTGATCGCGGACTCATAATAAAATGAAGATCCTAATCGTCGGGGATGTGGTGGGGGCGCCGGGACGGGACGCGGTGAAGGCCCTGGTCCCGATTCTGAAGGTCCGCCACAAGATAGATTTCACCATCGCCAACTGCGAGAACATCGCCGGCGGCGCCGGTGTCACCCCCAAGACCGCCCAGGAACTGCTGGCCACCGTGGACATGATGACCAGCGGCCAGCACATCTGGCGTTATCGGGAGATCGGCCCCTTCA
This sequence comes from Candidatus Omnitrophota bacterium, assembly GCA_016177405.1. Lineage (GTDB taxonomy): Bacteria > Omnitrophota > Gorgyraeia > 1-14-0-20-64-10 > 1-14-0-20-64-10 > JACOVG01. Next base: position 54,213 of record JACOVG010000004.1, on the reverse strand, counting down.
TGGATGCCGAGCCCCGGCTCCTGAAGCCGGCCAACTACCCCAAAAGGACGCCGGGTTTCGGATCGTACCTCTACGAGGCCAAGAACAAGGTGAAGGTCGGGGTGATCAACCTCCTGGGCCGGGTCTTCATGGGGGTGGACGCCCTGGACGACCCCTTCCGGGCCGGAGAGCGCCTGGCCGAGGAGCTCCGGAAAACCACTCCGATTGTGATCGTGGACATGCACGGCGAGGCCACCTCCGAGAAGGTGGTGATGGGCTGGTTCCTGGACGGCAAGGTGAGCGCCGTCGTGGGCACCCACACCCACATCCAGACGGCCGACGAGAGGATCCTCCCCAAGGGGACGGCCTACCTCACCGATCTGGGAATGACCGGCCCTTACGACTCGGTGATCGGCCGCAAGGTGGAGCCGGTGATGGAGAAGTTCCTGACCGGCATGCCCAGCCGCTTCGACGTGGCCGACGGCAACGTCAAGCTCTGCGGGGCGGTGGTTGAGGTGGACCCCGCGACCGGCCGCGCCCTCTCCATCGAAAGAGTCCAGGAGTCCTTCGGGAGCTGATCGCGTGCCCACCCGGCGCTACCTGCTGAAAGATTCCTTCGCCAATCCGGAGCTTGCCCCGGAGGAGATTCCTCCCCCGGACGAGCGCAAGATCCTGACCGTCTCGGAGCTCACCCGGAAAATCCAGACCCTCCTGGAGGAAAGCTTCCAGGCGGTCTGGGTGGAGGGGGAGATCTCCCAGCCGACCATCTCCACCAAGGGGCACCTCTACTTTTCCCTGAAGGATTCCGACGCCCTGATCAAGTGCGTGATGTGGCGGCCCGCCCGCGAGAGACTCCGCTTCAACCTGGAGCACGGGCTCAAGGTCGTGTGTCTGGGCAAGATCAGCCTCTATCCACCCCGCGGCGACTGCCAGCTTTACGTGGAGCACCTCGAGCCCAAAGGGATCGGGGCGCTTCAGCTTGCCTTTGAGCAGCTTAAGGAACGGCTCCAGAAGGAGGGGCTCTTTGCCGACGAGCGCAAGCGCCCCCTGCCGGCCTTTCCGGAACGGGTCGGGATCGTCACCTCCCCCACCGGGGCCGCCATAGAGGATATGCTCAAGCTCCTTCGCGGCAGGGTTCAGGTTTACTTGAGGCCGGTCCGGGTGCAGGGGGATGGCGCGGCCGAGGCGGTCGCCCAGGGGATCCGGGAGCTCAATGCCTTCGAGGGGCTGGACCTCGTCATCGTGGGCCGGGGCGGGGGCTCGCTGGAGGACCTCTGGGCCTTCAACGAGGAGGTGGTGGCCCGCGCCGTCGCGGCTTCCCGGATTCCGGTGATCTCGGCGGTCGGCCACGAGAAGGATGTGACGATCTCGGATTTGGCCGCGGACCTGCGCGCCCCCACCCCCACCCACGCGGCGGAGATGGTCTTGGCCCGGCGCAAGGATTGCCTGGACCGGCTTACGGCGGTCCTGGACGACAAGGCTTTCACCGAACTGGAAGAGTGGCTGGGCGAGCTTACGGAGGGCCTGGAGGATTCAAGGGATTCCCTAATTGAGAGCCTTCAAGAGCCCCTGCTGACCGCCGCCCACCGGATCCGGATTCTGCAAAGCCAACTGCTGTCCTATTCGCCCCAGGCGGTCATTCTCCATCAGGCGGAGCGGCTGACCCGCCTCCATCATTCCCTGGAGAGCGGAATGGCCCGCGGGCTGGAACAGCTGACCTCCCGCTTTCTGGGGCTGGCCGGCCGCCTGAACGCCCTAAGCCCCCTGGCGGTCCTCGCGCGGGGCTATTCGATCACCTTTGACGCCAAGGGCCGGATCCTGAAATCGGCCCAAGCGGTAAGCCCCGGAGACCTCATCAAAACAAAGCTTCTTCGCGGGGAACTAACCAGCCGCGTGGAGAAAGGGAGATAACCATGGCCACGAAATCGGCAAAGGGTTCTTTCGAGCATTCCCTGGAGCGTTTGGAGGCGATTGTGGAAGAGATGCAGGGCTCCGATCTGCCGCTGGAGACAAGGCTCAAGCAGTTTGAGGAAGGGGTGGCCCTGGTGAAGGAATGTGCCAAATCCCTGGAGGCGGCCGCCAAAAAGGTGGAGGTGCTGGTGAAGTCCTCCGGCGGCAAGCTGGAGACCCGCCTCTTCGACGAGGTGCGCGAGCGCCTTCGGGAGGCCAACTCCGGCGACTACAAGGTGGAGGGCGATGAATAGCCGATGATCCGCGCCCGGTTCGCCCCCAGCCCCACCGGCTTTCTCCATGTGGGTTCGGCCCGCACGGCCTTGTTCAACTGGCTCTTCGCCCGCCACGAGAAGGGGGAATTCCTCCTAAGGATCGAGGACACCGACGCCGTCCGCTCCAAACCGGAGTTTTTGGATGAGATTCTCGCCTCGCTCAAATGGCTGGGGCTTGCCTGGGACGGCGAGGTGGAGTTTCAAAGCAAGCGCTTGGAGCGCTACCGGACGCTCGCCGAAAAGCTCCTTTCGGAAGGAGCCGCCTACCCGGAGGGGCAGGCGATCCTCTTCAAGGTGACCCCGGGCGAGGTGATCCGCCTGGAGGATCTGGTCCACGGCGCGATCGAGGTGAACACCCTGGAGATCAAGGATCAGGTCCTGATCAAATCCGACGGCATGCCGACCTACAACTTCGCCTGTGTCGTGGACGACTCCGACTTCAAGATCACCCATGTGATCCGGGGCGACGACCACATCTCCAACAGCCCCAAACAGCTTCTTCTTTACCGGGCGCTCAAGCTCACGCCCCCGAAGTTCGCCCACATCCCCTTGATTCTCGGAACCGACCGCTCGCGGCTTTCCAAGCGCCACGGCGCGACGAACCTGAACGACTACCAGAAGCTCGGCTATCTTCCGGAGGCGGTGGTCAATTTCCTGGCCCTCCTGGGCTGGTCGCCTGGGGATGACCGGGAGATCCTCTCCCTCGACGAGCTGATCAAGACCTTCGACCTGGCCAAGGTGGGAAAGACCGGCGCCATCTTCGACCTGAAGAAATTCTCCTGGATGAACAGCCAGTACCTGAAGGCCGCCTCCCTCGAGACCCTGCTGCCTCTGGTTCAGCAGGCGCTGAAGGAGCGCGGCTGGTGGAAAGAGAGTCTGGACCCTGTCTGGATGGCGGAGGTGGTTCAGCTTTACAAGGATCGGGCCGAGACGGTGGAAGATCTCTGCCGCCAAGCCCAAGGCCTCTTCACCGATGAAGTCCCTTACGATGAGGAAGCGGTCCGCCTCCGCTTAAAACTCCCGGGAACAGCCCAGCGCCTGACCGCCTTTGCCGACCGGCTGGAGAAGCTCCCCGCCTGGGACGCCGCCGCCATCGAGTCGGCCTGCCGAGGGCTGGCCGATGAGCTTAAGGCGAAGGCCGCCGAGCTCATCCACCCGGCCCGGGTGGCGGTCACCGGCCGCTCGGTGGGGCCTTCCCTCTTTCACGTCCTGGCGGTGGCCGGCCGCGACCGCGCCCTTCGCCGCCTCCGCCTCGCCGCCGGCTCCCTCGCCGCTTAGATCAACCCGCTGGCCAGCGCGGCCGCGATCAGAAAGAGAAAAAAGGCCACCCCCCTCTGAACCGTCTGGATCGTGAGTCTCCTGGCCAGACGAAAACCGATCCAGCTTCCGGCAAAGGCCGACACCGTAGCCAAAACCAGAATCGGACCGCTTTGGCCTCCATCAAAGGTGCCCAGGTGCCCCAGGTAAACCGGAATCCGGGCCAAGTCAATCAGGATGGCGATCGCCACACCCGTCCCCAGGAAGCCCTCCGTCGTCAAGCCGCACTTCGCCAGGAAGGCGCTCCGAAAGGCCCCCTGGTGCCCGGAGAGCCCCCCGAAGAAACCGGACAAAACTCCTCCCAGGGGGAGGTACTTCGGTTGAAAGGAAAAGGCCTGCCATCGGGGCAGGATCTCCAGCAGGCCAAACCCGGCCATCAGCAGCGCGATCACGCACTTGACTGGCGAGATCACCCGTTCCATTCCCAGGAAGTGGTAAACCGCTAAGGAGGGAATCTTGGACAGCTCCACCAGGGCCCAAGCCCCGAGGACCGCGCTGGCCAAAGCCGGTATCCCAAACTTAAGGACGATCGGATAGCGGGTATGCCGGCCCAGGAGGAGAAGCTTGAAGAGATTGTTGAGGAGGTGAACCACCGCTGTTAGGGCGATCGCCTCCGACACCGGAAAAAAGAGGGCCAGCACCGGCATCAGGAGGGTCGCCAGCCCGAAGCCCGAGGCCAGCGTGAGCCCCGCCGCGGCCGCCGCGGCCACCCCCACGAGGAAATAGTTCAATCTAGGCGCCCCCCCGCATTATCCCTTATAATGATGTATCCCGCTATGCGGGATTCTTCTTGTACTGTGCACTATCGTGCACTAGAAACTTAGATGAAACTGCCCTGTGGTGTAATGGTAGCACAGCAGATTCTGGATCTGCTTGTCTAGGTTCGAGTCCTAGCGGGGCAGTTACCTCTATGTTTTTAGTGCGCGAATAGCGCACGGTTCAAGAAAAATCCTGTAACACGACGATCAGGAGTGTTGCAGGACCTCTATGTTTTTAGTGCACCTTTAGGTGCACGGTACAAGAAAAATCCTGTAACACGACGGCCAGGAGTGTTGCAGGACCTCCAAGTTTCTAGTGCACGGTACATCCCAAAATAGGAGGCGTTACTGTGGGTGCCAGGCAGGTTGGATCAGCATGGCACGGCCAGTAACGCCTCCCACTACTATGTGGTTCGTTTATATTCTGCGCTGCCGCGACGGCTCTCTCTACACCGGCGTGACCACCGACGTGAACCGGCGCCTTAAGGAGCACAACGCCGGCAAGGGCGGCGCCTGCACGCGCGCCAAGCGGCCCGTTAAGCTCCTCTTCCAGGAACCCCATCCCGGCCGGACGTCCGCGCTCAAGCGGGAGGCCGAGATCAAAGGATGGCGCCCCGAGAAAAAAGCGCTTCTGGCATGCGGATCCAGGTAAGGGTGATCCCGCGGGCCCGGCAAAGGGCCGTCGAGGAGGCCCCGGACGGAAGCCTGCGGGTCAAGGTCACCGAGCCGGCGGACGAGGGGCGGGCCAACGCGGCCGTCATCGAGGCGCTGGCGGAGCATTTTGGCCTGCCCAGGCGATTGGTGGCGATTGTCCGCGGCGCAAAGAGCCGGCAGAAGCTGGTGGAGATTCTTCCCCACCCGTGAACTTGGGCGGAAGGGGAACTATTCCCTTGACTTCTCCGACGGGGAGGGGTAGAATACGCCCTTGTAGTTAAGTAAGTGTGAAACGGCTGTGTAGGGATTTCAGAGAACAGAGAAATTCGGCGACTGCCAGCTCTTACTTAAGCGGCAGTCGTTTCTGTTTGTATGGTCTCCTTCATTGAGTGCCGCAGAAGAAAGGAAGGTTATCCAAACATAGAATGGTTAAAGGTACAGTCAAGTGGTTCAGCGACCAGAAGGGGTACGGATTCATCACCCCGGAGAATGGAAAGGACGTCTTCGTCCACTTCTCGGCGGTCCAGGCGGACGGTTTCAAGACGCTCCGCGACGGGGAATCCGTGGAGTTCGAGATCACCACGGGTCCCAAGGGCGAGCAGGCTTCCAACGTGAAGCGGCTTTCCCCGGTTGCCGCGTGAGGTCGTAAACCCTTACCGGTTGTTTGGCGCAGGCCCAGGAGCGCTCTTGGGCCTGCGCTCTTTTTAAGGTCCACTTGGAGAGCGGCATGAATGACGGCGTCGGCACGATAGCGGAAGCGGAAAAAAAAGAGGAAGAGGCGGTCCATCCCCTGGGAGGGAGGGCCAGGGTCCTGCTTTCCAGCGTCTTCGGGCCTTACGCGCGGGACGACGAGTACGGCAGCCGCTCCATCAACCCGATGGAGCTTTACCACAACCAGGTCACGCGCACGCAGGGGCCGTTTTCCCTGCGGATGTTTCACCGCTCCTGGGGGCTGATGATGATCCAGGCCAACGTCAACGCCCCCTGCGCCCTGCTGGACTTCCCAACGCTGGACCGTTTCATCCAGGAGATCCGCGAGCATCCCTACGACGTCGTGGGGATCAGCGCGATCATGCCCAACATCGGCAAGGTTCAGAAGATGTGCCGCCTCATCCGGGAGCATCTGCCCCAGGCGGCGATCGTTGTGGGGGGGCACATCGCCAACGCCCCGGGGCTGGAAAAACGGATAGACGCGGACCACATCATCCGGGGAGAGGGGGTCCGTTGGTTCCGCCGCTTCTTGGGAGAGCAGGTGGACCGGCCCATCCGGCACGCCCTGATCCTTTCCGCGGTCAAGACCCGGGCGATGGGCCTGGAGGTGAGAAAGAAGAAGGGCGAGGTGGCCGCCACGCTGATCCCGTCCGTCGGCTGTCCCATGGGGTGCAACTTCTGCGCGACCTCCGCGATGTTCGGGGGCAAGGGCAAATTCGTCAACTTTTACGAAACGGGAGACGAGCTGTTCCGCATCATGGAGGGGCTTGAAACCCAGATGGAGGTGCGCTCCTTCTTTGTCATGGATGAGAACTTCCTCCTGCACCGCCAGCGGGCCCTGCGGCTCTTGGCGCTGATGGAGGAGCACGGCAAATCCTGGTCCCTGTACGTCTTCAGCTCGGCGAGGGTTCTGCAGTCCTACACCATCGAGCAGTTGGTGGGGCTGGGGATTTCGTGGGTGTGGATGGGGCTGGAGGGCAAGAGCAGCCAGTACGTGAAGCTGAAGGGGGTAGACACCCTTTCCCTCATTCAGAAGCTCCAGGCCAACGGCATCCGCGTCCTGGGCTCGAGCATCATCGGGCTGGAGGAGCACACCTCGGAAAACCTCCGGGAGGCCATCGAGTACTCCATAAGCCACGAGACCGATTTCCATCAGTTCATGCTCTACACCCCCATCCCGGGCACCCCCCTTCACGCGGAGCTTCTGGCCAAGGGGGCGCTGCTCAAACCGGGCGAGTACGACGACGCGGACATCCACGGGCAGTTTACGTTCAATTACAAGCACCCCCACCTTCAAAAGGGGGAGGAGACCCAATTTCTCATCGAGGCCTTTGAGCGCGATTTTCAGACCAACGGCCCGAGCATCCTGCGGATCGCGCGCACCCTCCTCAAAGGTCGGCGGAAGTACAAGAACCATCCGGACAAAAGAATCCGCGCCCGGTTCGCCTGGGAGGCGAGAGAGCTGAAGGTGACCTTTCCCGCGATGCTCTGGGCGGCCGCGAGCTGGTACCGGAAGAGCCGGCCGGAGCTCTGTCGGAAGCTCACGGCTCTTTTGAACGAGATCCAGCGGGAGATCGGCTGGAAGGCCAAGCTGGCCGCCCCCCTGGCCGGGCGATTCGTCCTGGCCAAGCTGCGCCAGGAGGACCAGCGCCTGAAAGAGGGGTGGACCTGCGAGCCCCCCTCCTTTTACGAGATGAACGATCCGATGCTTGCCCTCTTCCCGGAAAAGCCGCCGGAGGCCGCCCGCATCGGCTGGGTGTGAAGCCGGCGCTCTCCATGAAACCGAACGCCCTGCGCAACATCGCCATCATCGCCCACGTCGACCACGGCAAGACAACGCTGGTGGACGCCATCTTCCGCCAAACCCAGGTCCACCGGAACATCGAGACAATGGGAGAGCGGGTGATGGATTCCATGGACCTGGAGAAGGAGCGGGGAATCACCATCCGCGCCAAGAACGCCAGCGTCCTCTACCGGGGGACGAAGATCAACATCGTCGACACCCCGGGCCACGCCGATTTCGGCGGGGAGGTGGAGCGGACCCTGCGGATGGTGGATGGGGTCCTGCTCTTGGTGGACGCCAAGGACGGCCCGATGCCCCAGACCCGCTTTGTGCTGCGGAAGGCCCTGGAGCTGGGCCACCAGGCCATCGTGGTGGTCAACAAGGTGGATCTGCTCGATGCCCAGCCGGAGGAGACGGTGAACAAGACCTTCGACCTCTTCTGCGAGCTCAACGCTCACGACAAGCAGTTGGATTTCTCCGTGGTGTTCACCTCCGCGGTCCGGGGGACCGCCACGCTGGATCTGAAAAAGCCCTCGGAGAACATCTTTCCCCTGCTGGATCTGATCCTGGAGAAGATACCGCCGCCCCGGGTGGACGCCGAGGGGCCCTTGCAGATCCTGATCCTGGCTCTCCTGGCCGACTATTACAAGGGGAGGATGGGCATCGGGAAGATCTCCGCGGGCCGCTTGCGCCAGGGGGACACCGTGGTTCTCCTGAAGCGGGACGGGCGGCAGATTGCCTCCAAGGTGACGGCCATCTTGAGCTACGAGGGGCTGGAGCGCAAGGAGGTGGAGGAGGCCTCGGCCGGGGAGATCGTGGCGGTGGCCGGCTTTGAGGAGGTGGGGATCGGCGATACCCTCGCCGACCCGGCCCAGCCCCAGGCGCTGCCCGTGCCGCAGATCGACGAGCCGACCATCCGGATGACCTTCGCGGTCAACACGAGCCCCTTTTCCGGGAAAGAGGGCAAGCAGGTCACCTCCAGGGCGCTTCGGGAGCGCCTCACGAAGGAGCTGGAGACGAACGTCTCCCTGCGGGTGGAGGAAACCGACAGCCCGGACACCTTCCTGGTCTCGGGGCGCGGCGAACTGCATCTGGCGATCTTGATTGAGACGATGAGGCGCGAGGGCTTCGAGATGCAGGTGTCCCAGCCGGAGGTGATCTTCAAAGAGCGGGACGGCGTCCGGCTGGAGCCGTTCGAGTTCCTCACGGTCGACGCCCCCGCCGATTACCGGGGGGTCATCATCGAGGAGGTGGGCAGCCGCCGCGGGGCCCTGGAGAACATGATCACCACCACGACCGGCGAGATCCATTTTGAATACAACATCCCGACCCGGGGGGTGATGGGCTTGAAGAGCGCCCTCTTAACGAGCTGCCGCGGGACCGCCCAGATCCACCACGTGTTCGACGACTACAAGCCGGTCCTGGAGGCAAGCTACGGGAAAACCTCCCGCGGCTCCCTGATCGCCTTCGAGGGGGGAACCTCCACCGCCTACGCGCTCGCCAACTGCCAGCTTCGGGGCGAGATGTTCATCGGACCGGGGGTCGAGGTTTACCAGGGGATGATCATCGGCGCCAACCCGCGGGGGGAGGACCTGGAGATCTCTCCGGTCAAGACCAAGAAGCTCACCAACGTGCGCTCCTCCACCTCGGACATCGCCGTGGTGCTGACGCCCCCCAAGGCCATGACCCTGGAGATGGCGCTGGAATACATCGGGCCCGATGAACTGGTGGAGGCGACCCCCCAGAACATCCGGCTAAGAAAGAAGCTGTTGGATCCCATAAAGCGCAAGCGCGCTAGGAAGGAAACAGATGACGCCTAATACCCCTATGGAAGCGGAGGAAGGGAAGACCCGGTTCGAGGCGCTGAATCTTCACCCCAACCTCTTGAAGGGAATCCACGATCTCGGATTTCTCCATCCCACCCCGATCCAGGCGCAGGCCATTCCCCTGATTCTGGAGGGCCGGGATCTGATCGGCTGCGCCCAGACCGGAACGGGAAAGACCGCCGCCTTCGTGCTGCCCATCCTTCACCAGCTGCTTGCCGGCAAAAGCGGCAAGCACCCGCGGGCCCTGATCATCGCCCCGACCCGGGAGCTGGCGCTTCAATCCATGGACCACCTGAAGGCCCTCTCCCGCTACGTTCATTTGAAAGGGGCGGCGATCTTCGGCGGGGTCCCGATGAATCCGCAGATCTCGGCCCTGGAGAAGGGGGTGGACATCATTTCGGCCACACCGGGGAGGCTCTTGGACCACATCTACTCCGGGCGGATCGATTTCGTGGACCTGCAGGTGCTGGTGCTCGACGAGGCCGACCGGATGCTGGACATGGGCTTCCTGCCGGACATCGGGAAGATCCTCCACCTGCTGCCCACCAAGAGGCAGAGCCTGATGTTCTCCGCCACCATGCCGCCGGAGATCTTGAAGCTGGCGAATCAGTTTCTCCGCCATCCGGTCACCGTGCAGGTCGGCCAGCGCTCGTCGCCGGCCGTCGGCATCCGGCACGCCGTCTACCCGGTGGCGCGCCACCTGAAGACGGATCTCCTGGTGGAGCTCCTGCGGGGGGCGGAGATGACCTCGGTGCTGGTTTTTGCCCGGACCAAACGGTCCGCCGAGCGGCTCTCGCACGACCTGGCCAGGCGGGGCCTGCGGGTTTCGGTCCTGCACGGGGACCGCAGCCAGGGCCAGCGGCTGGAGGCGCTGGACCGGTTCCGCTACGGCGACACGCAGGTGATGGTGGCCACCGACATCGCGGCGCGGGGCATCGACGTGGAGGAGATCAGCCACGTGATCAATTTTGATGTGCCCGCCAGCCCCGACGACTACATCCACCGGATCGGCCGGACCGCCCGGGCCGAGGCCACGGGAGATGCCTTCACCCTGATGGACAAAATCGAGGAGCCGCTGGTGGCCGACATCGAACAGACGCTCCACCGGACCCTGCCGCGGGTGACCCTGCCCCACTTCAACTACCGGCGGGGCCAGGAAGAGCGGCACCGCGGAGCTGTTTCCCACGGCTCTGCCGGGCGCCACGGAGCCCCCCCGCGCCACGGAAGGGAAAGGTGGCGCCGAAGATAAGCTAAATTACTTCCGGCGGGATTTGCCGCTCTTCTTAGGCTTCGCCTTCCTGGATTTCCCCGACGAACAAGAGGACTTCTTCATCGATCCGCAGCTCCTGGTTCCACAGCCCATGTTGGCCTCCTTTCGATTTGAAGGTATTATATCAACTGCCGATGAGTTGTCCCCTCAAGAAACGCCTCCTGGCTGCCGCGGCCCTTCTTTCGGCGATCCTGCCGGATCCCGCCCAGGCCTTTGTCGCCAACCGCCCCCTTTCCACCGAGGACGGCTACACCTTAGAGGAAGGAACCTTCGCGCTGGCGGCCGGGGCGGTCTACACCAAGCAGGACACCGGCGACCGCCAGGCCAGCCTCAACCTGGACATCGGGGTGGGACTGCCGATGGGTTTCGAGTTAAGCGTCGAGACCCCCTACACCTTCCTGGACCCGGTTGTCGAGCAGGACGTTGACGGCCCCGGCGACATTATTCTCTATCCGGAGTGGGGATTTCTTCCGGAGGGCCCCCTCCATCCGGCCCTGTCGCTGGCGGCGTCGGTGAAGAGCGCCTCCGGCAACGAGGATAAGGGACTGGGGACCGGCGAGCGGGATTACAGTCTCTACCTCTCCGGCTCCAAAAGGCTTGGAAAGGCCACGCTCCATGGGAACCTCGGCTACACCTGGACAGGAGAGCCCAAAGGGGCGGACAAGGACAACAGCATCTCTTACAGCCTGGCCGGCGAGTATGCCCTCAACCGGCGATGGGTCCTTGAGGCCGAGCTGATCGGCCAGACCAACTCCGATCCCGCGGCCTCCGACGATCTTTTGGAGGGACTCGCGGGCTTCATCTGCAATCTCTCGCCCCATCTGGCGCTGGACGCCGGCATCGGGATCGGATTCACCGACGCGAGCCCGGATCTCCGCGCGACCGCGGGCCTCACCTGGAGCTTCTGACCCCCTGGATTCTTTGGCGCGCGGAGCAAATCTGATAGAATGGGGTTAGTGCACATGTCTCGCTGGAAGATCGCGATAGCGGTGGCGGTGGCGGCCCTCGGCGGGTGCTGGCTTCTCGCCCGCGGGCCATCGGCTCCGCCTGCCGCGCGAGAAGAGCCCCCGCCGCAGACTGTGGCGGAGCCGGCTCCTCCCGAGCCGGTAAGCCAGGAACCCGCCCCGCCTGCCGAGGAGGCCCACAAGGTCTTCTACCTGGAGCTCAACGAGGTCAACCGGGACGGCTTCGAGGAGCTTCTCTTCATCTCCGATTCCCCGGCCCAGCCTCCCGCCTTTCGCATGGCCGGCAGCCGGATCCTGGTGCCCGAAGAGGTCGCCGCTTCGATCGCCGCCGGGACCCAGGAGAAGGAGTTTCGCCTCTTCCTGGACAAGCCCGGCATGGATCTGGCCAAGGAGGCCAAGCTCTTTCTCATTCACGCCATCCGCTACGAGGGGAAGGGCCGGGAGGGGAGTCTCGCCAACTACTACGTTTTCAGCCAGTATCCTGCCCAGCTCGCGCTGCCGGTCTACAGCCAGCGGCCCGAGAGCCTGGAGCTGGGGCTGAACGATTCGGTGGCCAAGACCTTCAGCATCCGCCTGATCCCCTCTGGGAGCTTGACCCTCGCCGAGCAAACCGGTCAAGACGGCATCGAGGTGGCCTTTGCCGGCAAGAAGTCGGTGGTCCTCTCCGAGGGAGAAGAGGTTCTCTCCAAGCTCAAGCACGCCACCTCCATCACCCAGGAGCTTTTCGCGCCGGTTCCCAAGGGGGAGGTCAAGCCCGAGGACCTGCGGCTGGTCAAGGAAGAGTACGGCAGGGTGGATTTCTTCACGGAGATCTCCTTGAAGAACGTGGGGCTGCGTGAGGTGAGCGTTGAGACAGGCCTTGAGGCCAAGCCCGACAAGACCGAGTAGGCGCTTTTTCACAGCGGCCCTTTTTCTCCTCTGGGCAGGGTCGCTCTTTCCCGTCCCCCTCGCCGCCCAAGAGGAGCCCGCCAAGCAAGCCGTCATCAACTTCACGGGCCCGGACGGCCGCGTCTACAACCTGGTGCGGCTGACCCGGAACTTCGTCCTCTATTACGACAGGGACACCATCCCCAACGCCTACGCCATCCTGGTGGGCGACACCCTGGAGGAGGCCTGGGATTTCTTCCACGGGCAGGGGTGGCGGCATCCCGCCTGGGCCGACAACAGCCGGGTGGCGGTTTATCTAAGAACCTCGATGGGCCCGGGCGAGGAGTGGGCCGCCGGCTTCTACCGGCTCTCCGTCAAGAACGTCAACCCCTATTTCGACATCCGCTGGTACGACCTGGCCCAGCCCGGGAACATCGATTTCGTGAGAAGCATGTGCACCCACGAGTTTTTCCATTTCCTCCAGCACTTTTACGACCCCCGCTACAGCTCGGACCTGCGGTGGATGTGGGAGGCCACGGCGGCCTGGTCCGAGGATGAGCGCCTGCCGGCCGCCCCGGAGATCGGCTCCTTCCTAAGGCACATGCCCGCCTGGTATCCCCTTTGGTCCGACGGCACGAGTCTCAAGCGGTACGACCCCAGCGACGCCGCGGTTCGCCTCATGCCCTATGGCGGGGCGATCTACTTTAAATATCTAAGCGAGCACCACCCGAACGGAGCCGGGGTAATCCGGGAGATCTGGGATGAGGTGCCGGGCAACGCCGGCAAGTTGAGCATGCAGATCCTGCGGGGCGTGCTGGAGACGGCCGATTTCGACCGCTACTTCACCAACTTTTCCGTGGCCGTGGCCCTGAAGAGCCGGGCCCCTTGGAGCTTCCGGCGGGGCGGTGAGATCGCGCAGGAGGTGGCGCCCCGCGAGCGGACCCGCGACTGGTACTTCAAGGAATGGAGCGCCAACAGCATTCGGAGCGCCTCCTTTAACCTGGAGCCCTATTCGGCCGCCTACGTGGAGTTTGTCCCCCCGGGCGGCCAGGCCACCTCGACCCGCCTGCACCTTGTCCTGCGCAGGAAAACTCCCCGGGACAGCTTGTCGGCCCGGGTAATCAGCTTCACCGGGGCCGCGATGAGGGACGTCGTCGGCGTGGATGAGATCCGTTTCGCCGCCGGCGAGCTCGCCGCCGAGCACACCGTCGAGCAATACGGCTTCTACACCGACCGGACGAACAGGGTCCTCCTGGTGGCGGCGAATCCGGACACCGACGTGACCGAGCTTGCCGTGGCCGCGGCCGTCTCCGAGCCGCCTTTTTTGCGGGAGATTCAGATCGACCGGCTGGATGGGGGAGGAACCCTTTACCATGCCCGGTGGGACGACGGGGCCGGCGCGAGAAACCTTTCGGTCCTCGACTCCAATACCATCGAGCTTGGCAAGGACGAAACGGGGTTCGGCCCTCTGCAGGTTCGACTGGTCTTCTCCAGGGAGATTGACGGCGCGGCCCAGCTTCAGGTGGGGGGGGCCGCGGCCCGCCTGAATGAGCCGACCGACGAACGCAGGCAGGTGATCGGCCGGGTGGACCGCGTCGCCGTTGACGACTCGATGGCCGGGGAGGTCTTTACCCTGCCGGTGAGCGTGACGGCGGTTTCCCCGGACCGGCTGGGGCTCGATTCCAACCCGCAGACGGTCCCCAAGCTCAACAAGGAGAGTTTAAGCTGGGACGGGTACGAGCCGCCCGGCGGCGGAGCCGACCAGAGTCACCGCATCCAGGTCAAGAAGGAGAAGAAGGAGGAAGAACCCGAGCCGCCCGCGCCCCCCAAACCTCTCCCGGCCCCGCCGCCTGCCGGCCGCGAAACCGCCAGCTCCTCCACCTTCATCCTGATCGATTCCTCCGGCAGCATGGGGGAGGAGGGCAAGCTCGAGAAGGCCAAGGCCGCGGCCGCGGCCGCGGTGAAGGCGCTGGCGGGCTCCAGGGATGCCGAGGTGGCGGTCGGATACTTCACCGACTGCGGTTCCATCACCGTGCCTGCCGTCGGCTTCACCAAGGATAAGAGCGCTGCCCTGTCTGCGATCTCCGGCCTTTCCGCGGCCCAGGGGACACCCCTTGTGGAGGCCCTGGGAGAGGCCAGCCGCTATCTTGCTGCCCACGCCGGCAGCCGAAACCGCTCCCTGATCTGCCTAAGCGACGGGGCCGAGACCTGCGGCGGCGGGACGGCGTCCCTGGCCGATTATCCGGGGCTCACCTACATCTCCAGCTCCGAGGCGGGCAAGGTTCCTCCCCCTTCTTTCGATCCGGTTTCCTTTGCCGGTCCCGGCGGCCCAGCCCCTGCCGGCGGAGAGCGCTTCTTGGCCGACCCCGGCCTCTGGCGGGGCTACCGGGTGGAGGGAAGGGATCTCGTGGAAAACCGCTACATGGAAAAACCCTTGGGCGGGGGCGATGCCGAGGTGGTTCTCATCGAGCGGCGCTGGCAGGCGGTGCCGAACCCCGCCGGCAAGGAGTACGGCTGGATCCTGGATGCCAAGCCGGTTGCCGAGAAGAGATTAAGCGCCAGCAGCCGGGACGATCCGGCGGCCGCCCTGGCCTTGAAGCGCCGGGCCGACCCGTGGAGGCGTTCCCTGCGAAAGAGAAGAGGCGACGCCTTGACCGATCTGGGCAACCTCATGACGGAGTCCCGATGAGAACAATGAGGTGGCTTGCGCTGGCGGCCTGGGCCTGGATGGCCTTGCCTTCCGCCCAGCCCATCGCCGAGCCGCCGCAGGCGGCCTTTGGGGAAAAAAGGGAGATCCTGCTCAACCAGAAGGGCAAGCAGGAAGAGGTGACGGTTGAGGTGGAGCGGACCGGCTACCTCGTGGTCCGCTTTGACAAGGTTCCCACCTCGCTTTATCCGGAGGCGGCCTTCTGGCAGGGGGAAAGCAAGCTTCAGTACATCCAAAAGAATCCGGTTTTCCGGGCCCAGCCCGGCCGGTATCAGGTCAAGGTGCTGGATCGCTTCAATGCCGCCTCGGACAAGCCGTTCACCTTTTGGATAGAGTTTGTGCCGGAGGAGGATCCCTCCGAACCGAACGGCCAAATTTCCCAGGCCCGCCCGGTCAAACTCGGCGAGCCGATAACCTCCTGGCTTCTCCCGCCGGGGGACGAAGATCTTTTTCGTTTTGAGCTTGAGAAACCCGGCTATTTGCGCGTGAAGCTGAAGAGCCCCGCAAGCAATCTCTACGCCAAGGTCCAGCTCCTTAACGCGTCGGGAAAACCGGAAAGCGCGGAGGGAGAAACCCTCACGGAAAAACTTCCAGCCGGCGCCCATTACGCCAAGCTCTTTTCCAAGTTCAGCGGCTGGTCCGGCCAGCCGGTGTCGCTGGAGTTCTCCCTTATGGAGGAGCTGGATCCCTCGGAACCCAACGACACCCCCGCCGCCGCCCGGAAGGTTGACTGGGACGAGCTGGTTCCTTTCTGGATCCTGCCGGCAGGAGATCGGGATCTCTTCCGGTTCGAGGCCCCGGAGGCCGGCTACGCCTGGCTCACCGTCTCGCCGCACCCAGGGATGGATCTGGCCCTCACCCCGGAGTGGCTGGACGAGGAGGGCAAGGTCCTGACCTCCGGCCGATGGGTCCAAAGGGTGCCCAAGGGCTCGGGCCTTCTTCGGCTCAAAAGCCGCTACGAGGCGCTTGGCGAGGAATCGGTGAAGCCCCTCTACGCCTCGCTCTCCCTCATGCCGGAGACCGACTCAAGCGAGCCGAACGACACCCTGGAAACGGCCAGGGCCATTGAGTTGAACAGCGTGGTGAAATTCCAACTCATCCCGGAGGAGGATGTCGACTTCTTCCGGTTCGAGCTCAAAGAGCCGAGTTTGGTCATTAGCCGATTTGTCATGGCGCCCGCCGGGCCGTCATCCGGCGCCTACACGCTGGAATTCCTTGACGCGCAGGGCAAGCCGGTCGAGAGCATTTACAGATGGGAACAGACCTCCTACATCTCGCTGGACGCCGGCACCTACTTTACCAAGGTTCAGCAGTTCGGCGAGGGGCACACCGGCTTCGAATGGGTTGGGCTGTTGCTTGCCAAGATGGACTTCAAGGTTTCCATGGAGGGGATTGACTTCACGCTGATTGGCCTGGGGGTGGAGAACGACCCGGCGACCCGCAAACAGCTTCAGCTGATCGCCCAGGCCAACAGCGGCAAGCTCGTCCTGACGAGCGAGACCGCGGCGCTCAAGGAGGAATTTGTCAAGGCGGCCCGGAAGGCCGAGCCCGGCCGGGGCCTCGGCTGGCTTTGGCTTCTCGCGGCCGGCGCCGCTCTTCTTCTCTTTCTCGCGAAACGCAAGAAGCCCTAGCCGGCCGCCCTTTCCCTTAAAACCTTCTTCACCGCGTCGGTCACGGCCTCGTGGGCGCGGCTCCAGGCGGAGGTCGAGCGCCAGATGATCCCCAGCTCGCGCGCGGGCTCGGGGTCGGCAAAGCGGACGAATCGAATCCCAGGGTACAGGCGATGGTCGGCCGCCATCCGGGGCGCGAAGGTGACCCCCTCGCCGGCGGCCGTAAGATTCAGGACCGAGCTCAACGAGCTTCCCTGGAAGATGACCCTGGGGTCCCTGGCCGACAGCTTGCAGTAGGCCAGGGACTGCCTTCTGAAGCAGTGCCCCTCCTGCAGGATCAAGACCCTCTCCCTCGCGACCTCCTCCGGGGTGACGCGCTTTTTCCCAGCCAGACGATGCCTCCTGGGAACGGCCAGGTAAAACGTCTCCTTGCAGATGGAAAGAGTTGAAACTCCCCGCTCGACGATCGGCAGGGCCAGAACCCCGAGGTCCAGCTGGCCTGACTTGAGGTGATCGACCAAGACGGAGGTGGTCTCTTCGTGGATGGCGAGAGAGATCTTGGGCGCCGATTTCTTAAGCTCCATCACCACCCCCGGCATGAGATAGGGACAGAGGGTCGGAATGACTCCCACTCGGATGGGCCCGGAGGCCTCCCGGGCTTCCCCTTTGAGGCTGTCCACGGCGCCGGCAAGCCGGTCCAGCACGGGAACGATCTTGGGAAGGAAACGCTTGCCGGAGGCGGTCAGACGCACCCCCCGCCTCGCGCGCTCAAAGAGAACCGCCCCCAGCTCCCCCTCCAGCTTCTTGATCCCCTGGCTTAGGGTCGGCTGGGTGACGTTGGCCCGCTGGGCCGCCTTCCCGAAGTGGAGCTCCTGGGCCAGGAGGACGGCGTAGCGAAGCGGTTGAAGTTCCATGATAGATATATCCTATCGGTTGTATAAGAAAAATCGATTGGACTTATTATACCCCGTCGGGTACTGTAGAACCAGGAAAAACAAAAAGGAGACAAACCATGCTGGGTGTCGGAGATAAGTTCCCCCCCTTCCGTCTGAAGGGGGTTGTTTCGAACAACCTGAAGGAGGCCTTCCGGGAGACGGCCAACGATTCTTATCCCGGGAAGTGGCTGGTGCTCTTTTTCTGGCCGAAGGACTTCACCTTCGTCTGCCCCACCGAGATCGTCGGCTTCGGCAAGCTCCACGGCGAGTTTGCCAAGCGCAACGCGCAGCTTCTGGGGGCGAGCACCGATTCGGAGTTTGTCCATCTGGCCTGGAGACAGCAGAAGGAGGAGCTCGCCACACTGCCCTATCCGATGCTCTCCGACGTGAAGAGAGAGCTGTCGGCGGCCCTGGGGGTGATCGACCGCAACGAAGGGGTGGCCCAGCGGGCCTGCTTCATCGTGGACCCGCAGGGGGTGATCCGCTTCGCGATGGCCACCGACTTGCGGATCGGGCGAAACCCGGAGGAGGTGCTTCGGGTTCTGGATGCCCTGCAAAGCGGCGAGCTTTGCCCGGCGAGCTGGCGCCCCGGCCAACAGACGATCAAGGTTTCTTAGTCCTGTGAGATAATAGGGGCCTCAAAAGGAGGCCCCTATTTTTTTCCGCCGAGTCCTTTTCGTCCTCGCCCTTTCCCTCCTGTTTTCTTTCTTAGGCGCGGTCCCGCCGGAGCCGGCGCGGGCCGCCGATTCCCCCCTCGGCCGTCCCAGGGTAGGCCTGGTCTTGGCCGGCGGCGGCGCCAAAGGGGCAGCCCACGTGGGGGTGCTCAAGGTGCTGGAGGAGCTTCGCGTTCCGATCGACTGCATCGCCGGCACCAGCATGGGCGCGGTGGTGGGGGGCCTGTACGCCGCCGGCCTTTCCCCTCGGGAGATTGAAACCCAGCTCACCCAGGCCGACTGGGTGGATCTCTTTGAGGACCGTCCTCCCAGGCGGGATCTCCCTTACCGGCGCAAGCAGGACGACGCCAACTTCCTGATCCGCTTCGCCCTCGGGATCAAGGAGGGCCGCTTGGTTTTGCCCAAGGGGCTGATTCAGGGAAGGAAGCTCCGGGCCATGCTTAGGACCCTGACCGTTTCCAGGGCCGAGGTGAGGGATTTTGACGAGCTGGCCACCCCCTTCCGCGCGGTGGCCGCCGACATCGAAACCGGCGAGACGGTGGTCCTGGGCCGGGGCGATCTGGCCGCCGCGATCCTGGCCAGCATGTCCATCCCGGGGGTTTTTCCGCCGGTGGAGCTCGACGGCCGCCTCCTGGTGGACGGAGGGATCGCCAACAACACGCCGGTGGATGTCGCCCGGGCGATGGGGGCGGAGATCCTGATCGTGGTGGACTTGCCCACCCCCCTTCGGAAACGGCAGGAGCTTCGCTCGGCCATCGAGATCTCCCAGCAGGCCCTGGACATCCTGGCGGTGCAGAACACCAAGCTTCAGATGGCCGCCCTGAAATCGGGCGACGTCGTGATCCGCCCCGAGCTCGCGGGGATCATGCCCGGCGATTACCACCGCGCGGTGGAAGCGGTCCGCCGCGGTGAGGCGGCGGCGCGGCGCTCGTCGGAAGAGGTCTCCCGCCTCTCCCTGAACGAAGGGAATTACCGGTCGCACCTGGCGGTAAAACGGGGCGGGCCCGATACCCTGCCGGTGATCGGTTCGATCCGAATCGTGAATCCCTCGCGCCTGGACCCCGCCGTGATCCGCTCCAAGATCCGAACCCCCGTGGGCAGGCCCCTGGAGGTCTCGACCCTAAAGGAAGACCTCGCCCGGGTGAACGGCCTGGATTACTTCGAGCAGGTGGAGTTTGACCTGGAGAAAACCGGCGGAACCCACGGGCTCGTTTTCAAGGCCGAGGAAAAATCGTGGGGCCCCCATTACATCCGGTTCGGGCTCAACCTCGCGGATGATTTCAGCGGCGGCACCAGCTACGCCCTGGCCGCGCGCGAGACCACCACCCTCGTGAACCGCCTGGGGGCCGAGTGGCGCAACGAGATGGCCATCGGGGATGAGCCGCGGATCTCCTCCGAGTTTTACCAGCCGTTGGACGCGGGGGGCCGCTTTTTCGCCTCGGCCTCGGCCGAGCACGGCCAGGCGAATGTCGAGGTCTTTCGCCAAGGGAACAGGGTGAGTGAGTTTCGGGACACCGCCACGACCGCCGGTTTGGACCTGGGGCGCCAGCTTGAGAATTGGGGCGAACTGCGCGTGGGGGCCCGCCATGGGGATGGGGACCTCCGGCCCCGGTTCACCTCCGGGACGCTGGGGGGCGGCGGGTTTGAGGAAGGGGGATACCTCGCCCGCTTCAGCGTGGACACGATCGACAACCCCCACTTCCCCCGCTCCGGAACGGCCGGAGAGGTGGAATTCCGGCTGGTCCGGGAAGAGCTGGGGGCCGAGTCGAGCTACGACGTCCTGAACACCCAGTGGTTTCAAGCGATGAGCTTCGGCCCCAACACCTTCCTCTTAAGCGCGAGAATCGGCTCGGTGCTGAATAAGGCCTCCCAGGTCGAGGACCGCTTCTCGCTGGGAGGCTTCTTGTCTCTTTCGGGCCTGGACCAGGGCCAGCTTTCCGGACAGCACGTGGGGCTGGGAAGGCTCGTCTACTATCGCCAGTTTTTCAAACCCAGGGTGTCGTCCTATGAGATACCGCTCTATCTGGGCGGCTCCCTGGAGGCCGGCAACACCTGGAACGACCGAAGCCAGATCCACCTGAACTCTCTCCGCTGGGCCGGCAGCACCTTCCTGGGGCTCGACACCTTCCTGGGCCCCCTCTACCTGGCCTACGGCTTCACCGAGGACGACCAAGACTCGGCCTACCTCTTCCTCGGCCAGACCTTTTAGAGCCGGTTTTGAAGCCGGCTCTTAAAGCTGACCGGCGTCATACAGATTCTGGCGGCGGGGATGATAACCTAGCCCGATGATTTCCCATCCCAACGGAGTTCTACCCCGGCGGCTTCTGCTGACCAGCGTCTGCCGGCCCCTGGGCCGGCGCTACGGCGACGGCATCTCGGTCGGCTACGAGCTCGCGCACGAGCAGATCACCCGGGCGCAGGGCTGTTTCAGCCCCCGC
Organism: Candidatus Omnitrophota bacterium; assembly: GCA_016177405.1. Lineage (GTDB taxonomy): Bacteria > Omnitrophota > Gorgyraeia > 1-14-0-20-64-10 > 1-14-0-20-64-10 > JACOVG01. Next base: position 33,494 of record JACOVG010000004.1, on the reverse strand, counting down.
TCGTACCAGGTCCATTTCTCCCTCGAGTACATCGCGCACAACCTGGAGATACCCACCGTCGTCCTCCAGTACCCCACCGAGCGGGAGCTGATCCGGGAGCTTAAGCGCGGCTATTCCCACGTGGGCGTCTCCTTTTTGCTGGCGGTCTTTCACCGGATGAAGCGGGTGGTGGAGCTGATCCGGAAGCACTCGCCGCAATCCAAGATCATCCTGGGCGGCTATGGGACGATCCTTCCGGACGAGGAGCTTGCGCCCTACGGGGATTACATCTGCCGGGAGGAGGGGGTGGGCTTCCTGCGCCGGCTGATGGGGGAGCCGGAGAAGGCCATGCCCTACGACCACCCCCTGATCGTCAATGGGCTGAAGGTTTTTTCAACCTCGATCGGCGACAACGGAATGATCTTCGCGGGGCTGGGCTGCCCCAACGGCTGTGATTTCTGCTGCACCTCCCACTTCTTCAAGCGCAAGCACGTCCGGCTGCTGCCCGAGGGAAGGGACATCTTCAAGGTCCTGCGGGACTACCGGGCTCGGAAGCCCTCCATCAAATTCACCGTCCTGGACGAGGATTTCCTCCTCAACAAGCGGCGCTCGACGGAGTTTCTGGACTGCGTGCGGCAGGCGAAGGCGGACTATCCGATGTTCGTCTTCTCGAGCGTCAAGGCCCTCTCCCAATATTCGCTCACCGAGCTTCTGGAGATGGGGATCTCCGGGGTCTGGATGGGCTACGAGGGAAGGCGCTCCAACTTCGCCAAACAGCAGGGCCGGCCCATCGACGAGCTGATCGCCGATCTGCGCGCCCACGGGATCATCGTGCTGGCGTCGATGATCGTGGGGTTCGACTACCAGACGCCCCAGATCATCCAAGAGGAGCTGGACCAGCTGCTCGCCCTCGAGCCCACCCTGGCGCAGTTCCTCATCTACGGGCCGGTTCCGGGCACCCCCTTTTACGAGAGGATCACCGCCCAGGGGCGCCTGCGCAAAAAATTCGTGAAGGACCGGGATGCCTTCTTCCGCCGCTGCACCGGATTCTACAATGTGGTGGATCACCCCACGATGACGGCGCCCCAGGTCCAGGCGATCCAGCGGGACTGCTTCCGCCAGGACTTCCATCGCCTGGGCCCCTCCATTGTCCGGGCCATCGAAACGTGGCGCCTCGGCTACCACCGGCTGAAGGACAGCTCCAACGCGCGGCTTAGGGAGGTGGCCGAGCGCTACCGGAGGGACATCCTGGAGAGCTTTCCGGCCCTGGGCCCGGCGGTCTGGATGGGCCCCACGCGGGTTGCCAGGCAGAGGGCCCGGGAGCTCCTTTCGGCCATCCGGCGGGAATTCGGCCCGATTCCGATGCCGCAGAGGGTGAGGGGGTGGCTGGCCGTGCCGATGGCGGCCTGGACCACGCTCACCTTGGGCCTGGGGCTCTTCCAGCATCCGTCCATGGTCCGCACCGAATACCGCCTTTAGAACTTCCTCTTCCGTTCCTTTTGGCCAAATCCAGAAGCGTGTGAGATCTTAACTCCCGCGTCAGTTCTTGTTTGGTCTTCTTCCAGGTCGGGTGCAGGGGGCAGGGGCGGCGGCCGCCGCAGGCAGGCAGGCCCAGAACGCAGCCGCCCAATGCCTTGGGACCGTCCACGGTTTGAATGATGCTCAAGACGCTGATCTTATCCGGCGGCAGGCCCAGCCGGTAGCCGCCCCCCCGTCCCGGCACGGCGGTCAGCAGACCCTTTCGCACCATTCGCTGGAACACCTTCCGGGTGGAGGGTTCCGGCGTCTTGGTTTTATGGCAGAGCTTCCCAAAGGAAACCGGCAGCTTCCGGGATGATTGTCGCCGAACCAGGTGGATCAGCGCCCGGATGGCATATTCACAGCCCTTGGAGTGGAGGCGCAGCATGGGATCGGTTTAATTGTAGATATTTCTTTCCACGAAAAGATGATCTGCGTCATACAACGAGAGAAACCCGGCGGGGCACAATACGCATACCCCAAGCATCTGAAGGCCATTTGAAGGAGGTGATGAGAAATGCTCGCGTTCATTCAGAACATCGGAATTCCGGAACTGGTGCTCATCCTGTTCATCGTGCTGCTTCTGTTCGGGGCAAAGAGGCTGCCGGAGATCGCCCGTTCGATCGGAAAGTCCTTTTCCGAATTCAAGAAGGGGCTCAAGCAAATCAAGGATGATGTCGGCGACACCACCAAGTCTTCCTAAGGTACTCACCCTAGGGCTCCTTGGAATGATTCTCGCGGCGGCCCTGCCGGCGGCCGGAGAGGATCGGCCGGCAGCTGCGCCGGGGCTTTTAGCCGAAGGCCAACAGCTCTACGAGAAACAGTGCGCCCTCTGCCACGGGTTGACCGGCGCCGGGGACGGCCCGGCGGCCTATCTTCTGTACCCCAAGCCGCGCGATTTCACCCGAAACGAATTTCGGTTGGTCTCGACCAGCACCATGGAGGCGGCCGACGAGGATTTGTTCCTCGCCATCACGCGCGGCATGCCCGGTTCGGCGATGCCTTCCTGGGAGGCCCTGACCGAGAAAGAGCGCTGGGCCCTCGTGGGGTACGTGCGCAAGCTCACCGGCTCCCCGGCCCCCTCCGACCCGGCCTCCATCGTGCCCGTGCCGCGGGAAACCCCGTCGAACGCCAAGAGCGCCGGCCGCGGCCGAGCCCTCTTTTCCCAGGGATGCGCCTCCTGCCACGGCCTGCAAGGCAAAGGGGACGGCCAGCAGGTGATGCAGGACAATCAGGGCTTCCCCATCCGCCCGCGCAACCTCACCGCCGGCATCTTCAAGGGGTCTTCCCAAAGCGCCGATCTTTACCGCCGGATCATCGCGGGCCTTCCCGGCTCTCCCATGCCCAGTTACGCCGGCGCCTACACGGACGAGCAGGTTTGGGATCTGGTCCATTTCGTGCAGTCGCTGGCGCCGCCGGGGGCGGAGGAGAGGGCGCGCCTGGCGCGGCGGACGATCCGGGCCTCCCGCCTGAAGGGGGAGATCCCCCTGGATCCGATGGCGCCCGCGTGGAAGAGGATCAAGCCGGCGGCGGTGAACCTGACCCCTTTGTGGTGGAGGGACGACCGGATCGAATCGGTGGAGGTGCGCTGCCTGCACAACGGCGAGGCGCTCGCCTTTCACCTGACGTGGAGCGACGCCGCCCGGGACAACTCCACCCTGACGCCGCAGTCCTTTTCGGATGGAGCGGCGATCCAGCTGTCGGCGGCAGCCGACCCCCCCTTCTTCGGCATGGGAGATCGGCAGGCGCCTGTCTGGATCTGGAACTGGAAGGCCTTGCCGGAAACGCCCCAGGCCGCCGAGGAGGCCAACGCCAAGGGTCCGGGCACCCTCACCTCGCGGGAGGCCCGGCTCCAGCAGGTTCAGGCCCGCGGCCTTTGGCAGGATGGGCGCTGGCGGCTGGTTTTCTTAAGGCCCATTTCCCGGAACCAGGAGGATCTTCCCCTGGCGCCCGGCGCGACGGCCTCGGCGGCCTTCGCCATCTTTGACGGCGCCCACCAGGACCGCAACGGGCAGAAGAACGTCTCGATCTGGAACGAGCTTCAACTGGAGCCCTGAAGAGATGATCCTTACCCGCCGTCAATTCATCAAGCTCGCCGGCGCGACCGGAGCCGCCGCCTATCTGGCGTCCCGGGAGCTCAAGCTCTGGGCCCTGGAGCCGGTGGCCGACGTGGAGAATCCCCTGGCCCATTACCCCTCGCGGGATTGGGAGAAGCTTTACCGCGATCAGTACCGGTATGACAGCACCTTCTCATGGGTCTGCTCGCCCAACGACACGCACGCCTGCCGGGTTCTGGCCTACGTCCGCAACGGCATCGTGGTGCGGCTGGGCTCCCAGTACGATTACGCCAGCTACGCCGACCTTTACGGCAACCACGCCACCCCCAACTGGAACCCGCGCCAGTGCGCCAAGGGCTTCACCTTCCACCGCCTGATGTACGGGCCCTACCGGTTGAAGCATCCCATCGTCCGCAAGGGCTGGAGGCAGTGGGCCGACGATGGCTTCCCGGAGCTGACCCCCGCCCATAAGGCCAAATACAAGTTCGACTCCCGGGGTTTGGACAGCTTTGAAAAAATCTCCTGGGACGAGGTGAACGGCTACGTGGCCCGGGCCCTGGCGGCCATCGCCAAGCGCTACTCCGGCGAGGAGGGGAAAAAGCTCCTGCGCTCGCAGGGATATCCCGAGGAGATGATCGAGGCGATGCGGGGCGCCGGCACCCGGACGCTCAAGTTCCGCGGCGGGATGGGCCTGCTGGGGGTTTTCGGCAAGTACGGGATGTACCGGCTGGCCAACACCATGGCCCTGCTGGACGTTCACCTGCGCGGGGTCAAGCCGGAGGATTCCTTGGCCGGCAGGGCCTGGTCCAACTACACCTGGCATGGGGACCAGGCGCCTGGCCACCCCTGGGTGCACGGCCTGCAGAACGCCGACTGCGATTTCAACGACCTGCGTTTCTCCAAGCTGATCATCCAGGACGGCAAGAATCTCTGCGAGAACAAGATGACCGACTCCCACTGGTTCATCGAGTGCATGGAGCGGGGCGGGCGGGTGGTGACGATCTCGCCCGAATACAGCCCGCCGGCCTCCAAGTCGGACGACTGGATCCCGATCCGCCCCCAGACCGACGCGGCCCTCTTTTTGGGGATCACTCGGATCCTGATCGACAACGGCTGGTACGACCGGGAGTTTGTGACCGGCTACACCGATTTCCCCCTGCTCATCCGGACCGACAACCTGAAGCGCCTTCGGGCCCATGAGATTTTCCCGGGCTACCGGGGACAGCTCTCCAAGGAGGGAGCCAGCTTCAAGATCCAGGGGCTGACCGAACCGCAGTACCAGAAGCTCGGAGACTTTGTGGTCTGGGACGAGGCGGCGAACGCCCCGGCCGCCGTCACGCGCGACGAGGTGGGCCGGCGCCTGGCGCAAAGAGGGGTGAAGCCCTCCCTGGAGGGGACCTTCCAGGTGAAGACGACCCAGGGCCAAACCGTCGAGGTGATGACCCTGTTCACCCTCTACAAGATTCATCTGAAGGATTACGACCTGGATTCCGTGGCCGAGATCACCCAGGCCCCCAAGGAAAAGATCGAGAAGCTGGCCAAGGAGATGGCCACCCTCAAGCCGGTGGCGATCCACCAGGGGGAGGGAATCAACCATTACTTTCACGCGACCGAGGCCAACCGGGCGGCCTACCTGCCGCTCATGCTGACCGGCAACATCGGAAAGCCGGGGGCTGGCTGCTACTCCTGGGCCGGAAACTACAAGGCGGCTCTCTTCCAGGGCTCTCCCTGGACGGGTCCCGGGTTCAAGGGATGGGTGGCCGAGGACCCCTTCCATCCGACCCTCGATCCCTCGGTCGACGGCAAGGAGATTCACGCCCACGCCCATTTCATGGATGAGGAGCCGGCCTACTGGAACCACGGGGACAAGCCGCTCATCGTGGAGACCCCCCAGGCCGGGCGCAAGGTCTTCACCGGAAAAAGCCACATGCCCACCCCCACGAAGGCGATGCTCTTCACCAACGTCAACCTCCTCAACAACGCCAAGTGGGCCTACGAGATGCTCAAGAACGTCAACCCCAACGTCGAGATGATCCTCTCGGTGGACATCCAGATGACGGCCACGATCGAATACTCGGACATCGCCCTGCCGGCCAACAGCTGGCTCGAGTCCGAGGGGCTGGAGGTGACGGCCTCCTGCTCCAATCCCTTCCTCCAGATCTGGAAGGGGGGCATCCCGCCGATCTTTGACAGCCGCGACGACCTGATGATTTTGGCCGGCATCGCCGAGGCCCTGGCCAAGACCACCGGGGACGCCCGCATCCTGGACTACTGGCGTTTTGCCCTGGAGGGCAAGCGCGAGGTTTACATCCAGCGCCTCCTGGACGCCTGCACCACCACCCGCGGCTACAAGCTTTCCGACATCATGGCCGGCCGATACGGCCCGCCCGGCGGGGCCCTGATGCTTTTTCGGACGTACCCCCGGGTGGTCTTCTGGGAGCAAATCCATGAAGACCTCCCCTTTTACACCGACTGCGGACGCCTCGCGGCCTACTCGGATGTGCCGGAGGCGATCGAGTACGGCGAAAACTTCATTGTCCACCGGGAAGGGACGGAGGCGACCCCCTACCTGCCCAACGTCATCGTTTCCAGCAACCCCTACGTCCGCCCCAGCGACTACGGGATCCCGCTGACGGCCGAGCATTGGGACGATCGGACGGTGCGCAACGTCAAGAAACCCTGGGGCGAGGTCAAGCAGAGCAAAAACTTCCTTTGGGAGAAGGGCTTCAAGTTCTACTGCCTGACCCCCAAGAGCCGGCACCGGGTGCACTCCCTCTGGAGCAATGTGGACTGGCACGAGATCTGGGATTCCAACTTCGGCGACCCTTACCGGATGGACAAGCGCGCCCCCGGCGTGGGCGAGCACCAGATCCACATCAACCCCGAAGCGGCCAAGGACCTTGGGCTGAACGACGGCGACTACGTCTACGTGGATGCCAACCCGGCCGACCGCCCCTACCTCGGGGCCAAGCCCAGCGACCCCTTCTACAAGGTGGCGCGGCTGATGCTGCGGGCCCGGTACAACCCGGCCTACCCGTACAACGTGGTGATGATGAAGCACGGCACCTACATCGCCACCGAGCGCTCGGTCCGGGCCCACGAGACGCGCAGGGATGGGCGCGCCCTCTCGGCCGACACCGGCTACCAGGCCAACTTCCGCTACGGCTCCCAGCAGTCGGTGACCCGCAACTGGCACATGCCGATGCACCAGACCGACACCCTCTTCCACAAGGCGAAGGTCTTCATGTCCTTCCTCTTTGGCGGCGAGGCGGATAACCACGCGGTGAACACCGTTCCCAAGGAGACCCTGGTGCGGGTCGTCAAGGCCGAGGATGGCGGTTTGGGCGGCCAGGGAATCTGGCAGCCGGCGGCGACCGGCTACACCCCCTCCAACGAAAATGAGACCATGCGCCGGTACTTCGAGGGGAAATTCCTGGAGGTGTGATGGCCATCCCGCTGAAGGAACCGGAGCCGGACGACCCGATGGAGCTGACCGGCATCGTGCTCCCGGCGCCGGACGAGGCCTCCCTCAAGGAGATGGCCGTCACCTTCGCGGAGGAATTCCTGCGCTCCGGCTGGCCGCGGGAGAAGCTGCGCGCCATGTTCAGGAACCCCTTCTACCGCGGGCCGCATCTGGTCTGGAGGCAAAAGGGGGATGCGTATGTGGATGCCGTCATTCAGGAGGTTTGTCATGCCCAAGGTCTTTAACTGGCAGCTTGGCCGCCGGATGTCGTACCCCTACGAGGCGGCCTTCCCCAAGCGGCAGTTCGCCTTTGTCTTCAATTTGAACCGCTGCATCGGCTGTCAGACCTGCACGATGGCCTGCAAGTCCACCTGGACCTTTTCCAAGGGACAGGAGTACATGTGGTGGAACAACGTCGAGACCAAACCCTACGGCGGCTATCCCCAGTTCTGGGACGTGAAGATCCTGAAGATGCTGGAGGAGGCCAGCGGCGAGACCCAGCGCTGGGAAAATGGCGTCTACCAGGGCAAGACGATCTTCGAGGCGGCCGAGCGTCGTGTGGGGCCGCAGCCCCAGAGGGTCTTGGGGTACCTGCCTACCGATGAGGAGTGGCGTTTCCCCAATATTTACGAGGATACCCCGGTGGGAGAACCGGGCAAGCCGATGGAGTTCCACAAGGAAGGGGTTTCACTGCCGGAGCACAAGACCTGGTTCTTTTATCTGGCCCGGCTGTGCAACCACTGCACCTACCCCGGGTGCCTGGCCGCCTGCCCGCGCCAGGCGATCTACAAGCGGCCCGAGGACGGCATCGTCCTGATCGACCAAGAGCGCTGCCGCGGCTACCGCAAGTGCGTGGAGGCCTGTCCCTACAAGAAGGCGATGTACCGCGCCAGCACCCGCGTGAGCGAAAAGTGCATTGCCTGCTACCCCCGCGTCGAGGGCAAGGACCCGGAGACGGGCGGGGTGCCCATGGAGACCCGTTGCATGGCCTCCTGCATCGGGCAGATCCGCCTGCAGGGGCTGGTCCGGCTTGACCAGGATGGAGGCTGGGCCGAGGACCGCTACAACCCAATCTACTACCTGGTCAAGGTGGCCAAGGTCGCCCTGCCGCTGTACCCGCAGTTTGGCACTGCTCCCAACGGCTACTACATCCCGCCGCGCTGGGTGCCCCGCGGCTATTTGAAGCAGATGTTCGGCCCCGGGGTGGACGCCGCGATCGAAAGCTATCGCGCCCCCAGCCGGGAGCTTCTGGCAGTGCTTCAGCTTTTCCGGAGGACCAACCGGATCATCTTCCGCTACGAGATCCAGGAGGGTCCCAAGGTTTATGAGACGGTCATTCACGGAAAACCCTTCAGCCTCTACAACGACACGGTGATCGGCTACGGTGAAGGCGGCCAAGAGCTGGTCCGCACCCAGGTGGAGGAGCCCTTCCATGTCCGCCCCAACAGCCACCAAAATTCCATCTGAAGCTCTTTCGATCCTGTTGGCCAGGAGCGCCGTTTACCAGGCGCTGGCTCTCCTCCTGCGCCACCCGGACGAGGAAACGGCCCGGTGGCTTGCCGGAGACGAACCCCGAAAGCTGGCCGAGGTGGCGGAGTTTTTCCAGGCCGGCCTCGCCGGCGCCGCCCGCCGCCTGATCGAGGCGCTTCGGGCGGCTTCCCTCGAAGAGTGGACCGCCCAGCACGAGAGGGTTTTCGGGCACTCGGTCCATTCGGCGGCCCCTCCGTATGAGCTGGAGTACGGCCAGCCCCACAGCCACCGCCAGCCGCAGGAGCTGGGGGACATCTGCGCCTTCTACCAGGCCTTCGGTCTGCAGGTCTCGAGGCTCTCCCACGAGCGGGCCGACCACATCGCGGCCGAATGCGAGTTCATGGCCTTTCTCCTTTATAAGGAGGCCCTGGCCTTGGACGAGGGCCAAGAGGAGCGCGCCCAGCTTAGCCGTGAAGCGGCCCGGCAGTTCCTGGCCGATCATCTGGGCCGCTGGGGGAGCGCCTTTGCCTCGCGGCTCTCCCGGGCGGCGGAGGGAAGCCTTCTGGAGCTGACAGCCAACCTGACCCTCGCGTGGCTCGTTGGGGAGTGCGCGCGGATGGGAGTGTCCACCGGGTCGCACGATCTGCCGTTAAGGCTCCCGCAGGAGGAAACGCCCGGCTGCGCGGCCTGCTCAAATGACCAGGAGAAATCGGGATGATGCCGGAGCTCCACATGGATCCGGAGCTGATGGAGGAGGCCGTTTTCCTGGTCTTGAAGGATCAGGAGGCCTCGGGCAACCCCGCGCCCCTCAAAGATTTTCATGAGAAGCGGGATTTGATCTATGAGAGAAAAGAAGGCCGGGAAGAAGCCTTCACGGATCTCGCGGCCCAAACCTTCCGGGGGATGGGTCTGGAAGAGCTCTTCACGGGGCGCCTCCGGGAATTCCCCGGACTTGACGGGCGCCTCCGGCGGGTATCGGTGCGAAGCTCCGAGAGCCGCAAGGCCGAGGACTGCGAGCTCTTCGTTTCAAAAGGGTCCGCGGCGCTTCTTCTTGTCGGGCTGCCGCCGGAACGCTTCCTGGACCGCCCGGGGCTTATGACCTTCCTTAGGAAGGAGCTGATGCGCGCCGACGACATGCTCGACCCCGCCTTCGCCTATGACCGCCGGCGAACCATCGGCGGGGAAAGCCCCATGGAGGATGAGCTGATCCGGGAGAGGTTCCGGCTGCTGTGGGACCTGTGGATGGCTGCCCGAATGAAGCGGCGCGGCTGGCCCACCGCGCCCGGCGAGGCCGGACACCGAAAGCTGAACGGGCTCTCTGAGGTGGTCACAGGACGCGAGCATTGGACCCAGGAAGAGCTTCTGGCCTTGGCGAAAACTGCGCGGGACAAATCAGGCGCGGGAATGGACCGCCGGACCTTTCTGCGGCGGGCACCCCAGGAGCTGGCGGCCGGCGTGAGAGGCCTTTTTTCAGATCCGGCCGGCCCCAAAACCGGTCAACGGCTGGCGGTCTTGGATGTCGCGCGCTGCCTGGCCTGGTCAGGGGTGGATTGTCAGCTTTGCCATCTGCGTTGTCCCCTGCGGGAAAAGGCAATCCTTCTGGATAGCCGCCGGCCGGTCATCGTTGCCTCGGCCTGCGACGGCTGCGGGATTTGCGTGAAGGCGTGCGAGGCGGTGAACCAGCCCGCCGCCATCCGGATAATATGATCTGGGTCATAGTCTCTTCCTTTCGCTTGACGTACCATTTGGCTTGATCGTTAGGATATCTCCGAGCCTCTGGGCCTAACCCCGCCAAAAAAGTCTTGGCCGGCACGGCGCAGGGGCCCCTTCCGCCACAGATCGTTGGCGGACGGGCCGATGAGGAAACGATTCGGCCTCCTCGTGCTTGGAAAGGAGAAGAATGAAGCCGCTTTTGGATTCCTTCGGCCGGCGGATCGAGTATCTTCGGATCTCGGTCACCGACCGCTGTAACCTTCGCTGCGTTTATTGCCTGCCGCGAGAACCCGTTTCCTGGCTGCCCCGCCAGGAGATCCTCCGTTTTGAAGAGATCCTTGAGGTGGTCCGGGCGGGGGCCGAGCTGGGGTTGACCCGGGTGCGTTTGACCGGAGGGGAGCCCCTTCTTCGGCCAGGGCTCACCGATCTGGTTGCCGGATTGGCCCAGGTGCCCGGCTTGAGGGACCTGGCCCTGACCACCAACGGCGTTCTCCTCGCGCGGCAGGCCGGCGTGTTGGCCCGCGCGGGATTAAAACGGGTCAACGTCAGCCTGGACACCCTGGACCCCCAGCGCTTCGCCGCGGTCACCCGCTTCGGGAAGATCGACGATGTCTTAGCCGGAATCGAGGCCGCTTTGGAGGCGGGGCTTGCCCCGGTCAAGATCAACGTCGTGGTCATGCGCGGGGTAAACGACGATGAGATCGTCCCCATGGCCCGCCTGGCCTGGGAGCGGCCCCTGCATGTCCGCTTCATCGAGCTGATGCCCATCGGTGAATACTTCACCCGAGAGCGTCTGGTCAGCTCCCGGGAGATCCTGGAGCGCCTGACGGCCCTGGGACCGCTTGAGCCGGCCGAGCCCGCGGCCGGCTGCGGCCCTGCCCGAACGTTTCGATGGGCCGGGGCGAAGGGGACTGTCGGGGTGATCGGCGCGGTGACCCAGGCCTTCTGCGCCGGATGCAACCGCCTGCGGCTGACCGCTTCCGGCCAGTTGAGGCCCTGCCTGGACGACGATTCCGCCGTTGATCTTAAAGAGGCGCTGCGGCCCAAGGTCGACGCGGCGCGGCTGGCCAAACAAATCCTTCGGGCCGTGGCGGCAAAACCTGAAATGCACGGGATGTTTCGGCGCGAGACCGGATCCGCGCGGCTGTGCATGGCGGGAGTGGGAGGGTAGGGGATGCGCGGCCAGATTCGGATGGCCGATGTGAGCGCCAAGCCGGCGACCGTCCGGAAGGCGGCGGCCCGCTGTGAGCTCGTCATGAAACCCGCGACCTTGAAAGCCCTGCGGGCCGGAAGGGTTCCCAAGGGGGAGGTGATCCCCGCGGCGCAGGCCGCCGGAATCCTGGCGGCCAAACAGACAGCCCACCTTATCCCGCTGTGCCACCCGATTCCTGTCAGTCAAATTCAGGTGCGCTGCAATCTTACCTCGCGGGCGGTGGTGATCGAATCCGAGGTCATCACCACGGCCCCCACCGGGCCGGAGATGGAGGCGATGACCGCCGCGGCGGTGGCTGCCTTGACGGTCTACGACATGCTGAAGGGCTTAGAGCGCGGCATCGTGATCCGCCGGTTGCTTCTTACGAGCAAATCCGGCGGAAAGAGCGGAACTTGGAGGCGCGGATGAGGCAAGCGGGCCTGCCCGCCGACGGTTTAGTGGCGGGAATCGTCACGGTCAGCGACAGCCGCTCCCTGGGAAAACGGGCCGATACCGCCACCGGGCTCATCCAGAAGATTTTGGAGAAGGCGGGATTCGCCGTTGCTCAAACGGCCCTCATCCCCGATGAGCGCCGAAGGATTGAAAAGTGCCTCATTGATTTTTCCGACCGCCTGAAACTGGCGCTGGTGGTGACGACCGGCGGCACCGGCCTCGGGCCCCGGGACGTCACCCCCGAAGCCACTTGGGCGGTGGTGAACCGGCCGATCCCCGGCCTGCCCGAGGCGATGCGGGTGGAGACGGCCAGGCGAAACCCCAAGGCCTGGCTTTCCAGGGCCGCGGCCGGCCAGCGCGGAAAGACGCTCATCGTCAATCTCCCCGGCTCTCCACGAGGGGTTCGGGAGTGCCTGAAGGTTCTCCTGCCCCTCTTGCCGCACGCCCTCCAGATGGTGGAAGGGAAATCCCACGATGGACAGTAGTTTTCCCTGGGCGGTTTTACCCGGCATCTTTTTCGTGGCCTTCCTCTATTCGGCGGTGGGCCACGGCGGGGCAAGCGGATACCTGGCTGTTCTTTCTTGGATGTCGCTTCCCCCTGCCGCGATGGCGGCCAGCGCCCTGGTGCTGAACTGCCTTGTCTCCGGGATCGCCCTCTTTCATTTCACCAGGGCAGGCCATCTCTCCCTGCGGCTCACCTGGCCGTTTGCCGCGGCCTCGGTTCCTGCCGCTTGGATGGGCGGATGGCTCCGGATATCGCCGGGGGCCTACGAGTGGCTTTTGGCCGGGGTTCTTGCGGCGGCCGCCTGGCGGCTGTGGATCAAACTTCCGGAATCAACGGCCCAGGCAGCGCCGTCCCTCGCGGTGGCGCTTCCTTCAGGTGCCGGGGTGGGGTTCTTGTCAGGGATGGTTGGGATTGGCGGAGGGATCTTCTTGTCTCCCCTGCTTCTCTTTAAGAAATGGGCCAGCCCCAAGCAGGCCTCCGCGACCTCCGCCTTCTTCATCCTGGTCAACTCCGTGGCTGGGTTGATGGGGCGCTCGGCGCAGGGGCTGTCTCTGGCTGGGCCATGGCTTGGGCTTACGGTTGTGGCGTGCGCGGGCGGTCTTCTCGGTTCCCGCCTGGGAGCGCGGCGCTTTTCAGGAGCGGCCCTGCGCCGGCTGCTGGCGGTCGTCTTAGCGGTCGCGGCAATCAAGGCGGTGTTCGCGTGATCTCCGTGGAAGAGGCCTGGCGAAGGATCGAAGAGCGGATTGAACCGCTGGCCGCCGAGCCTCTGCCCTTGGAGGCGGCGGAAGGTTTTGTCTTGGCCAAGCCCATCACCGCGCCCATCGACCTGCCTCCCTTTGACAACTCGGCGATGGACGGCTACGCCCTGCGTGCCGGCGAGACCCAAACGGCCAGGGCCGAGCGCCCGGTGAAGCTGCCGGTGGCGGGCGAGGTGGCCGCGGGCGGCTGGCAAGACAAACCGGTGGCCCCAGGGACGGCGGTCAAGATCATGACCGGCGCGCCGCTTCCGCCGGGCGCCGACTCGGTCCTGATGCTGGAGGATGGGCGGCTGCGCGACGGCGCGGTGGAGATCCGCGGGCCGGTTGACCCCGGCAGGCATGTGCGCCGTCAAGGAGAGGATGTGCGCCGCGGCCAGGTGCTCCTTGAGCCGGGCCTAAGGCTCAACCCCCAGCGCCTGGCCCTTCTGGCCTCGGCGGGGATCCGGGAGGTGCCGGTCCATCGGCGCGCCAGGGTGAGTCTCTTGGCCACAGGGAGCGAGCTGGCCGCCCCAGGCGCTCCCCTCAGGCCGGGACAAATTTACGACAGCAACCGGATTACCCTGAAAAGCCTGCTTAGAGCAGGGGGCAGTACCTGCGATGACTTGGGGGTTGTCCCCGACGATCCCGCCGCCATCACCAAACAAATTCGGACGGGATTGGGAAGAGATCTCTTGCTGGTTTCCGGCGGGGTTTCGGTGGGCTCCCATGACCATGTGAAACAGGTCTTGCGGGAGCTCGGAATGGAAACCCTCTTCTGGCAGGTGGCGATGAAGCCAGGCAAGCCCCTCTTGTGCGGGCGCCTGGGCCCCACGTGGATCTTTGGGCTTCCCGGAAACCCCATCTCGTGCGTGGTGGGCTTCCTCATCTTTATTGAGCCGCTCATCCGCCGGCTGGAAGGAAAACCGCGGGCGAAGCCCAGATACGCCAAGGCGCGCCTGACCCAGGATCTTCACAAGAAGGATGACCGAAGACATTTCCTGACGGCCCGGGTGTCGGCCGGAAGCGACGGCTTCCTGGAAGCGGCCCCCACCGAGAAGCAGGGCTCCGCCATGATGCAGGCCCTCGCCCAGGCCAATGCCTTTGTGGTGGCGCCGGAGGATTGCCCCTTCATTCCGGCAGGAAAAACCGTGGAGGTTCTTTTATTCAATGGCTAAGCCTTGCGTGGTGCGCGTGGCCGGCTCCTCCGGCTCCGGCAAGACCACCTTGATCGAGAAGCTGATCCCCCGCTTGCGTTCCAAAGGCCTGCGGGTCGGCACCGTCAAGCACGCGCACCACGGTTTTGAGATGGATCACCCCGGCAAGGACAGCTGGCGCCACACCCGGGCCGGCGCCGGGGTGGTGGCCGTGATCTCGCCCAGGCAGGCGGCCTGGGTCTTTCAGACTTCCGAGGAGATCCCCTTGGCGCGGGCCGTCACCCTCATGAAGGGGCGCGTGGATCTGATTCTCGTGGAGGGTTTCAAGAAAGAATTGGGACGTCCGGCCATTCGGCTTGAGCCCAAGAAGGGAAGGCGTCTCACGATTGGCCGAGGTCTTGCCTTGGTCGGCGTGGACCCGGCCGGGCTGCTTCCGAAGGAGCTTGAACGAATTGCCGATTTTGCAGCCAACCATGACCGTTAAGGTGCTCGTTTTCGCCCAGTTGGCGGACCGCGTGGGGCTCTCGGAGCTTACCCTTTCACTGCCCCAGGACTCCACGGCGCGCGAGCTGGTGGACCTCATGAAGGAGCGCCATCCCGCCGCGGGGCCTTGGCTGGACCTCTCCCGCCTGGCGGTCAACTGGGAGTACGCCCAGCTCGATACCCGGCTTGCCGACGGTGATGAGGCGGCCCTCATCCCGCCGGTTTCCGGAGGGTAAGATGTTTCTGACGCGCGACCCGATCGATCCCTCGGCCTGGCACCGGGGATGCCTCGACGCCAAGGATGGAGCCTCGGTGGAGTTTCTGGGGGTTGTCCGAGGCGAAGAGGATGGCCGGCCGATTACCCATCTGAATTATGAGGCCTACGAACCGATGGCCGATCGGCTGATCAAACGCTGGGTTCAGGAAGCGGCGCGGCGCTGGGGCCTTCATCGGGTTTTCCTTCTTCACCGGGTAGGCCCTGTGGCGGTGGGCGAGGCGGCCGTCGCCATCGGGGTGCAGGCCGCGCACCGGGAAGAGGCGTTCGAGGCCTGCCGGTTTCTGATCGAAAGGATCAAGGAGGAGGCCCCCATTTGGAAGAAACCGGTTTTACCGCTGTGATCCTGGCCGGCGGCGAGAGCCGCCGGATGGGGCGGGACAAGGCCTTCCTGCCGTGGGGCGATACCACCCTTCTTAAGCAGATCGTAAAGAGCTTCTTGGGTGTGGCGGACGAGGTGATCGTGGCGGTGAAGGACCGCCGGCGTTTCCGGAATCTCGCGGCGCGCGTGGTGGAGGATCTGATCCCCAACGCCCACGCCTTGGGAGGGCTCTACACCGGGCTTCGCGCCGCCAAGCACGAACGCTGCTTTGTCACAAGCTGCGACGCCCCCTTCCTGGATCTGGGGCTCGTCCGTTTCCTGGTGGGCGAGCTGGATGGGGTGGACCTGGTCATTCCGAAAACAGCCAAGGGCTTGCAGCCCCTTCATGCCGCTTACGCCCGCTCCTGCCTTACGGCGATCGAAGAAAAACTGCGCCGGCGCCAATGGGATCTGGCGGGCCTGATCCCCAAGGTGCGCGCCCGGGTCGTTTCCGTGAAAGGGGGTCTAAGCTTCCGGAATCTCAACACCCCCGCCGATTACCGGCGGGCCTTTTATTCGGCGCACTCCCCCTTGCCGGCCTCCAGGGCAAAGGGCTGGGCGGCGCCCCAATCGGTGAAAAGATCTTCCGATACCGCCTGCGGCGTCAAGTCGGTGAAGGGGCGGACCGCCTCCTCCAAGGTCGAGAGGCCCACCCTGGCGATGAACTCCCGAAAGCTTTCGTTGGGGATCCTCTTGCCCTTGTAGATCGTAAGGATCTCCTTCACCGCCAGCGGCACGCGGCGGGCCGGGACCCTCGCCAACCGCTGGCCGAAGGAGGCGGTTCCCTCCTCGGTGGATCCTCCCAGAAGAATCTGATAGCAGGGGACAAACCGTTCGCCCGCCTTGGCCGCCGTTCCAAAAAACCCCAAGTCGGCGATGTGGTGCTGGCCGCAGGAGTTCGGGCACCCCGAGATCTTGATGCGGATGCCGGCCAGGTCCTCGGTCCGATAGTCCGGCCGCTCGAGCAGCTCGGTCAGCGCCCGCGCCAGCCCGCGCGATGAGGTGATCCCGATCTGGCAGGTATCGGCCCCGGGGCAGGCGGTGATGTCCTGGATGCGCTCCGCCTCGGGGAGCGCAAGCCCGATCTCCGCGAGCTGGTCGTAGAGCCGCTCCAGCTGGCCGGACTCGACCCACGGCAGGCAGAGGTCCTGCCATTGCGTCGTGATGAGCTCGCCCCTGGAGCACCAGCGCGCCAGCTCCGCCAGCTCCCGCATCTGATGGACGTTGAGGTCGCCGAGCGGCAGCCGGACCGTCACGATCCAGTAGCCCGCCTGCCGCTGCGGACGGGCGTTGGTGGCGAGCCACCGACGGAGCGCCGCCATGCCCACCGGCGGCAGCGTCTCGGGGGACGAGGTCGCCTCAAGCGGCTGGGGCTCCGGCAGCGGCGGAAACCGGCTTAGGTCCTTCAGGAGCGCGGCCCGTTCGGCGAAGACCAGCCGCTGGAACTCGGCCAGGCCGACGCGCTCGATCAGGAATTTCATCCGCGCCCGCTGTCGGTTCTTGCGCTCCCCGTGCTGGTTGAAGACCCGCACGATCGCCTCGCTCGTCGGCAGCAGCTGCTGGATCGGCGTGAACGGCTCCAGCGCGTCCGCGCTGCGCGGCAGCGCCCCCAGCCCGCCGCCGGCGTAGAGCGTGAAACCGTAGGCGGCGTGGCCGTTTTCGCCGTGCGAGGCGGCCACGATCCCGAGATCGTGGATGGGCGCCATCGCGCAGTCATGGCGGCAGCCGGAGACGCTGATCTTGAACTTGCGCGGCAGCGACTGGGAGAGCGGGTTGCGCAGGAAGTGCCGGGTGATCGCCAGCGCGTAGGGCGTCACGTCGAACAGCTCGTCCGCGCACACGCCGGCGAACGGGCAGGCGGTGACGTTGCGCACGCTGTTGCCGCACGCCTCCCGGCTCGTCAGGCCGACCTCCTCCAGCCGGCGGAGCAGGTCGGGGGTGCGCGCAATCGGCACCTCATACAGCTGGATGTCCTGGCGCGTCGTCACATGCGCCCGGCCAGTGGCGAAGTCCCTGGCGAGCTCGGCCAACCGCTCGAACTGGTCCGACGTGAGCCGGCCGGCCGGGACCTTCACCCGGACCATCTGCTTGTCCTTGAGCCCGCGGATCCCGTAGATGCCAAGCTGCAGCCGGCAGGGCTTGAACGCGTCCGGGCTCAGGGCCCCATCCAGATAGTCGCCGACCCGCCGGCCGAAGGCCTCAATCTCCTCGGCGATCGGCGCCGGCACCTGGGACGCGGTAGGTTCGTCGTGTGATGTCATCGGCATCTGTGGGGCACAGCGTAGCCCATCCACGTCCTGTCCACTATGATATCGGTCATGGGTTTGCAAACGCGAACGCCACCGTCTGCGATTCGCCGCCTTGCACCGTCACCGTCGCCCGCTGGGTGCCAAGCGCGCTGTGCCACGCCTCCAGGGTGTACGTCCCCGGCGGGAGGCCGGAGAGGGAGAAGGCGCCGTCCTCGCCGGTCACGGCGAAGAACGGGTGCGCCAGCACATGCAGGTAGGCGGTCATCCAGAAATGGACATCGCACTTGAGCGGGACGCCGATCTCCGGCTTCTTCAGCACCTTGGTCGTCTTCATGCCCTGCACCGGCTGCGCGATGTTGAACGACTGGCCGAGCTTCGACTGGGCGCGGACGTTGTGCAGGACCGGGTCGTCGTTCCGCACCTCGATCGGCTGGCCGGCCATGACCGCCCCCACGTGCGGCGCAAAGACGCAGCCGCGCTGCTCGAAGACGAGCGGCTCGGCCGGAGCGGCGAACTCCCCCGGCACCGCGTCCGTCACGTAGATGAGGACGTCGCGCACCGTCCCGTTGGGATTGACCACGAGGTCTTCTTTGAGAGGCGGGTGGTCGCCGTGGGCGATCGCGCACTGCTTCTCCGCCCCGAATTCGATCGGCTGGACCGCGGGCGGCGTCCCCATGAACGCCACCGTGCCGGTCACCGTGCCGCCCCCACCCGTATCAGATACCGAGTCCGCTTTGGTATCTGATACCAAGGTGGCGGCTGCGGCAAGGACCACCGCCCACCCGATCACTTGATGATGTCGCATGTCCCCTCCTCCATTCTGTGCGTCATTGACGCAGGACGATGGCGGGCAGCTCCTCGAACCGCACGACCTCGCCCCGCATCTCGCGGCCCACTTGCGCCGCGTCCTCATCGGCTGCCAACGCCACGAGCCCGGAGCCCATGGGCGTGGCCAGCTCCGCGCTGTGCACGAAGGCCGCCTCCTCAGCCGCCAGCCACTCATCGGCCCGGTACGCGCGGACCCAGACCGCCGTGGAGGGCTCAGGATGCTGCGCCTGGTAGCGGATCAGGCAGCCGATATCGTCGAACTTCTTCGCCTCGCCGGCCGCGGGCACGAGCGCCGCAGCGTACCGGGCGTCCCCGATCAGCATCCGGCACTGGGCACAGGGCTCCTCTCCGTAGCGGATCGCCGGCGGCCGCGCGCTGGACCGCTCCTGGCAGCCGGCGAGCAGCAGGCCGCTCGCCAGCCAGGGCGCGGCCAGCCGGCCCATCAGACCGCTCCCCGCCGCGTGAAGACCCGCAGCGCCACGCCCATCGGGACGAGGATCCAGGCCGCGAGCCACGCCGCCATCAAGGGCGCGAGGTGCGTGCCGAGCACGTCGGCCGCATACCGGCCTGAGGGCCCCAGCGCGTCGACGGTGCCGTGCATGGCCCGGAGGGCGCCGAGCTTGAAGGCCTGAATCGGATTGGCCAGGGACGCCCACAGGAGCTCGGCCGGCCCGAGTTTCAGGACCATCGCGGTCCCCATGAGCCCGAGGTCGCTGAGGAAGACCATCGCGAGCCAGCAGCCGAGCGCCAGGCCAAGCGCCGTTGACGTGCGGCGCGTCACGACTGAGATGCAGAATCCGAGCGCCAGATGCATCAGCCCCAAGAGGAGGGTGAAAATGACCAGCACCGCGTAGCTTCCCGCGTGGCTCATCCCGCCATAGCGGGCGACCACCGCCCCGCTTGCGCCAAAGCCGACGAGGAGTGATCCGGCCAGCGCCACAGCGCTCCCCGCGAATTTGCCCGCCAGCACCTCGGCCGGCGTCACCGGCTGGGCGAGCAGGGTGAGCAGCGTGCCCTGCTCGCGCTCCCCCGCGACGCTCAACGCCCCCATGAGCAGCCCCATCAGCGGCACGATGACCATGACGAGATGGAGGAGGCTGGCTGCGGTGCGGCCGAATCCCGCCACCCCGAACGTCCCAAGCCCTGAGAGGCCGAGGTAGCTCAGCGCAAGCGCCAGCACCCCGAAGACCGCCGCGCACAGCACGAACCACCGGTTGCGCTGCGCCTCGCGGAGCTCGTGGCGCAGAATGGTGCGGACGATGTGGAGATCCATCAGGGATTCCCCAGCTCAAGGTCCAGGAGGGGGATCCCGGCCTCCAGGAGCCGCTGGATGGGCTCGACCTTCCGGCCTTCGGGCACCCCCACCCAGAGCTGCATGCCGTTGCGCTCGACGGCGAACCCGCGCGCAGCCAGGAGCCCGGCCGCCTGCGCCATCCGGTCGTGGGCGACGGTGAGGCACACGACCGTCCGCGCCGAAAGCGACGCCGCCACGAGCTGCGGCGGGCCCTCGCTGATCTTGCGCCCCTGTTCCAGCACGACCACGCGGTCCGCCAGCTTCCAGACCTCGCCGACCCGGTGCAGGCAGCAGAGCAGCGTCTTGCCGGACCGCTTGAGCTGGTCCAGCAGGACGGAGAACTCGCGCCGCGACGCCGCGTCGAGGTTGCTGGTCGGCTCATCGAGCAGCAGCACCGGCGGGTCGGGCAGGAGCGCCACCACCAGCGCCAGCTTCTGCTTCATCCCGCCGGAGAGCGTCCGCACCGGTTGGCGCGCGGCGCTCAGGAGCTGCCACTGGTCGAGCAGCGCGGTGGCGCGGGCGGGAGCGAGCCGCCGCAGCCGGGCATAGAAGGCGACCGTCTCCCACACCGTCTGCTCGCCTGGGAACCGGATCTCCTGCGGCACGTAGCCCAGCTTGGCGCGCGCCGCCTTGCCCTGCGCGCACACCTCATGCCCCAGCACCTGGATCGATCCGTCAAACGGCACGATCCCGAGGACGCACCGAAGGACCGTGGTCTTCCCCGCCCCATTGGCGCCCCAGAGCACGACGGTCTCGCGCGGGGCCACCGAGAAGTCGAGATGGTCCACGGCGACGAGGCTGCCGAAGCGCTTCACGAGCTGTCGGACGGCGATGGCGGAGGTCATGGGCCGGCTCCTTGGCGCGCCGCGAGCCACGCGGGCACCAGCGGCGCCACGCGCGGCGCCTCATCCGCCAGCATCGGCCGCGGGGCGAAGAGCGGGAAGAGCTGGGCTGCGAACTCCAGCGTCCGCGCCGCCGGGCTGTCGGCGTAGAGCCGCAAGGAGGGATAGCGGTCGGCCAGCTGCTCGAAGAGCTGGGCCGAGCGGTACGGGAGCTCCCCGACGCCGTCCCCATCCGCGTCATAGCCGCGGTAGTCGCTCCAGAAGTTGCCGCGCCAGGTGGTCGTGCTCGCGCTCCCCAGCCCCTCGATCGCCACCTGCTCGCCGTTCTCCACCAGGCTGTTGCCCGCGAACCGGACCTGTTGAACCGACGGCAGCATCGCGACGCCGACATCGTTGTAGGCGATGAGGTTCGCCTCCAGGGCGCCCACGGCGTTGTCGAGGAAGACCCCGACCCTGTTGTCCGCGATGAGGTTGTCCTGCACGGCCGCCTCGTCCATGTCCTTCAGCCCGATGCCGTAGCCGCTGGGTCCCCGGTTGCCCGTGATGCGGTTGCGCCAGAGGCGCAGCCGCTGGCTGTACATGAGGTAGGCCCCGACGGAGCTGTCCGACACGTCGTTGTCCTCGACGAGCGAATCGTGGCAGTACATGAAGTGGAGGCCGTAGCGCGCCCGCCGCACCACGTTGCGGCGCACCGCCAGGCCCTGAGAGAACCAGAGCACCGCGTCCCGCCCGCCGGTCAGCTCGTTGTCCTCGATGATGACGTGGTCGCTGTACCAGACGCGGATGAGGTCGCCGCGCCGCGCCACCGGCAGGCTCATCCCGCTCAGCACATTGCGGCGGAGGATGGTGTGCGGCGCATGGCGCACGTCGATGCCGAAGAGGACGCCTTCTATCCTGTTCGCTTCGACCAGAGCCCGCGCACCGGTCACCACGATCCCGGCATCGTCCGTCGAGAGCCGGTCGCCGCTTCCGCGGACGATGAACCCGCGCACCACGGCATCCGGCGCCTCCACCCGCACCACCGTGCCGCGGCCGCCGCCGTCGATGACCGGACCGCGCTCCCCGATGAGCGTCACCGGCTTCTCCAGAACGAGGGGCCCGCGGTGCACCCCGCCCTGCACCACGATGGTGTCGCCAGGCGCTGCGGCCTCAAGGGCCGACGCGATGGTCTCGTGCGCGCCGGAAGGTTCCACGACCAGCGTCGCGGCATCGGCGGGCCAGGCCACGGGCAGCAGGATTATCCCCATCGCGGCGGTGAGCCGCGCGCCAGCGCGCGGCGCGCGGCGGAACCGCAGCAGGGCGGCCAGCGCCGCAGCGGCCGCGGCGGCGACGCTGAGGTAGAACCCGCCGGCGAACCAGGCGACCGACGCAAATTGGCCGACGCGGCCCGGGCCGAGGAGGGTGGGCACGAAGGGCTTGATCGCGCGGTTGAGCGGCGCATGGGGGTCGAGGTTGAGCCCAAAGTCGCGGAGCCACCAATAGAGGTCGCCGACGAAGAGCAGCGGAAACAGGATGGCGGGAAGCGTGAAGGCAACTGCCCAGCGGCGGGGGAGCGCCGCCGCCAGCAACAGCCCCAGGCTGATCAACATGAGCGCTGGGATGGCGAGCCGGCGTTCGGTCGTGGCGCCCTGGACGAGCGGGCGCATGCCGATGTAGTGGTTCAGGCCGTCGATCTCGCGGACGTCGCCCGAAAGGCGATGGGGATAGATGCGCAGATGCAGCCCCTTCGGATACTGCGGCGCCCGCACCTGCATGGCCCAGTACGGCAGGGCGGGCGAGGCCAGGAGGCACACCGCCCCGCCGACCAGCAGGAGCCGTGCCGCCCAGCTAGACCGTGTGCCGCGCGCGCGTCCGTCCATCCTCCACGCTCACTCCGAGGCGACCCGCGCCTCACCCGGCTGCACGAGCAGGTAGCCGGTCATCTCCAGATGCAGGGCCGAGCAGAACTCGAGACAGTAGAAGGGGTACACGCCCTGCGTCTTGGCGTCGAACTCAATCGTCACCGTCTCGCCCGGCTCGATGCTGGCGGCGATGTTGTAGCCCGCGATGGCGAACCCGTGCGTGGCGTCGCGCGTGCGCTCGAGGTTCGTGATGAAGAGCCGGACGTGGTCGCCCTCCGTGACGACGATGTGCTCCGGGTCGAAGTGGCTGCGGATCGCGGTCATGTGCACCTCGACGGTGCGCCCGTCACGGACGACCTTGCTCTCGTACGAGGCGTTGGGGCTCTTGGCCTGCTGCAGCGTGTCCCAGCCCACCTCCGGGTAGACCTCCCAGGCCTTGAGCTTGTCCGCCTTGATGATCTGCGCGTAGTGGGGCTCGCCGATGCCGATGGGCATGTCGTAGAGGAGGCGCATCTGCTCGCCGGGCCGGGTGATGTCCACCAGCTGCAGGTTCTGCGGCAGCAGCGGGCCGACGTTGAGGAACCGGTCCACCGACCATTTGTTGAGCGAGACGAGGTACTTCCCGTCCGGCTGGACCGTGTCGCCCCCGGCCACCGCCAGGTGGCCGATGTTGTAGTGGACCGGCACCTTGCCGGCGAGCTTCCACGGCCCTTCCGGCGCCTGGTACTTGCAGTCGCCCATGGTCCAGCGGGCGACGGCGCTCTCCAGGAACAGGCTCGTGTAGGCGTAGCCCTTGTTGTCGAATTGGGTGTGCAGCGGCCCCAGTCCCAGCTCCACCTGCGCCTCCTTCACGGCGTCGAAGCGGAGGATGGGCACGCCGTAGGGATCCTGCCCCTCAAAATCCCGCTGCTCGATGGCCCCCAGGATCCGCTCGAAGTTGAAGATCGTGACGTGCGGGTCGAGCTTGCCAGCGACGACGAGGTGCTTGCCCTCCGGGCAGACGTCCACGCCGTGCGGGCTCTTGGGCTCCGCCACAAAGTAGAGGATCCCCTCCTCAACCGCGGTCTTGAGCGGCACGACGCGCAGCCCCTTGATCGTTTCGGCCTTGCCCGAGGCCACCGCCTGCTCGGCCTTCTTCCAGTTGATGAGGTGGAGGTAGTCGGTGTCGCGCTGGCTGGTCCCGGCCTCAAACGGCGGGTTGCCCTCCTCGATGCCGCCGGTCGCCATCTCGGTGTTGAACGAGTTGACGAACACCCACCCGTCGCTCACGAGCTTGCCGGCATCCGCCAGGTCCTGCCAGTACGGCGGCAGCTCCACGGCGAAGGACTGCTCCGGGAGGATCCGGCCTGCGGCGCGGTCGAACTTCCAGAACGTCATGAGGCCGCGGTACCGCTCCTGGTACTGCGCGAGGGGGGCGTACTCGCCGCCCAGCGGCATCGCGTACTGCGAGCCTTCGACGACGTACTCGGTGTTCGGCGTCACGAAGGCCGCGCCGTGGTTGTTGAAGAAGACCGGATTGTCGACGATCTGCTTGGATTCGAAGTCGCGCAGGTCGATGACGACCATCCGCCCATTGGCCTTGTCGCCGATGAAGAGGTACTCGCCGTCGTAGTCGCCGTTGGTCTCGCTCAGCGCCGGGTGGTGGGTGTCGGCCCAGGTCA
Source organism: Candidatus Omnitrophota bacterium (assembly GCA_016177405.1). GTDB lineage: Bacteria > Omnitrophota > Gorgyraeia > 1-14-0-20-64-10 > 1-14-0-20-64-10 > JACOVG01. The sequence goes on along the minus strand of JACOVG010000004.1, from coordinate 9,420 downwards.
GGGCGGCCTTCTCCGGGGTGCGGCTGGAGGACAAGGCGGTCAGCGGGTTCTCCTTCACCCCGTAGCCGTAGCCCTGCCATGACTCCGGCGTGAAGGCGGCGATGACCCGCAGGAGCCGCATGGACGGCAGCCCGATGGCCAGCACCTGCCCGCTGTGCCCCCCGGAGGCGAACATGACGTACTCGTCATAGCGGCCGGTCGGCGTGTACGTGGCCAGCGCCGCCGTGACGTCGGATGGGCTCAAGGTCCGCGCCCGGATCACCTCGGCGGCGTCTCCGGGCAGCCCGGCCGGGGCGGCCGGCTGGTCCGCGGCCTTCCGCGGCGCCGGGCCTCGGATGAGCGCCACTGCCAACGCGCCGACGGCCAGAATCCCGAGCCACACCCCGATCCTCTTTGAGCGGTTCATCGCCACGCCTCCTCCGTTGGTGCTGCCTCACGCCGTGATGCGTTTCCCGTACTTCTCAATAAACCGGTGGATGGCCTCGCGCACCGCCTGGCTCTTCGGAATCGATTCGCCGCGCTCCCAGCGGTTCCAGGTGGAGTAGGTCACTCCTAGGTGGTGCGCGCACAGCTCCTCGGACCAGCCCAAGTGTTTCCGGATGGCCTTCAGCCGCGCAATCTGCTCTTTGGCTTCAGTCGAGGCCTGGTCCATTTCGCTACAGCAAAGCCTATAGCATCTGCGAGGGCATGACCATGATGGCCATCATAGAGCGCTGACAACGACGGGGACGGGGGTGAGGCCGGCGCGGGGAGGCCGGGCGCGCGGCCTACCGGTGATTGTGATTGCGGAGCGAGGCCTTCAGCCGGTTCGGATTGAGGACGGTGATCTGGCCGCGGGAGGATCGCAGCCACCCCCGGCGCTTCATGCGGGCGATGGTCCGGATCGAGGTCTCAAGGCGCGTCCCTGCCATGCGGGCAAGCTCCTTGTGGGTCACCGGGATGGTCTTTCCGAAGCTGGCCTTGAGCCGCAGCAGGGTGTGCGCGAGGCGCTGCTCAACCGGCGCCGGCGCAAGGCTGATGGCTTCGGCCATGTGGCGCATGCGCGTGTGGTAGATTGCCAGGACCGCGGCGGCAAACGCCGGCTCGCTTCTGAACAGCTGGGAAAAGGCCGCCTCCGGCACGCGGATGGCCGTGGTGTCGGTCGCCGCGACCGCCGACGCATAGTAGGCGCCCTGCCCTGCCACCGCCGAGAAGCCGCACAGGACCTCCTCCGGGGTGACCGTGAAGATCGTCACCGGGATGCCCTGGGGGGTGCGTCTCAGGAGATAGACCCAGCCGTGCTTGATGAGCCAGACGGCCTCCGCCGGATCGCCCTCGCTGAACAGCGTCTCGCCCTTGTGGAACCAGCGGAGCTCGGCTGCGTCCCCAAGTGAGCGCAGCTCATCTTCCGGGACGGCGCGAAACAAGGGGATGGCGGCGAGGTGCGTGTACATGACGTCAGGATGCACGCGTCAGCGGGCCGCCGCCATGGAATCGTCCCGGGCGCTCGGCTCTCCGGTCGGGCAAAAGCAGGACTTCGTCGCCGCCTCCAGCGCGTCCAGCAGCTCCTCGACCTCCAGGCCATGGCGCCAGGCCACCTCATCCAGGCAGGTGCACCCCTCAGCGGGCACGTTGATGAACAGCCGCTCGAACACGCGCCGCGCTTCCGGGAACTCCTGCACGATGCGGTTGACGGTCATCGTTTCATCGAAGAACCGCTTGGCGGGGGCGGCGGCCGGCGGGGACGGCTCCTTCTGCCCCAACACGCGCTCGAAAATCGGAAACAGCTCCCGCTCTTCCTCCCCCATGTGGCGGCGAAGCCCTCCGATCATCTCCGTCAAGGCCGGCCGGATGTGGCCCACCGACTGGGACGGCGAGGAAACGAACAGCCGATTCAATGCGCGCAGGTGGGCGGGCTCGTCCCGGTGCTCCACAACGACTTCAGCCAGCGCCTTGGGGTTCATGGCGTCCCGGCAGGCGGCCACCAGCGCGTCCTCGCGCCGGATGTGATCGCGCAGCTGTCGGGACAGGGTGAAGCACACCTCGCGCAGGACGTACCACGCCTCGTCCCCCATTCGCAGCGCGGCCTCCAGCAGATCAAGCTTGGAGCGCAGGATGCGGTGATCCCGGCGCAGACGGTCAACGGCGCCCATCTCGCCCTCCTTGCGGCTGGCTTCAGCATAGGCGATGCCGGGCACGACGGCTATGATGGCCGTCATGTTGGGGCTGGGGACCGGTCAGGAACCGGCGAGGTGGCGGAGCTGGTCGGGCTTGGCGATCGTGGTGGAGCCCCGGGAGGAGCGGATGACGCCCTTCTTCCGGAACTGGCTCATGACGCGGATGGCGGTCTCGACCGTGGTGTTGGCCAGCTCGGCCAGCTCGTGCTTGGTGAGCGGGATGGTGGCGCCGAACTTCTCGGAGAGCGCCAGCAGCGCCTGCGCCAGGCGCCGCTCCACGGAGTCGTAGACCATGCAGCTCTTGTGCTCGACCTGGCGGAGCCGGTCGCAGAAGAGGCAGAGCGACCGCTGGAGGAAGGCCGGATTGGCCTGGAGGAGCTCGTGGAACGTGCTGGTGGGGATCCGGATGATCACGGAGTCCTCCGCGGCGATGGCATCGACCGGATAGGGCTGCCGGTCGAGCGCCGGGAGGCAGCAGAACGTCTCGCCCGTCGTCATGACGCACGTCGTCGAGGCCTGGCCGCTCTCGAGGAACTTCATGAGGTGGACGCGGCCTTCCTTGACGATGCACACCGCCTCGGCCGGGTCGCCCGCGCGGAAGACGGTCTCACCCTTCGCGTAGCGCGTCTCCCGCGACGAGGCGGCCAGGCGCTGCCGCTCGGCGGGCTGGAGGTACTTGAACGGCTCCACGCGGTCCAGGAAGCGCTCCATCTACCTCAGGATCCAGCGATCGGCGATCCGGCCGATGAGGAAGCCCGCCAGCGCGGCGAGGCCCGCCACGCTGAGCATCTCCAGGCCGCTGCGCCACCAGCTCTGCCTGACGATGCGGCCTTTCAGCCCGCCGAAGAGGAAGAGGACCGTCAGCGTGCCGAAGACGGAGAGCGGCATCGCGGGCTGTATCGGCAGCAGCAGGTACGGCAGCACGGGCACCAAGCCGCCGGCCACGTACGCCGTGCCCATGACGAGCGCGTTGCCCACCGGCTCCTCCAGCGTGTCGGGCGAGATCCCCAGCTCCTTGTGCGCCATGTCCTCAAGGAGCAGCTTGGGATTGCTCATCAGCCGTTTCGCGATGACCGCGATCTCCTCCTCGGCGTAGCCGCGCGAGCGATACATCTCCCAGATCTCCTGGTGCTCTTTCTCCGGCTCGTTGGCGATCTCTTCCGCCTCTTCCCGCAGGAGCCGCTCGAGGTACTCCCGCTGGGACTTCGAGGAGAGGTACGAGCCGGCCGCCATCGAGAGCGACTCGACGACGATGATGACGAATCCCGCGACGACCACGGTCTGCCCGTCCCCGGTCCCGGCGGCGATGCCGGTCAGCGCCCCCATCGAGGAGATGAGCCCATCCTGCATGCCGAACACCGCGTCGCGCAGCCGGGTGCGGACGACGTCCTGGCCGCTGTGGCGCTCCTGCTGGAGCCGGTGGTGCTCTCGTTGGGGGGGCTGCGTCATGGCCTCTGCGCCTCGTTGGGCGCCATTATAGCAGGTCTCCGGGCACAAAAAATCCCCCGAGCCCGCCGCCACGCTTGTCGAACCTACCGCGCGCCCTCAGGCGGACCCGGGGGTCTTGCCGTGCTCCAGGGCCATGCCAACCTCCTTCCCTGGTGGTCCGGAGAGCTGCTTGCCAGGCCGGAGTCGTATCATCACGTTTCCGCGCCTGCCCTCCCCTTTCCACTTTCTAGTATACACGAACCAGGCTGGGCCTGTATGACGCCCGTCAGCAACCCGTCAGCGCGTAGCCACGCGCCGCGCCTCAACCAATACCTCAAGGTCGTGCTGCGTCGCGCGAACGAGCCCGGCGCGGATGAGCGCCCCCACCCCCATCATCACCAGGGGGGCGGCCCACTCCAGGTCCCGAATGAGCCGCCGCAGGGTCGTCGTCCCGCGATCCTCGAGGTAGGTCAGCACCTCGCCCTCCACGAGCGCCAGGCGCGTCATGAGCGACGGGGCCTGCGGCTGCTCAGCGGCCGGTTTCTTCCACTCGTCTTCCGCCATGGGCAAGAGAAACTCACTCATCATGCCCTCCCGGGTGTTGGTCCGCCCTCCGAGACGTACGCCGGTTCGCAATCGGCAAACGGCACGAAGTTCTCGCGGAACTTCGCCGCCAGCTCCCGCGCCTTCGCGTCGTAGGCTTTGGGGTCTCGCCAGGTGGATCGGGGGTCCAGCAGCCCATCCGGCACGCCCGGGCACCGGGCCACCGCGGCAAACCCGAACGTCGGGTCGCTCCGCGTCGGGGCCTCGTCCAGCGCGCCGCTGAGGGCCGCCTCCGCCATCGCCCGGGTGGAGGCGATCGGGATCCGGCTGCCGGCCCCGTACGGGCCGCCGGTCCAGCCGGTGTTGATCAGCCAGCAGGCGGCGCGGTGCCGCGCGATCTTCTCGCCGAGCAGCTTCGCATACACGCACGGGTGCAGCGGCATGAACGGCGCGCCGAAGCAGGCGCTGAAGGTCGCCTTCGGCTCCGTCACCCCCCGCTCCGTCCCGGCGACCTTGGCCGTGTAGCCGGAGACGAAGTGGTACATCGCCTGCTCGCGCGTCAGCTTCGCGATCGGCGGCATCACGCCGAAGGCGTCGCAGGTGAGCATGACGATGTGCTTCGGGTGGCCGCCCATCCGGGATGGGCTGGCGTTCGCGATGGCGCTGAGCGGGTAGGCCCCGCGGGTGTTCTCGGTGAGCGAGTCATCGTCCAGGTCGAGCGTCCCTGCCGCCGGGTCCATCGGCACGTTCTCCAGCACCGTCCCGAAGCGGCGCGTCGTCGCGTAGATCTCCGGCTCCGCCTCGGGCGAGAGCCGGATGAGCTTCGCGTAGCAGCCGTTTTCGATGTTGAAGATGCCGCGGTCGCTCCAGCCGTGCTCGTCATCCCCGATGAGTGTGCGCCGGGCGTCCGCCGAGAGCGAGGTCTTGCCCGTGCCGGAGAGCCCGAAGAAGAGCGCGACCTCGCCCCCCGATCCGATGTTCGCCGCGCAGTGCATCGAGAGCACGCCGGCCAGCGGCAAGACATAGTTCATGAGGGTGAAGACCGATTTCTTGATCTCGCCCGCGTAGCTCGTGCCGCCGATGAGGACCAGCTTCTTGCCGAAGTGCACGAGGATGACGGCCGGCGAGCGCGTGCCGTCGCGCGACGGGACGGCGCGGAAGCTCGGCGCATGGAGCACGGTGAACTCGGGCTGGAAGGCTGCGCCGTCTCCGCCGGCCTCCTCGGCGGGGAGGAACATCGTCCGCGCAAAGAGGCTGTGCCAGGCGGTTTCCGTGATGACGCGGAGGGGGCGCCGGTAGGCGGGATCGGCCCCGACGAAGCAGTCCTGCACGAAGAGGTCCTTGCCCCGGAGGTGGGCCAGGAGGCGCTCGTGCAATTGGTCAAACCGGCGGGGCTCAAACGGCTGGTTGGCGCTCCCCCACCAGACGTGCTCGGCGCTTGAGGGCTCCCGGACGATGAACTTGTCGTTCGGCGAGCGGCCGGTGTGCTGGCCGGTCTGGACGACCAGGGCCCCGCCCTGCGCGAGCTGCCCCTCGCGCCGGCGGAGGACCTCTTCATGGAGCGCCGGCACGCTGAGGCTCCAGGACACGCGCCCGGGATGCCGGATGCCGTGGCGCGCCAGCTCGTCGTTGCGGACAGCGCTGACGGCGCGACTCATGGGGCGTCCCTTTCCGGTTGAGCCTACTCTACGAGAGGCGGGCCGTGGCATCTATGACCTCGGTCATGGAGTCGGTTGCCAGGCTCACCGCTGCTGCTCGATCTCCGGTCCCGCGTCGGATTCCTCGTCCCAGCCAAGGCCGAGGGCGATCTTGCACTCCTCGCTCGCCATGGTCCGCGGATCCCAGGGCGGCGTGAAGACGATGTTCACCGTCGCGGCTTTCACGCCGGGCAGCGAGACCAGGGCGCGCTGCACCATGGCCTTCAGCTGGGGCCCGTACGGGCAGAACGGGGAGGTGAAGGTCATGGTGAGCTTCACCTCGTCGCCCTCCGGCTGCGGGTTGATGTCCGTGCCGTAGATGAGCCCGAGGTCCACGATCCCCAGGTGCAGCTCGGGATCCTCGATGGGCTTGATCGCCTCCATCACCTGTTGCTCAGTGACCGCCATGGGCGTGCGCCTCCAACCCCTGCTCCACGACGTTCCACGAGAGCGCCGCGCACTTGATGCGCACCGGAAATTTCCGCACCCCCGCGAGCGCCTCCAGATCCCCGAGATCCGCCGACGCGTCGGGCTCCTGGCCCTTCATCAGCCCCTTCATCGCGTCCATGATCCGTTCCGCCTCGCGGACCGTCTTGCCCTCCAGCTGGGTGGCCAGCATGGAGGCGGCCGCCTGGCTGATGACGCAGCCCTTGCCGCGGAACCGGACCCGCTCGAGCCGCCCGTCCCGCAGCTTGACGTGGAACGCCAGCTCGTCGCCGCACAGCGGGTTGACGCCCGAGGCACGTATCTGGGCGTCGGGCAGCTCCCCGCTGTGCGTCGGGTTCTTGAAGTGCTCCAGGATCACTTCCCGGTACAGCTCGTCCAGCTGCTCGACCATCGCCGGACCTACCGGACTGGGCGCGCAGGCGCCGGCCGGCCGAAGAACGCCTGCACGGCGTGGAGCGCGTCGAGCAGCCGGTCCACCTCTTCGCGGGTGTTATAGAGATAGAAGCTCGCGCGGGCGGTCGCGGGGACCCCGAGGCGCCGCATCAGGGGCTTGGCGCAGTGGTGCCCGGCCCGGATCGCCACCCCCTCGGCGTCGAGCACGGTGCCCACGTCGTGCGGGTGCAGCCCCTCCAGGTTAAAGGAGACCGCCCCGCCCCGGTCTTCCGCATCGCCCGGCGGCCCGTAGAGCGTGACCCCGTCGAGCTCCCGCAGGCGCGTGAACGCATACGCGGTCAGCTCCCGCTCATGCGCGCGGACCTGCGCCATCCCGACCCGCTCAAGATACGCCAGCGCCTCGCCGAAGGCGATGACGCCGGCGATGTTGGGCGTGCCCGCCTCGAACTTCCAGGGGATCTCGTTCCATGTCGCCGAGGTGAGCTGGACGTCCGAGATCATCTCACCGCCGCCGAGGAACGGCTCCATCGCCTCCAGGAGCTCCTCGCGGGCGTACAGCACTCCGACCCCGGTCGGCCCCAGCATCTTGTGCGAGGAGAAGGCCAGGGCGTCGCAGCCCAGCTGCTGGACGTCGAGGGGAAGGTGCGGCGCGCTCTGGGCCGCATCCAGCAGCACCAGGGCCCCCTGCCGATGGGCCCGCTCCGCCAGCTGCGCGACGGGGTTGATGGTCCCGAGGACGTTGGACATGTGCGTGACCGCCACGAGCTTCGTGCGCGGGGTGAGCAGCGCGTCGAGCCGGTCGAGCTGCAGCCGCCCGTCATCCGTGATCGGGATGAACGCAAGCGACGAGCCGGTCGCCTTGGCGAGGAGCTGCCACGGCACGAGGTTTGAGTGGTGCTCCATCTCCGAGAGCAGGATCTCATCGCCCGGCCCCAGCCGGCTGCGCCCCCACCCGTTCGCGAACAGGTTGATGGCCTCGGTCGCGTTGCGGGTGAAGACGACGGCGCGCGGCGACGGCGCGCGGATGAACCGCGCGGTCCGCTCGCGGACCGCTTCGTAGGCCGCGGTCGCCTCCTCCGCTAGGGCGTGGATGCCGCGATGGATGTTCGCGTTGAAGCGGCTGTAGTAGGCGGACAGCGCGTCGATGACCTGGCGCGGCTTCTGGCTCGTCGCCGCGTTGTCCAGGTAGACCAGCGGTTTCCCATGGACCGTGCGGGATAGGATGGGAAAGTCCCGCCTGATCCGTTCCACGTTGAGCGTCATTTGGGCAGCACCTCGCTCACGTTCACCCGCACCTCATCCCCTTCCACCGCGACCCGATAGGCGTTGATCGGGACCGCCGCGGGCAGGCAGAGGACCTTGCCGGTCGTCACGTCAAACCGCGCCCCGTGGCGCGGACACTCGATCGCCGTGCCTTCCAGCCAGCCGTCGGCCAGCGGCCCATCATCGTGCGTGCACGTGTCGTCGATCGCGTGGAAGCCGCGCTCGGTGTGGCAGATGAGCAGCCGCTTGCCGCCCGCCTCCACCGCCTTGAACTCCCCGACGGGCAGCGCGCTTGCCTTCGCCACCGCGACGAACTCACCCGCCATCGGACAGGCTCCCTTCCAGCTCCCGCCGGAGCCGCTCCTGGAGCGGCGCGAACGCCACCTGCTGGACGATGGGCTCAATGAAGCCCATCACGATCAGCCGCTGGGCGCGCTCGCGCGGGATGCCCCGCGACATGAGGTAGAACGCCTGCTCCTCGTCGATCGGCCCGGTCGAGGCGCCGTGCTTGCACTGGACGTCGTCGGCGAGGATCTCGAGCATCGGGATCGTCTCGGCCCGGGCGGTCCGGCTGAGGAGCAGGTTGTGGTTGGCCTGGTAGGCGTTGGTCTGCTGGGCGGCCTTCGCGATCCGGATGAGCCCGGTATAGATCATGCGGCTCTCATCCTGCAGCGCGGCCCGGAACTGCAGGTCGGACACCGTGTTGGGCGCCCGGTGGTCCTGGAGCGTGTGCTGGTCGATGTGCTGCGCCCCGTGGCCGAACACGAAGCCGTAGAGTTTGGCCGTCGCCCCCGGCCCGACCAGCTTTGTCATGACGTGGGCCTTGGTGAGCGCCGAGCCCAGGTTGATGTTGGTCATCGTCAGGGTCGTCCCCTGCGCGAGCGTCGCCCGCTGGAGGAGGAACTCCCGGGCATGGAGATCCAGCCGCTGCAGCCGCACGTAGTGGAGCGAGGCGTTCTGCTCCAGCACGATCTCGATGCGGCCGTTCACCAGATGCGGCGCGCCGGTCCCGGGTGCCTCGGGCACGCTGACATACTCATCGATCAGCGTCACCGCGCTGCCCGCCCCGATGGTGATGACGGTCAGGGGGAACACCGCCTGCTGCGGACGGACCGCCATGATCCGGACCAGCCGGATCGGCGCGCCGGGGCCCGCCTGCGGCGCCACGGTGAGCGCCACGTCATCGTGGTGAAAGGCCAGGTTGAGGCTCGCCAGCTTCTGTTCGGCGTCGGTCAGGCCGTCCGCCTCAATCGCCCGCCGGATCGCCTCAGGCCTGGCGCCGGCTGCCCGGCCAAGCTCCTCCACCCTGAGGTGGTCCATCGCGGGGGGCGGCGAGAGAAAGCTGCCGTTCACGCGCACAATCAGCCGTTCCTCGCCCAGCGGCCGGGTGAATGAGGCGAGCTGGGCGTCCGACAGCGCGACCCTGGCCAGGAGCTCGGGCGCCGTCGGGGCAAACCCTTGGGCCGGGTCGAGCAGCCTGACGTCCGTCCGCC
>JACOVG010000035.1 GCA_016177405.1 Candidatus Omnitrophota bacterium | reverse complement strand
GCGCACCTCCCGAGGCTGCCCGGGCATGGTTCCCGGCGAGCCACCCTCCTTGGAGAGGGCAGCCGAGGGTAGAGTGAGAGCGCCACGCTGGGGCGCTCGAGCGATGCGCGCAGGGACACCCCGAACGGGGGTTCCGATACTGCTGGGCAGCCAGCGACGCGTGGCCACCCACCGGGGGAGGGGGGAGGTGTTGCAGGAGACGGGGCCACGCGAACAGAGGATCACTGCTTTTTGTTGAGGAGGTCGCGCAGCTCCTTCATGAACTGGTTGATGTCCTTGAAGGAGCGGTAGACGCTGGCGAAGCGGACGTAGGCCACCTCGTCCAGCTCGTGCAGGGCGCGCATGATCCGCTCGCCGATCTCGACCGAGGAAACCTCCTTCTCGAACTCCTTGCCGATGGCCCGCTCGAGATCGTCCACCAGCGCCTCGATCCGCTCCATGGCGATGGCGCGCTTCTCGCAGGCCTTCACGACCCCGCTTAGAATCTTCCGCCGGTCAAAGGGCTCGCGCCGGCCGTCCCTTTTCACCACCATCAAGCGGGATTCCTCCAGCCGTTCGTAGGTGGTGTAGCGGCGGCGGCACTTGAGGCACTCCCGGCGCCTGCGGATGGCCGCCCCGCCGGGGGCCTCCCGGGAGTCCACCACCTTCTCCTTGTTGGCCCCGCAGTAGGGACAGCGCAACCTCTAAATCCCCTTCCTCAACTCCGGATATAAAGGAAAGCGCTCCACCAGGGCCGCGACGTCCCGGCGAACCTGCTCCAAAACCCCCTCCTCGTTCAGGCCGGTGAGGGTTTTGTCGATCAGACCGGCGATCGCGGCCATCTCCGGCTCCTTCATCCCGCGGGTGGTGATGCTGGGGGTTCCCAGCCTTATCCCGCTGGCCTTGGCGGGGGGATTGGGATCAAAGGGGATGGCGTTCTTGTTCACGGTGATCCGGGCCTGGTCCAGGGCGCCAGAGGCCTCCTTGCCGGTTAGCCCCTTGCCGGTCACATCCACCAGCAGGAGGTGGTTGTCGGTCCCGCCGGAGACGATCCGCCAGCCGCGCTGGGCCAGGCCGGCGGCCAGGGCCTGGGCATTGGCCACCACCCGCGCTTGATACGTCTTGAAAGCGGGGTCCATGGCCTCCTTCAGGGCCACCGCCTTGGCGGCGATCACGTGCATCAAGGGGCCGCCCTGGATCCCAGGGAAAATCTGCGAGTCCACCTTCTTGGCGAACTCCTTGCGGCAGAGGATCATGCCGCCCCGGGGCCCGCGCAGGGTCTTGTGGGTCGTGGTGGTGACGAACTCGGCCAGCGGCACCGGCGAGGGGTGGATCCCGGCGGCCACGAGCCCCGCGAAATGGGCCATGTCCACGACGAGAATCGCCCCGACCGAATCGGCGATCGCCCGGAATTTCTGGAAGTCCAGCACGCGGGGATAGGCCGAGTAGCCCGCCAGGATGAGCTTCGGCTTGTGCTCGCGGGCCAAAGCGGCGAGGTGATCGTAGTCGAGCCGCTCGTCCTTTTGGCTGACCCCATAGGGAACAATCTTGAAGAGCCGTCCGGAAAAGTTCTTGGGGTGCCCGTGCGTGAGGTGCCCCCCGTGGGCGAGGTCCATCGCCAAGATCGTGTCGCCGGGCTCCAGCACCGACAGGTAAACCGCCATGTTGGCCTGGGAGCCGGAGTGGGGCTGAACGTTGGCGTGCTCGGCCCCGAAGAGGGCCTTGGCCCGCTCGATCGCCAGGCGCTCGGCCTCGTCCACATGCTCACAGCCGCCGTACCAGCGGGCGGCCGGGTAGCCCTCGGCGTACTTGTTGGTCAAGACGGTGCCCATCGCCTCTATGACGGCCAAGGAAGCGAAGTTCTCGCTGGCGATCAGCTCCAGGTTCTCGTGCTGGCGCCGGATCTCCCGGACAACCGCCTGATAAATCTCCGGGTCAACCGCCTTAAGATGGTCTAGCATCGGGGGATTTTTTCCTCTATTTTCTCGATCTGCCGGATTCTTCTGGCGTGCCGGCCGCCTTCAAAGGGAGCCGCCAGCCACCGCTTCAGGATCGCCAGGGCCTTCTCAACGGTAACCTGCTCGGCCCCCAGCACCAGGACGTTGGCGTCGTTGTGCTGCCGGGCGTGCCGGGCCAAACGAACCGTGGAGCAAACCACCGCGCGCACCCGGGGGAAGCGGTTGGCCACGATCCCCATGCCGCCCCCGCTTTTGCACAGCAGGATCCCCCGCTCCACCGCCCCCGCCGAAACCAGCCGGGCAACCTTGGCTCCAATCACCGGGTAGTCGCACGGTTGGAGGGAAGAGGTCCCGCAATCGGTCACCCGGTGGCCCAGCGTTTTGAGCGCCGTGAGAAGCCGCCCCTTCATGGCGAACCCCCCGTGGTCGGTGCCGATGGCGATCTTCACCCCGGCGCTCCCTTCTCCAGCTTCATCACCCACCCGGCCACCCGGTCCACCGATTCCTTGATCGTCATCAGGCACGACTCGTACACCTCCTTGGGCTTGCCGATGGGGTCGGGGATATTCGGGTCAATCGGAGGGACCTTCGCCTGAAAAACCTTCAGGAGGTAAACCTTCGGGCCGGCGTCCGGCATCTGCGAGAGGATGATGTCCCGGTGAAAATCCTCCATGCAGAAGATCCCCTCGGCGCTTTGAACCAATTCGGGGGTCAAGGGCCGGCTCACGTGAGCCGAGACATCGATCCCGTCCCTGGCCATCACCTCCACCGTTTCCGGGGTGGGCCCAAAGCCCCCCGGCGTTCCCACGCCGGCCGAGAGAACCTGGACTTCCCCCAGGCCTTTTTTCTTGAGGGACTCCTTCAGCCATCCCTCCGCCATCACCGAGCGGCAGCTGTTACCCGTGCAGACGAAGAGGATCTTCTTCACCCCGCCCCCGCCAGCGCTTTTTCTATCTCCGCCGCGAGCGCGCCCCCCCGCAGAATCCTGGGCGGCTCTCCCGATAAATCCAAAACGGTGGACTCCACCCCCACGGCCGAGGGCCCGGCATCCAAGATCAGATCAATCTTGTCCGCGAAGCTGTCCCAGACCGCCTGCGCATCCCTGGGCGGGGGAGCCCCGCTCACGTTGGCGGAAGGCGCCACCACCGGCACCCGCGCCTCCGAAAGAAGTCTCAAGGCCACGGGGTGACTGGGCATCCTGAAGCCCAGGGTCGAGCCGTCGTCCCTGGCCAGAATCAGGGTCAAGGGGCCCGGCCAGAACCGCGCCATGAGCCGCTTGGCCAGGGGTGAAACCAGGACGCCGCTGGCGGCAACGGCTTCGAAATCCGCGATGTGAAGGGTCGCCGGCTTGGAGAAGGGCCGGGACTTCGCCTCGTAAAGCTCCTGAATCGCCTGGGGGTCTTCCAGGTTGGCTCCCAGCCCGTAGACCGTTTCGGTGGGAAAAGCAACCAGGCCCCCCCGCCGCAAGATTCCGGCGGCCTGATGAATCGCCTCCGGATCCGGATGTTCCGGATCCACCCGGATCAGCCGCGCGCGCAGCGGTCCTTCTCCAAAACGCCTTCCTTCATCCTGGCCTTCAGTCTCTTCAAATGCCCGCCCAAGCGGGCATCGTTTAAGGCCAGAATCTGCAGGGCCAGAATGCCGGCGTTCCTGGCGCCCCAGGAGCCCACCGAGACGGTCGCCACCGGAACCCCCGGCGGCATCTGCAGGGTGCTTAGGAAAGCGTCCGTCCCTTTCAGGGCCGTCGCCGCAAGCGGCACGCCGATCACCGGCAGGGTGGTGTGGGCCGCCAAGGCGCCCGCCAGATGGGCCGCCCCGCCGGCTCCCGCGATCAGGACCTTCAAGCCGCGCCCGCTGGCTTTCTTGGCGAAAGCGGCCGTCTCCTCCGGCGCCCGGTGGGCCGAGAGAATCCGAACCTCGCATCCCACCCCCGCCTCCTGAAGCACCCGAGCCGCCTCCTTCATGACCGGAAGGTCGGAATCCGAACCCATCACAATCCCCACCGTGGGCTTTAGCTTAGACAACATCTCAAGAACTCCTGTGTCATTCCCGCGAAAGCGGGAATCTCACTCGGCCAGATTGATCCTCGCTTACGCGAGGATGACGGTTTCGCAGTGCGCGAAATCCGATGTCGCGCCGGTACTGCATCCCTTCAAAATAGATTTTTCCAATCGCCCGGTAGACCTTCTCCAGGGCCCCCTCCAGGCTGTCCCCCAGCGCCGCCACGTTCAGCACCCGGCCGCCGATGGTGATGAGGCGCTGGCCCTCCTTTTTGGTGCCGGCGTGAAAAATCCAAAGACCGGGCTCGTCGGCGGCCTCGGTCAGACTGCCGATCTCGCGGCCGATGTCGTACTTGGTCGGATACCCCTGCGAGGCCAGCACCACGCACGCGCAGGCGCGGGGGTCCCACTCCAGGCTCATCCCCTTGAGCTTCCCTTCGGCCGACGCCAAGAGAAGCCCAAAGAGATCGGTCTTAAGCCTGGGCAAGATCGCCTGGGTCTCCGGGTCGCCAAAGCGGACGTTGAACTCCAGAACCTTCGGACCTGAATCGGTCAGCATCAACCCGGCGTACAAGACCCCCTTGAAGGGAGTCCCCTCGCGGGCCATGAATCGCGTCACCGGCTCGAAGATCCTCTTTCGGATTTCTTCAAGCTTACCAGCGTCCAGCCACGGAACCGGAGAGTAGGCGCCCATCCCGCCGGTGTTGGACCCCTCGTCGTTGTCCTGGGAGCGCTTGTGATCCTGCGAGGGGGCCAGCAGGAGGGTGGTCTCGCCATCCACAATCCCCAAAACGGAAACCTCCTCGCCGGTCAGCCGCTCCTCAATCACCACCGAGGCGCCGGCGTCGCCGAAGAGCCGGTCGGTCAAGATGCTCTTGACCGCTTGTTTCGCTTCCTCGGCGCTGTCGGCCATGAGAACCCCCTTGCCGGCGGCCAGGCCGTCGGCCTTCACCACCACAGGCCCCCGGCATTGGTCCAGGTGCCGGTACGCCGCCTCCGCCTCCCTGAAAACCTGAAAGGAGGCGGTCGGCACCCCGGCCTTTTGCATGACCTCCTTGGCAAAGGCCTTGGACCCCTCCAGGCGGGCGGCCGCCTTGCTGGGCCCGAAGATCTTTAAGCCCCGCCCCTCAAAGTAGTCCACCATCCCGTGCACCAGGGGCGACTCCGGGCCCACGACGGTCAGGTCAATCGCCTGGGCCGCCGCGAAATCGGCCAGCTCCTTGGTCTTGTCCGGGTTGAAGGGAAGGCACTCCGCCATTTCGGCGATTCCGCCGTTGCCGGGAGCGGCGAAGACCTTCGCCACCTTGGGGCTCTGGGCCAATTTCCAGATCAGGGCATGCTCGCGGCCTCCCGAGCCGATGACCAGGACCTTCATGTCCAGAGCACCTCCTGTTTTCCGCGCGTCACCTGGCCGATGGGCCAGCTGGAGAGCCCCGAACGCGAAAGAACCTTCCGCGTTTTTGAAACCGCTCGCGCGGGCACGATCACCGCCATTCCCACCCCCATGTTGAAGGTCCGGTACATCTCGGCTTCCGGCACGCCGGCGGCTTGAATTTTACCGAAGATGGCCGGGATGGGCCAGCTTCTTTTTGTGAGCCGAACCGCGAGCCCCGGCGGAAGAACGCGCGGGAGCTTCTCGGCGAAAGAGCCGCCGGTGATGTGGGCGATGCCGGTGACCGGGCAGTTCTTTTTCAGGAGCTCCAGAACCGGCCGGACATAGATCCGCGTGGGCTTCAAAAGCTCCCGGGCGTTCCTCTTAAGCTCCGGTTTGGACAGCACCCTTTGAATCAGGGTAAAGCCGTTCGCGTGCGGGCCATTGGAGGCCAGGCCCAGGACCACCTGCCCCGCGCGAACCTTCTCGCCGCTCATCACGTCCCCCTTGTCCACCACCCCCACGGCAAAACCGGCCAGATCAAAGTCGCCGCCCCGGTAAAGGAGCGGCATCTGGGCGGTCTCGCCCCCCAGGAGAACACAGCCCGACTCCACACAGCCCCGGACGACCCCTCGAACGACGTCGGTGAAAACCCTGGTCCGAAGCCGGCCCGCGGCGATGTAGTCCAGAAAAAAGAGGGGCCGCGCCCCCACGCAGAGGATGTCGTTCACGTTCATCGCCACCAGGTCCACGCCCAGCGGCTCATACCAGCCGGCGATTTGCGCCAGCTTCAGCTTGGTGCCCACCCCATCGGCCGAGGCCGCCAGCACCGGGCGCTTCCCGGCCCCGGAGGCGGCCAGTTCAAACAGGCCGCCGAAGCCGCCGATCCCTTTTAAAAGGCCGGGGCGCCGGGTGAGCAGGGCCAGGGGTTTGATCGTTTCGACAAAGCCCCTGGCGCCGAGGACATCCACCCCCGCCTTCCGGTAGGAGATTTGGGAACGCTTCACCCCGCGTGCCCCGTCGGCTCGACCGGACGCGCCTCGCCGGCGAATTTCCTCTCCAGGATGTACTTGCTCGCCTCGCGGCCGAAGGGAAGCGGGTACTGGCCCGAGTAGCAGGCGGTGCAGTAGTGGGCCTTCGATCCCCGCACCGCGCCCAACAGGCCCTCCAGGGAGATGAAGCCCAGCGAATCCACCTCCAGGAATTTCCGGATCTCCTCCAGGGAGCGGTTGGCGGCGATCAGCTCTTTCCGGTCGGGGAAATCGATCCCGTAGAAACAGGGGTGCATGATCGGGGGGCAGGAGACCCGCATGTGGATCTCCCGGGCCCCGGCGGCGCGGATGCTCTTCAGGCGGGCCTTGCAGGTGGTTCCCCGGACAATCGAGTCGTCCACCACCACGACCCTCTTCCCCTGCAGGGCCCCCCGAACCGGGTTGAACTTCACCCGGGCCTGAAAATCGCGGGTCGCCTGCTTGGGCTGGATGAAGGTCCGGCCCACGTAGTGGTTGCGCGTCATCCCGATTTCGAAGGGGATCCCGGACTCCAGCGAAAAGCCCAGCGCCGCGGAGTTGCCGGAGTCGGGGATGGCGATCACGCAGTCGGCGTCGGCCGGATGCTCCAGCGCGAGCTGGCGCCCCAGCCGCCGGCGGACCTGGTGGACCGACTCCCCGAAGATCGTGGAGTCGGGCCTGGCAAAGTAGACGTGCTCAAAGATGCAGTGGGAGGGAGTCGTCGGGGGGAAGGGCTTGATCGACTTCACCCCTTCCGAATCGATGATCACCACCTCGCCGGGCTCCACCTCCCGGATAAACTCCGCCCCCAGGAGATCCAGGGAACAGCTCTCCGAGACCAGGATCGTCGCCTGGTCCAGCTTGCCAAGGCACAGGGGGCGGAAGCCGTTGGGATCGCGCACCCCGATCAGTTGATCCTCCCTCAAGATCACCAGGGAGAAGGCCCCGCGGATCTTGAGGAGCGTGTCCACCAGCGCCTCCTCGAAGTGGGCGTGCTGGGGATCGGCCAAGAGGTGAAGGATCACCTCCGAATCGATCGTCGTCTGAAAGATGGAGCCGTGCGCTTCCAGCTCGTCCCTCAAGAAAAGGGCGTTGATGAGGTTCCCGTTGTGGGCGACGGCGATGGAGCCCCGGGAATAATCCACCTGAATCGGCTGGGCGTTGCGCAGAAGGCTGGAGCCGGTGGTCGAGTAGCGGGTGTGCCCGATGGCGTGGCGTCCTTTAAGCTGTTCCAGGTTCACCTCGGAGAAGACATCCGCCACCAGGCCCATCCCGACGTGCTTGGTCATGTGGACCCCATCCGAGGCCACGATGCCGGCCGACTCCTCGCCCCGGTGCTGAAGGGAAAACAACCCCAGGTACGTCAGGCGGGCCGCCTCCGGATGGTTAAGAACCCCAAACAGGCCGCAGTGCTCTTTTGCCTCGTCGCTCATCAGCTCTTCTCAACCCATTGGACGCCGTTTCTAAAGATGGCCAGCCCCTGCCCCTCGCCGGTTCGCCCCTGCCTCCCCCAGCGCGGGTGCTGGAGGAAACTCACATGCCGCTCCGGGTGCGGCATCAGCCCGAAGATCCGGCCGGTGGGATCGCAGATCCCGGCGATGGCCCCGATGGAGCCGTTCGGATTCCAGGGATAGGCCGCCTCTTGGCCCTGGGGGTCGCAGTAATGATAAACGATCTGGCCGAACCCCACCAGGTTCTCCAGGACGTGCGGGTCCCTGGGAACAAACTTCCCCTCCCCGTGCGCCACCGGCAGCTCGATCGCCTCCTCCAGGCCCTGCGTCCAGATGCAGACGTTGAACTCGGGCCTCAAATGGACCCACCGGTCCTCGAATCTCCCGGAGTCGTTGAAGGTCAAGGTGGCCTCTTGACCCGCGCTCAACCTGCCGGAAGGCAGAAGGCCCGATTTCACCAGCATCTGGAAGCCGTTGCAGATGCCGATCACCAGGGTGGGCCGGCGCAGGAAGGCCTCCATCGCCTCCAGGAACCGGTGCTTGAGCTCGTTGGCCAGCAAGCGCCCGGCCCCCAGGTCGTCCCCGTAGGTGAAACCGCCGGGGATCGCCAGGATCTGGTACCGGTTCAGCCGCTCCTTGTTCTCCTTGAGCTCCTCCACCCAGACGGGCTCCGCCTGAGCGCCGGCCAGCTCAAAGGCGTGGAGTGTCTCGCCGTCGCAGTTCGTTCCCGGAGCTTTCAGAACGGCCGCCTTAACCATCCCTCACCAATCTTTAAATGGCGCGGCCCACGCCTGCTGAAGGGCCGCCGCCGTGGTCTCGATCACCCGTTTTCCGTCAAGCCCTGTCACCCGGAAGCTCCCGTCGGATTCAAACCGGCCGATTGGCGCAACCGGAAAATCCCGGAGCGCCTCGGCCAGGAGCTTTTCCTTCTCCGGCGCCACCTCCAGCAGGAGGCGGCTGGGTGATTCCGAGAAGAGGATGAACTCGTCCCGGTCCGCTTCCGCCGACCTGGGCACCTGCTTGAGATCGATCGTAAGCCCCAAGCCCCCGGCAAAGGCCATCTCGGCGGCGGCAACCGCCAGCCCGCCCTCGGAACAGTCGTGCGCCGAAACCACCAGGTTCTGGGCGATCGCCCGGGAGACCGCGCCCAAAAGGGCCGGCGCCTTCTTCAGATCGACCCTTGGCACCTCGCCGCCGGAAACCCCTTTGAGCGCGTAGTAAGAAGAGCCGCCCAATTCCTTCTTGGTCAGCCCCGCCAGGACCAGGGCGTTGCCGGAGCGCTTGGCGTCCATCGAAAGGGCCTTTCCGGCATCGGGCATCACCCCCATCGCGGAGATGAGCAAGGTCCCTGGAATCTGTATCGTCTTTTCGCCAAAGCGGTAGGCATTGTGCAGGGAGTCTTTCCCGGAGATGAAGGGGGTCCCAAAGGCAAGCGCGGCATCGTAACAGCCCAGGGCCGCCCTCACCAAAGAGCCCAGCACCTCGGGCCGGGTGGGATCGCCCCAGCAGAAATTATCCAGAATGGCGATGGGGTCAAGCGAACCCCCTGTGGCGATGATCTGGCGCACCGCCTCGTCGATCGCGGCCGCTGCCATCCAGTAGGGATCCAGGTCACCGTAGCGGAAGTTGATCCCGTTGGACAGGACGATCCCCCGATTCGAGGAGAGCAGGGGCCTCACCACCGCGGCATCCGACGGCGCCGACCCGGAAACCCCGGTCAGAGGCTTGATCACCGAGCCGCCTTGAACCTCGTGGTCGTACTGGCGGATGATCCATTCCTTGCTGCAGGTGTCCCACCAGGACAAAAGCTTCAAAAGCTCTCCGGTCAGGTCGGTTTCGGGGGGAAGGCCGGGCTCGGAGTGAGGCCGCGCCGCCCAGCGGGCCGGCCGAAGCACCTGCGGGACCCCTTCGTGGAGAAATTCCATCGAAAGGGTGCCGGCGGCGTTTCCCTGGAAGAAAAGCTCCAGCTTGCCGGTGTCGGTGAATTCTCCGATCACGGTCGCCGCCACCCCGTGCCGGCCAAAGAGCTCCATCAACTCGCCGGTCTTCTCGGGTAAAACCGCCAGGACCATCCGCTCCTGGGACTCGGAGATCCAGATCTCGGTGGGGGTGAGTCCCGCGTATTTCAATGGAACCCGCTCCAGGTGGACGCGAGCCCCGCCGGAAGCCCCCATCTCGCCCACCGCGCTGGACAAACCGCCGGCCCCGCAGTCGGTCACCGCCTCAAAGAGCCCCAAGTCGCGCGCCGCAAGCAAGGCGTCGGTCAATTTCTTCTCGGTGATGGGGTCCCCGATCTGCACCGCCGCCTGGGAAATGACCTCCGACTCCGAGGTCAATCCGATCGAAGAGAAGGTGGCGCCGTGAATGCCGTCCCGGCCGGTCAACCCACCCGCCAAAACCGCCGCCATCCCGGGCGCGACCCTCTTTTTCTCTTTTCCCTTGGGGAGCAGTCCCACGTTGCCGCAGTAAACCAAGGGGTTGCCCGCGAAGCGCCGGTCAAAGCAGACGGCGCCGTTCACCGTGGGGATACCCATTTTATTGCCGTAATCCTTGACCCCCTTGACCACCCCCTTGATGATCCTCTTGGGGGAAAGCATCCCGGGCGGCACCTCCTCGCCGGGCAGGTCCGGCGGGGCAAAACAGAAGACATCGGTGGAGGCCACCGGCTTGGCCCCCAGCCCGGTCCCCAGGATGTCGCGGATCACCCCGCCGATGCCGGTCGCGGCCCCGCCGAAGGGCTCCAGGGCCGAGGGGTGGTTGTGCGTCTCCACCTTGAAGCAAACGTGATGGGCCTCGTCAAAGGAGATGACCCCGGAGTTGTCCTCGAAAACCGAGACGCACCAGGGCTTGGCGAGCTCCTCGGTGGAGCGCATGATGGTCGTTTTCAAGAGATTGTCAATGGTTCGCTTTTGGGCGCGGCCATCCTGCTCTTCGGTGTAGACGATCACGCCGCGCAGGGTCTTGTGCTTGCAGTGCTCGGACCAGGTCTGGGCCAGCGTCTCCAGCTCGATCAAGGCGGGCTCGCGCCCCTGGCCCCTGAAGTACGCCTGGATCGCGCGCATCTCCTCCAGGCTCAAGGAAAGCTGATGATCCACGCTCACCCGCTGAAGCACGGTGTCGCTGGCCTCCAATAGGTGCACCGTCTCAATTGCCACCGCCGCGGCCGGCTGGGGATGGAGCAGGGCCCTCAAGTTCTCCGGGGTGAGCCTCTCCTGAATGGTCGCGTTGATGAGGAGCTTGTCCGAGATCCTCTGAATGGCTTCCGGATCCAAGCGGCCTGTCAAGGTGAAGACCTTGGCGGTCCGGACCCAGGCGATCCCGGATACCCCCAGGTCGCCGGCCCCTTTTTTAAGGGAATCCTCCACCGGGTCCCGCACGCCCGGACGGTAGATGACCTCTATGGTCTGCTGGGTCATTCCCGCGGAAGCGGGAATCTGATCCTCGCTTTCGCGAGGATGACGCGCCACGGTCGTCATCTCCCACTCCTGGGTGATCGGATCGGCCAGGAGTTCCTCGCCGATTCTTTTAAGCTCCGCCTCGCTTACGGCGCCGCCCACGTAGTAAACCGAGGCGACCGACACCTGCTCGACATCGGCTACTCCTAGGTCCTGGATGTCGGCCTTGAGGCCCTCGGCCTCGGCGTCGGTAAAGCCGGCCCGGTAGTGGACGGCAAAACGCCAGGTGCCCTGCGCCAGGGCGGCTTTCATGAGAGCCCCAGCCTTCTCATGATCAGCCCCTCGTGCCGGAGGTGACGTTTCACGTCGAAGCAGGCGTCAAGCTGGGCCGGAGAAAGAAGTTTCTTAAGGCGCCGGTCGCCGGAGAGCCGGCTCTTGAAATCGGGCCCCCCCTTCCAGGCGGCCAGGGCATGTTTCTGCACGATCCCGTAGGCCTCTTTTCGGGTCAACCCCTCGCGCATCAGGGCAAGCAGTACCGATTCCGAGAAGATGAGCCCCCGGGTCAATTCCAGGTTGGAGCGCATCCGCTTGGGATAAACGATCAGGCCCTTCAGGATCCGCCTCATCTCGATCAGCATGAAGTCCAGCACGCAGGAGGCATCCGGCAAAATCACCCGCTCCACCGACGAGTGGGAGATGTCCCGCTCGTGCCAGAGGGCGATGTTCTCCAGGGAGGCGGCGGCATAGCCCCGCAAAAGCCGGGCCAGCCCCGCCACCCGCTCGCAGGAGACCGGATTGCGCTTGTGCGGCATCGCCGAGGAGCCGGTCTGCCCTTCCTCAAAAGGCTCTTCGGCCTCCAGGACCTCGGTCCGCTGGAGGTGGCGGATCTCGGTCGCCATTCGCTCCAGCATGCCGCCCACAATCGCGAGGCGGCAGAGGAAAACGGCATAGCCGTCGCGGGGCACCACCTGGGTGGAGATGGGAGCGGGGGTAAGCCCGAGCTCGCGGCAGATGAACTTCTCGATGAAGGGATTCAGGTGAGCGTACGTTCCGACCGCCCCGGAGACCTTCCCGACCGCCACCCAGCGCCTCGCGTCCTGGAGCATCGCCTTCGCCCGGGTGAGCTCCGCGAAAAAGCAGGCAAGCTTCAGGCCGAAGGTGGTCGGCTCGGCATGAACGCCGTGGGTGCGGCCGATCGTGAGGGTCCCCTGGTACCGGCGGGCCTGCCGGCGCGCGACAGCCCGCAGCGCCTCCAAGTCGTCCAAGAGGAGGTCGGCTGTTTCCTTAAGCTGGACGCCGGTGGCGGTGTCCAGGGCGTCGCTGGAGGTCAGCCCCAAATGGAGGTATCGGGCATCCTTGCCGATGTGGCTTGCCAGCTCTTCCAAGAAGGCCACCACGTCGTGCCGGGTGCGGGCCTCCCGCCTGCCGACCTGGGCGGCATCCACCCGGGCCCGGCGGCGGATCCGGCCAAAAGCGGATGGGGGAATGACCTTGAGTTTGGTTAGAGCTTCGCAGGCGAGGAGCTCGACCTCGAGCATCCTCTGAAACCGGGCCGCCTCTGTCCAGATTCGGCCCATGCGGGGGGGCGCATATCGGGGAACCATCCGAAACTTCTATTATAGCAGAATCGGACGGAACCTAAAAGGGCTCTTACACTTGGGTGGCGAGGATAACGTAGTACTGCCTGCCGGAGATTTCGACCTTTCGGATGGTACCGGAGGTGAGATCCAGAATAAGGCCCGTCAGCTTATTCGTTTGGGCAAGGCAGGCGGCCAACACCCTCTTCTGCGAAAGCAGACTCGGCCAAGTAGCCGGCCTGACCAGGAGAACGAGAGAATGATTGCTGGGCAGATTAAGCCCCGCCTGCTCCTCGGGGTTGAGCGCAATCACCACCGTCTTTCCTTGGGTGGATTGCTGGGCAGCTTCTTGGAGTAAGCGGTTGGACACGTCGAGGTCGTTAGAGGGAAGTTTCCAACTTCCCCTGAAGGTAAGGAGGTCAGACACAATGGCCCACGCTCCGGCCAGAACAGATTCCTGGCCATAAAAGAGGGCCTCCGGCAGTTCCTCCAGGGCCTCTTCGAGAGCTTCGTCCGGAAGCAAAACAGCGTGGGTTTTTCCGGCCGCCCGAACCTCCGCCGCCAGCTCCGGCGCCTCCTTCTCCAGCTCCTCTACCGCCTTCACCGCCACCCCCTCCTCCAGCCCCGCCCCGGGAGGTCCCGCTGGCGTACCCGGAATCGGTTCAGCCTCGGGGCCGTAGCGCTGCGAGACGAGCGCTTGGGCTCTTTCAATCACTGTGTCAATGGGTGCGGCGTACTCAACGAAGGTCACGGTCGGCTTCTTCTCGTCCACCCGGGTTCCCTTTGCTTCAAACCCCAACGATTCGTAAACGTGGCGGGCGTGCTGGTTTTTCTCGTCCGTCTCCAGGGTGACGTAGGGACCGATCCCTTTTTCTTTAGCGGCCCGAGCGGAAGCCAAAAGAAGCAAGGGACCCAATCTCTTTCCCTTGTGGTCTTTATGAACGCTCAACCGGAAGATGAAGATCCCTGGGAAACTCCTGGCGACGGGATAATCCGGCTGGCCATGGGTGGTGTAAATGTAGGCCACGGGGTCGCCGGAAGGACCCTCAACAGCAAAGCTCAACTCAAACAGCTCTTTTAACGGCGTTCCTGTGGAAGGACGAACCTCCATGGACCAACGTCCTTCAGCCCAAACGCCCTCTTCTTGCCAAACCTCCTCTTTGGCATCCATGGCCGTAAGCGCCTCGGCGTGTGCCCGTCCATACTCCCGCGTGATGGGGACCACCCGGGGCCATTCCTCCAGCCCCGCGGGGAGGAGAGAAAACCGTTGGTATGAGGCAGAGGGGTCAAAGGTGGCGGAGAGATAAATCCCAAGTTCCTTGAGCAAAGCGAGGGCTTTGTGGTCCTGATGAGTCTGGGCTCTTGCCTCTAACCAACCCTGAAGATTGGAAAGTTGCTCGAAACGCCTTGCCCTTATCCATCCTTCAATTTCGCTTTTGGCAGGAACGTGGTGTTCATTGGCCCGGGAAGGATCGTGGTAACGGCGTGCCAATTCAGCCAATGGAGCCGCCCGCTCTAGGAGCCGATCATCAAAGACGGGTTCTATCAACACGAAAAGTTTGGTATGGAGCCTGCCTCTCGGAGGATCGCCGCGGACATACACCCGGAAATTTGCCTTTTCGCCGGCCAGCTCAAGCGCCTGGGGAAGAGATACGGAGGGGGGCCACCCTTGGGGGTTGGCGCCCCTCATATAGCTCATCGCCTGATCCGAGTCAAGGGGTTTCTCTCCGCCTAGGATGTAATTA
Source organism: Candidatus Omnitrophota bacterium (assembly GCA_016177405.1). Taxonomy (GTDB): domain Bacteria; phylum Omnitrophota; class Gorgyraeia; order 1-14-0-20-64-10; family 1-14-0-20-64-10; genus JACOVG01. Next base: position 24,685 of record JACOVG010000035.1, on the reverse strand, counting down.
ACTATGAGAGCTCTTCCTTCCTCCGTTAAAGACCAGGATGAAATCAAGCTGAATGTTTCATGAACCCACGGCGCCCCCTCTTGGGGATGAAAATAATGGATGGCAATCTCAAGGGTGTAAGAACTCTTCAAGAACTCTGAAACCGTTTGCAGTGCTTCCTTGGCGGGAACGCCTTGGGCCGGTGTCAACAGCTTGGCCTTCTCCTCCAGCCCCGCGGCGGGACTTTGAAGGACCTCGGCTAATTTCTCGCGCTCCTCGGGGGACTCCTCCAAGCCGGTTTGGCGGAGCGCCCAAGCAGGGCTTGGCCCCAGGGTGAGGCTAAGGATAACGAAGAACGCTGGAGCCGATTTCAGAAGCCTATCGGGGACTGGAGAAATTCCGGCCACGGGTGACGCCGGAGGGAGGACCCGCCGCCGCGCCCGCAGGCCGGAGGCCGAGGACGGACGGCGGGAGTACCCGCAGGCGGCAGGACCCGTGGCCAGAGAATCCGGGGAGTGGCTCACAAAACGTAAGTTTACTTAAGGGCCAGGGAAAATGCAAACTTTAAATGTAAGAATCTATTACGCTTAACGTCACCTTTGCACCCGTTCAGCCCAGCAAATCGTCCGCCTATGAGACTAGTTCAGGAGGTGCGGCGGGTAGCCGCGGCGGACAACCCCCCAATAGCCGTTCTTAAGGAAACCGTAGAAGGAGATGACGGTTGATCGGCTGACCAGGGCGGAACCGTCTGGCTGCCAGGTCCTCACTTTGATCTCCTCCACCGAACGGACAGGAACGCCAACCGGCGCTAACCTTATATCGCCATCCGGAGGCAGAGGCCTTGGCCGGCGGGGAAAACTCTCCCCCTGGGTTACCGGTCCTCGAACGGGAATAGGATCGATGGGGCCCAAGTAATCGTAGCGCAGATGGCTCTCGATCTCCCGCTTCATTCCGTCGGCATAATTCCACTGGGTGACACTTTGGGTAGACAGGATCCGCGCCTGGCCGCGAATCAGGATGTAGGCATTCTGCTCGGTCCTCGTGAAGGTATTACCTTGGCCGTCTTCCCCCTCGGTCACGCGGGGCCCGGCATTGACATCCACGAGGCGGCCATTGCCGTCGTAGGTGTAAGAGATCTCTTCTGTGGTCCTGCTGACTGCTCCGGAAATACCCTCTTCGAGGGTCTCCATCCGTTTGTGAATAAGCTTCGCCCGGCCGTTGATCACCTGATACGTCTCGTAGGCGGTCGTCTCTGCGCGGGTAAAACCAAAGGGATCCCCGGTGACGGTCCTTGTCGGGTCGGCTGCCACAGAAACCAGCATTCCATTCTCATCGTATTGATAGTTCAGCGCGCTGGTCGTTATGGTTTTGGGTCCCGGTATAACAAAGAGGGTCACTCCTTCTAGGGGCAGCGGCCTGATCGGGCGGTTCGGAGGAAGAACGTCATCTGCTGGTTCGGTCACTGTGATGGTCTCCCGGCGGACAAGCCGCGCCTGGCCCAAGATGATGGTGTAGGTATCGTTGACGTTCGTGTGGGACCGACTGCCGTAAGCATCCACAGACTCCGTGACAGAGTCCCCGGAAGCTCCCACCAGGCGGCCCTTCCTGTCATACTCGTAGCGCAGGTGCGTCTTCGTGGAGACCCTGGAATAATCCAGCCCTGTTGTTTCGCTCCGGGAAAAGATTCCCACGAGTCTTGCCTGGCCGGCGATGATTCGGTACAGGAGGCTTGTGTCGGTGACGGTCTTGTAGAATCCAGTGGCGTCGGTTTCTTCGGTGCGCGATTTGCCGCTGACATGAATCAGCCGCCCCCGCCTATCGTAGGTGTAGTTCATCTGAGTCTTGGTGACAACCTTGGAACCGTCGGGTGGAGTCGTCACAAACTCCCCTCGGGAATGGACGAGCCGGACTTGTCCCTTCACTACTTGGTAAGTGTCCTGAATGGTGCCGATGGTCAAGGGCTTCACTAAAGAGGGTGGCTGATAGTAAGAGGACGGGGGAGGATATATCGCGAGGAATCTTCGTTCATCTTTGGCCCTGATCAGCTGGATGGGAGAAGCCGACACCGAGATGAGGCGCCCCGTCCTGTCGTATCCATATTGAATCCCCCCGTAGAGGAACGTGGTAACCCCATCCTGGAAAGGACCGACGCGGATATTGATTTGAGAAGCCGTCAAGAGCGGTCTTTTATCCAGAATGGAGAATTCGTGCTTGGCATAACCCCCATAGCCGGCCGCATGGACGGGATCGGAATATCCTTTATAGGTAGCTCCGCGGACCGCAATCAGTTCTCCGCTCTTATCGTAGGTATAGCCCATGGAAGTGGTGGACCATGATCTGGAACCATCCGAAAATTCTTTCTCTACTGAAATGGAAAGGTCGTAGATTTCATAGCCGTCTTCCCAAAGAATACCTATAGCCAAAAGTTTGATCATTACCGTGACCTTCGTCCCATCGGCGTCCACGTAGGTGGTGGTGCCATTTTTCAAATCCCTGGGATGCGTGTTGATGAGCTTGAGGGCTTCTTGATCCAGGAAGAGACCGGTTGCCGGAAGTGAAGTGATGTTGCCGTTGGCGTCAATCAGCGCCATGTTCCCATCGCCCAAGCGGATGATCCCTTGCCCCGCTCCGCCTGGAAGGAGACGATTGGCTTGGGAAGCTTTCCTTGCTTGAGAGGCGGCTGCCCCAAGAACCATGGCCTTCTCGACCTGCTCTTTGATCGCCTGACCGGCAACCGCCCTCTCCATCTTCTGCTCCATGAGGGTCTGGGAGAGGTTTCCCTGGGCGGCCGCGGTGGCGCGGACCATGCTCATCTCTACCAGCTTGCGCCGCTGAAGCTCCTCCTTCTCCTTCTGTCTTTGGGCTTCATAGGCAGGCAGGCTAAGGGTGGGATAGGCCTTTTCCATCTGGTCCACGGTCGGCAGGATTTCGTCGGCATGGGTAACGGGGTGGGAAGCAAATAAGAGGAGCCCAGCCAGCGCAATGGTAGAGATGGTTTCTTTCATCGGGAGATTCCTCTGGAGGGTTGCCGGTTTATTAAGCTCATAAGAAGCAGGCATAAAAATTACCTTGGCGCGTCTCATGACTCTCTCAAATTCGCTTTGCCGTACGACGGTTGCTGCAAGGCGACTACCTCATTGTTTTTTATACTTTTATCAACTTCCAAATTAACCATACCCGATCCTTCACGAAAAAACAAGGGAGAGAGAATATTTTTTCCAAGCTAACTTTTTATTAACAGGCTTAACTTCTTGGGCAGGGGCTTCACGAGGTAGCCGGAGGGGGTAACGTAGAGGCCGAAGGCAACACCGGGGCGGGCCTCCTGGTAGGCGGCGTTGCCGTAGACCGCCTCCACGAGCGGCAGGTAGGCGCCGATCCGGTACAGGAGACGCCAGATCCAGTCGGTGCCGCCGTGAAGATCGTAGACCGACCGGGGCTTCTTCGCCTCGTCCTCGGCTTTCAGGTAGCGGCCGGCGAGGCGGGTCACCTTGTGGCAGTTGCGGATGCCAAAGAGGTTCAGCCACGGGTGCCACTTCAGGATGTCGCCGCCGATCGCCCACTGCTCCCCCCGCATCGGGAAGCGTTCGGTTTGGCCAGGGGCGCCGTCTCTGACCCAGGTGATCTCCAGGAAATAATCCTGGGCCGAGGACTTGGGGGCAGTTTCGCATCGAACCGCGGCGACCAGTGTTTCCTCGGTGAAGACCCTGTAGGAGCGCAGGCCAAAGAGCAGGCCCAAGAGCGCCAGGGCGGCCAGGCAGGCGAAGAGCCAGAAAAGTTTCTTCACCCTCACCCTAACCCTCTCCCTTCAAGGGAGAGGGTTCAGCCGGCTTCTCCAGGATGACCGTGCGGATGGGGAAAGGGATCACGATCCCTTCCTCCCGATAGCGGTGGTGAAGGCGCTTGATGAACTCGTGCTTCACGAGGTACTGGTCCACAAAGCTTTTCGCGCGCAGGATCACGGTGAAGCTGACGCTGGAATCGGCGAAGGTGTGGAAACGGATGAACGGCTCGAAATCCGGCACGCCCCCGGCCACTTCCCGCATCACCTGTTTTCCCACCTCGCCGGTCACCCGTTCGACCTTCGCCAGGTCGCTTCGGTAATCCACCCCCACCTCCACCAAGACGGCCATATCCTGCGAGGGGAGATTGAAGTTGGTCACAATCGCGGAGGCCAGCTTCGTGTTGGGAACGATAATCCAGTTATTGGGAAGGTTCCGGATTCGGGTGGAGCGCCAGGCGATGTCCGCCACGTAGCCCTCCTCGCCGGAGTCCAGCTTGATGTAGTCGCCCACCCGGACCTGCCGGGAGGCGGTGATGTAGATGCCGGCAAAGAGACTGGAGAGGGTCTCCTGCAGGGCCAGGGCCACCGCCAGGCCGCCCACCCCCAGGGCGGTCAGAATCGGCGTGATGGAAACGCCCAGGCCGTTCAAGATGATGAGGGCGCCAATCACCAGGACGATGCCCTTCACCAGATTCTGGGTCAAACTGGTGATCGGCAAAGCGGTGGCGATCTTCTGTCCATAGCGCTCGATCAATTGATCGGAAAGGCGAAGCGCCACCAGGGTGAGCGAGAGGACCCAAAGGAGCTGGAGGGTCTTTCCGGAGAGCCCCACCACTCTCTCGGAAACCGGAGAGGCGTCTACCGCCGCGTAGATCGCCGCCATCAGGGACCAGAGGACGAACGGCCCCCGGAACGCCTGAACCGCCAGATCGTCCCAGCTCCAGCGGGTCTTGGCGGCCCATCGGGAAAACCTAGAGAAGAGAATCCTCCTTAAGGCAAGGCCCGCCAGAAAGACGACCGACCCGACCAAAAGAGGCTTGAGCCAACCCCAGAAGGGGTGCGCCACGAGACCCTGGATGAAATCGGTCAAGAGATCCACTGGATCGCCTTGCAGACCAGCCAGCTCAAGACCCCGCAGACCGGGAAGGTCAGCAGCCACGCCGTCACGATGTCCCGGGTGACTCCCCAACGGACGGCTGAAAAGCGGCGCGTGGCCCCCACCCCCATGATCGCCGTGGTGATGGTGTGGGTGGTGCTTAAGGGGATCCCCAGCCGGGAAGCCACCTCAATGGTGGTGGCAGCGGCCGTTTCCGCCGCGAAGCCGTGGACCGGCTCCAGCTTGGTGATCCTCATTCCCATCGTCTTGACGATCTTCCGTCCCCCGATGGAGGTGCCCAGCCCCATCACCACGGCGCACAGGAGGATCACCCACACGGGAACCATGAAGGTTTTGAGAACCCCTCCCAGCAAAAGGACGAGACAAAAGATCCCGATGAATTTCTGGCCGTCGTTGGAGCCGTGGCTGAAGGCCATGAAGGCGGCTGACAAAATCTGGAGCTTTCCAAAGATTCGCCGAACCGAGGAAGGCCGGCTGGCGGCGAAGAGGCGGTAGATCGCCACCATGATGAGAAACCCGCCGGCAAATCCGATGAGGGTCGAAAAGAAAAGCCCCGTGAAAACCTTCTTCCACCCGGCCCACTGCAGGGCGTGCAGTCCGGCCGTGCCCACTCCGGCGCCGGCCAAACCGCCCAGCAAGGCATGGCTGATGCTGATGGGCAATCCCAAGTAAGAAGCCGGTCCGCCCCAGGCCACCACCGCCACCAGCGCGGCCGCCACAGTGGTGAGGTTAATCGCCTCGGGGCTTACGATCCCTTTGCCGATCGTGGCGGCTACCGCTGTTCCGGACATCGCCCCCAGGATGTTGAAGACCACCGCCATGAGGATCGCCCGCGTGGGGGAGAGAACCCGGGTGGAGATGACCGTCGCGATGGCGTTGGTGGCGTCGTTCCAGCCGTTGACAAACTCCGCCGCCAAAACAAGCCCCAGAACAAAAAGGAGCCCCAGCGAGAGGTCAGGCATTCTTGAGGAAGATCCCCTCGATCACCACCGCCACATCCTCGCATTTGTCGGTGGCCGTCTCCAGCATGGCGTACAGGTCCCGCCACTTCATCACCTCCAGCGGATCTCCTCCCTTTTCAAACATCTGGGCCACCGCCTCCCGGAGGATCCGGTCTCCCTCGTTCTCCTGACGGTTCACTTCGATGCAGTGGTCCAGGATGTCGGCGTGCTTCAGGTCCTTGATCCGGGGAATCATCTTGTTGATCTGTTCGGCCTGCCGCAGGACCACGCCGCCCAGCGCCTGAAAGGAGGCCGGGATCGCCTTCACCTTGTACAGGACCAGGTGCTCCGCGACCCCCTCGATGAAGTCCATCACGTCGTCCAAGGCCGTGGCCAGCCGGTGAATGTCCTCCCGGTCGAGAGGGGTGATGAAGGTCCGGTTGAGCTTGGCCATGATCTCGTGGGTCACCTGGTCGGCCTCGTGCTCCAGGCGCTCGAGCCTCTGGGCCTTGGAGATCAGCTCCTCCGGATGGCTCAACGCCTCGGCCAGGAGATGGCTGCCCTCCAAGAGCAGCTTGGCGGATTTCTCAAAGAGTTCGAAGAACTTCACTTCCTTGGGGATGAGTTGAAACATTTTCAGTCCTCTCCTTTGGGGTTTTATGAGGCGATGTTTTTTATACCACACAAATCAGCCGCCCAAGTAGGCTCTTTTGACGGCCGGGTCCTCTCGCAGGACTTGGGCGGGACCCGTGAGCGCAATCCTCCCGGCCTCCAACACATAGCCCCGGTCCGCCGCCTGCAGGGCCTGATAGGCGTTCTGCTCCACCAGCAGGATCGTGACCCCATGGGATTGGATCTGCCGGATCAGAGCAAACAGCTGGGTCACCAGGCGGGGGGCCAGCCCCAGGGAGGGCTCATCCAAAAGCAGGAGCTTGGGGCGGCTCATCAGTCCCCGGGCAATCGCCAGCATCTGTTGTTCCCCTCCCGAGAGGGTCCCGCCCAACTGCTGGGAGCGCTCATTCAAGATCGGGAAAAGCCCGAAGACGAAGCGCAGATCCTCGGCGACGGCCTGGGCGTCCCGGCGCAGGCACGAGCCCATCAGCAGGTTTTCGTGAACTGTGAGATTCGGAAAGATCCTCCTACCCTCCGGGACCTGGGTGATTCCCCCGCGCACCCGCGCCTCCGAGGACAGCCCTTCCAGGGCCTGGCCGGCGAACCGGATGGAGCCTCCCATCATGGGCGCCAGGCCCGAGAGGGCCATCAGGGTGGTGGTCTTGCCCGCCCCGTTGGCGCCAATCAGCGCGACGATCTCGCCGGCGCGGATCTGGAAGCCGATGCCCTTGACAACCTCCACCGCGCCATAGCGGACGCGCAGATCCTCGACTTGAAGCAGAGGTTCATGATCCATCGGCGGACTTAACTCCTAGGTAGGCCTCGATCACCTTCGGATCCTCCTGAACGGCGGCCGGAGGCCCCTCGGCAATCTTTTCGCCGTAATCCAGCACCACCACCCGATCGGAGACCGGCATCACCACCCGCATGTCGTGTTCGATGAGGAGGATGGTCAGCCCCTGCCTTTTCAGCTCCTTCAAGAAGACCATCAGCTCTTCCTTCTCGGCGTGGGTCAGGCCGGCCCCGGGCTCATCCAGCAAAAGAAGCTCCGGATCCGAGGCCAGGGCCCGCGCCAGCTCCAGCCGCCTCTGCTGGCCGTGGGAGAGGGCGCTCGAGCGTTCGTGGACCCAGGCGGTCAGCCCCAGCTTCTTCAGAATCCCCAGCGAGCGGTCCACGGCCCAGCGCTCCTCCTCGCGGGAGGCCCCGCCGAAGGGAAGGAGGGCCTCCAGGAGGCCCGACCGGGTGTGGACGTAGGTTCCGGCCAGCACGTTGTCCAGCACCGAGAGGTTGGCGAAGAGGCGGATGTTCTGAAAGGTCCGGGCGATGCCGAAGCGGGCGATCCGTTGAGGGCTCAACCCCTGGAGGGGCTCCTGGCCATCCTCCCCAAAAAGGATCGCACCGGTCTCCGGCCGGAGGATGCCGCTGACGCAGTTGAAGAGGGTGGTCTTGCCCGCCCCGTTGGGGCCGATCAGGCTCACGATGGAGCCCTTCTCCACGGAAAAGCTCACCCGGTCCAGGGCCGTCACGCCGCCGAAGCGCTTGGTGACCTGCTTAACCTGAAGCAGCGGCATCGCCGGACCCGGCCTTTCTTCGAATGAGCTGTCCCCCCAGCAAACCCTGGGGCCGGAGGCGCATCAGGACAATCATCAGAACCCCGAAAATCAGCATCCGGTAAGAGGCGAAGCCCCGCAGGAATTCCGGCGCGGTCCCAAGCACGAGGGCCCCCACGATCGCCCCCGGGACCGAGCCCAGGCCCCCCAGGATCACCATCGCCAGGATCATCACCGAGAGGATGAAGTCGAAGCTGTCGGGGGTGATGGTTCCCTGCTTGGAGGCGAAGAGGCACCCGGCCGCCCCGGCGATGGCCCCGCCGATGGCCAGCGCCAGGAGCTTGAGCTGGCTGGCATCGATCCCCAGGGAGCAGGCCGCCAGCTCATCCTCCCGGATGGCGGCCCAAGCCAAACCGATTCTGCTTCGGGCCAGCCGCGAGCAGGCCCAGGCCGTGAGCGCCACCCACAGCGCGAGCAGGGTGTAGTAAGGTTTGGAATCCACCCCGAAGTTGAAGGAGCCGATCGTGGGGTGGGCGATCCCCATCAGGCCGTTGGGGCCCCCGGTCCAGGGCTCCAGGTTGGTCACGACGATCCGGACGATCTCGCCAAAGCCCAGGGTGACGATGGCCAGGTAGTCGCCGCGCACCCGGATGGCCGGCAGTCCCAGGGCCGCCGCGGCCAGACCGGCCAGCCCCGCCGCCGCCGGCAGGCCCAGCCAGAAGGGCCAGCCGGAGCGCAGATTAAGGAGGGCGTAGGCGTAGGCCCCAATGGCGAAGAAGGCGGCGAACCCCAGATGGAGCAGACCGGTGAAGCCCACGATGACGTTCAGCCCCAGCGCCAGCAGGGCGTACAGCGCGGCCGTGGCGAAGATCTCCACCCGGTAAGGGTTGGGGTCAACCAGCGGGAGGAGCGCCACGAGAGCCCAAAGGGCGGATTTCCTAAGTTTCATTTCAGACCTTCTCCGCGAGGCGCTCGCCCAGCAGGCCGCGGGGCCGGACCAGAAGCACCAGCACCAGCACGGCAAAGGCCGCGACGTTCTTCCACTGCGTGGAGAGATACCCGGCCGAGAAGCTCTCCAGAAGGCCCAGCAGCAGGCCCCCCAGCATGGCCCCCGGAAGGTTTCCGATGCCCCCCAGCACCGCCGCCGTGAAGGCCTTTAAACCGGTCAGGTACCCATCGTGAAAGTTGATCGTCGAGTAATACATCCCAAAAAGAACTCCCCCCATTCCCGCGAGGGCCGAGCCCAGGGCAAAGGTGGCGGCCACCACCCGGTTCACCGAGACGCCCATCAGCCTCGCGGCCAGAGGGTCCTGGGCGACGGCCCGCATGAAGCGGCCCAGGGAGGTGTGATAGACCACCCCCTGAAGAACCGCGAGGGTGAGCCCCGTCACCGCGAAGATCAGCCCCTGCAGGGGGGTCAGGACAATCCCCATCACCTGCCAGCGGGCCGCCGGAACAACGGAGGGGACGTAGCGGTCCTGGGCGCCGAAGATCAGCATCACGGCGTTTTGAAGAAAGAAGGAGACGCCGATGGCGGTGATCAGGATCGAAAGCTTGGGGGCTTGGCGCAGGGGCCGGTAAGCGATCTTCTCGATGGCAAGACCCAGCACCGAACAGCCCGCCGCGCCGAGAGCCAGCGAGCCCAACAGCAGGGGGACGGAAGCCAAGCCCGCCCCCGCGACACCGCAGGCCAGAAAAAGGGCCAGCCCCATGTAGGCCCCCGTCATGAAGACCTCGCCGTGGGCGAAGTTGATGAGCTGGATGATGCCGTAGACCATCGTGTAGCCCAAGGCGATCAGGGCATAGACTGACCCGATGGTCAGACCGTTAACGAGCTGTTGGAGGAAAAGCTCTGTGGGGGTCACTCCGCCGCTTGAAGGAATTCAAACTTGCCGTTTTTCACGGTGTAGATTCCGATGGTCCGAAGGGTCGTGTCTCCCCTGGCATCGAAGGTGTGGACGCCCAGGATCCCCGGATATTCCTTGATCTGCTTCATGGCGGCCAAAACGGCCTGCCGGTCTTTTCGGCCGGCCCTTCGGATCGCCTCCAGGACCACGCCGGTCGACTCGTACACGTAGGAGGAGTACGCCCCCAGATGGCCGTACTTGGCCTCAAAGGCCCGCACAAAAGCCCCGGCCTGCGGGATGGCGCGGAGGTCCGCGCCGAGAGTCGTGAGAAACGCCCCCTCCGCCGCCGCGGGGGTGGCCAGGGTGATCAGGGTGGGTTCAAACAAGCCGTCGCCGCCCAGGAAGCGGGCGGCCACTCCAAGTTCGAAGCGCTGCTTCAACAGCAGGGCCGCCTCCGGAAACATCCCGGCAAAGTAGATCAAGTCCGGATGGATCGCCTTGATCTTGGTGAGCAACGGGGTGAAATCCTTCTCCCCCTGGGTGATCCCCTCGTGCCCCAGGATCTCGCCGCCCATGACCCTCGCCGCCTTGATGAATTCGTTGGCCAGGCCCCGGCCGTAGGTGGTCAGGTCGTCGATCACGAAGAGCCTCTTGGCGCCAAGGCGCTCGATGGCGAACCTGGCCCCGGCCGGCCCCTGGAGATCGTCGGTGGGGCAGACCCGGAAGAGATTGTCGAAGCCCTGGCGGGAGATGTCGGGATTGGAGGAGACCGGATTGACGTGCAGCATCCGGGCCTCGTGGTAGATGGCCGAGGCCGGTTTGGTGCAGCTGGAGTTCAGGTGCCCCACCACCGCCGCCACATCGGGGTCGGAGGCCAGTTTCTTGGCCGCCGCCACCGCCTGGGCGGGACTGCGCGCGTCGTCCAGGGCCGCAAGCTCCACGCGGCAGCCCGGAATCAGCGGGCCGCGGCTTAGGGCCTCCTCGAGCGCCAGCTCCGCCCCGCGGAGCATATCCATGCCGTGCGCGGCCTGGTCGCCGGTGAGCGGGGCCACGAAGCCGATCTTAAGGACCGGTTCCCGGTTTCCACAGCCGGCCAAAAGGAAGAGCCCAAGGAAGGCGGTGCAGATTGAACCCAGGAAGCGGCGGGAAGTGAGCATGTCCGCCTATGATACAACGAAAAACCGTCATCTCGAGCCCCAAAGGGGCGAGAGATCTCTCACTTCGTTCGAGATGACGGTTTATGGGCTATATGAGAGGCAGGCTCGACCGGCCCATGAGGTACCGGTCGATGAAGTGGGCGGCCCGGCGCCCCTCGGAGACGGCCCACACCACCAGGGACTGCCCCCGGCGCATGTCGCCGGCGCAGAAGACGCCCGGGTGGGAAGAGAGCTGTTCGGGCCCGGTCTGGACATTTCCCCGGGGGTCGAGCTTAAGGCCAAGCTGGCCGAGCATGCCCGCCGGCTCCGGGGAAAGAAAGCCCATCGCCAGGAGCACCAGATCGGCTTCGATCTCAAAATCGGTTCCGGGGATCTCCTGGAGCTTATCCACCCTGACGCAGGAGAGTTTTTTCACCGAGCCGTTCTCTCCCAGGAAGCGCTTGGTCATCACGGCCCATTCCCGGATTCCTCCCTCCTCGTGGCTCGAGGAGGTTTTCAAAACGTGGGGGTCCCGGGGCCAGCGGTCGCCCGCCTGCCGGCTCGCCGGCGGCTTGGGCAGAAGCTCAACCTGCGTGACCTGCCGCGCCCCTTGGCGGTGGGATGTGCCGACACAGTCGGCCCCGGTGTCGCCGCCGCCCAAGACCACCACCCTCTTGCCCTTGGCGTCGATGAGCTTCTCGGGGGCAACGGTTTCACCCGCCACCCGGCGGTTGGACTGCGTCAGGAAATCCATGGCGAAATGAATCCCGCGAAGCTGGCGCCCTTCCACCTTCAGGTCGCGCGGCAGGCGCGAGCCCCCAGCCAGGCAGACCGCGTCAAACGCCGTGAGAAGCTTCTCCACCGGGAAGTCGGCGCCCACCTCGACACCGGTCAAGAACTCGACCCCCTCCTTCTTCCAGATCTCCACCCGGCGGTCAATGATCCATTTCTCCAGCTTGAAATCCGGAATGCCGTACCGCAGAATCCCGCCGAGCTTTTCGTCCCGCTCAAAGACCGTCACCCGGTGCCCGGCCCGATTCAGCTGGGCCGCGCAGCTTAACCCCGCCGGGCCAGAGCCGACCACCGCCACCGTTTTGTCGGTGCGGCGGCTGGGCGGCTCGGGGACCACCAGGCCCGCCTCGAAGGCGTGCTCGATGACCGCCAGCTCATTCTCGCGGATCGTGACGGCCTGGCCGTCCGGCTCCAGGATACAGCCGTTCTCGCAGAAGGCGGGGCAGACCCTGCCGGTGATCTCCGGAAGATCGTTGGTGGCCGAGAGAGCGCGGTAGGCCTCCCGCCACTGGCCGGTCGCCAGAAAATCGTTCCAGTCCGGGATGTAGTTGCCTATCGGACAGCGCCAGTGGCAGAAGGGGACCGCGCAGGCCACACACCGGGAGGCCTGCTCGGAGGAGGCCGCCTCCTCCCGGAGAGGGGAAACCTCCTCATAATCCTTGAGCCGTTCGGCAATCGGGCGGTAGCCGGCAGGCCTGCGCTTGAGCTTGAGAAAAACCGTGGTGTCTCTCATGGCAACCCCATCCTACCAGCAGGCCCAGGAGAGACCTCTATGATTCCTATCATAATTTAGGCGGCGCTCCGGTAGACCAGAAGGTTTCCTCCGCCCTTGAGCTTCGGGCTCAACCGGGCTCCCAAGACCACCGGTATCCGGGTCCAGCGGTAGAGCTGTTCGGAGAGAAAGTCGGGTTTGAGCCTGCCCAGATAATGGAAGCCCTCCTCCCGCATAAGCCGGTCGAATCGAGCCAAATCGCCGTACCGATGCGAGGAAGGCAGGTGGAGCGGATCGTGCGGGCTGAAGGAATGGGTTCCGATGAGCCGGCCGGAGGGGGCAAGCGTCTTTTTCAACTGCCGCAAGGTGGCGGCGAGATCCGGAACATGCTCCAGCACATCCACCGCCAGCACGGCCCCATAGCGATGGGAAGACAGCGGCTGGGTCGCGTCCAAAACCGGAACCGAGAGCTGGCGGCGGGCCAGCCGCCACCTGAAAAACTCGCTAAGCTTGCCCGGCACATCCGCGTATTCGCACGCGAATCCGCGTTCCGCCAGCGCGAGGGTCAGCCCGCCTGCCCCGCCGCCGAAATCCAGCACCGGGGCCAGCCGCCAGCGCCCAACGGCCCTCACCACCAGGCGGCGCATCCGCTGGTGGTCGGCATACCCCTCGGTATAGGCGGACTCGTAGAGGTAGCGGTCGGAGGTCCGATAAAATTCGATCAGCCCCCGCGCGCTGTTGTCGGAAGGGGCCTTGGGCGAATCCCAGTATCTCTGGGCGATGGCCGCGATCGGCTGGCGGTGGTAGGCCTCCAGCTCCGCGATGGCTCTCGCGAGCGCCGCCGGCTCCACCGCCGCCTTGCCCAACTGCCGGTCCAGCCGCTCATCCCGGAACACGGGACGTCCAGATTTCTTCAACCGCAACCCCTGCTTAGCTCTATATCAGGCGGCCCACTCTAACTTGCGATGGTGTTCAGCGCAATCTCTCAAATAAATGTTGATCAAGCTTTGATAGGGCACCCCCACCTTGTCCGCCATAGACTTGAAATAATCGATCACGTCCATCCCAAGACGAATCGTTACCTGCTTTTTTAGAGCTTTCGCGTACGGGTTACGTTGTCCCTTAAGTTTCGCTAAATCGTATTCAGCCCTCATGGCTTCCCTCCTCATAGCATTCAATTTCCTTCTTGGCAGCTTTGCGAGCCGAGATAATTCTAATGATCGAGTCATCCTCCCTAAAGCAATGGCACACCACCAGAATTCTTAATCGATGGCTCAGCCCCAGCATGAGGAACCTGTCCTCATCTTGTGAGTGATCCGGATCGGAAAACTGAATTGCATCTTCATCGTAAAAGACGGTTTTTGCTTCTTCAAAAGAAATTCTGTGCTTTCTCTTGTTTAGCCTATTTTTACTTTCATCCCAGGCAAACCTAATTTCAGGCATTGTATTTACAATGTAAATATACCATATTCTGGCCTGCTTGGTTGAGAAATTAACGCATTAGCGAACGGTACCGCCATTTGTGCTCACACTCCGAAGAGTGGATACCTGCCCCTTGTCCTCTTCTTTTCAAGAGATAGTTGATCTAACAGGAATGAGATTGGGCGCATCATCCCAAGTCGGCGGCCGTGTTGCTCCGTCCGCCAATGTAAATTGGGGTACTGCGCCTGAAGAAATAAGCGGCGAAAAAGCATCCCGATCGGAAAAATATTCGCCAACGAAGAACTCGACAGACCCATCCGTCTGGTTAAACATATTGGTTGCTTCACGACCGTTGGATGTCCTCCGATAAATCGAATCAAGCTGGTTTGGCCAATGAATTTTCCATCCGCATAACAACCCGTCTTCATCGATTAGGAACTCTAACAAACCCTTGAGTTCTCGTTGGCCTGGGAAAAACCAGCCCCTGAAACATTCCCCCTTCAGTTCGTTAAATCCCGAGCGCGCTTTATGTGTAAGTTCGAAGAGAGCCCAGTAGAACGCATTCGCACGGGAAAAAATATCCTCCAACCTATCTAACGGAATAACAGAGGTAAACGAATTACTTCCAATGGACTCTGGAATGGTCCCCTTCAACAGTCTTAGTTCGTTCTGGCGAAGCACGTAATCCGAGTGGTCAATCGCATTGCGAAGAGGTGAGTAATAGAACTCGTCGAACGCTAAACCTATCTGCTGCATTCCCGCTGCTCGCGATAGCTCCTTTATGAGTCCGATTTTCTGACCGGGACTTGGCGGGATCTCGGAACCAGGCAATTTCGGTTTCGATTTCTTTGTGCCTTTTCCGTTCTTGCCATCCCTACCAATCCCCTGAAATGGAACGGAACTATAGCGGGCCCCCAATCTCAACCTCAGCAGATTAGCCAGCAACTCGTAGGGAGCATCCATCTCTATAAGATGGGCGTAAGAAACCAGCCGTAATCTCCACTTAGTTTTCTCAGGATCGCGCACTTGTCCAAGCTGGACTTCAGGTTGAGTCAGAGCCGATAAGTCTTCTAGAAATTCGCTGGATTCTTCGATAGCATCCCAACCCGCATCCGCCATTCCACCAACACGGACTAAGGTAGAAGCATATTCAAAACCGCTGATCTGATGGAGGTTAGTAAAAAGAGGTTTCAATACCTCTCCAAAGCGGAGTTCCTTTGACTGCTCACTGACCGGTTCGTTCATAGTCTTTCCAGATTATTTCTTCGGCTCGACAGCCGAATAGTCAAGAGTGTGAACCGTGAACCGTACCGGGTTCCAAGGGGACAGGTTAACTCCTCATAAGAAGAATAACGAATAAGGCTGGGGTCCCTGACAGGACACGGACGAGGAAACCTCTCTACAAGACCATCTTTTGTCCAATTTGTCCGCTCTTTGAGAGGACAAAAAACCGTAAGTTCCAGCATCCCTAAGACTTAATAATTGTCCCTCGCTCTGGACTGGACACCGAAAAAAACTGTTTAGAACTGGCGAGGCCGAAACAATTTTGCACTAAAACAGGAGCGTCACTCCACTATGTATCCAGATCTTCTGCCTCTGCTAAGCGTCTTGCCCTGGTATTTTGAATCGGTCGTCTGAGTGGTGTGAACTCTTGGGCACCACCGATTCCACACAGGAGCAATGGGTAGTCTGGTCGCAGCTCTTTAATAACCTTGAGAAAGTTGTCGAACTCCGGCATCGAACCATAGTCGGGATTGATCGTCTCCCTTCTAAGAGCAAGGAGTAATACTGCGGCTCCAAGCATCGATGAATTCCAGCCAATCTGGAACTTGACCAGATCCTTTTCAACATTAGGTCTAAACTCGATTTCGACAAAGATGGCGCGCTGAATACCGGGGCGACGGAGCACTATATCGGCGTTGTATCCGAGTCGTTCGGAGTAGCGTTGTTTGTTGACAAGATTCAGACTCTCACTCGGGAGCGTTTTCTTAAGATGGTTTCCGAGGTGACGCGCCAGTGCAATCTGATATCCCTCCCCACCCGCAATATCTCTCGGCTCGGAACAACCATAGTTTTGCAACACATCTCGAAGTCGCCCATTGGGCAAACCAAGATCCGACAAGGCACGTTCAACACACTGAGTATCTGGAAAGTGCTCGAACCGAAGGCTATTCACTTTGAACATCACAGGGCTATCCCCTTGAATAATATTAGGTACCGTTTCCAAAAGTGCCGGGTTCGACTATCAAAAAATGGGGTGGCTAACGGGATTCGAACCCGTTCTGAGAGATCCACAATCTCTCGTGCTGCCATTACACCATAGCCACCATAACGAGTTCCTACCGTATCCTCGCATGATAGGGATACCCCATCCATCTCTATCTTGCTGGCTAACTGGGGCAGCGTCTGACGATCAACGGTCGGAACTCGTTATAGGGGGAAAACCCAGGTTTTCCCCCTATTCTTCCCCATTCCTGTGAATCTAAAATCAACCAAGGGCTCGGTCTTGTTAGGGGGAGATTTCCCATCTCCCCCAACACCCCCCTCTTCCAGAGGAATGCCCCCTTCCCCAAGAGGAGACTAGCGGCCAACAGATTCTAAGCCCTGGTGGAGCTTCTCTTCAAGGGGCTTGACCTCTTCGGTATCGGTCAGCACCCGATGGATGCTCCGGGCCATCGCTTGGCGCAGGGATTGCGCCAGCGCCGCCTGGGCCAGACCGGACCAGTCCAGTTTCTGGCCCTGCTTGCCGGTCACCAGAAAGTTCAAGCGGATCTTCCCTTCAGGGTCTCTCAACAGCTCAACCAGCCGGCCGCCGGGAATGCCCAGCACCGTGGGCTCCTCGCTTTGGAAGGCGACTCCCTGGGCCGTCAAGTCGTTGGCGGCAATGAGGGTTCCCCCCTGGCTTGTGATCGAACAAACCAGGGCGGCACTCCCCGCGGCGGGCGGCACTCCCAGAATCTCCGTCAGATAGGGCGAGAGCTGATTCAGATCGTTGTGCCGAAGCTCCACCTGGGTTTGCACCATGCCCGCGGGCAAAAACTCTCCGGAAAAGCTGATCTCTCCCACCTTCTGCCGGGTGTCCCCTTCCAGCTCCGCCCAACCCCTGAAGATCAGGCGCTGGGGCCTGCCGAAGAATCTCAAATCGGCCCGAACCCTTCGGAAAACCCAAGCCGTCTCCGGCGAAACCTTCTTATCCACCCATCGAACCTGGCCCTCCCGCACCTGAAGGCGCCCCAACGGAATGGAGAGGGCGCCGGGCCCGGAGCCCGACGGAAAACCGGAGATTCCCTCTGGGGTCCTCTCCAAAAAGAGAGCCGCGCCGGTGAGCCGAATCCCGGCGGGAAAAGCCCAGCCAACCCGCTGAATCTTGACCGGCCGGCCCGCGGCCTGGGAGAATTCCTTCTCCAGGCGCTGCCGCAGTTTCTCCATCCCCATCGCGTAAGCGGCAACGCCCAAGGCGACGACCAGTATCCAGACCAATCGCTTACTCAAGCTAACTTAATACCTTAAAGGTGGCGCGCCCGGAGGGAGTCGAACCCCCAACCCATGGGTTAGAAACCCACTGCTCTGTCCATTGAGCTACGGGCGCAACGAGCCGCTAAATCAACAAGTTCTTCCATCGGGGCGCTGAGATTGCAGCCAACCTTGCAAGCCGATGGTCTGGCAAGTCGGCTGTATCTTCCCCGAACGCCAAGAGTCTGGTGATCCTGAACTGAAGTTCAAACTCATCGCCTTCAGCAAGTTTTTTCATCGGGGCGCTGAGATTTGAACTCAGGACCTCTTGCTCCCAAAGCAAGCGCTCTAGCCAAACTGAGCTACGCCCCGTTTGCGAAGGAAGCGGACTTCTACATTCTAAAGGAAGCCGTATAATAAGGCCATGCGGAAATTCCTCCGAATCGCCTTCATCCTGGTCGCCCTTCTCTCGGTGGCGGCGTGGGCGGGGCTCGAATACCTGAACCGGAAGGTCCTCCCCCAGCAGGCCAAGGTATGGGCCGCCGGCTTTTCCCAGACGATCGGGCGCCGGATCGTGGTGGGAAAACTCTCCGTTCACCTCTGGCGGGGGATCGAGCTCACCCAGGTGGCCATCGGCGAAGACGCCCGCTACGGCAAGGAGGACTTCCTCCGGATCGACCGGCTCTCCGGAAGGGTTCTCATCCTGCCGCTCGTGAAGGAAAAGAGGGTGATCCTTTCCAATCTGACGTTCGTCCGGCCAAAACTCCAGCTTACCCAGGACGCCGCCGGCGGCTGGAACATCCAAAGCTTAGCGCCGATTGCCCCCGCTCCTAAAGCGGCCCCCGGAAAATTCCAATTCCTTGTTCCCCAGATCACCTTCACCGACGGCGAGATCGGCCTTCTTCTGAAAGACCGGAGCGCCTACCAACTGAAAGATTTCGACCTGAACGTCCACCTGGCCCTGCCGGCCAAGGTCCAGTGGCTCCTCACGACCCAGCTGTCGGCCGCCCGGCCGATTCCCATTCAGATGGAGGGAACGTACGACCTTCCCTCGCGCAAGCTGAACCTGAAGAACGAGCTTAAGATTCCGCTGGAATCCCTTGCCTCCCTTCTGCCGGAGAAGGCGGCTTCCGGCATGAAGGACTTGACCGGCGAGGGAAAGCTGGGCTTCCAGCTTTCCGGGAACCTTCAGGAGCCCCTGGAAATCCAGGGGACCCTTGAGCTTCAACCGCTGGCCTGGAAATTCCCCGCCCCATCCGGCGAGCCGATCAAGATTCAGGGAAATCTCCTGGCAAACTTCCAGGGAAAGCTTCTCCGGAACTTTCTGTCCGACCCCCTGGAGAGCCTGACCGGAACGGTGGAGCTTAAAGAGGTCATCCTCGGACCCTTGGAGCCCGTTGGAGAATTGAGCCATCTGACCGGTTTGATCCGTTTCGATTCCGATGGGCTCAAGGCCGAGGGCCTCACCGCCCAGTTGGCCTCCGGCCAGGCGCTCACCCTTGCCGGTTCCGTTGCCCGGGATTCATCCAAAACCGCCTCGCTTAAGGTGGAGACTGCCCTCGCCCTTTCCGAGCTGTCCGCCCTCTCGCCCCAGCTTCGTCAGGCCGCCAAGGATTTAAAGCTTACGGGAACAGCTTCCCTGGTTCTCACGGCCAAGGGCCCCCTGGCCCCCAAGGCCGACCTCAAGCCCTCTCTCACGGCAAACCTGGAGGGGGCCTCCGTCTCCTGGGAAAAGGGAGAAACCGTAAGCAGCCTCCAGGGGCAAATCCACTGGAAACCGGATCTCCTGACCGTCGCGGGCCTAACCGGAATCCTTCGCGAACAGCCCTTCCGGCTGGACGGCACCCTGGTGGACTTCAACAAGCCGGAGATCGACGCGAAGATCGTCTGGGGCAAGCTCGAGGCCGAGACCCAGCTCACCCTGGATGGGGAGCGGATCGAGCTGCACGACTTAAGCGGCCGCTACGGAGGAGGCACCTTCCGCGTCCTGGGGGAGATGGTCGGAAGAAAAGAGCTCCAGGCCCATCTCTACGGAGAAACCTCCCTGAAGCTGGAAGAGTTGTCCGCCCTTTGGCCTCAACCGCCCGACTGGCTCAAGGAAAAGCCGCTCGCGGGGCTGGTTTCCGCGCGGTGGATCCTGGAAGGGCCTTTGGGCAAGCCGGAGGCCTGGAATCTGGATCTGAAGCTCAACTCCGACCGGGTAAGTTATCAGGCGATCCCTCTGACCGGCCTTCGTCTTGAGATGAAGAAGGAGCCCTCCGCCTGGAGTCTTTCTTTGGGCCAAGCCGCTTTGGCCGGCGGAACGATCGGCCTGGAGGGCTCTTGGCTGACCGGGAAAGAGAAAAATCCCTGGAGCGGGAACTTCACCACCCGGGAGATCGACCTGAAGGCCCTGGCCGAAACCCTGAAATGGGAAACCAAGAACATCTCCGGGAAGCTGAACCTGCAGTTTGAAGGCAGCGGCGAAGGAGCCGAACCCAACACCTTCAAGGGGAGAGGCCGGATCGAGATCGGCGGCGGGCGGATCGCCGAGCTTCCCCTCCTGGGCCAATTCGCCGATTTCCTCGCCCTGCCCTCCTTGAAGACCATCGTCTTTGATTCGATGGGGGGCCCCTTCACCGTGGGAGAGGGCAAGGTCCACACCGAGGAGCTGGTGCTTACGGCCCCGCAGGCCACCTTGAACGTGAAGGGCTGGGGCGGATTTCTTCAGGCCGGCGACAGCCCGATTCAGTGGCGGATTTTTCCCACCTTCGCGCCGGAGCTCCTGCCCGAAGAAAGCCGCTCCAAGCTGGGCCGGGTGATCGTGAAGGGAACGAGCTACCTGATCGGAGAGGTCCGGGTCGAAGGAACCTGGAAGAAGCCCAAATCCACCTTCGTTTCCAAGCCCCTCACCCAGATCTTAAACGAGCAGATCTTCAATCTCGAGGACATCCTCAAGGAGTGGTTCTAAAAAGCCTTAAGCCAGCGCTGGAATTGAGCCAGGGCCTTGGCCCGGTGGCTTAAGCGGTCCTTGAAGCGGGAACCCAGCTGGGCCATGGTCTTGCGGCGGCCGCGCGGGACAAAGAGGGGGTCGTAGCCAAAACCGGTTCGGCCCGCCGGCTTCAACGCGATGGCGCCCTCGCACACCCCCTGAAAAACCTCCACCAGGCGGCCCCCGATCGCCAGCGCCAAAAAACAGACAAAGCGGGCCTGCCGGCGGGACCCGGGAACCTTCGCCAGGGCGCTTAAGAGTTTCCGGTTGTTGGCCAGGTCGCTGGCGGAGGGTCCGGCAAAACGGGCCGACCGGACACCCGGAGTGCCGTCCAGGGCCTTCACCTCCAGGCCGGAGTCATCGGCCAGCACCGGCAGGATGGTGAAACGGGAGGTTTCCAGCGCCTTCTTAACCGCGTTGGAACGAAAGGTGGCGTGGTCCTCGGCGACGGCCGGAATGTCCGGAAAGTCCGCCAGGGTAAACAGGGAAAGCCCCGAACCGGTGAGCAATCGCTTCAGCTCCTGGGCCTTCCTGGTGTTGCGGGTGGCCAGCAGGAGGGTCAAAGAAGATCCTTCAGGGCCTCGCGCTGGATGCCGATCAGCCGCTCGACGCCGCTTTTGCCCAAGGCAAGCAGTTTTTGGAACTGCTCCTCCGTGAAGGTCTTTCCCTCGCCGGTTCCCTGAATCTCAACCAGCTCCCCCTGGCCGGTCATCACGAGGTTCATGTCCACCGCGGCGCGCGAATCCTCGTCGTAGGTCAGATCCAAAAGAATCCGGCCGTCCACCAAACCCACGCTCGTGGCCGCCACCAGGTCTCTCACCGGGAGCTTCCGGAAAACCCCCTGGTGGCGCAGGTATCCCAGCGCCTCCGCCAGCGCCACAAAGGCGCCGGTGATCGAGGCGGTCCGGGTGCCGCCGTCGGCCTGGATCACATCGCAGTCCAAAAGGATCGAGCGCTGTCCCAGCGCCTTGAGATCCACCACCGCCCTTAAAGATCGGCCGATGAGCCGCTGGATTTCCTGGGTCCGGCCCCCCTGGCGGCCCCGGCTCGCCTCACGGGCGCTGCGCTGGCTGGTGGACCGGGGAAGCATGCCGTACTCGGCCGTCACCCAGCCGCTGGACTTGTCCTGAAGGAAGGGGGGAACCTTCTCCTCGATGGAGGCCGAGCAGACCACCCGGGTGGCGCCCAGCTCGATGAGGCACGACCCCTCGGCGAATTTGAGATAGCCCCGCGTGATCTTGACCGGCCGCGAATCGGAATCTTGCCTCTCGTCCAACCTCATTTAAGGAACCCCCAGCAAGCGGTGAACCTGCGGAATCACTTCCACGTTTCTCAAGAGAGTGCCGGCCAGCCGCCGCCATTCGTCCATCCGGAATTCTTCCGGCGCGCCGGAAACCGCGCCGCACGGGGTGACCGGCTGAAGGACCACCGGGATTTCGGAATCCACGCCGGCGATGAGCTTGAAGGATCCCTCAAGCTCCCCGGTGGAAGTCTCCGGGGTCACCACGATTTTCACAAACAGATCCCGCTTCGCCTCCACCCCAAGCCGCAGGAACGCCTCGTGGGAGCGCCAAAGGGGCCGTCCACCGGTGGCGCTGGGCGGCTTCACATCCATCGCGATCGTGTCCACCCAGGGCATCACCTCGCGCAGGGCGTCGGGAAGGGTCCCGTTGGTCTCCAGGTAAACCCGCTGGCCCAGCGCCTTCAAGGTCGGCAGAAACTCTCTCAAGAACTTCCACCACAAGAGCGGCTCGCCGCCGGTCAGGCTGACCGCCTGGTGCGGGCCCTCCTTCCCTATCTTTTCTTCGACCCGCGAAAGAAGCTCCTCCCGCGTGAGCTCCTGGTAAGCCCCCCGGTAATCGGTGTCGCAGTAATGACAGCTCAAGTTGCAGTCCCAGAACCGGACGAAGAGGTGCCACTGGCCCACATAGACCCCCTCCCCCTGAATGGAGGAGAAAATTTCGATGATCCGCGCGGCGGGAATCACGACTTTAAGATAGCAAAGCCGCACGAGGAAGGCAACGGCCTAAGGCGCGGGAAGGGCCGGCAGGGATTAAGCGGAGGTGAAGAGGACGACCCTTTGACCCTCGTAGAGGACGATCGTCGCGCCCTGGACCTCTAGAACGCCGTCCTCCTCCAGGCCGGCCGCCCGGATGGCCGCCAGGATCATTCTCTGGATATCGGCTGCTGCCGCGCGCGGCCACGCCGAAGAGGCAATCTGGACAATGGTGGGGCGGTGCCCGGAGATTCGGAAGACCGCTTCCCGGGTGATCTGATTGCCGGGACCGTCGAGCCTAAGAAAGACAACATCTCGGCCGCTCAAAACCTTGAGGATCGGCAAGGCATCGTCGAGCGTTAGAGGCAGGGGCTTCACCGAAACGCCGATGGGGCGGGCCTCCTCCGGTATTCCCACCTGGTCGTAAACCGTCACCCCTTCCTCAAGCCCTGAAGGGCCGTCCAGCAAGACAGCGTAAGAGATCACCCCGGGCTTGACCGCGCCGGCCTCGATCCACTCCCTCGGCGCCACCCGCGGATGAAGCATCCCTTCGGCCGCCGCGGTAAACCCTTCCAGCCGCACCGGACCGCGCCGAAGCGCCTCTTCCAGGCCGCCCTTCAGGCGAAGCCCCCGCGCCATCTGGGCGTAGCCATCCACCAACCGACGGAAGGGGCTGTCAAAGTCCTCCGAATAATCGAAGCTGCTCTGAAAGCGCCTTTGCTCCTCCAGGATGGCTTCGGCCAACCGTTCCGCCCGGGGGCGAAGATCCGCGGGCGCCCCCGGAACAACGCCGAGCAGCGCTTGAACGTTCGCCAGCAAGGCCAGATCTCCCACATTCCTTTCCCATCGATCCGACAAGCCAAGATTGTGGAATTTTTCGGCTGTCGCCTTTTTAACTATCCCCACACCCATATAGGCAGCGCTCTGGAAAGACTTCAGGGCCTGCACGGAACCCGCAGCTTCTTCATCCGGAGCAATCCTTCTGCCTACGGTTAGAGATCGCTTTCTCGCCAATCTCCTAACCTGTTGGAGCTCCTCCTGGACCATCAAGGATTGAATAGAAGCCAGACTCCTTTCCCCTTTCTTTCTTTTCTCTATGAGGTCCAAGCCGTAGCCGGCATCTCTCCACAGGGCTTCGGTGACTTTTTCTCCACCCAGCAAATAAGCCAGCCGGAAAATCAACGGGGATAGGGCCGTCCATCGCTGGGCGGACCAGCTGAAACCGCCGCTCCAGAGCGTCTGAAGCGTGGTGTCCTCCAGAAGGTCCGAGGCGGAAGGAAACGGGGGCGCTTCCAGCCAGGGATGATCCGGCAGGCCTTCTAGGGCCCGCCTGATCCAGGGATCGAACGGGGCCTTATAATCCCAAAAGACCTCTTGAGGCACCGCCACAAGTTCCCCGGACGCCTGGGCCGGCGAAGGGGCCGTTCCTTGCGGTCCGGAAACGGCGGGATCATCCATGAGAACAAACTCGCAAAGCAGCTCCAGCGTCCAAATGGGAAGAAGGGGCAGCACCGCGGCGCTGGCGCGGTCGGGCCGGGCCATGTTGAAGTACAGGAGAAGCCTCCTCGGTTCTCCCTGAAGATAGAAGCCATCGTAGCTGTTTCGTCTATGCGGCTGGTTTGAGAAAACGATGGCCGAAAGGAGCGGAAAAGCGGGGAGCTTGCTTTCCAGCATCGCCTTGAGATGGGGAATCTGATGAAGATACTGGGCCGCCTGGGCGGGGGTCCAACCGTTCGCGCGAACCCCTGGATCTGAAAAAAGAGCCCGATAATAGCCGGCGGGATCATTCCAAAGGAGGGCGGTGTGCTCAAGTTCAGCCGGGAGCTTCAGCGCTTTGGGAGGGACCAGAAGCTCTCCGAATTCCTGAAGAAGCCGGTCCACCAGAGGCGCCAACGCCTCTGGGGCCGGAAGCTCTCCCGCCAAACCCTCTATCTCGGTTTTGATCTCCTGACGCCGCTGCTCCAGATTCCACTCGGTTAAACCTTCCGTCGCCACCATCCTCTCCACGCGCCGGCGGAGGGCCTCGACGCGGGCGGGATCCAGATAGGGATAAAGGGGCCGGAGGGCTTCCAGGTGAGCTTGAAGGTCGGCGCGCGCGGAGGCGGCCTTCTCGCGCAAGCCCGAGAGGAGACCCTCGGTTTCCGCCTTCCTCTTTCCTTCCAATTCTCTTGCCCAGGCCTCTTTCTCGGAGAGGAGCTTGTCGGAGGGAAGATGGTGGAATTCGCAGAGGGTTTCCCGGGAGTCCTGGTCCGGCAGGCCCAGCGGGATGGGAGGAACAAGGAGGGTGAGCTCTCCCTTTCCCAGATAATGCTGGAGCTGTTGGGAGAACTCATCCGCGGGAACCGCCCTGCTGCCGCCCTGGATAAGTTTAATGTT
>JACOVG010000034.1 GCA_016177405.1 Candidatus Omnitrophota bacterium | reverse complement strand
CGACGGCCCATCTACCAGAAGACCGCCGCCTACGGCCACTTCGGCCGCAACGAGAATGGCTTCAGCTGGGAAGAACTGGACCGGGTGGACCTGATCAGGAAGACGGTTCACTCCTCCATCGGCAAGGGTTCCACGGTCGGACGCAAGGGGAAAAGGGGATCGGCGCGCGGAGCGAGCCCCCTGTTTTCTCTAAGCGCCGAGGGTGGTAACGGTCAGGGAAAGACCCTGCCGGCCCTGCGCCCAAGCGGTTCGGACTAAGGCTTCTCCCAGGCCCTGACCCCGATGCCTTCCGATATCTCTTTGCCGTCTCTGGCCAAGGCCGGCCGCGCCCGCATCGAATGGGCCGGCCGCTTCATGCCGGTCCTGGCCCAGATCCGCCGGCGCTTCCTTAAAGAGCGCCCCTTCAAGGGGCTTAGGATCGGGGCGTGCCTGCACGTGACCACCGAAACCGCCCAGCTCATGAGAACCCTGCGCGCGGGCGGGGCGCAGGCGGTGCTGTGCGCTTCCAACCCCCTCTCCACCCAGGACGATGTGGCCGCGGCCCTGGCGGCCGAGGGCTTTCTCGTTTACGCCCGCCGCGGGGAGAACCGCTCCACCTACTACCGTCACATCCTTTCGGTCCTGAAGCTTAAGCCCCACATCACCATGGACGACGGGGCGGATCTCGTCTCCACGATCCACAAGAGCTTCAAACCCCTGGCCCAGGGGGTGATCGGCTCGACCGAGGAGACCACGACCGGGGTCATCCGGCTCAAGGCGATGGCCCGCTCGGGCGCCCTCCTGTTTCCGGTGGTGGCGGTGAACGACTCCAAGACGAAGTTCCTCTTTGACAACCGCTACGGCACCGGGCAGTCCACCCTGGACGGCATCCTGCGGGCGACCAACCTCCTCCTGGCGGGGATGACCGTGGTGGTCTGCGGCTACGGCTGGTGCGGCAGGGGGGTGGCCATGCGCGCCAAGGGGATGGGATCTCACGTCATCATCTCGGAGGTGGATCCGATCCGGGCCCTGGAGGCGGTGATGGACGGCTTTCAGGTGATGCCGCTGTCGAAGGCGGCCGCGCGCGGGGACCTGTTCATCACGGTGACCGGGGACATCCGGGTCATTTCCAGGGAGATCTTCCGGAGGATGAAGGATGGGGCCCTCGTGGCCAACAGCGGCCACTTCAACGTGGAGATAGATCTTCAGGCCCTGAAGAAATTGAGCCGCGCGATCCGCGAGATCAAGCCGCAGGTGAACGAATACACCCTGCGCTCGGGTAAGAGGGTCCTGGTCCTAAGCGAAGGGCGGCTCGTAAACCTCTCCTGCGCCGAGGGTCACCCGGCCGCGGTCATGGACATGAGCTTCGCCAACCAGGCCCTTTCGGCCGAGTGGCTCGTCCAGACGAAAGGAAAGCTGACCCCGCGGGTCTATCAGCTCTCCGAAGCGATCGATCGGGAGATTGCCCGCCTTAAACTGAAGAGCCTCGGGGTCGCCAACGACCGCCTGACCCCCGAACAAAAGCGCTACCTCGCCAGCTGGGAGACCGGGACCTAAGCGGGGCGGATGGCGCCCGGCTCATCCCATTCTTCTGTGGCCGGATACGCGGGGCGGGTTGCTTCAGGGGCTTTTTGCAGGATGAGACGGTCCACCGCGTCCACCAGATCCTGCGGCAGGTTTTCCCGGGAAGGGGAAGGCTTCTGAATGGGCTGATCCCCCAGGCTTCCGGGAACAGCCGCCGCCGCCGCGAAAGCCGCAACGAACCCCAAGCTTAAAATCACCATCCTTCTCATCTCACCTTAAAGTATGGCCTGCCCTTTTAAAAAAAACAAGATAAGAATCAAACTATATATCTACATTAACTTCAGGCCAGCCGGCGCCAGGTAAGGCGCAGTCCCAGCACCAGAAATAGAAGCGGAACCCCCCATGCCGCCGCCAGGGGCGGCAACCACCCCCCTTTGCCCAGGGCCACCACGAGGGCGTTGGCTCCGTAGAAGGTGAGCCCCACCCCCAGCCCCATGCTTAAGCCCAGGATGGCTCCGGCCCCGCGGGCCGAGGAAACCGCGAAGGGTATCCCGACGATCGTCAGGACCACGCACGCCAGGGCCGCGGCCGGCTTGGCGTACAGATCCACCTTGAGCTTGCCGGTCGTGGCGCCGCCGGCGGCGGCCAGGCGCTGGATGTAGCGGCGCAGATCCCTCATGTTCATGAGCTGGGTTTCGGACTCCGACTTGGCGAGGATCTCGGGGCGGTCCCCGGCCGGAATGATCTTCGCCTCAAAGGGCACCGGTTTTCCCACCGGCTCGCCCTGGTGGTTGAAATGCAGGATTGTTCCATGGAGAAACCTCCATTCCGAGCCGGTCCAACGGGCCTCCTGGGCGGCGATCTTGCGGATCATCCGAAGGTCCGGGCCCTGCTGAAGGATCACGATCCCCTCCATCTTCTTTTCGACCGGATCGAAGGTCTTGGCGTACAGCAGGGCGTGCCCCTGCCCGTAAGCGGCCAGGTGCTGGATCGTCCTGATGACCTGGTGGGGTTTGCTGGGGTCCGGAGGTTTCTCCAGGTAGCCGGACTTGATCGAGGAGGTGGTGAGGGCCGCCTGCGGGGCGAAGCTCTCCTGCACCCAGAAGACCAGGCACGAAAGGAGCAGCCCCACCGCCACCAAGGGCCGGATGATGACCCAGGGGCTCACCCCCGAGGCCCGCATCGCCATGATCTCCTGATGGCGGTTCAAGTTTCCCAGCGTGTAGCCGGAGGCCACCAGGCACGCGAAGGGAGCCACCTGAACGAAGATGAGGGGAATCATCGTTGAGTAGTAGGCGATCAAGAGATCCAGGGGCACCTTGTGGCGGATGATCTCATCCAGGTGGCCCAGGAGGTCCAGGACCAGGTACAGCCCCAGGAAGATGGCGAGGCACCACGCCAGCGGCATCAGAAACGCCCGCAGCGTGTACCGCTCCAGTATCCTCATGCGCGGCTGGCGCGCCACAAGAGGCCCGCGCCCAGAAGACCCAAAACGATGTTGCCCAGCCACACGGCCGGTCCGGCCGTCAGGATCCCTCTCTGGGCCAAGCCCTGGCCCAGGATCAGCAGGCCGTAGTAGCCCAGGAAAACCACGACGCTCATGGCCAGCCCCACCGAGCGCTGGGCCCGCCGGTTGGTGATGGCCAGCGGAAACCCGATCAGGATGAAAACCAAGGGGGAAAAGGCCATGGCGATTCTCCGGTAAGCCTCGGCCTTCAGCGGAGAGGGATCCACCCCCTGCGCCTTGAGGCCGGCCACCTCCAGCCGGATCTGGTCCAGCGTCATGTCCTTGGGCTTGCGGACCAGATCCTGGGAAGCCTGCGTTCCCACCGACAGGTTGATCGCGTAGGTGACGAACTTGAGCTTGTAGAACTTGGAGGGGTCCCTCGGGTCCGGCTCATCGGCCGAGCCGTTCATCAGCTTAAGGACGACGCGGCGCTCGGAGGGAACGGGGATAAACTCGCCCGACTCCGCCACCACGGTGCGGGTGGGGCGGCCCTCCTGCGGCTCATAGATCCGGACCTTGGAAAGGCGGTTGCCGTTCACCTGATAGACGAACAGGATGTAGGGTTTGAACTCCTTGATGAAGGTTCCCGCCTCCAGGAAAGCGGCGGGGTTCTTGATGCCGATGTCCACCAGAAGCCTTCGGGTCTCGTAGTGGCTCAAGGGGACCACCCGGTCGTTGATGGGCACCAGCCCCAGGCTCACGATCGTTCCCACCGTCAACAGGGGCAGACTCAAGGCCAAGAGGCTGATCCCCGAGGCCCGCATCGCCAGGATCTCCCGGTCGCTGGAGAGCCTTCCGAAGGCCAGCAGGGTGCCGGTCAAGACCGCCATCGGAACCGTGTGAGAAAGCAGGGTCGGCACCAGCAGCGCGAAGAGGTGGGCGATGTGAACCGCCGAGACTCCCTTGTTCACCAGCAGGTCGGCCAGCTTGACGAGATTTCCCACCAGGAGAATGAAGGTGAACAAGACCAGCGACATCCCGATGGGCTTCAGCAGCTCCCGAATGAGGTACAGCCGTATGATCCTCATCTGTTTGGATTACCGCGCATCGTTCGCCCACCCCCCGCCTCCTCCGTCCACGGTCGGGCTGCCCAGGAGTATCGGAACCCCCGTTCGGGGTGTCCCTGTGTCTCAAGCGGCCACGGGTCCTGCCGCCTGCGGGTACTCCCGCCGTCCGTCCTCGGCCCCTCGACTCCGTTCGTCCAGAGCTTGTCGAAGGACGAACGTCGCTCGGGACCTGCGGGCGCGGCGGCGGGTCCTCCCTCCGGCGTCACCCGT
>JACOVG010000032.1 GCA_016177405.1 Candidatus Omnitrophota bacterium | reverse complement strand
TTCCTCCGCCCCCTCCTCGCCCCGTCTACGCCACCCTGGCCGAGCATCCGGCCCTGGCCCATCTCCTTCTTCCCTCGGACGAACCCTCCATCCGACAACTGATCACGGAGGGAACTCTCGTCATTGCGAGGAGCCCGAGCGTTGGCGAGGGCGACGAAGCAATCTCGCAAGGTCAGATTGCTTCGGCTTCGCCTCGCGATGACCCCGACCCCACCGCCCCCCAACTCCTTTACGACTACGCCTACGAGTTCGACGCGGACAGCAGCGAAATAACCGTTATCAAGGAACTTGCCACCGGCCTCACCAAGCGCTACCGCGAGGGCCTGCTTATCTCCCAGACCGACCCCGACGGCGCCGTCACCGCCTACGAGTACACCACCGACCCCGCCGGTTATTCCGATCCCTTAAATGAGGCGCTCGCCACTGCCGCTGGGGCCGCCCAAACCCTCGCGAGCGGCGCCGTCATCCACTATGCGCGGGCTTCCTCGGTCCAGCCCTGGCAGGTGGTGGGCTTAACCACCCCGGATGGCCGCTACCTGACCAAGCCGGACTCCCTCTCGCCCTATCCCCTGGCTGACCCCTCCTTCGAAAGCTGGTCCCAGGGAGGCCAGCAGGCCCCCGATGGCTGGAGATGGAGCGGCGGCTCCGGCAACTCCGTCTCCCAGGAAACCGATCCGTCCCATGTCCGCCAGGAAACCTCCTCCGTTCAATTGGGCACCCCGCCTCTCAAGCTGGCCAACGGCTCCGACGGAAGCGACTACTCCTTCATCTACCAGGACATCCTTCCCCCCTACTCCCCGGAGGTCCGGGCCCTTGCCGGAAGAACCTTCACCCTGGAGGTCTGGGTCAAGTCCGACCGTCCGGGCGCCGCCCGTATCGGCCTTTCCTCCAACGAGTACGACTTCTCTGCCTTTCATCCCGGGGACAACGAGTGGCACCTCCTCACCATCACCCACACCATCACCACCGGAAGCATCAACTTCAACGCTTGGATCAAGGTGAACGGCTTCGAGGCCTCGGCCTACTTTGACAACGCCCAGCTCATCGAAGGCCCGGCAGAGCTCCTCCTCTTAAGCGACCCCGCCCAGCTGCGCTCCTTGGAGCTCCCCGCCGACCGTGCCTCCCTGCGCCGCCTGGTGGAGCAGGGCACCTTGTCATTGCGAGGAGGCGAAGTGGAGTCCGTCATTGCGAGCGCCGAAGGCGCGAAGCAATCTCAAGACGAGATTGCTTTGGCTTCGCTTCACAGTGACCACAGCCCCGTCCTCTCCCGCGCCGTAGTCACCTACCAGGGCAAACCCCGCGAAACCTTCACCTACAGTTACTCTGACGTCATTGCGAGCCCCACCGAGGGTGGGGCGAAGCAATCTCTCACCCGCATCACCGATTCCTCCGGCGCGATCCGCACCTATTCAGACAACAACCTCATCGCCATCGAAGAACCATCCGGCACCCGCTGGGAGGTCTCCTACGCCAAAGACCTTGCCCAGGACCAGCTCGAGACCCTCCGTAGTCTCAAGCCCGAGACGATCCACTACACAGACCTGCAGGGCAGGGAGCAGAGTCTTCAGATCCAGGTGCCTGATCTGTCCGCCTTCAACGAACAGCGCGGCGCCCAGGTCACCATCCACCGTCTGGCCCGGCTGGCCCTTCCAGAGGGACAGCTCCTCACCGAGGGCTTCCCGGATGACGCCGTCATCGAGCGGGAGTTTGGCGCCGAAGGCCAGCTTCTCACCCAGACCTTTGCCAGTGGCATGGTCACCCTGTACGAGGAGAGCCGCCCCATCCTGACCCTGGATTCCTCCGGCCGCATAACCACCACCTTTGACTACGATGCCGCCGGCCGCCTCACCAAGACCACCCTGATCGGCGCTCGCCAGGAGATCTTCGACCAGATCACCAATGCCGAGGCCGAGGTGATCCAGCGCCGCACCCAGGCCCTGGAGGAGCTGGCCCGCCAGAAGGGAGTTGCCTACCAGGACCTGGCCAACCGAGCTTCTGCCGCCCGCGCCCAGCTCACCGATCAACAGGCTTCTCTCCAGCACAAGCTCAACGATGTCGAAGCCATGAAAGCCAAGGGCAAGGCGGGCAAGAGTGCCAAATCCCAAGCGATGGACCAGATTCGCGCCGGGATGAATCAAGTCCGAGACGCCTTGTCCAACTTGGACAACCAATACGCCGAGGCCCTGGGACAGCTCAACGCCCAGGTGGAATCGGTCCGCCAGGAGGTGGAGTCCCAGACCATCCAGGCCTTCACCGAGATCCATGTCAAGCAGGTCGAGCTCGCCAAAGCGATTCTCCGCCAGGAGCTCACCACCATCCTGATCCGCGCCTACCGGGACACGATCGGCCGGGATCCCTCCGAGCAGGAAGTCACCCAGGAGGTGGAGCGCCTCTACAGCCGCTATGGCTCGGATCCCTCGGCCAAGGTGGACCTTGCCGATCTCACCCAGCGAATCCGCGTCCTGCCAGATTACGCCCCCCGCGCCTCCGACGTCTCCGAGATCAAGCGCCGCGTCGCCTCCTGGTTGCAGGATTACGTCGTCATTGCCACCGGCGATACTTCCGTCATTTCGAGCGAAGCGAGAAATCTCATCTCTTCCCTCGGCCTCACCCCCTCCGAAATCGTCCCCCTTTCCGCTTCAGATATTGACCGCATCCTGGCCTGGCTTGACTCCAACTCCCTCCACTTCGGCTACTCCGCCTTCCTGCCCTTGAAGGAATACATCGAGGCGGTCATTGCGAGGAGCGCCGAAGGCGGGACGAAGCAATCGCCAGATTTCACCACCCTCGCTGTCCAAACCCTCCTTGTGGACATCCTGACCGGCACCATCAACCCGAAGACCACCGGGGACATGGAACTGTCCCTCTTCGCCCTCCAGCGCGTCGCCAAGCTTCATGGCGCCTCCGCCACCCCCTCCCGCGTCTCCTTTGAGGACTTACGCGCCCTTGTCATTCCCGCGCAAGCGGGAATCGCTTCTCCCGTCATCGCTCACATCAACGGCAATCACTACATCCTGGTGACCGTGATTGCCGCCGACGGCACCGTCACCTACCGGGAGCCCAACGCCGGCCCCACCGGCCAAACCCTCACCATGACCCAAGCGGAGTTCCTCCAGGTCTGGCAGGGAGCCATCCTCTCTTCCCGCGCTCCTCCCCACGCCTACCAGGTTCTGACCGACCCAGAAGCCCAGCGCATCACCGGAAGCTTCTTCTTCATGTTCTTTATCTTCCTCGCCAAGCTGGCCGTTGGGGTCGTCTCCGCCATCTCCACCGCCATCTCCTTCATCACCGGGGCCCTGGCCACTCTCGTTAACACGATCGGAGCTGCCTTTACCGCCCTGGGCAACGCCATGGGCCCCTTGGGCTTCATCTTCAACGGCCTGGGAACAATGGTCAGCGGCCTCGGCCATGCCCTCGGAGGCCTCACCTACCTCCTTGGCGGCCAATTCGCCCTTGGTTTTGAGACCCTCTTCCAAGGTATTGGGATGATGGCCGGCCTTTCCGGAGGCCTCTCCCTCCAAGGCCTGGGTCAATTCGCCCTGCAGACTGCCGTCAACCTTGGTGTCTCCACCGGCCTCCAGGCCCTGGGGGTTGATCCTGGCATCGCCGGCATCGCCGGTTCCTTCGCCTCCGGCGGCGTCCAGAGTTTCTCGGGAGGGTCATTCCACCTTGGCTTTGATTATTCCAGCGCCCTCACCTCCACCGCTGTGGCCGGCACCCAACTGGGCCTTGTCAAGGCCGGCCTCGACCCCGCCCTGGCCGGGATCGCCTCCATCGGGGTCGGCTCCATCGTGGGCTCCCTAACCGTAGGCACCCAAGTCCCCAAGCTGGACGATGCCGGCAACGTCGTCTACGACTCAGCAGGGAAGGTGGTTATGAAGCCGATCCCCCCTGGTCTCGATGCCCTCGGCACCACCCTCAAGACCCAGCTTGCCCCCACCCTCGCCGGCGAGCTCGCCTTCTATGGCATCCAGAAACTCGGCGAATCCATCGGCCTCGACCCGCGAATCTCCCAATTGGCCGGTATGCCGATTAAATCCGCGGTCACCGTCGGCACCGCAGGCGGGAAAGCCACAGACATCACAAAGTCCATCAGTGACGGCCTGCTCCATGGAGCCACCAGCCTCGGTATAGATCTCTTGGGCGATGAGATCGGCTTGGATCCCTTTACCCAGGCCCTCTCGGCCAACGTCATTTCAGGGGCCATCTCCGGCGCCTTTAAGTATGAGGGCAACGTTTTCAAGGGGGTCTCGGAATCCCTCAAGAAGTCCGTCCTGAATTTCTCCACCCCGGGCACCGGCTACGACCCCAACGCACCCTACAACCCCGTCCAGCAGGCGACCTACCTTGCCAAGATCAACGACTTCTCCAACATCATCCGGGAGCGTGGCATCACCACCGCCCTTGAAACCTACGCCAGCAGCATCTTCCAGCGGGACGCCATCGAGTCCATCTGGAAGCTGGGCGGCATCGCCGACTTCCTGCTGGGCAACGCCAAGGCGGTCACCCTGGAGGACGGCCGACTTACCACCGAGGTCACTTTCAAAGAGAACAGCAAGCTGTATCTCGACGCGACGACCGACGCTGTCCTGGCTCGTTCCTACTTCGATCCCACGCGCGGGCTGGTCAAGGAGATTTCATCGCCGAACCCGAACGACAAAAGCTTTGGCCTAGACGAGCAAGGCCGCTTTGGACTCGTCAACGGCAAGGTGCTGGTCAATACGCCCAGTGGCATCACCGAGGAATACACCGTCTACGGCGGCAATATCGTCCTGATCGAGGGGCGAGATACCGCCACCGGCAAGACCCGCTACTTCGTCAGCCCCAGAGAAGGCAGCGACACCGTTCGCGTTAGCCCCGATGGGCGGTTCATCGAAGGCCAGGTGGTGGACCTCTCCGAGGACTACAAGTTCGGCCTCCTGGACGGCGACATCACTCGCGAAATCGCACTGCGGCCAACCATCATCTATTCCAGCGGCCAGATCGTGGATGCCAAGATCCAGGCACAGGGCTTCAGCGACCTTTCTCCTGAGAAGCTCCATGCCCTGGCTCAGGCTATGGAAGCGGCAGTTCCGCCGCTGCATGACCCGACCCCAGAGCAAAGAACAGCTGCTCAACAAGCAGCGCCTCAATTTCTCGCTGTGGTGAAAGAGGAGCTGACCAAATTGGTGGGGGCTGAGAACGCCGAGGCAATGCTCAAATCATTCGGGCCGACACTCCAGACCTTGATTGAAAATCCGGATGCCCTGCCGGCCGAGCAAGCACGCCTCCAGCAGGAACAGGCGACCCTCACCGTCAGCAAGGAGCAGGCATCTACCGCTTTAAGCCGCGCCATGGAAAAGGGAATCAACTGGCTGAAGACCCAGGGCGATTCCTTCGCAGACGATGGCAATTGGGTGGCGGGAGGAACGCTGCATACCATCGCCGCCGCGGTAGATCTCTTCGGGGACGACTTAAGGATCGGCGTCGGCATCCAGCAGGCCAAACAAGCTGCAGCAGAAGGCCACTACGGTGCTGCCACAATGTACCTGCTTCAAGATGGCCTAAGGGCTTTTGGTCTGTTTCCTGCGGTGGGTCTCGCCACCAAAGGCCTTGGGAAATCTTTGCAGGTCGCCAGCAAAGCCACCGGCATCGTGGGCGATGTCCCCACCGCAGCCCGTAGTCTGGATCGCGTCTGGGGTTCCATCAAAAACTTCTTCCGCATCGGCAGCAAGGTATATGATGTGGGTCAGGGCGAGCTCAAGCTCACCCGCACCGCCTGGGAATTTAAAGCCGGCAACTCTGTCGTCAAGGGTGCCGTCCATAGTGCCGACGAGGCAACAGAGGTTGTCTACCGGGCAGTTCCAAAAGGCACTTCTAATCCGATGCGTTTCAGCACGGCTGAAGGCCGGTTTAATTCGCTCGATACCAAGGTCTTGTACACTTCAAAAGACAAGAACGTGGCAGTCTCAGAATTTCTTAGACGCAACCCTGGGGCTGAGTACGACGTTTATGAAATTGCGCTCAAGGACAGCAGGCGAATTACCCTCGACACCCTGCCAGCCGAGCAAGTTTCTAGATCTTTGGGGGACACGGCAACTCGAGCATCAGATCTGGGGAAGATTGTAGCCCCTTCCGACATAAATGGGTCGGTTAATAATGTGGTTGTACTCCGAGAGGAATTGATCAAGGAATTCAATAAGGTGGCACCCTGATGGGATATGAGGTTGATCGCAGAGAATGGACCGCTTACAAGGCGGTTCGGCAGTGTCAAGATTGCGACAAATCCCATGAGGTTACTTTTGATTCGACCATTCTTTACACGGACGTAGCCTGCCTTGAATGTGAGAGGTGTCAGGCGCTCTTCTGGTATAACGCGTTTAATGATCCCGTCTGGGATCGTAGGAAAGAGGGCCTGAAGAACAGCGAAGGGTGGAAACTAATCTTGGAATCTTTGCCTCCATGCAGTTCATGTGGAGGCCACCTGATAAGGACTGAAGACTGGTTGACACGCGGCGCACCAAAACACTGTCCCTTTTGCAAGAAGGAACAGAAGGACACCCGCAAAGAGCTTAAAGCAAGCGATCCTTCAGTCAAGCAGGTTAAAGAGGATATTTTCTGGATCACGTACAAGGTAAAGGCTTAACCAATGACAACGCCCTCTCGCGGACGCATGTCTCCCGTCCTGCTCGGTATTTTCATCGCCTTCGCCACCGGCTTCATCTCCGTCAAAATCCTCCAACCGTGGCTTGGAACTGTTGAGCGCGGTAGCTCCCTCTGGCGCTTCGGCTGGATCTTCGTGGACTTCATCCGCTTGATTGGCCTGATCGGTTATGGCTTGATCCTTTACGGAATAGGCCGTGGTGTGGTTCGCCTTTCCCATCGCCAAGGCGCCAAGAGTAGTAGGGGGACGTGAACGGTACCATCTAGATTCTTCTCGCTGTTTCTCTCTCCTGCAAGAGTTTGTCTTGATCGCGTATGGGGTACTTGGTAAGGTATCCCTTGGATAGCGAACCCAGGGGAGGGCATTCGGGGATGCGTGGAAAAATACTGGCATTGTTTTTGGTTATCACGGGGCTGAATCTGCTCATGGCGCAGGCGGCTTTCGCGGGGATGGTGGGGGGACCCATCGTGAAGGCCCAAAGCGATGAGGAGGAACTGGAGGATTTCTACAGGATTCGCGTGGGGGTGGAGAGCGACTTTGTTTTTGACAGGGATTTGACCGTTCCCGGCGGCATCGGCTCCCAGGAGAATTCCGGGCAGTCGCACGCGGCCCGGATAAGCTACAGCCCGGCGGCCCCCGTGGAGCTTTACGCCTTGGCGGGCGTGGCCGATCTGGAGCTGGAGAGCACCGACAACAGAACCCTTGAGCTGGTGAAGGAGGATTTCGATTTTGGTTTCATGTACGGGGGAGGCATCAGCGCCCAGCAGGATTTCTTGGAAGAATTTTGGGACCTTAAGATCAAGATGGACGCGCAATTCGTTCAGTGGGAGAGCGACCTTAACCAGTGGAGCGGCTCCATCAACGGGACCTTTTCCACCACCACGGGCAATGTTCGAGCGAGGGCTTACCACGCCGCCTTCACGATAGGCCGGACGCTTGAATTCGGTTACGGGGATTGGCAGGTCACCCCTTACCTGGGGGGCCGGTGGTCCCAGATGACGGCCGAGGAGAATGACCTGGACATCAATCTCACGGCGGCGGACGATCTCTCGGAGTCCGGCTGGCGCTCCGACGACCATGCCGGCGTGGTGGCGGGTCTTTCCATCCAATTCAAGGAAGACTGGCTCTTGGGCGTGGAAGGCCGATTTGTGGACGAGACGGCCGTCAGCGCCGTCGGGAGCTACCGGTTCTAGACCCCAAAAAGAAAATGATGAAATGCGCCGATAGTTTTCAAGTGAGGAAACATAAAATGCGGGGCGGAGTAGCTTGGATATTTTTGCCGATGGTGCTCTTGCTCTGCGGGTGCGCGACACTCACTTCCGTTCGAGGAGAGAGGGGAAGGGGGTCGTCGCGCGTTTATCAAGCACCCTTTGAAACGGTGTGGAAAAAAGCAAACCAAACGCTCAAGCTCCTCCAGCTGGGCATCGCCGAGTCGAATCAGAAACAGGGATATCTTCTTGCCGAGACAGGAATCAGCGCTTTTAGTTGGGGAGAGAGGGTGGCAGTCTTCGTTGAGAGGATCGACACTTCCTCCACCCGAGTAGAGGTCATATCGAGAAAAGTGATGGCCACCAACATTTTTGCCGAGAACTGGGAGTCCCGCTTCCTGGATACATTGGAGGTTCTACTTAATCAATAAGCGGGGGGAACCGTTTGTCCGCCTTGCGCGTTCTTGATATAACAGGGAGGAATTCGATTAAACTGCTTCCTCAACGGTTTGTGGCTTTCGCGTCTTGCTTGGCCCTCGTCCTCACCAGCGCCGGTTGCGCCGTGTTTATGGCTGCCAAACAGCCGCCCAGAAAGGATCTGTCCGTTTTAAGCTACGGGAAGCCCCGAAGCTTGCTTACGGCGGAACTGGGTCCGCCGGTTTTAACCGACATGAGGAACGGAAAAAGAGTGGACGTCTTCTCCTTCAGGCAAGGTTATAGTAAAGTCGCAAAGGGGGGCCGAGCTCTTTTTCATGGAGCTGCGGACATCTTCACCCTGGGTCTGTGGGAGGTTATAGGGACTCCAACTGAAATGGTTTTTGACGGAACAAAGATGTCCTTTGAGGTCACGTATGACGAAAACGACAGGGTTGTGGATGTCGTCGATCTCTCAAAACAAGAGGAGTAGATGAGGCAATCCATGAAGAGCGTGCCAAGAGTTCTGACGGTGTTCACGACGGCAGCACTGCTTTCCGGGTGCGCGACGGCGGTGGCAACGCTGCCGCAGGGGCCGGACGTCTATTCCTTCAGCCCCAGTTCCAAAGCGATCACGGTGGTGGTGGCCCGCCCTTCGGATGAGCGGGCGGACAAAAAACGGCTGGGCTCCATCTCCGCTTTGCAGTTGAAGATGGATGAAGATCCCTCCCAGCTTGTTGGGAGAGAGCTTGTGGTGGCGCTGTATGACCAAGAGATGAATGGAGTCTTGGGGAACGTTTCCGCAGGTGACTCGCCCGAATCATTCGCGCGGGCGGCGGCCGAGTACGGCGCGCGGGGGGTGCTTGCCGTCTCGATTCAATCCATCTCGGTGGAATCTTTCGACGCCCTGATGGACCCCCCCACCGCAAAGGTTGTCCTGGGCGGGACTCTCTACGACAGCCAGGGCAAGGTCCTCGAGCGGGATTCTGTGGCTGGGCAGGTTCAGCGCCGGATTAACACCTTCGCGGCCCCGGCAGCAACCGGGCAACTGGTAGGCGAGGCCATCCACGACGCGGTCCAGCACATTTCCAGCCGGGGGGCCATCTCCAGCGCGCTCCAGCAACTGGCTTCCGGACAGACAAACGCCGTGACAAATCAAGAGGAGGTAAGATGAAGCGCTTCATTCGTCCAACGACACTCGTTCTAGTGGCTGCGCTGCTTGCGGGATGCGCCAGCATCATTCACGGCTCCCAGCAGAGTGTACGGGTGATGTCCAGTCCCTCGGGCGCGGTGGTTCGGGTCAACCTCAACAGCATGGCAACGACAACTCCAGGGGTTCTGTCCCTCAACCGGAAAGAGGTTGGCTACGTGCTGACCTTCGAGAAGCAAGGCTACAAGCCGGTGGAGGTTTCCCTGCGGCGGACGGTAGACGGCTGGCTGTTCGGGAACATCCTGTTCGGAGGCATCGTTGGGATTGTCATTGATTTTGCCAGTGGCTCGGCCTATAAACTCACTCCCGACGAAGTGACCATGGCCCTGGACCGAATGGGCGCCTCCCTGAAGGACACGAAAGGAGATCTTCTTTTTGTCGTGGACCTGGAACGGTTACCAGAAAAAACCAGGCAGAAGATCGCTCGAAACGGTCTGGCGGCATAGGAGAACTCAGAAGAACCTAGGCCTGTTCCTCTGCCTGGGCCTGTCTTTTGTAATCTGCGGCTCGTCCCTTTGGGCAGAGGAAGCTGATCAACGAGCGGTCTCTCCGCAGATTGAACGGGGGCGTCCCGTGTGGGTTCTGGACGCTCTCGGCAATTTGCTAAGCCTGCCCAAAAAGTTAATTCTCCTTAACTCCAAGGTAGACAGCCACAGCGTTTCGGAAAAGACAGAGGCGTCCCTCAAGAAATTCCTAGCCGCTCACCCGGAAGCCGCGAAGGACGTAAAGGTAAGAATCAACCAATGGACTCCCTTCGGAGAGCTTAAGCGGCTGACTCAGAACAAACGGGTGGAGTGGTATTTCCGGGTCTTTCCCGGAATCCCAGTCACCCTGTGGTCTTCCCTCACCGGCCGGGTGTTAGGGGGAGATCACTACAACCCCTATACCAACACGATCCACCTCTTTTCCGACGACTCCGCCATTGCCCTTCACGAAGCAGGCCATGCGGTGGATTTTTCCCAGAACCCGTCTCCCGGGCTCTACGCGGTGGGGCGGGTCTTGGTTCCCATCGAGCTTAGCCAAGAGCAAACCGCCTCTGACCTTGCCATCCAACACCTGAAAGAGCAGAAGGACCGGGAGGGCGAATTGCACGCCTATTCGACCCTCTACCCGGCTTTTGGGACCTACGGAGGCGGGCAGGCGGGATTGCCCTATGGCAGTTACATCGGTGCCGGAGCAGGCCACATCCTCGGTTTTTGGCAGAGGCGCGAACGCCGGCTTGGCTACCAAGCTCTTGATGAGGCGAAAGTGCTGGACTACGTGGTGGAGGAAACCGAGCTTTCCCGGGTTATGCTGGGTCAACAAGAGAAGACTCGGGCAACCCTTTTGCAGGCTCTTCAAAAAGAGGAGAAATAGGAACACAATCCGTTTGACTTTTGGGGCGGGGGATTCTATAGTGATCGTGCCATCATTCCTCTATTTTAGAGGAAGGAGGTGGTCCGATGGAGGGATCGTCGGATCGCTCAAGCAGGTATGATGAAAAAAGCGGAGCAAGCCGCGTTGGTTTTGTAACTCCCCGAGCAAGCGAGGGGATTAACGTCTATGGGCTTTCCATAGACGTTTTTTTATTGGATGCCCCCCGGCCGTGAACAAACCCATTGTGATGATTGTGGACGATGATACCGAGATCCGGGTGGGGCTGCGCTACTACCTGGAGGCCAGGGGATTCCACGTGGTGGTGGCCATGGACGGCCAGCAGGGGCTGAAGGAATTTCGGGAGAGCCCCAAGCCGCCCCAGGTGGTGGTGCTGGACCTGCGGATGCCGAATCAGGGGGGGCTGTCCTTCTTGCATGAGCTGAAGAAGGAGAAGGCGCCGCCCAAGGTGATCGTGGTGACCGGACTGACCGGCGACACGGTGGAGCAGGCGGTGGAGGGTTATGGGGCGGCGAAGCTGTTGGCCAAACCGGTGCCGCTATCGGTGGTGGAGGGGGCGATACGGGAAGTGCTGGGATGAAACTCCTGATTGTGGATGATGAGGCGGATGCCCTGGAGGGAATGGAGTTTTATTTCTCGGCCCGGGGGCACGAGGTACTGACGGCCAAGGGCGGGCACGAGGCGCTGGCCTTGATCAAGGCCTGCAAGCCTGAGCTGATGCTGTTGGACCTTAAGATGAAGGGGCTTTCCGGTTTTGAGATCATGGAGAAGGCCAAGGAGATGATGCCGGGGCTGACCACGGTGGTGGTGACCGGCATCAGCCAGGAGAACCTGGAGGCCGACTGCCTGCGGCTGGGGGCGGTGAAGGTGCTGCACAAGCCGGTGAAGGTGGAGGATCTGGATGAGGTGGTGAGGGCGCTCAATGGCCACTAAGCGGGTTTTGGTGGTGGACGATGAGCCGGAGGTGGCCTTTGCCCTGAACGCCTATTTCCTGAACAAGGGCTACGAGATGCTGACGGCCCTGGATGGCCTGGCCGCGATGCGCGCCCTCCGTCAGCATGCCATAGACCTGGTCCTGCTCGATCTCAAGATGCCGGGGGTCAACGGGGTGGAGGTCCTCAAATTCATCCATGCCCAGAGCCCCGGCACCAAGGTGATCGTGGTGACCGCGTACGACGACCAATTCCGGGAGGTCGTGGAAAAGCTGGGGGTGGACGGCTTCCTGATCAAGCCCTTCGGGATTGAGGCGCTGACCCGGACGGTGGAGGAGGCGTTGGAGGGAAGGGCGAAGATCCAGCCGCCCATCCGCGAAGTGCCGCGGCTTGATCAAGGGCCAAGACCCAGGGCCCGGCTCCTCTTTGTGGAGCCCTCGGAATACACCTACCAGCTGAAGGAGGTTTTCTTCGGCAGCCCGGAGAAGGCGGGGGGAGAGTATGAGGTGGCCTGCGCCACCTCCACCGAGGAGGCGCAGGAGAAGATAAGGAGTTTTAAGCCGGACATCCTCCTGGTGGATTTGGCCATGCTGGGGTTGGCCGGGGACCTGGTGCTGAAGGCGATGGCGATGCCCGAGAGGCCCAAGGAGCTGATCATCCATGGTTCGAAGCCCGGCCTGCCGGCCAAGCAGAGCGTGGAGGTGGACGATTTGAGCGAGCGAGGGGTGAAGATGGTTTTCAATGAGAGCTTCACCCAGGCGGGTTTGGCCCGGCTGGGTGAGGTGATCCGCAAGGCGGCCCTGGAACTCCAGGAGAAGGCCAGGAAGGCATGACCTTCGGCAACTGGGGGTTGTTCGCGGTGGCGCTGACGAGCCTGGGGGTCGGTTTCTTCGTCTACGCGAAGAACCGAGCCGGCCTGATGAACCAGACGTGGCTGCACCTGTCGCTGGCGACCTCCCTGTGGGCCTTGGCCACCGGCTTTATGATTCTTTCGCCCTCGATGGGCTGGGGGTTTGTGTGGGCCAGGACCGCCCAGGCGATCTTTGGGCTTATCCCTGTTCTTTTCCTTCGGTTCACCCTGGCCTTGCTCAACGGCCACGGCAAGCGGCCTGGGGTTTTGGCTTGGAACGAGAGAGCGGCGGGCCTCATGGTCTTGCTGTCGCTGACCCCCTTGATGATCCGGGATCTTCAAACCGAGCCGCCCTTTCGCTTCTATGGGGTGGCCGGGCCTTTCTACGGCTTCTTCGCCCTCTGGTTTGCCGGGCTTTTCCTCTACGCGATCGGTCTGCTGTTGAAGGAGTACCGGACGCAGGTGGGGTACAAGCGCAACCAGCTTCTCTACGTGGTTTTGGCTTCGCTCATCGGGCTGGCCTCCTTCCTGTCCATGATGCCCCTGGCGGTCGGCATTCCGATGGCGCCGGTGGGGCAGGGGCTTCTGGTTTTTTACGCCTTGATCGGCTACGCCATCGTGCGCTGGCGGCTGATGGATGTTTCGATTGTGGTGAAGAACACCCTGATCTACACCAGTCTCTACTCGATCCTGGTGGGGCTGTTCGTGGTGGTGGTGGTCTTCTTGGGCCAGCTCCTTTTTTACGGGCCGCAGTCGCTGGACAAGCGGGTCCTTTGGATGTGCGTCGTGGCGTTGAGCATTGTGACGGGGCTGGTCAGGCCCCTGGACACGTGGCTCACCCGCCTGACCGACCGGCTCCTTTTCCAGAGGAAATACGAGTGGCAGAAGACCCTCAAAGAGGCCTCCAAGGGGATGAGCAAGGTGACGTCGGTCGAGCGCCTCCTTCAGTTGATGGCCCACTTCATCGGGATGCGCGTCCGGGTGACCCATGTGGCGATCCTGCACCGCGCCGGCGACCACTACACCCTCAAGGTCACGCGGGGAAGAGCCAAGCTTCCCTTCCCCCTTCAGATGGACCGGGACAATCCCCTGGTGGCCTGGCTTGAGGAGAAGAAGGAGCCTCTGTCGGCCGATGAGGTGGAGCACTGGCTGAAGAGCGACACCCTCTTCCCGGACAACCGGCTGGTTCTGCGCCGGACGCTGGCCCAGATTCAGGCCGAGATGGTCCGGCTGAAGGCGGAGCTGTGCGTGCCGGCCTTCAGCAAGGATCGGATGATGGGGTTCCTGGTGCTGGGGGAGAAGCTTTCCGGGAAAGTCTACACCCAGGAGGATGTGGATCTCCTTTCCACGCTGGCCAACGAGGGGGCGATTGCCCTGGAGAACGCCCAGCTCTACGAGCAGCTCTTCCACCGGATGCACCAGATTGAGGATCTTTACCAGAGGGAGCACCGCCTCTTCATCCACACGGCCATCGCCCTGGCGGCCGCGGTGGATGCCCGAGATCCTTACACCCATGGCCACACCGAGCGGTGCACCTCGTATGCCATGGCGGTGGCCGATGAGATGGGGCCGAATCCCGAAATCGCGGCCATCCCCCGCTTCAAGGAGATGCTCAATATCGCCGCGCTTCTACACGACATCGGCAAGATCGGGGTTTCGGATGAGATCCTCCGGAAGAAGGGGAAGCTTACCCCCACCGAAACGCGCAAGATGCAGGAGCACCCGATCATCGGGGCGATCATCCTGCAGCCCATCAAGGGGATGGAGGAGGTGGCCAAGGCGGTGAAGGCCCACCAGGAGCGTTTTGACGGCAAGGGCTATCCCGACCGTTTGCGGGGAAGCGAGGTTCCCGTCATGGCCAGGATCATCGCCGTGACCGACACGTTCGATGCCATGACCACCGATCGCCCCTACCGAAGACGCCTGTCCGATGAGGCGGCTCTTAGGGAGATCTCCGCCTGCTCCGGCACCCAATTTGACCCATCCGTGGTGGCGGCTTTCTTCAGGGCATACCAGAAGGGGTTAATCTCGAATCGCCCGGTGGATGTTTCCGAGTTGCTGGGCCGCGAAGCGGTGGGCCATTAGGGAAGGAGGACCGCGTAGATGACGATCAGGGAGAGGCGTAAATTCAAGCGGTTCGCCACGGAGCTCATGGCGGAATACTGGGCCAAGGGTCCCTCCATGGCGGCGGGCCAGGGTGAGGTGAGGGATTTTTGCCGGCAGGGGGTTGGAATGTCGCTGGTCCATCCGGTGAGGCGGGGCGAGCATGTGGAGCTGACGATGAAGGTGCCAGGGGACAACATCCCGATCTTCGCCACGGCCGAGGTGACCTGGTCTGAATCCGACGCGCAGCGGGAAAAAACCGGCGCCGGCCTCAAATTTCTTTCCATCAAGCCGCTCGATTTGGCGCGCCTTCTTGATTTCGTCTACGCGCACTGGCTCGGGGGCAAGCCCAAGAGCGCCTAAGGGCAGCCATCCTTCTTTTTGTTTTTCTTCTCCTGGCGGGCTGGTGCCTTCTGGGCTCATCCCGGGTGGTTCACCAGGAGCGTTTTAATCCTCCCGCCACCCCCGATGAGATAGGCCTGTCCTGGCAACCCCTTCAGGTGAACGCCCCGGATGGTATTCCCCTGGTGGGATGGCTTATTCCTCATCCGGCGCCCAAGGGGATCCTGATTCTTTTACACGGATTCGGCACCTCCAAGGCGGACTTGCTGGATACCGCTTGCGTTTTCCATGCCCGGGGGTCTTATCATCTGGTTCTGATGGATTTTAGGGCCCACGGGGCCTCGGGGGGAGAAACCATTTCCTTCGGAAAGAAGGAGGT
This sequence comes from Candidatus Omnitrophota bacterium, assembly GCA_016177405.1. Taxonomy (GTDB): domain Bacteria; phylum Omnitrophota; class Gorgyraeia; order 1-14-0-20-64-10; family 1-14-0-20-64-10; genus JACOVG01. The sequence continues at coordinate 43,171 of JACOVG010000032.1, read as the reverse complement.
GGACGATCTTAAAACGCTGCTGGTTTTCCTTGCCGGGAGACCTGACCTGGCGGATCTGCCGGTGGGTTTCTACGGAATCTCCATGGGCGGGGCGATCGCCATCCTGGCGGCGGCCCGCTGTCCCCAGGTGAAGGCGGTGGTCACCGACTCGGCTTACGCCGACTTAAGCCACGCCATTGCGAGGGCCCAGCGGTTGACGTATCATATCCTTCGGTGGCCTCTGGGGCAGATGGTTCTCTGGGGGGTCGAGCTGCGGCTGGGTTGCCGTCTCAAGGAGTTGAGCCCCGCCGGCGCGATCGGCGCCATCGCCCCAAGGCCCATTCTCATCATTCACGGGGGGCGCGACATCTCCATAGCCCCTGGCCAGGCCGCCAAGCTTTTTAAGCTGGCCGGCCAGGCCAAGGAATTTTGGTTGGTCCCGGAAGCGGAGCATGTTGGGGCTTTCTACCTGGAGCGAGAGAGGTACGCGAAGCGCGTGTTAAGCTTCTTCGACCGGCACCTTTCATGATGGAGCGGCGTAAATACCCCCGCGTTGCCGAAGCTCTCCTCTGCCAGGTCAAAGCAGGCAGAGGGGTCCTCACCGCGGAAACCCGGAACTTAAGCTGTGGAGGAGCCCTGTTCAGGATAAGCAAGTCACTGCCCTTGCTGACCCGGCTCAACGTCTCCTTTGTCCTGCCGCGGGCTGGGAATGGCCGATCCCCCGTGGCCATCCGGTGCGCGGGGGTCGTCGTGAGGAAAGACCGTTCTGCTCGGGCGGCCTCTTGCCGCTCTTATTTGACGGCTGTCTTTTTCTCCCGGATCAAGCCCACCGACCGTCGCCGCATCGCCCAGTTTGTCCTGGAAAGGATGCTCTCCTCGTGATTGTCGGGGTTCCGAAGGAGATCAAGGAGGATGAGTACCGGGTAGCGGCGGTACCGGCGGGGGTGGCCAGCCTCACCCGGGCGGGGCACACCGTGTTGGTCGAAAGCGGAGCGGGGGAAGGATCCAACATTTCAGACCGGGCCTACGCACAAGCCGGCGCCAAGATCGTCCGCTCGCCTCAGCAAGTCTTTAAGGAAGCCCGCCTGGTCCTCAAGGTCAAGGAGCCGTTGCCCCGGGAGTATCCCCTGCTGAAGTCCAGGCAGATCGTCTTCACCTTTTTTCATTTCGCGGCCAACACCGGTCTTGCCCAGGCCATGATGAAGCGCAAGGTGACCTGTGTCGCCTATGAGACGGTCGAGGATGCCCAGGGGAGACTTCCGATCCTGATTCCCATGAGCGAGGTGGCCGGCAGGATGGCGGTGCAGGAAGGAGCCAAGTACCTGGAAAAGCCCACGAAGGGCAAGGGAATCCTGCTGGGCGGGATTCCCGGCGTGGCGCCCGCCAACATCCTGATCTTGGGCGGCGGGGTGGTCGGCGCCAACGCGGCCAAGGTGGCGGCCGGTTTTGGCGGCGAGGTGACCGTGATGGACGTTGATCTGGACCGCCTGCGCTACCTGGAAGACATCATGCCCAAGAACGTGTCGTTTCTGATGTCGCACGAGCACAACATCGCCGAGAGGATCATCCAGGCGGACCTGGTTTTTTGCTGCGCCTTGATTCGCGGCGCGCGTTCCCCCATCCTCATCCCCCGCTGGATGCTGAAGAAGATGAAGCCCGGCTCCGTGATCGTGGACGTGGCCATTGACCAGGGCGGATGCGCCGAGACCTCCCGGCCCACCACCCACGCCAAGCCGGTCTATGTGGAGGAAGGCATCGTTCATTACTGCGTGACCAATATCCCCGGGGCGGTTCCAATCACCTCCACCTACGGCTTGACCAATGCCACCCTGCCCTTTGTCCTGGAGATGGCCAACCACGGGATCCCCCGCGCCCTGAAGGAGAATCCCTTGCTGGCGCGAGGGGTCAACGTGATCCACGGCAAGGTCACCTACCGGTCCCTGGCCCAGGCCCTGAATCTCACCTACACCCCCCTAAGCCGAACCCTCTAGGCTGTGAAATTCCGCCCGATCACCCTGCTGACCGATTTCGGGCTGAAGGATGAGTATGTGGGCGTGATGAAGGGGGTCATTCTCGGCTTGAATCCCAAGGCCCGGGTGATTGATCTTAGCCACGAGGTTTCCCCCGGTGATGTGCGGCGGGCCGCCTGGCTCCTCCGGTGGAGCTGGCGGTACTTTCCCAAGGGGACCATTCATGCGGCGGTAGTGGATCCGGGGGTGGGTTCCCGAAGGAAGATCTTGTGCGCGGCCCACGGCGGCCACCTTTTTCTGGCGCCGGACAACGGACTTTTAAGCGGCATCTTGTCGGACGTCCGTGACCCCAAGATCTTCGAGGTCTCCAATCGCCGCTACGCCTTAAAACCGATCGGCCGAACCTTTCAGGGGAGGGACATCTTCGCTCCGGCGGCGGCCCACCTTTCCAAAGGGCTTGCCCCCAGCCGGTTGGGGCCCCGCGTGAGGCGCATTGTCCGGCTGGACAGTCCCCAACCCCGGTGGGAGGGTTTAAGGCGCTTGAAGGGTGAGGTGATCTATCTGGACCGTTTTGGAAGCGCCGTCACCAACCTTCCGGTTTCTTTGATCCGGCGGCTGGAAGGGAAGGGGAGCCTCAAGATCCGGGCCAAGGGGGCGCGGGCGCACGGCCTTCAGCCTTCTTACGGCGCGGTTCCCAGGGGCGCGGCCCTGGCAGTGATCGGCAGCAGAGGATTTCTGGAGATTGCCATAAACCGCGGCTCCGCGGCCAAACGGTTTGGGCTTCGCGTCGGAGACAAGGTTGAAGCAACTGCCCATCGCCGACACCTTTGAGCGGATCGCCGACCTGCTGGAGCTCAAAGGGGCAAATCCCTTCCGCATCCGGGCCTACCGCCGGGCGGCCCTGAACTTACGCTCGCTCACCGAGCCCATTGAGGCGGTCGCCCAGCGGGGCGCCCTGCGCGAGATTCCGGGGATTGGCGAGGATCTGGCCCTCAAGGCCCAGGAAATCATAGAAACCGGACGCCTCCAGTATCTCGATGAGCTCACCCGGAAGATCCCTCCCGGCTTGGCGGATCTCCTCTCGATTGCCGGCGTAGGTCCCAAGACGGCCAAACTGCTCTACGACCGGTTCAGGGTGAAATCGGTCGCGCAGCTCGCGAACCTCGTAAAGGCAGGTAAGCTGCGCACCCTGCCTGGCTTTCGGGAGAAGAAGGAGGAGAACATTCTTCGGGGGATCAGGCTGCTCAAAACGGGTCAGGGGCAAATGCCCCTGGCCGAGGCCCTGGCCCTCTCGGAGGAGGTCCTTAAGCGCCTGAAGGGCTGCCGGGAGATCGAGCGGATCTGCGTGGCCGGTTCCCTGAGGCGTCGAAAGGAGACGATCCGCGATCTGGACCTTCTGATCGCCTCCACTCATCCGGCCCGGGTGATGGAGTGGTTTGTGAAGCTGCCCCTGGCCGCGCAAATCCAAGCCCGCGGTCTGACCAAATCGAGCATCCGGACGGCCCAAGGGGTTCAGGTGGACCTTCGGGTGGTGGAACCGGATTCCTATGGGGCGGCCCTGGTCTACTTCACCGGATCCAAGGAGCACAACATCGCCATCCGAGGCCTGGCCAACCGGATGGGACTGACGGTCAACGAATATGGGGTTTTCAAGATTAAGGGCGGGCGCAAGGTCGCAGGCCGCGAGGAGGAGGATGTTTACCGGGCGCTGGGGCTGGCGTGGATACCGCCGGAGCTTCGGGAAGACGCCGGCGAGACGGACGCCGCCAGAAACGGCAAACTGCCAAAACTTGTTGAGAGGAAGGATCTGAAAGGGGATTTCCACATCCATTCCGATTGGTCCGACGGCCACCACCCGATCGAAGAGGTCGCCCGGGCCGCCCGGGCCCGCGGCCACCAATACATGGTCCTTTCGGATCACTCGAGGTCTCTCCGGATAGCCGGGGGGTTGTCGGTGCCGGAGCTGTTTAAGGAACGGGAAGAGGTCAGGAGGCTGAACAAGCGCCTGGCCCCTTTCCGAATCTTGATGGGGGCGGAGGTGGATATCCTCCCGGACGGCCGTCTGGACTACCCGGATGAGGTGCTCCAGAAGCTCGATTGCGTGATTGCCGCGGTCCACTCGTCCTTCCGCCAGTCCAAGGCGGTGATGACCCGGCGGGTGATCCGGGCCCTGCGCAGTCCCTACGTGAGCATCCTGGCGCATCCCACCACCCGCTTGCGCGGCGTGCGGGATCCTGTGGAGTGGGATTTCGAGGAGGTGATTCGCGCCGCCTGCCAGGGGCCCACGGCGCTTGAGATCAATTGCGCGAGCCAGCGGATGGACTTGAACGACCTGGAGGCCCGGAGAGCCCAGGAGGCCGGGGCGATGCTCGTTTTGTCCACAGATACCCATTCCCTGGATCAGCTTCAAGGGATCGAGACCGGTCTTTCGATCGCCCGCCGGGCCTGGGTGTCCAAGAGGGTTCTCTTGAATACCCTGGAGCCGGGCCCCCTCATGGCCTGGATTGCCGGGAAGCGAAGGCGAAATGCTGCTCCTGGTTGACGCCCCTTCCTGCGCCAATTGGTGCCACTACGCGGTTTCGCCCCGGTTGGGGGCGAAGGGACGGTTTCGGTCGGCGGCCCATCGCCTCATCGCCCTTGTTCTAAAGCTGATCAAGACGGAAAAGCCGGAGCGGGTCGGCGTTCTTTTCGACGGCAAGCTCAAGGCGGGGTCCACCCAGATGCCTGCCGACCTTGCCAAAGAGCTTCCCCTGATCCGAAGGCTCCTTGCGGTTGGGGGAATTCCAGTCCTGGAGTTCAGGGATTGCGCGGCGGCCGGCCTGGCCCTCCCCTTGCTGGAGCAGGCGAAGCGCAAGGGGATGCCCGCCTTGCTGGTCACCACCCGCTCTGTTTTCCTCCAATGGGTCGGGCCTCACGTGACCTTGCTTAATCCGGCCAGGGAAAAGCTCCGTTTTGATCCGGACCAGGTCCTGAAGGTCTTTGGTGTGCCGCCTGAAAAGATTCCCGACAGGATTGCCTTGGTCGGGGATGACGCGGAGGGGATTCCGGGCGTCAAGGGAGTCGGTCCCAAGCGGGCCGCCAAGCTCTTGGCCCAATATGGGGGCCTCGAGAAAATCCTCGGGGCTCTGGAAGAGCTTCCCCCCGCCTTGGCAAAGGCGTTGGGGGAAGCCAGAGAGCGGATCCGGCAGGGAAGGGGCCGGGCGATTGTTTGCGAGTCATCCCTTATCGGCCGGGATCTGCTGGACCGGCTGGTTCTCTCGGAGGCCGAGCCCGAACAGGTCACCCGGCAGTTCACCGAGGCGGGGTTCTCGGATCTCCTGTCCGATCTCCTGGTTCATGCCCACCTTTATAAGACTTCCTACCGGACGATTTTGACGGCCGAGGATCTTAAAGAAACCGCGGAAATTCTTAGGTCAACGGCCGCCTTCGGGATTGACACGGAGACGACCGGTTTGGATGTGAAGCGGGCGGGGCTGGTGGGAATCTCCTTGGCGGTCGGGCCGGGGAAGGCTTTTTACCTTCCGGTGGGGCACGTCTATGCCGGCGCTCCGGCGCAGCTAACCCTGGAGGAGATCCGGCCGGTGCTGGGGCCCCTTTTGGCCGATGCCTCCAGGGTCAAGGCGGGGCAGAACATCAAGTTCGACCTGGCGGTCCTTGGAAACGCGGGCCTTCCGGTGTCCGGGCCCCTGTTTGACACGATGGTGGCTTCCCATCTGATCCATCCCGACCGGCGCAGCCACTCCCTGGACGACCTGTCCTTGGCCTACCTCGGGTTCAAGATGATCCCTTTCAAGGAGCTGGCCGGCGATAAGGAAAGCCTGGCTTACGTCGAGATCGACCGGGTGGCCGAGTATGCCTGCGAGGATGCCGATGTCACCTTTCAGCTTTACGAGCGCTTCTTGCCCGAGCTCTCGGCCGGAGCGCCTGGGCGGATCTTTCATGAGGTGGAGATGCCGTTGGTTGAGGTTCTCTCCGGGGTTGAAGCGGAAGGCCTGCCCGTGGACCTGGCGGAGGCCGAGAGGGTCAAGGGCGAGGCACAGGAGCGGCTTGGGCGGCTTGCCCAGGAGATCTTTGAGTCGGTCGGCGAACGCTTCGACCTGGATTCTCCCAAAGAGATTCGGCGCGTCTTGACCCAGCGCTTAGGAATACGGCTGCCCCATCAAACCCGGGCCAAGCAGCCCTCCCTTAGCCGAAGCTCCCTGGCCAAGGCGGCCGTTAGTGAACCGGCGGTTGGGAAGTTGCTGGACTACCAGGAGGGGAAAAGATTTCTCAAGGAACGGCTCGCGGTCCTGGCCAGGGACACCCACCCCGAGACAGGGCGCTTCTACCTGGGGGTCCACCAGGCCGCCACAGGGACCGGGAGGATCCGGGTGAGCCGGTTCTTTTCTGAAGAGGAAAACGGCTCATGGAATCTTGGCTTGAAGGGGCTGGCGCGGGCCCCCTCCGGGAGCCTTCTTCTGGAGGCCCAATATCTTGATCTGAAGGGCCGCCTGCTGGCTTCCAGCGGGAAGGATCCCGGCCAGTTTGTCAGAAGCCTCCTGATCCAGTCCAAGAGGGAAGGGAAGGTGAGGACCTTTTTCCTGGGAAGGGAAAGGGCCCTGCCGCAGATCAACAGCGCCAACCCCGTCTTGCGTCAGGCCGCTGAAGAGGAGGCGGTGGAAACGGCCCTGGAGGGTTCCTGCGCGGAGGTCATCAAGCTTGGGCTTTTAAGGGTGAGCCGGCGCTTGAGGGATGAAGGGTTTCAAGCGAAGGTGATCTTTCTCCTGCCGGATGGCTTTCTCCTGGAACTTCCAGAGCCGGAGGAGGAGAGGGTGTCTGGACTGGCGCGGGAGGAGATGGAAAAAGCGGTTTCTGTGACGCCGCCGCTTTCTGTGCGGATCTCGGTGGGCCAAAGCTGGACCAGGATGACCCTTCGTCCGGCATGAAGAGAACGCTTCGGGCCATCTACCGGAGGCTCTTCGCCGTTTTTGGAGCGCAGCATTGGTGGCCCGGAGAAACCCCTTTTGAGGTGGCGGTGGGGGCGATCCTGACGCAGAACACCGCCTGGGCCAATGCCTCCAAGGCTGTGGAGCGGTTGAAAGCGGGGCATCTTCTTGACCCACGCAAGTTGGAGAGATTGCCTCGGAGAAAACTGGCCGGGCTCATCCGCTCCTCCGGCTACTTCAACCAAAAGGCGAAGAAATTAAAGGGTTTCATCCGATATCTAAACCGGCATTATGGCGGGGCGCTTGGTCGGATGCGGGGCCTCCCGCTGAATGGGCTGCGGGTGGAGCTTTTGGCGCTCCACGGGGTGGGGCCCGAGACGGCCGACAGCATTCTCCTCTACGCTTTGGAGAAACCGATTTTCGTGGTGGATGCCTACACCAGGCGCTTTATGGCCCGGCATGGCTGGGTATCCTGGAAGGCTTCGTACGAGGAGATCCAATCCCTCTTCATGGAGAACCTTCCTCACAAGGCCTCTTACTTTAACGAGTATCACGCCTTGATCGTCGCCCTCGGAAAAAACCTCTGTCGAACCCATCCCAAATGCCACCGGTGTCCCTTGAAAAATCTTGGGAAGCTCTCCCTGGAAACCTCGCCCGCTTCAAATCTGTAACATATTCTATCATAGAGGGTTACAAGTATATTCTTAACTCATTTTAGTTCAATAGGTTACAGTTTTGATTTGGCTGAATTCGTCTCTTCTTGGTCGGAGGCAAGAATAATGATATGCGCAACCCCTTGTTTTGCTGAAGGTTAGGGAAGGGGGCCTTGTTTTGGTTGGGTAGGGCAGGTATACTTGCTATGGAAGGTTGAGAGACCCTCATTCCTTGGAATTTTCAGGGAGTGAGGGTTTTTGGGCGTTTAGAGGAGGCTGTGGTTGGTCGCCACTTACGCGCCTTCTCGGAAAGGGGGTGAACGAGGATGAAAGGTGAGCACGTGGATTTGCTGACCGGGATCCTTATCGGAGCTGTCATCGGCGGGATCTATGCGACGCATCTTGCGACGTATGTTCCGCTGCTGCTCGTGATCCTAGCGGTTGTTTTCGGGCTCAAGTTCCTCGGCCTCCGCTAACGAGCTGACGCTTCACCAGGTTTCCCAAGAGAAGCCCTCTTTGCCGCCGGACGACCAAGGCGCAAAGAGGGCTTTTTATCTCCTTGACGGGATTGGGGAATCTGCCCTAAAATGGCTGTGAGTTAACGCATCCTGCCCATGATGGCTCCGTGGTTTGACTTTAACCCAAACCAGGCTCTTTACAGGGGGATCCTGATAGGCCTGGTGCTGGGCGCCCTCGTTCGGGCGATCGTTCTGCAGGGTTGATTGTCGCGTAAGAACGAGGGGATTTTTTATGCCCACTTTCTTAGTCGATAGCCTAAGGGGTGGGGCCGCCGCCCGCTTTTACCCTGGTACAGTCTGGAAGCCTCGCTGGTAAACTTAGTCTTATCCACAGCCGGTTTGTGAGGAGCTTGGAACCCTAAGGGAAGCCAAAGGTTAAACAGCCTTTTTTGAGCACGTTAATATTAACATAAGATCTATTATCGGACATTACCCGTATGGGACGACGGCCCGGATTAGGCGACTGGCAGGAAGGGGCTAGGGCGGTATTCTTGCTGGCTGTGGGGCAGCCGAGTGCACCGCAGAGGCAATCTGGTTGAGCGCCCAGGCGGCTTGATCTCGCACCAAGGCAGAAGGATCTTCCTCAAGGCAGGCCTTAAGAGGGTTGACCAAAGATGGCTCTTTAAGGTTCCCTGCCACGGTGCAGGCGTTTCGCAAGAGGCCCTCCCGCTTGGGCCTCGTAAGTGGAGTACCGGCAAACTGCTTCAGGAAGTCCTCTTCCGATCTTAGGCCCAGGACCTTGTTGAGGGGCAAGGCAGCCCCTGCCCCGGATTCCTGGTTGAATTCGCTCCAGGGGCCGGTTTCCGGGCTCTGCGTGCCCCTGGATGGGCTTGGGGCGTTGTAGGGGCAGACCTCCTGGCATATGTCGCATCCGAAGAGCCATCTGCCCACCAGCGGCCTTAGGGTAGGTTCTATCGGTCCCCGAAGCTCGATGGTGAGGTAAGCGATGCAGCGCCTGGCGTCCAGCTCGTAGGGTTTGGCCAGGGCCTGGGTTGGACAGGCCTGAAGGCACAGGGTGCAGGCGCCACAGTCCCAGGAGATCGGCTTATCCGGGGTAAGCTCCAGATTTGTTAGCAGAGCCGATAGAAAGAAGTAAGAGCCTCCCTTGGGGCGGATCAGGCAGGTATTCTTTCCGAAGAACCCCAAACCGGCCGCTTGGGCCAGGGCTCTTTCCGGAAGGGGCGCCGTGTCGACACTGGCCAGGGTCCGGACCCCCGGACGCTGGATTTTCAGAAAGGCCTCCAAGTGCTTGAGCCGTTTACGGATTGCCTTATGATAATCCCGGCCCCAGGCGTAGCGGGCCACGCGCCCGGAGGGTTTGGTAGCGCAGTTTTCGTCAGTGGCAGCCGCGCGCCTCGAGGGGTTGGAAGGCTGGTACGAGACGGCCAAGACCACAAGGCTTCTTAAATCCTGGAATCCGGCCAGAAGCTTCTCCTGGCGCTCCAGGAACTTCTCCATGTAGGTCATCCGCCCAGAAAAGCCCGAGACGATCCAGCGGGCAAGCTCGGCGTTTCTTTGGGTTAGGGCGGCGGGAGGGGCTATGCCAACGGAAGCAAACCCTAAGCGCAGCGCCTCCCTTTTCACCTCCAGGGTCAGCTGTTCTGCCGGCCCCTGCCCTGACGGCATCAGGAGGGAGGAGCGTAACCTGCCAAGTGGGGGCCTTCCAGGGCGATCAATTCGGCGAACTTCTCAACGTAAACGGGATTGAACTGGGTGTGGGCCCCTCTCTTCAGTTCGGCGGTGGCTTCTTGAGGGGACAGGGGCTTGTTGTAGCCGCGGTGGGTGGTCATGGCGTCAAAGGAATCGGCGATGGTGATGATCTGGGCGCCGGCCGGGATGAAGTCGCCCGCCAGGCCGTGGGGGTAGCCCTGGCCGTTGTACCATTCGTGGTGGTGGTAGATGAGGGTGGTGATCGATTTGAAGAATTTCATCGGCTCCAGGATCTTGGCGCCGATGGCCAGGTGCTGTTTGATCACCCCCATCTCCTCCTCGGTGAGCTTGCCCACCTTATGAAGGACCTCATCGGGCAGGCCGATCTTGCCGATGTCATGCAGCAGGGCCGCCTCCCGGACCGCCTCCACCTCCTCCTTGGGTAATTGAAGGGCTTGGGCCAGCCGGGTGGCGTAGCGGGAGACCCTCTCCAGGTGGCCCGCGGTATAAACATCCTTGGTTTCCATGGCCATGACAAGGGTTTTGGTGACATCCAGAAAAGTGGACTCGAGCTCCTGGTGAGCCGTCCTAAGCTCGGAGAGGGCCTTTTCCAGGGCCCGGTTTCTCTCCTCCATCTCCGAGGCGACATAGGAGAGGCCGGAGGTTTGAGCTTGGGCACCCGCTTTTTCCTCGACGGCCCTGACCTGGTCGACGGACGGATCGTAAACGACGATGTTGAACCCCAGGTTCTCCCAGGCCCTGGTCAAGGCGGCTTGGGCGCTTCGCAGCAGCTGCTCCGGGCCGGAGAAAGAGGCGGCCCCTGTGCAGGCCAGGCCGATGGCCGCTTTCCCGGGGACTTGAGCCTGGAGTTCTTCCTTGAGCCGCTGGGCAAGCTCCTGGGCCTTCGGCAAGGACAGATGAGGCGCCAGCATCCCGAAGGTCCCATCCAAAAGAGTTCCCACCAGGGAATTGGGCGGCCGGAGCCTCTGCAGGCAGGAGGAGAAAGACCGGGTCTGCGCCTTGGCCTCTTCCCAGGACTTTTCTTGAACCCTGGAAGCCAAGGGCGTTGTCTGAATCAAGAGGAGGGAAAGCGAATGGCCCCTGCCCTTCTGGGCCTGCGTCCAGGAGGCCTCCAGGCGCAGTTTAAAGAAGGTTCCGGTGAAGACGCCGCTGACCGGTTCGGTGATCGCCTGACGGTGGAGCGCCAAGGCCGCCTTGGCCAGCAGGAGATATTTGTACATCGCCCCGATCATCCAGGCCCCAAGGCCCAGGAAGACGATGCTCATGGACTCGGCCTGAAAGCCGAGGGTAAACAAAAGGAATCCCAGGCCGGAGGCGATCCCCATGCCCGCTAAGGATGCCAGGAGCCCCGGCCAGAACCGGCTCCCGTAGGTCCACAGGAGGATTACCGCCACGCCCAGAAAGCTGGCAGCCAAGGAGGACCAAAGAGGAAGCGGATGGATGAAGCGCTCGGTCAAGAGGGTCAGGATCCCGTTGGCGGAGAGGACCACCCCCGGCATGAGGCCCAGCGGCGTGGGATAGATGTCGTGGGTGATCTCGCTGGCCGAGCCCACCAGGATGATCTTCCCCCGGATGGCTTCAGCGGGGACCTTGTTTTGAATCACCTTCCAGAATGGAAAGGTGGCAATCTGTGAAGGGCTGGTCAGGTAGTTGATGCGAAGGGCTCCAGGCGGCTCCAGGGGAACCTGGCGGGTTCCCAGGGCAAGCTGGCGGTTCAGTTGAATCTGGTCGTCCGGAATTCCTTGGATCAACGCCGCCGCCTTGATCTCTATCGCGTAGAGGGGCTCCTGCCGCATCGGGGTCCTCATGGCGGCCCACAGCCGACGGACGGTATGATCCGCGTCCCGGGGCTTGTTGATCATGCCGGTCAAGGCTCCGGCTTCGGTCAGCAGGGGCAGCGGAAAGACGGGGTCGCCATGCCGGTCCAGGTAGGACGCGAGAATGGTGGGCGGGCCTTTTTGAATCGCCTTGGCGAGGGCTTGATCGTGGAGGAGAGCGCTGGTTCCGGAGAAGGCGAAGTCGAAAATGACCATCCGGGGTTCGTGTGGAGACAACTGGGTGAGGAATTCGGCGAAAACGCCGCGGTCCCAGGGCCATTTCTTTCCCAGCTTACGCTGGGATTCCTCATCCACGGTGATGAGGAGGATCTGCTGCGTCTGGGCCGGAGGGGCGAGGAGCCCATTGCGCCCTTTGCAATAGGCGTCGTACGATTTGAGCCGCGCGCTTTCCAGGAAACCGGCGGGGATCAGTATCCCGACGTAGATGATCGACAGGCTAAGCGCCAGAAAAAGAAGCCTTACCGGGTGCTCATCTCGTAACTTCATATGCGGTTTGGGGTTCTAGGGCCAAGCTTACCACATAAGCTTGGGGGGGTCAAAGGCTTGACATTCCACATGAAAAGCGGGTATGGTTGATAAAAAGGGGGGTCAAAAGCCATGAAACGCGGTTTTACCATGTTGGAAATCCTCATTGCGGTCATTGTCCTAGGAATCCTGACTTCTGTTGCCCTGGTCAGCTACCGGGGTTACCAGGATCGCGTGGCGATGATGGTGGACGCCACCAACCAGAAGGTTCTGGCGGCGGCCGTCAAGATCTACGCGTATGACACCAGCGCCTTGCCGGGTTCCTTGAGCGACCTGCGCTCGAGGGACATGGACCGGGCCTTTGCCCTGGTGACCAACGGCAAGCGGCCCTATACGATGCTGGTTTTCGCGGGAGATCTTTTTAGCCAAGCGTTCGGGCTGCCCACGGCGGAGGCGCAGCATCTGCCGGGACGCTACTACAACCGGGATTTGAAGGTCTTGAGGTGTCCCAACGACAAGGTTTTCCCGACCGGATTTAACGCCAGCGATCAACCGGTGGGCGGGAGGTCTTATGAAATTGCCGGAGAATTTCAGGGCAAACCCCTCTCCTACCTCCTGGACCCCAACAACAAGGATAAAACACTGGTTTTGGAATCAAGCGAGGCCGGCGGCCCGGAGTTTCGCCACAAAAGTGAGACAGCGGCCGTCGTCACCTCTCCGGCTGGGGAGAGCGGGGTTTGGGTGCAGCCGGGCGGCGAAGGGGACCCTTCACCGCCCACGGGAGTTAACGTTCTACCCAAGGTGGGTCAGGGAATTAGCGCTTTTGGTGAAGGGAGAACGGCTGAACCCACTGCTGGAGGGGAAACGGTTGAGCCCTCTGTGGGAGGAGAAACGGCTGAACCCACTGCTGGAGGGGAAACGGTTGAGCCCTCTGGTGAAGGGGAAGACCAAGAGAAAGGTGAAGGTTCTGGTGAGGGTGTTAAAAGCGAGGAGGAGGTTGGGGAGCTTGATGTTGAGGAGCTTGACGTGGAGAATCTGCCTCGCGAGAAATTGACACGAGCCCTCGCCATGTCTGAAGCCCGCTTTTTGGAGTTGGAAAAGCTCCTGCCCAACCTCACCGATCCCGGGGAGATCGAACGTTTAAGGAGCAAGATGGAGGATATCAGAGCGAAGATCCGGCAGATTCAGGAGAAACTGAAACAGTAACTAATCCAACTCATCCGCCGGCTGTTGGGCCCCAAGGCGCCAGAGCTCCAGGAGGTCGTCGGGCAGTTCCTGAATGAAAGTGGAAGGCCGCATCAGGACCTCGCCGCGTTGGTAGGTGTAGCGGGTCAAGGGATAGGTCAGATACAGTTCCCGCTTGGTTCGGGTAATCGCCACGTAGAAGAGCCGCCGTTCCTCTTCCAATTCCTCCGGTTCGTTGAGCGATTTCGGGTGGGGAAATTGGCCTTCCACCAAGCCGATCAAGAAAACGGCCGCCCACTCCAGACCCTTGGCTTGATGGATGGTTGAAAGGGCCAGGAGCTCATCCGGTTTCTCCCAGCCGCGGATTGTCTCCCCCCTGAAGGGCTCCCGCAAGGTCAGGTCCGAGAGCAGACGGTCGCTTTCGCGGTAACCGGCCGCCAGATTGATGAGCTGTTCCACATCCTCCTTCCGGTCCCGGAAGTTCTCAAAGTGGGTTTTCAAATGCTCCTCGTAGCCTCCCTTCAGGACGGTGAGGATCAGCTCGGCCGGCGGCTGGCCCTTTCGGGACCGCGAAGACAATTCCGCCAGCAGGGCTTGGAATCTCTTCCAGCCGGTTCGGGCCCGGACCGGGAGCTCCTCCCCCGCCCCGTTTTTAAGAGCCGCCTGGAGCGGTTGGGCCCCTTGGGAAATCTTCTCCCAGATCCTCCGGGCGTAGGCGGATCCGATCCCCTCCTGAAGCTTCAGGAGCCTCTCCCAGGAGATCTCGTCGTTGGGGTTGACCAGGATCTTCAGATGGGCCAGCACGTCCTTGAGATGGGCCTGCTCGAAGAAGCGCACCCCGCCCCGGACCACGTAGGGGATATTTCTCTTGGCCAGCTCCAGTTCCATCTCGGCCGACTGGAAGCGGGCCCGGAACAAGACGGCCATTTCATTTAAGGCAACCCCTTCTTCCCGCAACTCCAGGATCCTTTGGGCCACGAAGACGGCTTGCTGTCTGGCATCCGTCGCGGGCACAACGGCCGGCAGGGGGCCGGAGGCCTTCAGGGCCGTCAGCTCCTTGGGGAACTGGCGTTGGTTCATGGCAATCGTGGCGTTGGCCAGCCGGAGGATCTCCGGCGTTGAACGGTAGTTGGTCTGAAGGCGGTAAAGGGTCGTTTTCGGGAAGATCTTGGGAAAGGAGAGGAGGTTGTTCAGGTCCGCCCCCCGGAAGCCGTAGATCGATTGCGCGTCGTCTCCCACCACGCAGAGGTTTTGGCGGGTTCCCGCCATCAGCTGAATGATCTCAAACTGCAGGTGGTTGGTGTCCTGATATTCGTCCACCAGGAGGTATCGGAACTGTTCGGCGTAGCGCTCTTTCAGCGCGGGGTTGTCTTGAAGAAGGGCGCGCCAGCCGGTCAAGAGATCGTCGTAATCCATGAGGTTACCCTTCTCTTTCCGAGAGCGGTAGCGCTGGGCGGCTTTTTCGATCCAGGGGATGAGCTCGGCGAATTGGGGGTACTGGCGAAGGACAATCTCATCCAGCGGTTTTCCGGTGTTGGCGCTTAAACTGAAAGCGGCCTCCAGGACGCCCGCTTGAGGCAGTCGGGTGCGGGTGGGGGAGGTCTTCAGATCCTCGAGGCAGGCGGCGATCAGATCCTTGGCATCCTCTTCGTCCAGGATTCCGAAGGCAGGGGTCCGCTTCAGCTTCTCGGCGTGGCGCCGGAGGATGAGGTTGCCGATGTGGTGGAAGGTCCCGCCCCAGAGCCCTTCCGGTTTTGTCTTGAGAAGCCTTTCCACGCGCAGGAGCATCTCGTGAGCGGCCTTGACGGTGAAGGTCATGAGCAGAATCTGGGGCGGGGGGATTCCCTGCTCGATCAGGCGGGCAACCCTGTAGGTCAAGGTTCTGGTTTTTCCGCTCCCGGGGCCTGCCAGGACCAGCGAGGGACCTTCGGCCTCCAGAACCACCTTCAGCTGGTCCGGGTTGAGCTCCTTTTCGTAGGGGATTTGAAGCCCCTTGGGTATGACAAGGGAGGGAGGCTCAAGGGTGTAGCGCCGGGACATGATGGCTTGGGTTTTAAGACTTCTTGCGCCGACGGGCGGCCCGCTGGGAACGCTTGCGGGCTTCTTTGCGCGCTTTCGCCAAACGCTTCTTTTTCCTCAAGAGGGCCCGGCGCTTCTTCTGGAGCTCCTCCAGGCGCTTGCGGCGCTTGCGGGCCTTGATCTTTTCTTTGAAGGCGCGCAAACCCGCCTGGACGGCCGAATCTTCCTCCCGGGAGAGGTGGTTCAGGAATCGGGTGAGCAACGATTCGTTGCCGGGCTCAAAGGTTCTAAAGAAAACCCCCATCTCGCAGGTGCCGTCCGGATGAGGTTCGGTGAGCGCGTCGCAGCGTACGATGGTTCCGTGGGCGGTGATGGAGAGCGCGGGTTTAGGAATCTCAAGGTGGCAGTCCACCACCTGTCCGAGCGTTAAGGGCGTGCTGGTGTAACCGGCGATCCCCAGAAGGGATAAATTTCGGGTGGTTCCAGGAGCTTCCAGACCGCTGGCCTTAAGAAGAAATGGCAGTCGAACCCTAAAACGGGCTTTCCCACGCCGCTCGGGCCTTCCAGAAGCCATTGCTTTTCAGCGGCCTTTCTTCCCGCGGTGGGCCTTCCCGGAAGAGCGTTTTCTCCGTCGACGGGCCTTCAACTTTCGAGGAAGTGCCATAACGTGTTACACTATAACAAGAAGCCCAAGGGATGTAAAGTGTGAATCCAGCCGCCGACAGCGAGAAAATAACCGCCTTCATCGAGAAGACGCCCCAAATTGTTCCGGAAAGTTGGTGCCTCAACTGCAGGATCTGCTGCCGTTTCCCGGACACGGAGGGGGTCCAAACCCCCGCGTGGTCCCGGCAGGAGGTGGGGTGGGCTCTTCAGGAGCGTCCCGAAAGGCAGGGGTGGTTCCAATCAACTTCAGGCTCTCCTTCCCTGACACCGAGGCTCAAGTCCTGCGGGAACGGTTTCCAGTGCCCGGCCTTTGAAGCGGAAGCAAACCGCTGTTCGATCTACCCTGTTAGACCTTTGGATTGCCGGTTGTATCCCTTTGTCTTGACTCGGGACGCTTCCGGGGAGAAGGTCTTTTTGGCCATGGATCTCAAGTGCCCTTACCTGGAAGCGCAAGGGAACTCCAGGGAGGTTTCCGATTACGCCCTAAGGCTTTCCCGCTATTTGGATTCCCCGCTGGGATCGGAGTATTTGAAGGCCAACCCCCAGTTGGTGGGCCCCGCCTTTCCAGAGTATGTGCCGGTGGCTTGCGTCGCGGCCATTGCCAACGAAGCCGTTCGACCCTCCGTGACGCGTCCCCATCCGGCTCTGCGGCCGCTTACGCTTTCCGAGGCAGGGCTTGTCCAAGAAGCTTTGCGCCTCCGGCCGCATCTGAATTCCCGCTACACCCTGGCAGGTTTGCTCGGATGGATGGACCTGATGCGGTTGTGGTGGGCAAGGCTGGAGGGAGAGCTGTGTCTTTTCGCCGAACAAGGGGGCGGTTTCTTTATGCCCCTTCCACCGCTTGCGGCCCATCCCAATTTGAAAGCTGTGGAGGCCTCCTGGGAGATCTTAAGGGCATTGAACCAGGATTCGGCGGTGTCGCGAATTGAAGCGCTGGAATTCTCCTCGGTGAAGGGCCTCGATACTCTGGGCCTTAAAACGGAAAGGTCCGAGCTTGAATACCTTTACCGGAGAGAGGATCTTGCCGGGCTTAGGGGAGACCGGTATCGCCGTCAAAGATGGGCCGCGAATCGGTGCGCCAGGGAGCTTACCCCGAGGGTGCGCCCCTTCGAGGCGAAGGATCTGCAGGCCTGTTTATCGGCCTACACCCACTGGGCCATCGGGCGCCATCAGGCCGCGGATCGGCCTTATCCCAAAGCGCTGCTTCGGGACGGGCTTTTCTTCCACCGCCGTCTGCTGATGGACGCCGCGTCCTTTGGCTTGACCGGCTTGGTGGCGGAGGCGGACAGAGGTTTGGTTGCCTACACCCTGGGAGGGTGGGTGTCGAAAGAGACCTTCGTGGTCTTCTTGGAGATTGCCGACCGTTCCCTGCCGGGATTAAACGCCTTCCTTTTCAGGGAGCTCTCCCGCGGCCTCGAGAACTGCCGTTTTGTCAACGCGATGGGCGATTCGGGCCTTCCGAATCTCGCCCAAAACAAGATTTCTTACCGGCCCTGCGGCATGGTTTGGACCGAAACGGCCATGTGCAGGACGTGGAGCTGAGGGGATTCGAACCCCTGGCCTCCTGAGTGCGATTCAGGCGCTCTCCCAGCTGAGCTACAGCCCCGAAGTTTCTAGGCCACCGATAGGTGGCCAATTAACTGGAGCCCTTTTTTAGGGCAGCCCCGAAGTTTTTGGGAGGAGCCTTCTCAGATCTTCCGGGTCCAAGGAGCGCTTTAGGGCCTCCTCCCAGGTGATCGACTTTTCAAGAAGCAGCTCCGCCAGCGATTGGTTCATGGTGCACATGCCGTGCTGGCGCCCCGTCTGCAGACTGGAGCGCAGTTGGTGAAGCTGGTTTTCCCGGATCATGCTGCCAATGGCCGGGGTCACGTTCATCACCTCGCAGACGGCGACCCTGCCCTTCCCTGCGGCGCGCGGGATGAGCTGTTGGACCACAATGCCGATTAGGACCAGGGAAAGCTGGATGCGGATCTGGGTCTGTTGGAAGGGGGGGAAGACGTCCACAATCCTGGTGATGGCGTGCATGGTGTCCGAGGTGTGGAGGGTGGCCAGGACCAGGTGACCGGTTTCGGCCAGGGTCAAGGCGGCCGACATGGTTTCCAGATCACGCATCTCCCCGATCAAGAGGATGTTGGGGTCCTGGCGGACGGCATGCCGGAGCGCCTCCTTGAAGGAATCGGTGTCGGTGCCCAGCTCCCTCTGGTTGATGGTGGCTTTCTTGTGCTGGTGAAGGTATTCGATGGGGTCCTCCACCGTGAGGATGTGGCAGTTCCTTCTCTCGTTGATGTGCCGGACCATGGCGGCCAGGGTGGTGGATTTGCCGCATCCCGTGGGGCCGCTGACGATGAAGAGGCCGCTTAATCGTTCGGCGAATTCCTTCAGGATGGAAGGCAGGCCGAGCTCTTCAAAGGTCGGCACCTGAAAGGGAATCACCCGGATGACGGCCGCCACCGAACCTCGCTGACGGTAGAGGTTCACCCTGAAGCGGGAGAGCCCCTTGACGCTGTAAGAGGTGTCCAGTTCCCTGCTTTGCTCAAACTGCACGATCCGTTGGTCGTCCAGCATGGCATAGGCCAGGGCCCGGGCGGACTCACCGGTCAGCGGCGCATCCTCCAAGGGGGTGAGCTGGCCGTCGATCCGGAAAAGGGGGGGCAGTCCCACCGTGAGGTGGAGGTCGGAAGCCCTTCGCGCGACCGCGAGCTTCAGGAGCTCATCGATGGAAGACGTCATGCGTTCCTACGGGCAGACAGGCCGGTTGGAGACGGAGGTATCGTATCCGGCGGATTTGCAAATCTGGCCGGTCTGATCTACCCGCAGATATTGGGCGCCCCCGGTGCGGGAGGCCTTCACCTGAAAGGTGGCGGCTGTGGGGGCGGTGGAATCGGTAAAGCTCCAGTTGCTGCTGGTGGGGCTGGTGAGATAGCGGTTGGAATCCAACAGGGCAAGGGTGGTGAAGGTATCGTAATCCAGGCGGTAAATCCTCTGGGCCTGATAGATGGTGGTGAGAATCCCTTCGGCCTCCTGAACCTTGGCCTTCTCCACGGTTCTGGCGTAGTTGGGCATAGCGACCCCCGCCAGGATTGCCACAATGATAACCACAATCAGAATCTCAAGGAGGGTCACCCCCTCCCTTCCCACCGGAGGGAGGGGGCTGTTGGGTTTATAGGCCGCCGGTAGAATCGATGAACCGGGCACCGGTTTTTACCACAATACCGCGGACCCTGTGGCCCGTATGGTTATGGCCTCCGGGGCTAAGGTTGTCTCCGAGCGTCTTAATGGTTACTCCGTCCTTCAGGTCGCCGCTGCTGATGGTATCCACGGTCGCCCCGTCGGTGCCGGCGGTGAAGGCGGGGATCCCCCAGTCATGCATCTGGGGGATGGTGACCACCAGGTCATCCTTGTTGAGGGTGAAGGTGCTCTTCTCCTGCAGGTAGGCCAACTCCGCCGACAGCAGGGAAGCAAGGACATTCTTCGCCTCCGCCTCGCGGGCCCGATCGGTGGCCTTGCCAAATTGCGGCATGGCGACCGAAGCAAGAATCCCCACTATGATAACCACCACAAGGAGTTCGAGAAGGGTAAAGCCGCCCCTATTTTCTCTCATGGTTTCTTGCAGGAGGACGCCTTAAGGCGCGCCCGCTCCCTTAGTGATGTTGCCGCTCTTGTCGAGGTCGATGGTATAGTCGGTGGTGTAAGCAGGAGTCTTCCCGCCGGTTTTCTTCCTGGTGGCTCGAACAGTAAGGTTCGCCCCACCCGTCGGGATCTCGTACTTGAAGTAATGTTCCGTCGAAGCATCGCCCGGGACGTCAACGGACAATTTAGCGCTGTCGGTGGTAAAGGAGTCGTGCTCCTGATAATAGAGGAACTCGGCTGTTCGCATGGCGCCTAGGATGGACAGGGCCTCCGACTGTTTGGCTCTCTCGGTGGCCTTGCCAAACTGCGGCAGGGCGACGGCTGCCAGGACGCCAATGATGATCACCACCACGAGCAGTTCCAACAGGGTGAAACCCTTGTGTGCGTTGCGCCTCATATGAGTTCCTCCTTTTTGTATTTTTTAAGCATACCAAGTAAACCCTGTCAAATCAATCCCTTAAGCGTGCTTTACCTGCCGAAGGACTGCGAGATCTGGAAGATGGGCAGGTACATGGCCACCACCAAGGTCCCGATCACCACCGCCA
This sequence comes from Candidatus Omnitrophota bacterium, assembly GCA_016177405.1. Classification (GTDB taxonomy): domain Bacteria; phylum Omnitrophota; class Gorgyraeia; order 1-14-0-20-64-10; family 1-14-0-20-64-10; genus JACOVG01. Next base: position 23,110 of record JACOVG010000032.1, on the reverse strand, counting down.
TCCCCACCAGCATCACAGGCTCCAGGAGGGCCGTCATGCGCTCGACGGTGGTGGCCACCTGGTCCTCGTAATATTTGGAAACCTCTTCCAGCATTCCAGAAAGCTTGCCGGTCTGCTCCCCCACCGTGATCATCTGGGCCACCATGGCCGGGAAGATGTCGGTTTGGGACAAGGGGTCGGCCAGGGGCCGGCCTTCCCGGATGCCTGTGCGCATCTGTTCCAGGAGGGAGGCGACCACCTTGTTGGGACAGGTGGCGATGACGATCTCCATGGCGTGAAGGATCGGAACTCCGGCCTTCAGCAGGGTGCCCAGATTGGAGGCGAACTGCTCGGCGGCGACCGCCTGAAAGAGAGGCCCAAAGACGGGAAGTTTGAGCATCAGCAGGTCCGTCTGCCAGCGGCCAGCCGGCGTTTTGGCATAGCGGGTGAAGAGAAAGATGCCCCCGGCTGCCGCCAGGAGAATCAGGCCGAAGGCGCGGCGCATGAAGTTGGAAAGAGAGATGACCGCCTGGGTAAGAGCGGGGAGCTGGGTGCCAAAGCTGGAAAAGAGGGTTCCGAAGGTTGGGATGATCTTTAGGGTGAAGACCAGGATGGCCACGACCGCGACACCCAGAAGGATCGCCGGATAGATCAAGGCCGAGACCACCTTTCGCTGGATGGCGCCGGATTTCTCGAGATGCAGGGCGATCTGCTCGAGTGAGCGGGTGAGCTGGCCGGAGGCCTCACCCATTTCGATGAGGGAGAGCCAGAAGGGAGAGAAGACCGCGGGATGCTTGGCCAGGGCGTCGCGGAAGGTGGAGCCGCCTCGGACATCCCGGGCAATTTCGCCAATCACCAGGTACAACTTCCGGGAACGGATTTGGTCGCCCACCGTTTCCACGGCCTTAAGGAGAGGCAGACCCGCTTCCGACATGGCCGAGAGGGAGCGGGCGAAAATGACGAGGTCGGAAGTTTTGACGCCGGCGTGGTAAGCCCGCCGGCGGCCCAGGGTGATCGTCTGCGCCTTTGTTTCTTCGACGGAAACAACGACCAGGTCCCTGCCCTGAAGGATGGAAACCGCCTCGTCAGGGCTGTTGGCCTCCAGGGTCCCCTTCTCGGTTCGACCCAACCTTGTGCGGACGACGTAGCTGTACTGTGACATGGTTTACAGGGCCAGCGCTCCCACGGTGACGCTGAAGGCCTCTTCCAGGGAGGTCAAGCCCTGGGCGGCTTTTTCCAGGCCGCTTTCAAATAGGCTCTTCATCCCCTGGCCTTGAGCCAGTTTCTTGATTTCCTCGGCCGGCGACCCCTTGGAGATGAGATCCCGGAGCCTGTCCTCGACCCGCATGACCTCGTAAATCCCCAGGCGTCCCGCGTAGCCGGTGTTCCGGCAATCGGGGCAGCCGTTGGCCTTGAAATACTGGCCAGCCGGGAGTTTGGTTTTCTCTTTAAGGCCGCTCGGCGGATCGTAGGGTTGTTTGCACTTGGGGCAAAGCTTCCGGATGAGCCTTTGGGCGACCAGCAGAACCAGAGAGGGAGCCAGGAGGAACGGCTCCACCCCCAGGTCAATCAAGCGGGTCACCGCGGAAGCGGCGTCGTTGGTGTGAAGGGTGGAAAGAACCAGGTGGCCGGTCAGGGCGGCCTGGACGCAGATCCCGGCGGTTTCAAGGTCCCGGACCTCTCCGACCATGATGACGTCGGGGTCCTGCCGCAGGAAGGCCCGCAGGCCGGCGGCAAAGGTGAGCCCAATGGCCGGCTTGGCCTGGACCTGATTGATCCCCTCCACCTTGTATTCCACCGGGTCCTCGATGGTGACGACGTTGCGGGCCGGGCTCTTGATCCGGTTGATGGCCGCGTACAGGGTGGTGGACTTGCCGCTCCCGGTGGGGCCGGTGATGAAGATCAGTCCGTAGGGAGAGGTGATTCCCTGTTCGACATCCTGAAGGGCTTGACCGCCCATCCCCAACTGCTTGAAGTCGAAAACGAGGTTACTCTTATCGAGCAGGCGGATTACCACCTTCTCTCCGTAGACGACCGGAATGGTGGAAACGCGCAGATCCACCACCTTTTCGCCCAGCCGGATGGTGAAGCCGCCGTCCTGCGGCAGGCGTTTTTCAGCGATGTCCATTCTTGACAGGATCTTGATCCGGGAGATGATGGCCGGCATCAGGTGGGCGGCCGGCGGCTCCACAGGCTGCAGGATGCCGTCGATCCGGAAGCGAATCGAGATTTGGTTGGGATAGGGCTCTATGTGGATGTCGCTGGCCCGTGAGTTGACCGCCTCGGTCAGGAAGAGGTCCACCAAGCGGACCACCTGGGCTTCCCCCGCTTTGGCGGTGAGGTCTTCAACGGTTTGCCCCTCCTCCTGTCGGACCTCCTCGACGGTCTCCATGGCGGCTCCCACCGCGGACTGGCCGTACGTTCCGGCGACCGCTTCCTTCAAGAGATCCCGCTTGCCGAAGGCGGCCTCGATGGCTTTGAGCATATCCGTTTTGGTGGCGATGACAGGCGCGATGGATTGGCCGGTCATCTTCTTCAGGTTGTCCAGGAGGATCAGATCCAGCGGATCGAACAGGGCGATCGTGATGGCGTCCCGGCCTTTGGCCAAGGGAAGAACCAGTTGCTTTCGAATGAATTCCTCGGGAAGGATTTTCTTAAGGGCGCTGTCGGTCCATTGGAGATCTCCCTTCTCGAAGTTCTTAAAAGGGATTCCGAGCTGCCTCCCCAAAACCTCGGCCAGTTGAACCTCGGTCACGTAACGCAGAGACACCAGCGCCTCGCCGAGCCTCTCGTGGCTGGTCTTCTGCCGGTTGATCGCCTCCTTGAGCTGGCTCTCGGTGATGAGCCCCGCGCTCACGAGGAGGTCACCGAGTCTTAAGTGGGTTTTGATCGTCAAGGGAATTACCTTAGGATGTTTTCCACAGTTTCCTCCACGGCCCGCGCCTTCAGGGTCCTTTTGTGGTGCGAGGTCAGCCTGCGTTCCTCCCGGCCGGCCACGGGCGTTTGCTCCCGGGCCTCCACGGTTTGAATGGGGCGCTCCTCCCGGACGATGTGGGGGGTGATGAAAACCAGAATCTCCGTGTTCTTTCGTTCGGTATCGGTCCGCTTGAAGGGCAGCCCCAAGATGGGGATGTCTCCGAGCCCCGGGATCCGGCGGGCGCTCTCGGAGTCTTCCGTGGAGATGAGCCCCGCGATCATCACCGTCCCGCCGTCGGGCACCATCACGGTGGTCCGGGCGGCCCGGCGGTTGGGATCCAGAAACTTGCTGAAGGAGGAGGATTGGATCACCCTGGAGATTTCGGGCTCGATGACCATGGTGACGTAGCGGTTGTCGTTGACCATGGGGGTCACCCGGAGGATGGTCCCGACCGTGTTGCGCTCGGGCGTCTCCGTGATGTTGCCGGTTTCGGAGACGGTGGTGGAGGTCACTCCGGTCACGGCATCGGCCACGATCCGGACCTCGGCCACCTCGTTGGAGAGGGTCAAGAGCCTTGGGCGCGCCAGGAAGCGGACGTCCTTTTCAGTGGCGAGGATCTTGAAGAGGACGTCCATTTCAGCCAGCGACATGGTCCCCAGCGTGTGCGTGATGGTTCCCTTCTCCAGCAGGCCGAAGTGGTACGGAAAGAAGGAGGTTCTTTTGGGTCCGTCGTACGAGGCCACCGTCCCCGCGGTGGGGTCGCCGAACTCCACGCCGATTCTTCTAAGGGTGTCCAGGGTGACTTCCACCACCTCGGCTTCAATCATGAGCTGTATGGGCTTGACGTCCAATTGACGGATGGTATCTTCGATCACGGGCATTCTATTCGGAATTTCGGTGACAATCAAGGTGTTGGTCCGAGGGTCGGTGACCACCGAGCCGTGCTCGGTGAGGAGCGACCGGATGATCGCCACCAGCCCGCCGGTGGCTCCGGCGCCCCCTGCCAGGCTGGCCCCGCCTCCCGCGGTTGAGCTTCCCCCGGATGAGCTCGAGAAGGTCTGGGTGATGAGGGAGCCGCTTAGGCCGAAGGAGGTCATGACCTCCCCAGCCGAGGGAACCACCCGGGCGTACTTGAGGATGAAGACCCGGGTGATCGTTTCCACCCGGGGAGCATTCGATTCATGGATCAGGTAGAGGTTGGAGTCGGAAGCCGTTCTGGAAACCAAGCGGTTGGCCTCCAGGAGGCTCTCGATGGCGGTCTGAACCGGGACCTGGTCGAGGTACAGGGTCACCTTCTTTTCCTTCACCTCTTCCGAGGCGACAAAGTTGAGGCCGGCCTGCTGGGAGAGGAGCTTTAAGACATCCTCAAGGTTGGCCTCGGTGACATCCATGGAAATCTTGGGGGGCGATTCCCCGGCCGCGCCCAAACCGACGGCCGGATGCGCCAGCAGGCAAACCACAAACGCCATGAGGACTTTTTTCATTTATGATTCCTCCTTGGTTGAACCGGCGGCGGGCATGGGGATGAAAAACTCCTTTTCCTGATAAAGAATCCGGATCCCGTTTTTTTCGATGGCGACGATCTTGGCCTCTTCAATAAATTGTCCCACCCGGAGGATGTGTCGATTCACAATGGCCCGGGGCCCGGTTGCGCCGCCCCAGAGGATGCCCTGAAGCTGAAGAGGCGGCGGGGTGATGACAGACTCCGAGACCGGCTGCTCCCTGCGATTTTTTTCCTCGGCGAGCCTCTCCTCTTCCCTGGCAAGCTCTTCTTTGCGGCGGATCGTCTTAAGGAGCTCCGAGGGAGGCGAAAACAGGTCGCGCGTGACCACCGCGGGTGGAAGGGGTTCGTCTTTCCTCACCGGTCCCGAAGCGGGCTTGGACGGCGCCTGGACCTCGCGCGGGGGAGGCGTTGGCAACTGGGTTGGGGCGGGGGATCTTCGGGTCATGGTCCATACCAGGGCAAAAACCACCAGCAGGATGACCACGGTGATTTGCTGGATTTGGCTCTTGCTCACGGTGAGGATCCTTTTTTGGAGAAGGCCCCGATGACGAGCTGAACCGGTTGCCCCTCCGCGGAGGCTTCTTCGGTTTTCGGAGCCTGAAGAGTTGTGAGGGCGGCCGGCTTGCCGGAAATGCTCTTGCCCTTGCGGTCGAGGCTGGGCTCGCCCACCTTGAGCTCGTCAATCTTGAGGAGGGGCTCGTGGCGTTCCAAAAGCCTCAAGAAGTCCATCATCTGCGCGTAACCGGAGGCGGCCACGACCCGAATCTGAACCCGGGTGTAGGGTCCGAAGGACGCCTCCGCCAGCGGAGAGACCGAATCGATTTCGACCCCAGCCTGTGAGGCGAGATCGGTCACTCGGCGCGTCAGGGCCGGGGTTCCGCCCTCCATGACGAGGGTGGACCGGATTTTCTTCAGCTCGGTGCTCAACAAGGCCGAGCCGGAAATGACCTCGGTTCGTTTGCTTTCAAGTTGAATCTGGGCTTCCCCTTGGATCTTTTGGCTTTCGTAGGGCTTCTGGATGGCGAACCACCCCAGGGCCAGCGTTGACAGAACGATTCCCGTTGAGACCAAGGCCACCTGTTTTTGGGGTGGGATCTTGAGAAAAAGAGAGCCCAGTTGCGAAACGGACAACTCCTTCGGAATCTCCATGCCCTAGGGACCTCCCGCGGGCGGTTTTTTGACGGCGGAGTCTTGGGCGGAGGAGCAGGTCAGGTGGAATTCCGTCACTTCCTCACCGCGGAATTCCCCCCGCTGGACCGAATCCAGGGAAAATTCGGTGTAGGCCGCGGCGAACGGTTTTTCCGTTCTCAAGGAGGCCAGGAAGTTGTTCACCGCCTCCATCTCCAGGCGTTGATTGTTGGCGTAGAAAGCCCCCGACAGGGTGAGGAGCCTGTACCGGTCCGCCTGGAACATCCGGCCCTTCTTGGCGGGTCCCTTGAACTCGTCTTCCATGGCCAGGTGTGTCAGCCAGCCTTCCTGGGGGAGGAGCTTCTCGACACTGGAAAGGAGGTTGGCATATTCACCCCTTAATCCATTGACCTTTTTCAGAAAATCGAGCTCCAGACTCTTTCCATCCCGGGCGATCTCCAACTCGCTGATGTTGGCAGAGGCCTTGAGTCCCTCCAGGGGTTCTTGACGCAGGCGAAGCGCCTGAAGCTTGCCTTCGAGCTGGGCGAGGTTCGAGTGGGTGGCCTGATGCCAGAAGAATAAAAGCAGCACGGCCGCGGCGGCTTGGGCCACGGAGATTTTTATGAGGTCGTAGCTCTTGCTGCGAGCGGACGGCGGCAGGAGGTTGACCTCCGGCGGGCCTTGACTTTTTTCAAATCCGCGAAGGGCCAAGCCCGTGGCCACCGCCAGCCCCGGCGGGGCTTCCTCCGCCTGCGAGATCTTCTTGAAAGGCAGGGCAAGCTCCACCGGCAAGCCCCCCAGGGCCGAGGTCACCTCCGCGAGCTGTTCGGCTTCCATCTCCTTGGTGCACACGAGCACCTTGGAAACCTCTGCCTCTGAAGCGAATCGCCTGCGGTAATAGTCGATGGAGACGCGGGTCTCTTGAATGAGGGCTTCCATGAGCTCCTGGGAGAGCCCCTCCCCGGCGGCAGGCTGTGGGATGGTGACGTTGCGCGACAGATACAGGAGATTACCTCGGGCGATGTTGATGGAGGCGGTATCCCGCTCGATGGAGAGGATGGCTTGAGCCTGCGAAGGCCCGCTCTGCCCGGTCTGCCGCGTCAGGCGCATCAGCGAGACCGAAGCCGGCTCCAGGCTGACGGGGGCAAGCTCCAGGGTCTTGAACACGGAGACGAAGGCCGAGAGGGTCTCTGTCTTGATCCCGAAAAACATCACCCGCATGAGATTGGGTTCGGTTTTGTGGGTCAAGATCTGGTAATCGGCAGTCAGCTCCTCCAGCTTGAACGGAAGATATTTCTTGGCCTCGAAGGCCACCGCCACCTTGCGCTCCGCGGAGGGAATGAAGGGCATCTGGAAGTACCGGATGACGACCGCCTCCGAAGCAATGGCGATGTGGAGCCGCGCGTTGCTGGAGAGCTTAAGATGTCCCAGGAGGGTTTTCAGGGTGCCGGCCAACGCGGTAATTTCGGCGGAGGCGTTTACGGAGGGATCGTCGGGCGCCTGCCCGGAGGCCTCCTCCAAGCGGGTCTGGCTTCGCCAACTGCCTTGTTTGGGCAGCTGGACCCTGCCGAAATGAACCAACTGGGGACGCTGAAAGGAGCCGCTTAAGGAGACGACATCGGCGCTTTGGGATCCGATGTAAAGACCGACCGATTCAGACGGCATCCGGCTCCTTAAGGTTTAACCTTGGCCCAGGGGAGCTTACGGGTATCTTGAGGCCTTCGGAACTATTTGTCAACTCTCACCTTGGGGGCGGGACCATCAAGATTTTTTCGCATCCAGGCAAGGTACCGGGGCTCTCCCCAGGTGATCGGAAGGGCGATCATCTCGGGTAAGCTGTAGGAATGGAGTTTGCCGATCAGGCGATGGAGGTCGCGGCGGAAGGCGGTGGTGGTCTTGATGAGAAGAAGCACCTCCCTTCCCCGTTGAATCTTTCCCTGCCACCGGTACCAGGACTCGATGCCGGGGATGAGGTTGACGCAGGCCGCCGCCCGCTGGTTGACGAACGCCCGGCCCAGGCGCCGGGCCTCCCGGAGGGAGCCGGCGGTGGTCAGCAGGACGAGCGGTTGGGCTATTCTTTTCTTAGCCAAACCCGGTAGTCGCCTGCCTCCGTTTTGACGACGACGTGCCCCTCTCTGGCCAGCCACCCGAGACTCATCAGGGTCAGGTCTTTGGGTTGATGAATCCCCGAAACCAACTGGGAGAAGAGCACTTCACCGTGTTTGTCCAGGTGGTGCCAGATTTCTCCCGCGACGATCCCGATCTCCGTGATCATGGCGTGGTCCCCTCCTTTTTAGGTTCTAAGGTGGCGATGGTGACTTCCTCCAGTCCCATCAAACGGCACAGGTCCCAGATCTCGACGACCGTTCCCAAACGGGCTTGGGTATCGGCCGTCAGGAGGATGGCCGAAGAAGCCCGACGGGAAGCCTCGAGCCGCTGCCGGAGCTCCCCCCGCGTGACCGGGGCTTGATTCCAGAAGAGTTTTCCGTCGCGCGTGATGGAAAGGGTGATACCCGTCGAAGGCTGACGCGCGGCGGAAGCCGCCTGGGGCAGATGGACCTTGACGCCGGAGGAAACCACGAAGGCGGAGGTCAGCATAAAGAAGATCAGCAGCAAGAAGACCACATCAATCAGCGGGGCGATGTCCATGCCCACGGCCAGGGCGGGAGCGGATCGCTTAAAGCGCACCGACTTCCTCGACGGGCGATTCCTCCACCGACAAGAGAGCGGTCAGTCGGGTGGCCTTGGCTTCCAGGTTGTGAACGATGTTCTGGATCTTGTGAACCAGGTAATTGTACAGGGCATAGGAGGGAATGGCCACGCACAGGCCGAACACGGTGGTGATCAGCGCCTCCCAGATACCTCCGGCCAGGTCCCCGGGATTCACCGGCCGGGCCAGGGTGGCGTTCTCCTGGATCACTTGGAAGCAGCGGATCAGCCCGGTGACGGTTCCCAGAAGTCCCAGCAAGGGGGCGAGGTGGGCAATGGTCCCCAGCAGGGGCACGTAACGTTCCAGCCCGGCGGATTGCTGGGACCCGGTCTCCTCCAGGACCTCGCGGATTTCTTGGCGGGGCCTTCCGTACCAGCGCAGGCCCGCCTCCGCGATCCGGCCCAAGGGGCCGGGACTGTTCTGGGCCAGCCGCCTGGCCTGGGCCACCTGCCGGCCCGCCAGGGCCTTCCGGATCTCCTCGAAGGTCCGGTCGGTCTCCCTCTCCACGCGGGTCAACTCCCTCCACCGCTCCACCGCGATGCTCACCGCGATGATGGAGCAGGCCAGGATCGGCCACATGACGGGGCCGCCCCGCTCGAAGAGTTCAAACAGCGACATGAGTCATCCGAATGGGATTCACCAGGCACTATAGCAGATCAGCGAACACCGGGCAATACCGTCTGAAGGAATTGCCCGGTGTGGGAGCGCTTGACCTTGGCCACCTCTTCCGGAGAGCCCTCCGCGACCACCTCGCCGCCTGCCTCTCCCCCCTCGGGACCCAGATCGATCAGGTGGTCGGCGGTTTTGATGACATCCAGGTGGTGCTCGATCACCAGGACGGTATTTCCCTGCTCCACCAGGGCCTGCAGGACCGCGAGGAGCTTTTCGATGTCCGCCAGGGCGAGCCCTGTGGTGGGTTCGTCCAGCAGGTACAGGGTTCTTCCGGTTGCCCGGTGAGAGAGCTCTGCGGCCAATTTCACCCTTTGGGCCTCTCCCCCCGAAAGGGTGGTGGCCGGCTGGCCCATCTCCAGGTAGCCCAAGCCCACCTCCACCAGGGTGGCCAGCCTTTTTCGGATCCCGGGGATCGCCCCAAAAAGCTCCAGGGCTTCCTCCACGGTCATGCCCAGCACGTGGCTGACCGTATGGCCCTTGTAGAGAACCTCCAGGGTGGGAGCGTTGAAGCGTTTTCCTTGGCAGACCTCGCAGGTCACGTAGACGGGAGGAAGGAAGTGCATCTCCACCTTGATCAGTCCATCCCCCTGGCAGGCCTCGCAGCGGCCCCCCTTGACGTTGAAGCTGAAACGTCCCGGCGCGTAGCCCCGGGCGCGGGCCTCCGGGGTTTTAGAGAAGAGCTTCCGGATGTCGCTGAAGGCACCGGTGTACGTCGCCGGATTGGAACGGGGGGTGCGCCCAATGGGTGAAGAGTCGATCACGATCACCTTGTCGATCGCCTCGGCGCCCGCCAGGCCCTCGTGGGAGCCCGGCTTCTCCTTCGACCGGTAGAGCCGCTGGGCGAGGCTCCGGTAGAGGATCTCGTCCACCAGGGTTGATTTTCCGGAACCCGAGACCCCGGTGACGCAGACAAAGGTTCCCAAGGGAATCGAGACGTCGATGGATTTCAAATTGTGCTCTTTGGCCCCGAGGATCTTGAGAAGGGGCCTTCCCCGGCAAGGCCGCCGCGCGGCCGGGACCGGAATGGCGAGCTCTCCCCGGAGGTATTTTCCGGTCAGGGAGCGCTCGGAGGCGAGGATCTCCTGCAGAGAGCCCTCGGCGACCACCTCGCCTCCATGCTTGCCGGCTCCGGGACCCAAGTCGACGATGTAATCGGCGCTTCGGATGGTGGCCTCGTCGTGCTCCACGACGACCACGGTGTTGCCCATCTTCTTTAAAGCCTGGAGGGTGGCCAGGAGCTTGCGGTTGTCCCTCTGATGAAGACCGATGGAAGGTTCGTCCAGGACGTAGAGAACCCCCACCAGCCCCGCCCCGATTTGGGTGGCGAGCCGGATCCGCTGGGCCTCCCCGCCCGACAAGGTCACGCTGGCCCGGTCCAGGGTCAAGTAGTTCAGCCCCACGTCCATCAGAAAGGTCAGGCGGGCGTTGATCTCCTTGAGGATCGGCTGGGCAATGGCCGATTCCTTGGGGCTCGGCTTGAGCTCCCTGAAGAAGGCGAGCGCGTCCTGGACCGTCATCTGGGAGACCTCCACGATGGAGCGCTGCTGGATGGTGACGGCCGCGGCTTCGGGTTTGAGCCGGCTGCCTCGGCACGCCGGACACCGGCCGCGGGACATGTATTTGGAGATCTCTTCCTTGACAAAGTCGGAGTCGGTTTCCAGAAACAGGCGCTCCAGGTTGGGCAGAACTCCCTCAAAGGGGCGTCCCCAGATCTCCACGCTCTTCTGGCCGTAGAGGATCGCCTTCCTGGCCCAAAGGGGAAGCCTTCGGAAAGGAACCGTCAGGTCGATCTTCATCCGATCGGCCAGCTCTCTGACCAGGGAACGGTGGTAGAGGATGTAGCCGCGCCCGCCGCGACGCCAGGGCGCGATGGCTCCCGCTTCGATGGATTTGGAAGGGTCCGGAATCACCAGCTCCTTGGATACCTCCAGCCGGGTGCCCAGGCCGTGGCAGGCCGGGCAGGCCCCATAAGGGCTGTTGAAGGAAAACAGGCGGGGCTCCAGCTCCTCGAGGCTCATCCCGCAGACCACGCAAGCGTATCGTTCGCTGAAGAAATGATCCGATCCGGAGGCCGCCACGACCACGGTCCCCCGCCCCGCCTTGAGGGCCGTCTCGATGGAGTCGGTGAGCCTGGATCGGATCTCCGGCTCCGGCTTGATCCGGTCCACCAGCACGTCGATCGTGTGGGCCCTTTTCTTGTCCAGGGGGACCGGGCGGTCCAGCTCCCGCAGGACGCCGTCCACCCGGGCCCGGACAAATCCCTCCTTTTGAATCTGCCGGAAGAGCTCCCGGTACTCGCCCTTCCTGCCGCGGACCAGGGGCGCCAGGATGAGGAGGGTCTTGTCCTTGGGCAGGCGAAGGATCTGCTCCACCATCTCCTGGGGGGTTTGGCGCCGGATGGGTCGGGCGCAGCGGGGACAGTGGGGCGCGCCGATTCGCGCGAAGAGGAGCCTCAAATGGTCGTAAATTTCGGTCTGGGTGCCGACGGTGGAGCGGGGGTTGCCGCTGGCGGTTCTCTGCTCGATGGCGATGGCCGGCGAAAGCCCCCGGATTTCCTCGACGTTCGGCTTGGCCAGCTGTTCCAGAAACTGCCGGGCGTAGGCGGAGAGGCTCTCGACGTACCGGCGCTGCCCCTCGGCGTACAGGGTGTCGAAGGCGAGGGACGATTTTCCGGAGCCGGAAAGCCCGGTGATCACGATGAGGCTGTTGCGCGGGAGGGTGAGGTTGATACCCTTCAGGTTGTGCTCCCGGGCCCCCCGAATGATGATGCTTTCCATAGCAAACCTTCAGTATATCACTTCGTTCCGATCAAGCGGACGCCGGCTCTAACATAAAGGGTGCCAGGTTTTCACCTGGCACCCTTGGTCGTGCAAGCGCTTAAAAGGAAAGGGGCTTTCGAATTAACGCCTTCTGCCGCCCCGCACCATCTTCGCGCGCGAAACATCGCCCTGCTTGTCGATGAAATAAAGGTAGCCGTCTTCCCTCTTGACGCCCAGCTTAGCTACCTTCTCCGGACGGCCTCCCTTGGAGCCGCCGCGGGCCATCTTTGCCCTCGAGACGTCGCCCTGCTTGTCGAGGTAATAGAGATAACCCTTGGCCCGCTTGATGCCTGCCTTCGCTATTTTTTGAGCCATTGATTTTCACCCCCTTTCCTTTTTCGATTTTTGAAGCTCTACGTTCCCACCCGTCCGGGCTCCAAGATCTCCCGCAGGGTGGCCACCGCTGAAAAAGCGGCCAGAAGACTTGTTTTAGGGTTTCCCTTCATCGGGCGATTTTCGGTCCGGCTGACCAGCCGGCCTGCTTGCCCGATCACCTCCACCTCATGGACATTGAAACGGGCCTGGGGGTCGGCGATGACGCGGACCCGGGTCCGGGCGGCCCCCAAACCGGCCAAGGAAAGGGTGGCCGCCACGTTGAGATTGTAAGGCAGGCGGGCGACCGCTTCCTGGGCCGAGCCCTGGAAGAGCAGGCGGGCGCGGGGGCCGGTGCCTGCCGAAGGGGGCAAGGCCCGCAGGGGCTTCCGGGTGGTGAGAACCACCCTTTGGATTTTACCGACGGCATGGGCCTTCAGGGCGTCGATTCCGGAGACCGCTCCGCTGGGCAAATGGATGGGCAGGCGCCGCCGGCGGGCGCTCCTCAACAGCCCGGGACAGCCCAGGAGGCCTCCGGTGGAAAGGACCATCACCTCTTTGCGCAGGCGGAGGGCCCAGGGGAGGAGTTCCCGAACGGCTTGGGGCGACGCGGCCTCGACCACCAGGTCGCTGGCCCGGACGAGCTTGGGAAGGGAAAGGATGGCAACCGGTTTCTTGAGGCGCCGGCGAAGCCTTTGGGCCGCCGCCGGGTCCCGGTCGTGAATTCCGGACAAACGCGCCGTCTTCTTAAGATGACGCTCGATCTCAATCGCCAGATACGTTCCGATGGCCCCGCAGCCCACCAAGCCGATTTTCTTAACCGTCATGCGTGCCGACGGTTTCCCGAATGGTTTCCCGGATCCTGTTTTGCGCGTCGACCAGAACGACCTTGGGCCGAAAGGAGGCGGCTTCCCTGGAGTCGATCCAGGCGTAGGCGATCAGGATCAGGGTGTCGCCGGGAAGGCCCCAGCGGGCCGCCCCGCCGTTTAAGCAGATGGTGCCTGAACCGGCCGGACCCGGCAAGCCGTAAGTTTCGATGCGGCTGCCGTTGGCCAGATTGATCACCTGAAGCTTCTCGCCGGGGAGGATGTCCGCCGCCTTCAGCAGGTCCTCATCCACCGTGATGGACCCCTCGTACTGGAGGTTCGCCTCGGTCACGGTCACCCGGTGGATCTTGGATTTCATCACATTGCGCAGCATGCCTAACCTTTCTTGGTCGACACCACGCAGCCGTCGATCAGCCGCACTCCCCCCATCCAAACCGCCGCCAAGATCGCCGCCGGCAGCCGGACGGTCTTCAGGGGCTCCAGGGTCTTGGGATTCACCACGGCGACGTAATCGATCTTCACGTCCGGGATTCGTCGAAGCACCACCCTCATCCGTCGAGAAATCGCCTCTCCTCGACGCTGGCCACATTTTATCAGGCGTCCGCCCTCCTGTAAAGCGTCGAAGATCCCGCTGGCGCGCCGCCGCTCCGACGGAGAAAGGAGGCTGTTGCGGGAGCTCATCGCCAGGCCCCCGGACTCCCGGACGGTCGGCCTCACGCGCAGGATCACCGGGAAGTGAAGGTCTTCGATGAGCTGTTGAACCAGGCGCGCCTGCTGGGCATCCTTCCGGCCGAAGTAAGCCCGGGTGGGCGAAACAAGGTTGAAGAGCTTGGCGACCACGGTGGCCACCCCCCGGAAGTGCCCGGGCCGCGCGCGCCCCTCCCACGGGAGGCTCAAGCGCGTGACGTCGACGAAGGTCTGAAATCCGGGCGGATAAAGGGCGCCGGCGGAGGGGGCGAAGATCAGGTCGCAGCCGGCTTCGGCGGCCCTTCGGGCGTCCGATCGGAGGCCGCGGGGGTACGAACTGAAATCGGACTCCCGGTCAAACTGGATCGGATTGACAAAGACGCTGACCACCACGAAATCGTTTTCCTTGGCCGCTTGCCGGATGAGGGAGAGATGACCCTCGTGCAGGGCTCCCATCGTGGGAACGAAACCGATGGTTCGACCCTTTTTCTTGAGATCCCCGATGATGGCCTTGAGTCTCGGCAGGCCCCTTACGATCGGCACGACAGGGCGTCCAGCAGTTCGCGGGCCGATCGGTGAAGCACCGGATGGATCCACTCCGGCGCGATTTCCGCCAGGGGCCTCAGGACAAAGGGCCGTTCGTGAAGCCCTGGGTGCGGAAGGGTGAGCCCCGGGGCGCGCAGCAGCTGGTCGTCGTAGGCCAGGAGGTCCAGGTCCATGGTGCGCTCTGCCCATCGGGCATGATCCTTGGGGCGGCCGAGCTTCACCTCGATGGCCTGCAGGTGGTTGAGGAGCTCCGACGGGCCAAGCGACGTGAAGAGCCTGGCCGCTCCATTCAGGAAGGGCCCCTGGGCCGGGCCGCCCAGCGGCTCGGTTTCGTGCCAGGAGGAGACGCCCGCCACCCGGGTGTCCGGAAGCTTCTTCATCTCTTCCACGGCCAGGGTCAGATGGGCGATCCGGTCGCCCAGATTGGAGCCTAACCCGACGAGGGCTTGGGCCATAGAGAAAGTCTGCCCATCCGCCGGGCCGCCTCTTGAAGGCGCGTGAGGGGAAGAGTCAACGAGAAGCGGATGTACCCTTCCCCGTACCGGCCGAAACCCACCCCGGGGGTGGCCACGATGCCGGCCTTCCTTAATAGGAGAGAGGACACCTCCTGGGACTTCTTCCCCGGAGGGGTTCTCACCCAAAGGTAGAAGGTGGCCTCGGGAGGCCGCGCCGGCCATCCCGCCGATTGGAGGGCGCCCACCCAAAGGTCTCTGCGCCGGCGGTAGACCGCGGCCATTCGGCCGCGCTGGGAGCTTGACCCTTGCAGGGCCCGGATGCCGGCGGCCTGGATGGCCTCGAAAATGCCGGAGTCGATGTTGGATTTTACCCGGGCCAGGGCCGAGACCATCTGCCGGTTTCCGGCAACCCAGCCGATTCTGAATCCGGTCATCTGGAAGGTCTTGGAAAGGGAGTGGAACTCTATCCCCGCCTCCTTGGCTCCGGGCGACTGCAGAAAACTGGGCTGGGGCCCTGAAAAGGAGATCTCGGAATAGGCCGCGTCGTGGCAGACGGGAATGCCGGTTTTGTGGGCGAAGGTTGTAAGCCGCCGGAAAAAGGACCCATCGGCGCAGGCGGCCGTGGGGTTGTTGGGGTAGTTCAGAAAGAAGAGCTTCGCCCGGACCCCTCGTTTTTGAAGCGCTTCAAGGTCCGGAAGGAAGTCGTTCTGGGCGAGCAAAGGGACGGCGACGGGCCTGCCCCCGGCCAGGATGGTCCCGGTCCGGTAAGGGGGGTAGCCGGGGTCCGGAACCAGCACCGCGTCGCCCGGGTTGACGAAGCCCAGGGGCAGATGGGCGATTCCCTCCTTGGAGCCGATCAAGGGGAGGATCTCGGTTTCCGGGTCCAGGGCAACCTGGAAGCGTTTTTGGTACCACCGGGCGATCGCCTGACGCAGACTCAACAGCCCGCGGTTGGAGGGGTACCGGTGGTGGGCCGGATTCCGGAGCGCCTGGACCAGGGCCCTCCGGATGAAGCCTGGGGTGGGAAGGTCCGGGTCTCCCACGCCCATGTCAATCACGTCCCTGCCCTGCCGCAGGAGCTCCTCTTTCAAGGCGTCGATGGCGACGAACAGGTACGGCGGAAGGCGCTTCAGCCTCCGCGCGACGGGGGGAATCACCGGAGGAGGTCGTCCATCTCGTACCAACCCGGTTTCTTCCAGAAGGCTTGAAACGCCTGGGCGGCCCAGAGGGCCCCCTGGGCGAAAAGCCGGCGGTCCAACGCTTCATGCTGAATGGAGATCTTCTCCGCGGGGGTGACGAAGGAGACGCTGTGAATGCCAACGACCTCCCCGATCCTTCGGGCCTCAATCTCCTGGTCCTGGATCTTTCGCCCGGCGGCCCGGAAGATTTCCTGGGCCAGGAGCTTGGCGGTTCCGCTGGGTTTGTCCTTCTTCCTGACGTGGTGGGTTTCGGAAAGGGCGATGGCCGCTTTATCCAACAGACCGAACTTCCGGTAGCCGTCGGCCAGCGACCGGAGGGCCTGACGCAGGATCACCACCCCCAGGGACATGTTGGCGGACCAGAAGATGGGGATTCTCGCGGCCAGGGAGCGCAGCTCCTCCATCTGGGAGGGGTCAAACCCCGTGGTCCCGATCACCATCGGCACGCCGGCGGCCGAGGCGTACCTCGCGTGCTCCACGGTGGCGCCGGCGGTGGTGAATTCAATCAGGGACTGTACGCCTGCCAGGTGAGAGGCCAAGTCGCTCTGGACGCGGACCCCCGGCGCCCCTGGAATGCCAGCGCCGAGCTTTTCGTGGCCCGCCTGCTCGAAGGCCCCGGCGAGCTGGAAGCGAAGGGGATCCTTCAGGATTTCCTCCACGATGAGGGAACCCATTCTCCCGCAGCAGCCGCTGACCGCCGCGCGGATCATCGGGTAAGCCGGAAGGGGCGCAAGGCCTCTTTGAGCTTGGCGAGATTTCCGTCGCTCATGGGGCAAAGCGGCAGCCGCAGGGAGGCCTCCGGCAAGAGCCCCGCCAATCCCATGGCGGTCTTGACCGGAATGGGGTTGGTTTCCAGGAACAGGGCCTTGGTGAGGGCCAGAAGCTCGTAATGAAGCGCGCGGGCCCGATCGACCTCGCCCTCCTCAAAAGAGCGCACCAGGCCGGCCACCTTCCCCGGAACCAGGTTGGCCACCACCGAGATCACCCCTGTCCCGCCGATCGCCAGGACCGGAAGGGTCAGGACGTCGTCGCCGGAGATGAGGGCGAAGTCCTTTCCGCAGAGGGCTTTGATCCTGGACATCTGCTCCAGCGAGCCGCTCGCCTCCTTGACCCCGGCAATGTGGGGAAGCTTCGAGAGCCTGGCAAAGGTTTCCGGCTCGATGTTGACCCCCGTGCGGGAGGCGATGTTGTAGAGGATAAGCGGAATGGAAACCGACTCGGCGATCGTCCGGAAATGCTGGTAGAGCCCCTCCTGCGTGGGCCGGTTGTAATAGGGCGAGATGAGGAGCGCCGCGTCCGCTCCGGCGCGCTCGGCATGCCGGGTCAGCCGCAGGGCCTCCTGGGTGTTGTTGGATCCGGTGCCGGCGATCACCGGGATCTTTCCCCGGGCGGCCTCGAGGGTGGTTTCGATCACCTCCTCGTGCTCCGCGTGGGAAAGGGTGGCCGACTCGCCGGTCGTGCCGCAGGGAACCAAAGCGGAGGTTCCCTCCCGGATGTGAAAGGCGACCAGCGATCTCAAGGTTTCCCCGTCCACCCGCCCTTTCCTGAAGGGGGTCACCAGCGCGACCATGGAACCAGAAAATTTAAGCTTCTTGGAATGCTTCACCGGTTGATCTCTCCTTCGAAGATCTTCTGTGCCGTTCCTTCAAGGTACCACTGTTTCCCAGATGTGCCCGATTCAACGTAACCCACCCTCAAGAGCTCTCCCGACGCCGTCGTGAGGCTGACCGGCGGCTTCAAAAGTCCAAGCCGTTCGCCGATGACCACCGAGGCCGCCGCGCCGGTCCCGCAAGCCAGGGTCTCCCCTTCCACCCCCCGCTCGTAGGTCCGGATGATGAGGCGCCTGGGGGAGACGATCTGAATGAAATCAACGTTGGTCCCCCGCGGCTTGAAATGAGAATGAAAGCGGACCGATCTTCCGACGCGCTCCACGTCGATGTCTTGAATTCTTTTGACCACGCTCACGGCATGGGGCACCCCGGTGTTCACCGAGTGGAAAATCCAGCGGCGGCCGCCAACCGCCAGAGAAAGGTTGAGGTTAAGCGAGCGGGGCCTGGAGAGGAAAAGGCGGACCCCCCCGCCGGTCACGTGAGCCGTCAAGGGGCCGGCCCCGGTCGCGAGGGAAAGGGTTTTCTTTCCCCGCGGGTGGAGGTACCAGGCGGCGCACCGGGCGCCGTTGCCGCACATGTCGGGCTCGCTGCCGTCGGGATTGAAGATCCGCATCCGGGCCGACCCGTTTCGGGAGGAGCCCACCAGCAAAAGGCCGTCCGCCCCGATCCCCCGCTTGCGGTCGCACAAGCGGCGGGCCAGCCGCGGTAGATTTTCCCCTGGGCGAAGACGCTCGGCCTCCACAAGGACAAAGTCGTTGCCCGCCCCCGCCATCTTCGTGAAACGCAGGGGGGTCATTGGAGGAAGGGCGGCAGGCGCTCGCCGCGGACCAAGTCCTGGAAGGTCTCGCGGCGGCGGATGACAAACCACCGGCGGCCGCGGACCATCACCTCGGCCGCGCGGGGCCTGGCGTTGTAATTGCTGGACATGGCGAAACCGTAGGCCCCCGCCCCCAGGATGGCCAGCAGATCGCCCCGCGTGAGGCGCGGGAGGAGGCGGTCCTTGGCGAAGAAGTCTCCGCTTTCGCAGACCGGTCCCACGACGTCGTACCGAAGCCTTGGCCGGCGTGCCGCGCCGCCGGAGAGGACCATCTCGTGGTAAGCGCCATAGAGGCTGGGGCGGATCAGGTCGTTCATCCCCGCGTCCACCACCGCGAACCGCTTCCTTCCGTTCTCCTTGAGGGTGACAACGCGCGTCAGCAGGACGCCGCTGTTTCCGGCGATGAACCGGCCCGGCTCCAGGATGAGCTTGAGGGAGCTGTTTTTTATGAGGGGCAGAATCCGGGAGGCAAAGGCCTGGGCGGTCTGCGGCGTTTCCCGGTGGTAAACGATGCCCAGTCCCCCTCCGATGTTCAGATATCGGATCGCCACGCCCCAGCGCCTGGCCTTCTTCGCCAACCCGATCGCTTTGGCAATGGCGGCGGCGAAGGGGGCCGCCTCCAGGATCTGCGAGCCGATGTGCAGGTGGATGCCCGCGAGGTCCAGGTGCGGGAATTCGCGGTGGCGCTTGAAGAGGGATTCCACGGTGGACAGCCCCATGCCGAATTTGCTCGCGGGCTGGCCCGTGCTGATGTAGGCGTGGGTGTCGGCCTGGACGCCCGGGTTGAGCCTCAAACAGACCCTCTGGCGCCTCTTGAGCCGCCGGCAGGCCGCCTCAAGAACCTCCAATTCCATGGCCGACTCCACGTTGAAGAACAGAACGCGCGACCGGAGGGCCAGCTCGATCTCCCGGTCGGTTTTGCCCACCGAGGCGTAGACGATCTTCTGGGGCGCCGCTCCGGCCAAGAGCGCTTTCCTCAACTCCCCGCCCGAAACCACATCAAAGCCGGAGCCGGCCTGGGCCAGCGCCTTGAGAATGGCGAGGTTTCCATTGGCCTTGACGGCGAAGCAGATCAGGGCGCCGGCGGAGGAGAAGGCCTTCTCAAGCTTCCGGTAATGGTCGAGGAGGGTTTGAAAGCTGTAAAGATAAAGGGGCGTTCCCAGCGCGTCGGCCACGCGATCAACCGCCACCCCCTCGCACCAGAGGCGTCCCTTTTTGAGAGCAAAGCGGTGCATCTAAACCGCCAGCAGGCGCTGCCACCGGCGAATCGCCCGGGCCACCTCCTGGGGAGAGGTGCTTCCAAAGGAACGTTTGCGCCCAACCGACACCCGGGGGTCAAAGAGGCGATAGAGATCCGGACCAAAGGCCGGAGAGAACCTTCGGATCTCCTGAAGGGGCATCCGGGCCGCCGGGATTCCCCGTTCCTCTGCGTGGGCCAAGAGCCGGCCCACGGCCTGGTGGGCCAAGGCCCAAGGGATCTTTTTCATCGCCAGGTACTCCGCGAGGTCGGTCGCGTAAAGGGAGGGATCCTCCAGCGCCCGGCGCGTCCGGGCTTCGTTCCAGCGTAAGCCCCCAAAGCCGTCGGTCAACAGCTCCACCATCCCCTGGGCCTGGTCCAGGGCCTCAAAGACGATCGCCTTATCCCATTGGAGGTCCCGCTGGTAGCCGGAGGGCAATCCCTTGAAGAGAGCCAGCCCCGCGGCGAGCTGCCCGCTGATCCGGGCGGAACCGGCGCGGATCAGCTCCAGAAAATCAGGATTTTGTTTCTGGGGCATCATGGAACTTCCGGTCAGGAGCTTCTCGTCGAAGCGGAGATACCCGAAGGCCTCGGTGGAGAAGAGAATCAGGTCCTCCGCGATCCTGGCCAGATGCAGGCCGGTCAGGGCCAAGGCCGACAGGAGCTCCACCACGAAGTCCCGGTCGGTGACCCCGTCGATGGAATTGGCCATGGGGCCGGAAAAGCCCAGGCGCTTGGCGGTGAAGGCCCGGTCGATGGCCAGACCCGTTCCCGCCAGGGCCGCCGACCCCAGAGGGGACTCGTTCATCCGGGAGAGGGCGTCGGCCAGGCGCCCCCGGTCCCTTTGAAGAGGGGCGAGATAGCTCAAAAGAAGGTGCGATAGAAGGACCGGCTGGGCGTGCCGCAGATGGGTCATGCCAGGCAGAAGAGTCCCCTGCTTCTTGCGGGCCTGCTTCAAGACGGCCTTTTGAAGCCGGTGGATTTTCTGGATGAGACCGGTTGTTTCGGCCTTCAAACAGAGGCGGAAAGAGGTCACCACCTGGTCATTTCTGGAGCGTCCGGCATGCAGGTAGCCGGCGGCCGCCCCTATCTTCCTGGCCAGGAGCTCCTGAATGGCGGTGTGGATGTCTTCCGCCCCGGCGCTCCAGACCACGGTTTTACGGTCAACCGCCCGCGAGATCTCCTTGAGGGCCCGCACGATCCGGCGGCCGGCTTGCCGCGGGATGATCCCCTGCTTGCCCAGCATTTCGGCATGGGCGATGGATCCGGCCAGATCCCACCGGGCCAGGCGCTGATCCACGGAAAGAGAATGGGTGAACCGCTCCACCGCGGCGGAGGTCTTTCCCTTGAACCTGCCTCCCCACAATTTCCGGCTAGGGCTTGGCATAGGGAAGCCCCCAGAGCGCGATGAAGCCACCGGCCCATCGCTGGTCAAACTCATCCTTCCCCTGATACGTCGCCAGGGCCTTCCGGTAAAGGGCGTTGGGCGAACCGCGCCCCACCGCCGCCAAGGTCCCCCGGTACAGCTTGAGCCGTACCCTTCCGCTCACCCGGCGCTGGCTCTCATCCACCCACCGGTCCAGCGCGGCCTTGAGAGGCGTGAACCACAAGCCGTCGTACACCAGCCGGGCATAGCGGCCGGCGACAATCTCCTTGAAGATCAGCATTTCCCGGTCCAGGGTGAGCTGTTCCAGCTCCTGGTGGGCGGCATGAAGGATGTGGGCCGCCGGCGCCTCGTAGACCTCCCGGGATTTGATTCCCACCAGCCGGTCCTCGATCAGGTCGCTCCGTCCGATCCCGTGGGCGGAACCCAGGTGGTTGAGGCGCTCGATCAAGCGCGTCAAGGAGAGGCGCTTGCCGTTGATGCCTGCCGGGACGCCCCGCAGCCAGTCCACCGTGACCAAGAGAGGCCGGGCCGGAGCCCGCGAGGGCTCCTTCGTCCACTGATAGGCCTCCGGCGGCGGCTCAACCCAAGGATCCTCCAGCGGGCCGCTTTCAATGGAAACCCCCCAGAGATTCTGATCGATGGAGAAACGCGATTGGGAAGGAGGCGCGATCGGCAGCTTGTGCCGGGCGGCATAGCGGATCTCCTCGGCCCTGGACTTGAGCTCCCATTCCCGCAGGGGGGCCAGAACCGCCAGCCGCGGAAAGAGGATCTTCAGGGTCACCTCCAGGCGGACCTGGTCGTTGCCCTTGCCGGTGCAGCCGTGGGCCACGGTTCGCGCGCCGTGGGCCACGGCCGCTTCCCCCAGGGCCTTGGCGATGAGGGGGCGGCTCAAGGCGGTGGCGAGCAAGTACTTCCTTTCATAGACGGCGCCGGCGCGCAGGGCCGGCAGAATGTACTCCCGCGCGAAAGACTCCCGAAGGTCTTTGATCACCACCTGGCTCGCCCCGCAGGCCAGGGCCCGCCGGCGAATGGGGCCAAAGTCCTCGCCCTGGCCGACATCGGCCAGGAAGGCGATCACCTGAAACCCCTTTTGGCTAAGCCACCGGATCGCGACCGATGTGTCCAGCCCGCCGGAATAAGCCAAGACTATCTTTTTCATCGCTTCCCGCCTCCTCGCGCCGTCCATCTTAACAGGACGGCCTTCTGCGCATGAAGCCGATTCTCCGCTTGATCATAGACAATGGAATGCCGGCTGTCCATCACCTCGTCGGTGACCTCCTCGCCCCGATGGGCCGGCAGGCAGTGCATGAAAAGGGCCTGGGGGGCGGCCCGCTTCATGAGCTTTGCGTTCACCTGATAACCGGCAAAGATCTTGCCCCGTTTCGAACGTTCCTTCTCCTGCCCCATGCTGGCCCAGACATCGGTGTAAACGACCTGGGCATCGGAGGCCGCCTCCCCGGCGGAGCCGGTGCTCAGAATCGAGCCGCCGCTTCGGGCCGCGCGCTCCTTCGCCCAGCGCAGGAGATCCTTTCGCGGGCCGTAGCCGGCCGGGCAGGCCAGCTTCAGATGGGCCCCGAGGAGCGCCGCCAGGAGCATCAGGGAGTGGCAGACGTTGTTGCCGTCTCCCACGAAGGCGATCCGGACGCCGCGGACCTTGCCGAATTTCTCCCAAAGGGTGAAGCCGTCGGCCAGCGCCTGGCAGGGATGCTCCACGTCCGAGAGGCCGTTCACGACCGGGACAACAGCCCACCGGGCCATCTCCACCACGTCCTCATGGCGGAAGGTGCGGGCGATGATCCCATCAAGGTACCTGGAAAGGACGCAGGCCACATCCTTGGCCGATTCCCGCTTGCCGTTCTGGAGCTCCACCGGCCCGATGTAGAGAGACCGGCCGCCCAGCTGGGCGATTCCCACCTCAAAGGAGACCCGGGTCCGGACCGATGGTTTTTCAAAGAGAAGCCCCCACGTCTTCCCTGCAAGCGCCGTGGAGGAGCCCCTGGCCTTCTTTAAGCCGGCGGTCTCCCGAAAAAGGGCTTCGATCTCTTGAGCCGACAAATCCTGAATGGAAATAAGATGCCTGGGTTTCACCCCGTCACCTCCTCAAAGTCCCAACTCCGACTCCCCCGCCCTCTGTGTGGGGGCTTGCTGGCCACGGGTCCTGCCGCCTGCGGGTACTCCCGCCGTCCGTCCTCGGCCTCCGGCCTGCGGGCGCGGCGGCGGGTCCTCCCTCCGGCGTCACCCGTGTCCCCCCTTACCCCACATCCCGGTCCGTCTCCTCGTAAGCTGCCAACGGGAGGGCTGGTG
>JACOVG010000031.1 GCA_016177405.1 Candidatus Omnitrophota bacterium | reverse complement strand
TCCGCGCTGCTCGGGCGCATGCCCTCGGCGGTCGGCTACCAGCCTACGCTCGCGGAAGAAATGGGGCGCCTGCAGGAGCGCATCACCTCGACCAAGGTTGGCTCGATCACCTCGATCCAGGCCGTGTACGTGCCGGCCGACGACCTGACCGACCCCGCCCCGGCCACCACCTTCTCGCACCTGGACGCCACCACGGTTCTCTCCCGGCAGATCGCGGAGCTTGGCATCTATCCGGCGGTGGATCCCCTGGAGTCCACCTCCCGGATCCTGGACCCCCGGATCGTGGGGGAGGAGCATGACGCCGTGGCCCGGTCGGTCCAGCGGATCCTCCAGCGGTACAAGGACCTGCGGGACATCATCGCGATCCTCGGGATTGACGAGCTCTCCGAGGAGGACCGGCTGATCGTCTCCCGCGCCCGGAAGATTCAGCGCTTCCTTTCCCAGCCCTTCTTCGTGGCCGAGGCCTTCACCGGCCGCGCCGGAAAATACGTGAAGCTCAAGGACACCATCGAGGGCTTCCGGCAAATCGTGGAGGGCAAGCTGGACGACTTGCCCGAGCAGGCCTTCTACTTGACCGGCGACATCTCCGAGGTGCTCGCGCAGGCGGAGAAATTGCGGGAGACCGCCAAGGTCTGATGGAGAAAAGCTTTTCGCTCGAAATCCTGACACCGCGGCGCACGGTTTTTTCCGGCAAGGTGATCTCGCTGGTGGCCCCGGCAACCTTGGGGTATCTGGGCATCCTGGCCCATCACGCGCCCCTCGCGGCGGCGCTCACCCCGGGGAGGGTCATCTATCGGACCGGCCCCGGGGAAGCGGTGACCCTTCACCTTCAGGGTCAAGGTTTCCTGGAGGTTCGCCGCAACCAGGCGACCCTCCTGACCGACGAGGTGGAAGGTGCGTAAGCTTCCCTGGTTTTTCGGAATCCTGGCGGCCGGGATCCTGGGCTCGGCCGGGGCCGGCCTGGAGGGCCGCCAGATCCTCTCCGTCTCCATCTTCTTGGGCTTTATCCTGGGAACCCTTTTCTACTGGCCCTTCCGGCTGGCCTTCGCCCTGGTGGGGATAACGCTTCTTCTGGCGGGTCAGGTGATCGACATCCCCCACCTCGTGGAGTTTGCCAACCTCGACATCATCCTCTTTCTGGTCGCCATGATGATCGTGATCGGCTTTCTGGAGAACCGGAAGTTCTTTGAGGTCGTGCTGGAGCGGATGCTCGATGCCATAAGTCACCGGCCGCGCCTTTTCTTCCCGGCGATGATGGCCCTGGCCATGCTGACGGCCGCCCTGGTGGACGAGGTGACCTCCATCCTCTTCATGACGAGCCTGACGCTGCACCTGACCCGCCGGCTTAAGCTGGAGCCCTTCCCCTTCCTCATCATGATCGTTCTGGCCACTAACATCGGCTCCTCCGCCACGGTCGTGGGAAACCCGATCGGCGTCCTGATCGCCTTGAGGGCCGGTTTAAGCTTCGCCGATTTCCTCCGGTGGGCGACCCCCGTCTCTGTCCTGTCCCTGGGGCTTGCGATCGGCATCCTGTCGATCTATTACCGCAAACCGCTGGCGGCCATGGCCGAG
This sequence comes from Candidatus Omnitrophota bacterium, assembly GCA_016177405.1. GTDB lineage: Bacteria > Omnitrophota > Gorgyraeia > 1-14-0-20-64-10 > 1-14-0-20-64-10 > JACOVG01. The sequence goes on along the minus strand of JACOVG010000031.1, from coordinate 33,692 downwards.
GGGGTCCGCAAGGCCGGAGAGAAAGCCGTTGAGGAGGGGCGGGTGAGCGCCAAGGAGTTCCGGACCGCGGGGATCCTCTTTCTCTTGACGATCGGGGGTCTCATCCTCCACCACCAGGCGGAGCACCTTCTTCACCTGCCCAAGAATACCCTGCTGCTGGGCGTTCCCTTCCTCATGGCGGGGACGGCTCTTCTGCTGGAACAGGACAAGGCCCGGGAGCTGGTGGAAAAGCGGGTGGACTGGTGGACCCTGACCTTCTTTATTCTTCTCTTTGCCTCGGTGGGGACCCTGCGCTACGTGGGGGTGACCGACCGGATCGCCCAGGGGCTCACGGCTGTGGCCGGAACCAATCCGGCGCTGTTGCTCGCTTTGATCCTGGGGCTGTCGGCCATCTTGACCGCCTTCCTGGACAACATCCTGGTGGTGGCCACCTTCATCCCGATCATCGCGGATCTCGGCGCCGCCGGCGCTCCCACGGCGTCCCTCTGGTGGGGGCTGTTGTTTGGTGGGACCTTGGGGGGCAACGCCACGATGATTGGCTCCACCGCCAACATCGTGGCGATCGGCATGCTCGAGAAGGAAAAGTACCCCGTCCGCTTCGCCCAGTGGCTGGGGCCGGGCCTCGCGGTCACCCTGCCGACCCTGGCGCTGGCCTTCCTGCTTCTGCTGCTCCAGCTTCCTCTTCTTAAATAAAGGCCATCCTATGGCTCAAGATCGCAGTTTTGACATCGTTTCCAAGGTGAATCTCCAGGAGCTCCGGAACGCCCTCCAGCAAGCCCAGAAGGAGATCGGGACCCGTTTCGACTTTAAGGGAAGCTCGGCCAGCATCACCTTCGAGGAGTCTTCAGGCGTTTTGAAATTAACCGCCGATCAATCCATGCAGCTTAAAAGCGTCCGGGATGTTTTGGAGGCCAAGCTGGCCAGGCGCGGGGTTTCCCTTAAGGCCCTTTCCTGGAAAGAGCCCGAGCAAAATCCCGGCGGGATCATCAAGCAAGAGGCTCAACTGATGCAGGGGCTCTCCTCCGAGAAAGCCAGGGAGATCGTGAAAGCCGTTAAAGAGCTTGGGCTTAAGGTACAGCCCCGCATCGAAGGGGACTCTGTGCGGGTAGCCGCCAGACAAATCAACGATCTTCAAGACGTTATTCAAGCCTTGCGCGGCAAAGACTTTGGCGTGCCGATTCAGGTGGAAAATTACAGGTAGCTTTGGAGCGTCATCCTTAAAGGCCGCGGCTGCCAGGCTTCATGATCGGAATCCCCTCCTTGCACAGGGGGCATTCTTGGGGCGAGAAGGTCTTGAGGTTCAGGCTCATCAGGGCGTGATACTTCGCCTCGAACGAGGCCCAGCCGCCGGAGCGGTCCACCAGGGTTCCCACGCCGATCACCTCGGCGCCGGCGTCCCGAATCAGGGTGATGAGCTCCTCCACCGAGCCGCCGGTCGTCACCACATCCTCCACCGCGAGGACCCGGTCCAGGGACCCCACCTTGAAGCCCCTCCGGAACTGGAGCTTGCCTTCCACCCGCTCGGCAAAGACGTTGCGGCATCCCAGGTGCCGGGACAGCTCGTAGCCGACCAGAATGCCCCCCAGCGCCGGGGCCGCCACGCAGGTCACCTCGTCGCTTAGGAAGCGCTGGGCCAGCGCCTGACACAGGCGGGAGGCGAGGGAGGGATGCTGAAGGATCACCGCGCATTGAAGATAATCGCGGCTGTGGAGCCCGCTCGATAAAACGAAGTGGCCGTCCATCCAAGCGCCGGATTCCCGAAAGAGATTCATCACTTCAGAGGGCCTCATCGCTCAAGCTCCTGGATGATCTTCAAAACCACCGACTTCGGGTCCGCCGCCTTCACGATGGGGCGCCCCATCACCAGATAATCGGCCCCTGCCCGCACCGCCTCCGCTGGGGTGGCGGTCCTCTGCTGATCGTCGGTTCCGCTGCCGGGTTTCACCGACAGGATGTCCCGCGGGGCCTCCTGGGGACGGATGCCCGGCGCCACCAAGACGAAATCTTCCCCCAGGGCCCACCGCAGGGCCCTGGCCTCCTGGGCAGAGGCGACGATCCCGTTGAGGCCCGCCCCCTTGGCCAGCCGGGCCAGATAGATCACCTGATCCTTCAGGGTCTTGCGAAGCCCCAAGTCTATCATGTCCCGCTCGGCCATGGAGGTCAGCACCGTGACCCCGATCAAAAGGGGCGGTTCCATTCTCGCCTGGCCCGCCTCTTCCCTAAGGGCCCGGACCGCCTCCCGCATCATGGCCGATCCCCCTTGAATGTGGAGGTTGGTCATCCAGACCTTAAGGCGCGCGACGGAGCGCATGGTCCTGCCGACCGTCGAGGGGATGTCGTGGAATTTGAGGTCCAGAAAAACCTTTCCCCCTTCCCGATGGACCAGCTCCACCGAGGGCGGCCCGAAGCGGGTAAACAGGGACATCCCCACCTTGAAATGGCTGATCCCCGCCGGCATCAGGGTCTTGACCAGGCCGGCGGCCTCCTCCAGGCTCTCCACATCCAGGGCCGCGATGATCCGATCCTGCGGCGCGAGCTTCACCCCGCCACCACCTTCGGGATCCCTCTAAGCACGCGGGGAACCTTAAGCCCGCCCACCAGCTTCTTGGCGCTGACCAGCTTCCTCTCGGTCAGGTAGGTCCTCAACCCTTGCAGAATCTCCACCGGCGCCTGGGGGTTGACGTAGTTGGCGGTTCCCACTTGAAACGCGCTCGCCCCGCAGAGCATAAACTCCACCGCGTCGGCGGCCGTCAGGATGCCGCCGATTCCAATGAGCGGAATCTTGGGCAGCGCCCGGTGGACCTGCCAGACCATCCGGAGGGCCACCGGCCTGATGGCCGGGCCGCTTAAACCCCCTGTCACGGTGGCGATCCGGGGCTTCCAGCGCGCCGGATCCACCGCCAAACCCACCAGGGTGTTGATGAGAGAGAGGATCTGGGCGCCCGCTCCCGCCGCGGCCCTCGCGATCGCGACGACATCGGTCACGTTGGGGGAGAGCTTCACGATGAGGGGCCGCCGCGTCGCCGCCGCCACGGCCTTGACCAGCCGGGCCGTCCCGCGGGGGTCCACGCCAAATTCCATCCCTCCCTGCTCGCAATTGGGGCAGGAGATGTTCAGCTCAAAGCCGTCAATCCCCTTCTCGCCGTCCAGCCGGCGGGCCAGGGCAACATATTCCGAGACCGACTCCCCGGCCAGACTTACAATCACCTTGGGGCCGCGAAGGCCTCGCAGGAAGGGGAGCTTCGTCTTGACAAAGGCCTCCACCCCCACATTTTGAAGGCCGATCGAGTTGAGCATCCCGGAGGGAGTCTCGTAGATCCTGGGGGCCGGGTTGCCCGGTCTCGGTTTCAAGGTGATCGATTTGGTGACGATGCCCCCCAGGAGGTTCACGTCGTAAAGCCGGTGGTACTCCGGCCCGTAGCCAAAGGTCCCGGAGGCCGTCATCACCGGGTTTTGAAGATTCAGCGGCCCCAGGCGAATGGAGAGGTCCGGCTGCTTCATGAGCGGCTCCACACCACGGCCTCCGCCGGGAAGACCGGGCCCTCGGTGCAAACCCGCTGGAAACGGGCGTGGGAGCTTGCCGGTTCGGCGGCGACCTCCACGACACAGCCCAGGCAGCAGCCCATGGCGCAGCCCATCCGTTCCTCCAGGGAAACCTGCGCGCGCAATCCCTTGCGCCGGGCAAGGGCCGCCCCGGCCGCCATCATCGGGGTGGGGCCGCACATGAAAAGCATGACCTCGTCATTCCCCCGAAAGGGGGAATCGGATCCCCGCTTGCGCGGGGATGACATTCGTAAAGCTGCCTTCATCAAATCGACGACGCTTCCCTTGCGGCCGAGACTGCCGTCGTCGGTGGCCACCCGCGTCTCGACCTTAAGCCGCTTGAAAAGATCTCCGCAAATCAGCCATTCCTTGGTCCGTGCTCCCAGGAAAACCCTCACTTTGACTTTCCCGCCGGACCCCCGGCTCTTCACCAGCTCCTTGGCCAAGAAATAGAGGGGAGGAATCCCAACGCCGCCGCCTGCCAGAAACGCCTCCTGAAGCCCGCCGGGAATCTCGAAGGGGTGCCCCAGGGGGCCCAGAAGATCCAGCCGGCCGCCCGCGGGCAGCTTGGCCAGCACCGCGGTTCCTGAACCGACCACCTTGTAAATCAGATCCACCGTCCCGGCCTGGCGGTCGGCGTTAAGCAGGCTGATCGGCCTGCGCAGGAGAGGATTATCACCGGAGCCCACCCGGATGTGAAGGAACTGTCCGGGCCGGGCCTCGCGGGCGATAACCGGAGCAAGCAGTCTCATCAGGAAGTGCTCCGGCGCGACCCTGCGATGCAAAAGAAGGGGCGCCTTCACCTGGATCATCCCGCGACCCCGATGGTTTCATGCCATTCCTGCAGGGAGCAAATCCGGATCCCCTCCTTGAGGAGGGAGGCGATCCCGGTGGTCAAGGCCAGCGCCCCGGGGATCGTGGTCACGCAGGGGATCCCACGAGCCACCGCCAGCGACCGGATCTTGGTTTCGTCGGCCTTGGTCGCCTTGCCGGCCGGGGTGTTGATGATGAGATCCACCTTGAGATCCAGAACCAGATCCAGGACGTTGGGGCGGCCCTCGTGGATCTTCTTCACCTCCTCCACCGCCAGGCCGGAGGCCTTCAGAACCTCGGCGGTGCCGGAGGTGGAGACGATGGAAAAGCCCATGGCCGCCAGGCGCCGCGCGATCTCCGCCACCCAGGGCTTGTCGGCATCCTTGACGCTCACAAAGACCCGTCCGCCTAAGGGGAGGCGCTGATAGGCGGCGATCTGCGACTTGGCATAGGCCGGCCCGAACTGGAGGTCGATCCCCATCACCTCGCCGGTGGACCTCATCTCCGGCCCCAGGATGATGTCCACGCCAAGGAAGCGGGCGAAGGGAAAGACCGATTCCTTGACCGCCATGAAGGGCGGGCGGATCTCCTCGGTGAAACCCAGCGCCTCCAGCGTTTCCCCGGCCATCGCCCGGGCGGCCAGCTTGGCCAAGGCAACCCCGATCGCCTTGGAGACGAAGGGCACCGTTCGGGAGGCGCGGGGGTTGACCTCCAGGATGTACAGCTCCTTGCCCTTGACCGCCAGCTGGACGTTCATGAGCCCCGTCACCTTAAGCTCCTTGGCCAGGCGCAGGCTCACCTGGCGGATCTCATTGATCATGGCGGGTTCCAGGGTGTGCGGCGGCAGCACCATGGCCGCGTCCCCCGAATGAACCCCGGCCTCCTCCACATGCTCCAGGATCCCTCCGATCACGGCCCGGCGGCCGTCGGCCACAAGGTCCACGTCAACCTCGATGGCGTCCTCCAGGAACTTGTCCACCAGGACGGGGCGCTCGGGTGAGGCCTCCACCGCGGTCGCCATGTAATCGAGCAGGTCCTTCTCGTCGTAGACGATCTCCATGGCCCTGCCGCCCAGCACATAGGAAGGCCGCACCAGCACCGGGAAGGTGAGCCTTCTGGCGATCTGAAGGGCCTCGTCAGGGGTCACGGCGGTTCCGTTGGGCGGCTGCCTTAAGCCTAGCCGTTCGACCAGGTCGCTGAACCGCTTCCGGTCCTCGGCCAGATCGATCGCCTCGGGGCTGGTCCCCAGGATCGGCACCCCGGCCTTCTCCAGCCGGAGGGCCAGGTTCAAGGGGGTTTGGCCGCCCAGCTGAATGATGACCCCCCAGGGGCGCTCCTCCTCCACGATGTTGAGGATGTCCTCGAGGGTGAGGGGCTCGAAATAAAGGCGGTCCGCGGTGTCGTAGTCGGTGGAGACCGTCTCCGGGTTGGAGTTGACCATGACGGTGGTGAAGCCGGCCTCCTTGAGCGCGAAGACCGCGTGGACGCAGCAGTAGTCGAACTCGATCCCCTGCCCGATCCGGTTGGGGCCGCCGCCTATGATCATGATCTTCTTGGCCCCCTCTCCCTTACCCTCTCCCCCTTGAGGGGGAGAGGCAAGGTGAGGGGGTTTCTCGTACGTGGAGTAATAGTACGGCGTGCGGGCTTCAAACTCCGCCGCGCAGGTATCCACCATGTAGAAGCGGGGGCGGATCCCGTGCTTCATCCGGAGGCTTCGAATCTGGCCTTCCTCCTTGCCCCAGAGGAACGCCAGCTGCCGGTCGCTGAAGCCGAATTGCTTGGCCTTCCAGATCCGCTCCGGGCCGGGAGGATTTTTCTTCAATTCCTCCTCCAGCTCCACGATCTGGCGGATCCCCCGGAGAAACCAGGGATCGATCTTGGTGAGCTCGTGGATCGCCTCGTCCGAAAGACCCGCCTGGACCGCCTGGCGGAGCGCGAAGATCCTCTCGGCGCAAGGCGTCCGAAGCTTCCCCTTGAGCTCCGCCTCGCTTACGGGCTTGTCCTTGCCGTCGGCGCCCAGACCGAAGCGCCCGATCTCGAGGGAGCGCAGACCCTTCTGAAGCGCCTCGGGGAAGGTCCTGCCGATCGCCATCACCTCTCCCACCGATTTCATCTGCACGGTCAGGGTGGGGTCGGCCGCGGGAAACTTCTCAAAGGCGAACCGGGGAATCTTCACGACGCAGTAATCCAGGGTCGGCTCGAAACAGGCGGGGGTCTCCCGGGTGATGTCGTTGGGCAGCTCATCCAGCGTGTAGCCGACGGCCAGCTTGGCCGCGATCTTGGCGATGGGAAAACCGGTGGCCTTGGAGGCCAAGGCCGAGGAGCGGGAAACCCGGGGGTTCATCTCGATGACCACCCTTCGGCCGGTTTGGGGGTGGACCGCGAACTGAATGTTGGAGCCGCCGGTTTCCACGCCGATCGCCCGGATGACGGTGATGGCGTCGTCGCGCATCGCCTGGTACTCCCGGTCGGTCAGGGTCTGAACCGGCGCCACGGTGATGGAGTCTCCGGTGTGGATTCCCATCGGATCCAGGTTCTCGATCGAGCAGACCACCACCACGTTGTCCTTTTTGTCCCGCATCACCTCCAGCTCAAACTCCTTCCAGCCGGCCACCGACTCCTCGATCAGGACCTCGCTGGCCAGGCTCAAGGAAAGCCCCGCCTGGGCGATCCGGTCGAACTCCTCGGAATTGTAGGCGATCCCCCCGCCGGTGCCGCCCAGGGTGAAGGCGGGCCGGATCACCACCGGAAAACCGATCCGTTCGGCCGCCGCCCGGGCCTCCGTCAGGTTGCGCGCCACGCCGCTTATGGGAAGATCCAGGCCGGCCGCCTGCATCGTTTCCTTGAAAAGCTGCCGGTCTTCGGCCTTGCGGATCGCCTGGGCGTCGGCGCCGATCATCTCCACCCCGTAGCGCTCCAAAACCCCGGATTGGGCCAGGGTGATCGCCACGTTGAGGCCCGTCTGCCCCCCCAGGGTGGGCAGCAGGGCGTCGGGCCGCTCCCGGGCGATGATCTTCTCCACCGCCTCCGGGGTGACCGGTTCGATGTAGGTCCGATCCGAAAACTCCGGATCGGTCATGATGGTGGCCGGGTTGGAGTTGACCAGGATCACCTGGTAGCCCTCCTCCCTCAAGGCCTTGCAGGCCTGGGTGCCGGAGTAGTCGAACTCGCAGGCCTGCGAGATGATGATCGGCCCGGAGCCGATGATGAGGATTTTGTGAAGGTCGTTCCTTCTGGGCATCTTGGGTTTTCTTATTCCTTTGGAGAATCCAGGGCGGTCAGCGGCACAGGAGAAAACTTGGCTGTCCCGTACTTCAGGGTGGCGAAGGTGGCGGCAAAGGTCTGCCAGGCCTCCTGGCCTTGAATCACCCGGACCCGGGCGGTGATGATCCAGTTCATCCCCTCCTCCGCCACCGTGAGCCTGATCGGCATCCGGTCCAAGAGCTCCCCTTCCGGTTTGGCCAGGGGTCTTTTCCAGCCGTACAAGCTCCAAATACCGGAGGGGTTTTCCTTCTTCTCCTGGGCCGAAGGTTCAACCGGAACCCAGCCGGCGCTGGAGAGTTTGACGCCGACGGGCAGGCGCAGCAGGATCTCCAGCTTCGCCCCTTCCCGGATCGGCGGGAGTGGGGTTCCCGGCCGGCCGCGAACCTCCAGGATCACCTCCACCGGTTCGTCGAGCCGCGGGGGCGCGGGGGTGTTGAAGAGGGCTTGAATCGGTGAATCCTGCGCTGCGGGCGCGGGGGGCGCTTCCTTTTTGGCAAAACAGGTGCCTGCCAGCGCCGCGAGGAGGATCCAGGCCGCCAAGGCGATTCTCGAGGTTTTTTTCATGTTGTCTCTCCCCTTTTCATGAGATGGATAAACCGCTTAAAGTGGTGATGGGCGTCGTGCGGGCCCGGCGAGGCCTCCGGGTGGTACTGAACCGAGAAGATGGGCCACTTTTTGTGGCGCATCCCTTCGCAGGTCTTGTCGTTCAGGTTCAGGTGCGTCACCTCCACCTCGTCCCCGATCGACCGGGGGTCCACGGCGAAACCGTGGTTTTGCGCGGTGATCTCGATCTTCCCGGTCTCGATCTCCATCACGGGGTGGTTGGCCCCGTGGTGGCCGAACTTGAGCTTGTAGGTCTTGCCCCCCAGGGCCAGCCCCAGGATCTGATGACCCAGGCAAATACCGAAGATCGGCAGTTTTCCCAGGCAGGCGCGCACCGTTTGGATCAGGTACGGCAGGCCCTCCGGGTCGCCGGGCCCGTTGGAAAGAAAGAGCCCGTCCGGCTTCAGGGCCAAGAGCTGATCGGCGGCCATGGAGGCCGGCACCACGGTCACCCGGCAGCCGGCGAGGGTCAGCATCCTCGGGATGTGGGCCTTCATTCCGCAGTCCACCGCCGCCACATGAAGGGGTTTGTCCGCGGCCGGCGCCTCGCCCCAGGCAAAGGGTTTCGCGCAGGTGACCTCCTTCACCAGGTCCCGGCCGACCAGGCCGGGCGAGGAGCGCGCCTTCTCGACCAACCGCTTCCTATCCCCGTCGAGGGTGGAGAGGACCCCCCGAAGCGCTCCCTGTTGCCTCAAGAGGCTCGTGAGCGCCCGGGTGTCGATCCCTTGAATCGCCACCGTCTTATGCTGGGTGAGCCACTCGTCCAGGGTCCGGCGGTGCCTCCAGTTGGAGGCGATCGGGCTTAGGGCGCGGACGACAAACCCCTCCACCTGCGGCTGGGCCGATTCCACGTCCTCGTCGTTGACCCCATAGTTGCCGATCAGGGGGTAGGTCATCGCCACGATCTGCCCGCGGTAAGAGGGATCGGTCAGGATCTCCTGGTAGCCGGTCATCGAGGTGTTGAAAACCACCTCGCCGGAGATCTCGCCGGGAGCCCCGAACGATTCCCCTTCGAACACCGTGCCGTCCTCTAAGGCCAAGAACGCTCGCGCCATGGGTTGTCTCTAAAAGAGGGTCAACTGCTTCTCGGCCGGGGCGGAGGCCTCGTCCCGAAAGATCTCCACCTCGCCGTATTCGCCGTCGTATCCAGGCAGGATGCGGACCCGGCCCTCCCGGACCCGGAGGATCCCCTCGGCCACCTTGGGATCTCCTCCCTTCTTCAGCGCCTCCTCGGGCAGCTCCATCAAAATCTCAAACTCCGTCCCCACCCGGCCCATCCAATCCAGATACTCCCGCTCCACCGCCTTGGAATTCACCCCCATCCCTTTGGAATCGGCGATGATCTGATCCAGCGGCACCATCCGCTTGAACGGAATCCGCTCGTGGGGCTTGCCGCTTTCCCGGTCGGCCAAATCGGCCACCCGGTGCATCACCCCCACCGTCAGCCGCTTGCCGCAAACCGGGCAGCGGTTGCCGTTTTGGGAGGCCTCCTGGGGCGAAAGCCGCGTTTTGCAGGCGCGGTGGCCGTCGTAATGGTACTTGCCCTCCTCCGGGAAAAACTCCACCGTGTAGAGAAAACGCTTGGGATCGCCGGTCTTCAGGATGTCAATCACCTCGCCGTAGGAAGGTTCGCACTCCAAGACGTTGGCCTCCCTCCCGATCCGACTGGCGGAATGCGAGTCGGAGTTCGAGATCAAGGTGTAGCGGTCGAGCCGGCTTAAGCGCCGGTTCATCTCGGGGTCGCTGGAGAGGCCCGTTTCCAGGCAGCGGATCTCCTTGGCCTCATCGCCGAAGCACTCCTCCACGGTGTCAAAGCCGGCGTTCGCCCCGAAGATGGCGAACCAGGGGGTCCAGGCGTGGGCCGGCACGATGAAGATCTCCGGGGAGGTGTCCAGGGCCAGCCGCACCAGGTCCCGGGCGGAGAGGTTGAGGGTCGGCCGGCCGTCCGAGGTGAGATCGCCGTACCGGGCCAGGGTCCGGTTGAGCCGCTCGGCCGTCTCGAAGCTCGGCAGAAACAGGAGGTTGTGGATCCGGCGCCCCTTGCCCGCGCAAAAGAAATTGTTGTTCACCTCGGCCGTCAGGATGAAGCGGACCCCCTGGTAGCGGTAGAGCCCGTCGGGGCCTTGGGTGAGCTTGCTCTTGAGTTCATGAAGCCACAGGGGATGGGTGGCATCCCCGGTTCCCAGAAGACTTATCCCCTTGTACCCGGCCCACCGGGCAAGCTGGTCCACATCCAGCGAACTGCTCGTGGCGCGGCTGTAGCGGGAATGAAGATGAAAGTCGGCGACCAGCTTCACCCAAGCTCCTCCTTCACGGCCAAATCAGAAATTCCCAGACCTCCCCCACCCAGCTGTTCCCGGTTCCGGCGGCCCGCGCCGGACGGGTCAGCCGGTACCGAAGGCTCTCCCGCCGGCCGACCGCCCGTCTGGCATAGGCGGTATTCGGGAAAACCTTGGCGACCAGGTCGTAATATTCGTACGCGATGAGCCACTGCTCGTGGACCAGGGCCATGTCGGCCCGGTGCATCCAGTCCCGGGCCTCCCGGACCCCGTCCACCACCGACTCCGGCAGCGGAGCGCCCAGGGTTTCTCCGGCTGCCGCCGCGAAAATCGCAAGCACCAGAACCGCCACCCCAACGCCTTTGGCCTTCATCTCATTCGCCCTCCGTCAGTTCCTTGTTCAGGTCGACCACCGCGGCATCCGCCGGCGGGGTGAAGGCGAACGTCCCTTCGGGGAAAGAGAGGTTCACCTCGACCTGGCTGTACCTTTGCGATAAGACGCTCTTACCCTGCGCGTCCAGCAGGGTGAGCTCGCGCGCCAGACCATCCTCCGTCCCCACGTCCACCCGGATGGTTTCAATGGGAACGGGGGCCCCTTCGGTCACCTCGGCCACCGGCTTGCCCTCGAAGCGCTGGATGGCTTGGGTTCCGGCCGGCGCCTGGGCCACCGCGCGCAGGGTGCCGTCCTGAATCTCGGCGAAGGGGCGGTGGGGGCCCGGGGGCTGGGGCGGATTCTCCTGCCGGTAGACGGTGTTGGCCTCCTTGAAATATTGCCACTCCAGTTTTCCGTCTCCCACCAGGATCTGGGAGGCGTCGCTGGAGCCCTCTTCCTTAATCTCCACCCGCCTGCGGTTGGGGCCCTCAAAAAGGAGCTTTCCTTCCAGGCGGACGCTCTGGCCGTCCTCCTCCCGGGCCTCCAGGATGAATTGGGCCCGGTAACTCTTCAGGGCATCCGCCTTGGATTGAAGCGCCTGGGCCTCCGGGGGAAGCCCCGCGGCCGCCTCGCCAAAGGCCGCTGATCGCCCCAAAGCCAAAAGAGCCAGTGCCATAAGACCAAGTCCCAAGAGGGATCTCTTCATCGTTTCTCTCCGTTCATAAATTGTTCATCCCGATAGACCACCCGTCCAGAAACCACCACATCGGTCACCTTGGACCTAAGCCGCCAGCCCGCGAAAGGGGAATGGGCCCCCTTGGAGCGAAAGGCGCTGGGGTCCACCGTCCATTCCCTCAAGGGATCGAACACGGTCACGTCGGCCGGCGATCCCACGGTCAGCTTTCCCCGGTCGATCCCCAAAACCAGCGCCGGCCGGAGGGTCATGGCCGCGATCAGGGTGGAAAGCTTCAAATGTTTCTGGTGGACCAGCTCGGTCATCAAAACCCCGAGGGCCGTCTCCAGGCCCACCACCCCAAAGGGGGCCTGCGAAAGCTCCGCTTCCTTCTCGGCCCTGGAATGGGGGGCGTGGTCGGTGGCCACCGCGTCGATCGTGCCGTCCCTCAAACCCTCGCGGAGGGCCTTCACATCCCGCTCGGCGCGAAGCGGCGGATTCATCTTGAAGCGAGCGTCGTAGGTGCCCATCGCTTCATCGGTCAAGGTCAGGTGATGCGGAGTCGCCTCAGCCGTCACCAGGACCCCCCGGGCCTTGGCGGCCCGGATCAGCTCCACCCCCCGCTCGGTGCTCACGTGGGCGACATGAAGTCGCCCGCCGGTGGCCTCCGCCAGCAGGAGGTCCCGCGCGATCATGACGGTCTCGGACTCGGAGGGAATTCCCGCCAGCCCCAGCCGGGCCGCCGCCTGGCCCTCGTGGGCCACTCCGTTGGCGCTCAAATGGGTGTCCTCGCAGTGGGCCACCACCGGAAGCTGGGTGATCTTGGTGTACTCCAGGGCCCTGCGCATGACGCCGGCGTTCATGATGGGGGCCCCGTCGTCGGAGAACCCGGCCGCGCCGCGCTCCTTCAGCTCGCCCATCTCGGTCAAGGTCTCCCCTTGAAGGCCCACCGTGACCGCGGCGAAGGGCAGGAGATTCACCAATCCCACCTTGGCATTGGCCGCCTTAAGAAATTCCACGACCGTGCCGGTGTCCACCACCGGGTCGGTGTTGGCCATGCTGCAGACCGTGGTGAAGCCTCCCTGGATGGCGGCTTGGGAGCCGGTCGTCAGGTTCTCCTTGTGCTCCTGGCCCGGCGTGCGCAGGTGCACATGAAGATCGATGAAGCCCGGCGCGACCACCTTGCCCTTGGCCTCGATGACGTGGGCTCCGTTGGTCTTCAAGTTCTTTCCCAGCGCAATGACCCTGCCTCCTTCCATCAAAAGGTCGGTGGGTTCGTCGATCCCCTGCGAGGGGTCAACCAGGTGCCCGCCCTTGATGAGAAGCTTCATGGGCGAGCTCACCCCGCCACCTCCGAGGGCACAATGGGCGCGGCCGATCCGGCCCCGTGGCTCGCTCGCCCGGCCGAAACCAGGTACAGCGCCGCCATCCGAACGGCGATGCCGTTGGTGACCTGCTTTAAGATGACCGACTGCGGCCCGTCGGCCACCTCGGGAGAAAGCTCCACGCCTCGGTTGACCGGCCCGGGGTGCATCACGATCAAATCCGGCTTTCCCCTCTGAAGCCTCTGCCGGTCTATTCCATAGTGCCGGGTGAATTCCCGCAGGGAGGGGATGTAGCGCTCCTTCTGGCGTTCCATCTGAAGCCGCAGGGCAATCACCACGTCGGCTTGTGAAATCTCCGCGTCGAGGGTGTAGGAGATCTTGGCCCCCAGGGACTCGAAGGTGGAGGGAACCAAGGTGGGCGGGCCGCACAGGGTGACCTGGGCCCCCAGCTTGGTCAGGCCCCACAGATCGGATCGGGCCACCCGGGAGTGAAGGATGTCCCCGACGATCACCACCTTCAACCCCTCGATCCTTCCCTTTTCCTCCCGGATGGTGAAGAGATCCACCAGCCCCTGGGTGGGGTGCTCGTGAGAGCCGTCGCCGGCATTGACGACGCTCGAGGCGATCGCCCGGGCCACCATAGCGGGAACCCCGCTGTCGCGGTGGCGCAGGACCAGCACATCCACCTTCATCGCCTCGATGTTGCGCGCGGTGTCCAGGATCGTCTCTCCCTTGACCAGGCTTGAGGAGGCAGGTTGGATCTGCAGGAGGTCCGCCGAGAGGCGCTTGGCCGCCAGCTCGAAGGAGGCCCGGGTCCGGGTGGAGGGCTCCAGGAAGCTCAAGACCACCGTCTTGCCCCGGAGGGCCGGAACCTTCTTGATGGGCCGAAGCGAAATTTCCTGGAAGGCCTTGGCCTGATCCAGCAGAAGGTTGAGCTCGTCCCGGCTTAAATCCTCCAGGCCCAGGAGATCCTTGCGGGTCCAGCGTGTTGGGGTTTTCATGACGGGACCTCCTCGATCACCACCTCATCCGCCTGATCCACCTCCTTCAGCCGCACCTGGATCAGCTCATTCCTTGAAGTGGGGACGTTCTTGCCCACGTAGTCGGGTCGGATGGGAAGCTCCCGGTGGCCGCGGTCCACCAGGATCGCCAGCTCGATCGCCTGGGGACGGCCCAAATCCATCAGGGCGTCCAGGGCCGAGCGGATCGTGCGCCCGGTGTACAGGACATCGTCCACCACGACGATTGCCTTGCCGGTCACATCAAAGGGGATGTCGGTGGCGCGCACCTCCGGATTGGGGGCCTTCAGGGTCAGGTCGTCCCGGTAGAGGGTGATGTCCAGGGCGCCCACCGGGACCGGGGTTCCGTCGATGTCGCGCAGGATCTTGGCCAGCCGCTGGGCCAGGATCTCGCCGCGGGAGCGGATCCCGACCAGGGCGACCGAGCCGGGCTTCCGGTGGTTTTCCAGGATCTCGTGGGCGATCCGGGTCAGGACCCGCTCCACCCCCTGGGCATCCAGCAGGTGCGCCTTGATCTTGGCCTGGCCCAGCGGCGGGGTCATAAAAAAACGGCCTCTCCGCGCCTCGCGCGCGGACAAGCCGTCCTTTCCTTCCTTTGGATTTCCAACTTCTCCTCCCCCTTTTCTGGTCTCTCCGGACCAGTTTAAAAGGTCATCTACCTTAATTAAATCACATCCTCCTCGTCCCTGTCAAGGCCGTTGGCCTCGCCGGGCATCTGAAGGTGGTACCGGCAGATCCCCCGGCGGCTTTCCTGGATGAAGCGAATCAGATGCTGAACCTCCGGGGCCGGGTCCTTGGTGGCCTGGATCGCCTTGATCGACTGGGTGGTGTTCAACCCCGAACGGTACAGCAGCCGGAAGGCCTCCCTCAACTGCCCCCGGACGATCTCTGAAAGCCCGGCCCGCTTCATCCCCACCTGGTTGATGGTCCAGACCTCCGAGTCTCCCTTCACGAGGAAATAGGGGGGGACATCCTTGTTCACCCGGCTTAAGCCCCCCACCATCGCCAGCGTCCCGACCCGGACGAACTGATGAACCACCACGTGGCCCGAGAGGACCGCTTGGTCCTCCACCACCACGTGACCGGCCAAGAGGCTGCCGTTGGCAATCACCACCCGGCGGCCGATCGCGCAGTCGTGGGCCACATGGGCAAAGCCCATGATGAGGCTCTCTGCGCCCACGGTGGTCCAGGCCCCCTCCTTCGAGGCCCGGTGGACCATCCCGTACTCCCGCACGATCACCCCGTCGCCGATCCGCACCCCGCCGGCCTGCGGCTCCCGCAGGGCCTGGTGGAGGTGCCCCAGGATGGCCCCGATGTGGATCTGGCAGTCTCGCCCGATCGTGAGGGGGGCCGCCAGGTAAGCGTGGGGCCAGATCTTGGTCCCCCGCCCAATCCGGACCGGACCCTCGATCACCGTGTAGGGACCGATCTCCACGTCCGGGGCGATCTCCGCCCTCGGATCCACAACCGCTGTGGGATGAACCTCGAGTGTGCTCATTTCAATTGCTTGGTTTTTCTCCCCCGGGCAGAAAAACAACCGTGATTTCTCCTTTGGGGTGCCTGTCAGTATACCGTGCCAGGACCTCGCTTGTCGAGCCTCGGGTAACCTCCTCGTGCAGCTTGGTCAACTCCCTGGCCACCGCCACCGGAATCTCTCCCAAAACCTCCCGAACCGCCTTCAGCGTTTTAACGAGTCTGAAGGGGGACTCGAAGCAAACCACCGGTGTCTCCTCCCGGGCCAGCGAGGCCAGCCACGCCTTGAGCGCCTTGTCCTTGCGCGGCGGGAATCCCTCGAACCGAAACCGTTCCCCCCGGAACCCGGAAACCGCCAGCGCCGCCGTCACCGCCGAGGGGCCCGGTATGACCGCCACCGGAATTCCGGCCGCCTGGGCCTGCTCAATGAGATAGGCCCCGGGGTCCGAGACCACCGGCATCCCGGCATCGGTCACCAGCGCTACCGATTCTCCCGCCCGCAGTCTTAGAATCAGCTCCGGCGCCCGGTTTCGCTCGTTGTGCTCGTTGAGGCTCACCAGCGGCCGGTCCATCCCATACCGCTGGCACAGAATCTTGGTTCTCCGGGTGTCCTCCGCCGCGATCACCGACGCCGACTTCAACACCTCGATCGCCCGCAGGGTGATGTCCCTCAGGTTTCCGATGGGAGTTCCCACGATGAACAGCGTCCCGGGATCCATGCCTTCATTATAGCGGAAAGGGGTGCTACGCCGCCTCCAAGAGCTCCAGCTCTCGGGTGAACTCCTCCAGCCCCGCCGAGTAGCTGCCGGGAGGGATCCCCAAGGAAAGGAGAATTTGTCCGATGACCCTTGAGGTGTCCGGCGCGCTCTCGACGGGGAAGTGGCTCACCTCCACGAGTCCGGCAGAGATTTTCTTGAATCGGCCGGCCTCCTCCAGCCCTCCCAGGTACCGGATCTGGTTTGTTCCCTCAAAAACCAGGCGGGCCGTCAGCTCCGCCGTCTGCTCGCCCCCTTCATCCAGACGAATCCACTCCTCCAGGCCGGCCAAGGTTCGCGCCGCCGGAATCTTCGCCAGCGTCGGCCCCAGCACCACCACCCACGGGCCGCTAAGGGCAGGCGCCTGCGATCTGAAACCCTGCCAGATTTCCAGCACTGCCCCGCTCTGCCTCTCTTCCAGACCGGCGGGCTTGAAGGAGAAGTCGGCCACTGTGATGGGAGGAGTCTCGTAATCTCCCCGGTACGTCTTGACCCGAACCTCAATCCGGCCGCCGGCATCCGGCGCTGTCACTGAAACCAGAACGCTTATGCCTCTGTGCTCGGCCTTTGCCCCTTTAAGGTCACCGTCGCTGGGCGAATCCGCGTGTCTTGGGTCTCCCACGGCATGCAGATGGAATTCCCCAAACCACTCGCCATCATGAAGGCCCGCATGGGCGAAATCCCTTGCGCTTTCCTTATAATGCAGGTTGGCGGCAGCCGAACGCATGGGAACGAACCAGGATGGCAGGTCCAGCCACCCCAGCCGGCCATCCTTGCGCCAACCGATCATGCCGCCATGCTCGGAATAGGGGTCGTTGAGATCGTTCAAGCCGATGGGGTGGAGCTCGGCTTGCACCTGGGGATCTTGAAGCTGCCGCTTCAGGTACTCCGACCGGATTCGATAGAGATCCGGATCCACCGGAATCCTTCCCCTCCCCACCTCATAAAGAAACCCCGGGGATTGCCCCAGCTGTTGAAGGAAGGCCGCGTCGGCCAGGCGCAGCCGGTAGCCCCTCGGCGTCAAAACCTTGAGCGCCGCTTCCGCGTCCAGATCCATAAGCCGTAAAAGAGCGCCTGACGGATCTAGGGAAAATTTGTCCAGGAATCTGAAGAGCTCCGTCAGGCCGATCCGGAAGTCCGCAAAAAAGAACAAACGCTTAAACCTCCGCGCGGCTTCCGTCCCTTCCAGTCCACGCCATTCTTGATCCAACGTGACCAGCCAGGCCGGTGAATCCGCGGGGTCAAACACACAGCCGATCTCGCTTTGGAAGCGCTCGGCGAGATCCAGCACCCCCGCGTCCAGCCAGCCCTCTATCTTGGGTCCGAGTAACGCCTTCTTCCCGCGCTTCGGGTCCATCAACTTCAAGAACCTCTCGATCAAGGCAAGGCGATCCTTGATGTCGGCCATCCGGGAAAGGTGCTCGAACAATTCCGTCCCTGGCGATCCGCCTAAGACCAGGTCTTCCTGTGTCAGCCATCCTTCCCCAAGCCCCTCCGCGACCGCCCGGATCAACCTTCCGTCCTTCCGATTCAGCAGCTTCTCAAGAAACGGATCGTGGCCTCCGGGGCCGTGAAAATACCGGTAGGCCCCCCGGCTCAATTGGTGCAGGGTGGCGGCCATCTCCCTCACGTCAGGACGATCCCTCAAGTAGCCAAGCACACCAGAGGCCTGCGGATCACCCATTTCAATCCGATAGCCGGTTTCCTGATGCAGCACCGCAATTTCATCCCACGGCGTTCCGGGATCCATCCACTTTGTGATGTTTTTTTCCTCAACTTCCCGGCTGGGATCGGCCGGATCCCACCCGGCTTTACGCAACCGTTGAATCATCTGCCAGAAGAGAGTTTCCCTGTCTGCGTCTCCCCATCGGTTAAATTGATGCCCAACCCACAGCCACAGGGGAACGGGGCCTGGATCGGTGAATCGCCATCCCGTTTCTCGGTGGGCCTTTTGAAGAAAGGCGATAAGCTCCGGCTCTCGGGAGGTGAGCGCAAGGGCCTCCTCCCAGGTTTCTTGGTTGAAGCGGAGGCCGATCTTCTTCTCCAGCGCGGCAATGCTTGCTTGCACCTCTTGGAGTGAACCCAGGCGTCTTAGGTCGAGGAACCTAAACCTCAAGAGTTTCGTCACATCATCCGTCGGCCCCAATCTTTGGACAACCCAGTGAAAAACCGCCAGGGATTTCCCGTCAGAGGCAAACTCCAATAAATAAGGCAAGACCTTGGCTGGGCGGCGCGCCAGGTAGGGGAAGTCCTTGCGCCATTGCTCTTTTTCCTTCAGCAGAAGATCCATCGCGCCAAGCTCCAAGGGGCCCGGATTAAACTTGTCCGACACGAAATCCTTCTTTTCCTCCTCTTCCAGGGGCCTGCCGATCAGCTCCTCCAACTTGGTAAAAAAGAAGCCCAACCGCTCAAGCCCTTGGTTCGCCACGCCGGAGTAGCGCTCTAAGTAAACCTCGCGGGACGCCTCCGCAAAGGCCAAAGCCAAGGTGACGTTCAATCCCTGCCCGGCGGCCCGGCTCGACGGAGAGCTTCCATACCACCGAAAAGTTTCGATCAGCTCTTTCCTTTCTTTCTCCTGTTCGGGCGTTGCCAATTCCCGAAGGCGAAGGGCTTCTCCGACGCCGCCGCCTAACTCCAAAACGCCCAGCGCCTCTCGAAGCTCTCGCGCCAGGTCTATCACCTGCTTGGAGCCGACGGGGTCGGCCGCCAGATTCTCCAACATCCAAAAATCGGCATAGTTCACTTGCCCGATGGGTTCCCTCAACCATACCCCCTGGTACAGCCGGTAGCCGGCCTCCTGCAGGCCAAGCACAAACGGCGCAACCGCCA
Organism: Candidatus Omnitrophota bacterium; assembly: GCA_016177405.1. GTDB lineage: Bacteria > Omnitrophota > Gorgyraeia > 1-14-0-20-64-10 > 1-14-0-20-64-10 > JACOVG01. The sequence continues at coordinate 14,743 of JACOVG010000031.1, read as the reverse complement.
ACGTCTGCGCCAACCGCTGTGGGCTTGAAAAGATCTGGCGCAGCGATTCGGCGTCCCGGGGGTCTCTCGGTTCATAACGGTACGCCTCTACAAATTTCCGGTACTCTTCGCCCCACATGGATTGATAGGCATCAATCAGCGCGTCCGGAAAATGAGTGAGCCATCCTGCGTGGCTCGTGATGTACTCGACGAGCTCCGCGTTTTTCTGAGCCTTCTCTTTGGGGTCCGTTGTTTTTCGAATGTTTTGGGCTTTGCCCGTGATCACCCCTATTACTCCGTATTCAAAGCGATCGGGATCCCTTATTTTCAATGGTTCAAGCTCTTGGGAAAAGACAAACCGTCCTGAACGGCCCGGCCGCTTCTGCCACTCTCGATGGCGTTCCCTCATTACTTCTATGGCTTTATCGAGCGCTTTAATATCCGTCGGTATCCGCTCATCCGGCCCGTGGGGCTCCCAGAGCGGGAAGCTCCAGTCAGACAGCTCTTTTTCCGAAACAGGCGCCCCGGGCGGCGCTTCCTGGCCAAACAGGGGGTAGTTTGAACCAAGCGCCAGACCCGCCCCGGCAGCCCCCACCGTCTTCAAAAATCCCCTGCGCGTAAACCGCCCGGGCCCCTCCTCCAGCCCAGCTGGGACTGGACTTCCGGCAGGGCGGGGCTTGTCCGCCGACACTTCGTTGCGGGGCCTTCCCTTGCCGGAGAGCTTAATGGGTATCCCTCGGGAAGGATCTTCTCTCCGGAGGCGGTTTTCTTCTTCAACCCAATCGTAATAGCGATGCCGGTAGAGCGTGGTCAGGCCGACACCGGCTCGCTGTGCAAGCTCTCTGACCTCCAAAAAGCCCCCCGGATGACTGCGGATCGCCCCCTGGATGGCAGCTACAGGATACTTGACGTGCCTCTTGGGTTTCTTATATCGCCTAACCCAAAGGGCGGCGAGGGGCGGGTTCAGCGGCTTCCTACGCTTATTCTCCGCCCTGACCAATCTGAAGATCCGGTGGCGATACAAGGTTTTGGCGGCCAAGCCAAGGGTTTCGGCAAACTCCTCCACCCGAAACTCCCCTCCCGGATGGCTCTGGAGTCCGGCGACGATCTCCCCTTGCGTCTTCTGCCAGAGTGGATCACCCCGCTTCCCCTCCTCCAGCCCGGCGGTGGTACCGTAGATTTTGAGCATCTCGCGAAAATTGGGAAGCCCCACCTTGGCTTTCCGCTTTTTGTTAAATACCTCCACGCCTGCGGGGCTGGGAATTGTTTCTTGCCGAGCCAGCCACCTCTGAAGGGCGAGTTTGTAAGACACCTGTTCGGGATCCGGGCTTACTATCCAGAGGTACTTCTTCTGTATCTGGCTCCAAATCTGTTCTTGAGTACCGTGGTTGAGTTCTGAAAGAAACCGGATAACGTTCCGACGGGCCGCTTCTACCAGGGCGGGATCACCATAAGCCACCGGCAAGAAAAGGTAGGCAAGGAAAGCGCTTTGATTGACGTTGGCGGCCTGGATGGCCTTTTTGCGCCAAGAAGAAAAGTTTCCCTGCGCGACGTCGGAGAAATTCCACAGTCCGCCCGTTATAAAAAACAGCCCTTCAGGCTTAACTCCCTTCCTTCGCAAAAACAGATCCGCCGCCGCTCCAATCTCTCTGCCTTCATCCTCCCAAGCCCCAAGAGAGGGTTCTACCCCTTCCAGTACATAAATCGCATACTCCACATCGCTGTCATCCACTGCGTATCCCTTCAGGGCGCTTCCCAGGGGGATAACGGCGGTCCTCACCCTCTCATTGTTGAAGACTCGCAGAGCCTCCCCCTCGATCAGAGGGCCCATCTCCTTTAAGATTCTCCTCCGCCAAGCACTTTGGGGTGTGACCTGACCCGCCCCTTTTTCTCCTGAAAGGAGCGATCGCAAGGCTTTCGCGTAATCGTTATTTTCCTTTAACTGCGGCTCGTCCATCTCTTCCAGCCCGGACGGTTTGGGCTTCGTCACAGACAGAGGGCTAAGGCCGAGCTTCCCGGGAAGGAATTTTCGCGTCAGAGACAGAGCCGCTAATTCCACCGGAATCATGGCGGCCGCCACGAGGTAGGACGGCACGAGCCAGGCGGCGCCAAGCACCTGGCGGCGCTCGAGCCGGCTCCTCGATCCCAGCAGGGCCATCCCGGTCATCCCGGTTGTTCCAAGAGCCAGCGCCACCATCAGTTGGCCCGCGATCGACCCCGCATCCTGAAACAAAAGGACGTCCGACCAAAAAGAGGCATCCCCCGGAGCAACCCAGGCAAGGTTGCGCGCGGCAGCCGTGCAGGCGCGCGCCAGAAGCCATGTCGTCCCAAAGACCGTGGAGCCGATGGCCGCAAGCTCCGCTCCGACCAGGAGACCCAACAGCCGAAAATGATTCAGTTCGTCTAGGAGGAAGAATCTCTCTCTGGCCGCCACCCGCAGGAATGCCCGAACCCAGCGGGTCCTCTGCCGAATGAGAGCGCCCGCCGTTTTGGGAACAGCGGTCTTTACCACAAGATCCTTTTCCAGAAACCCGACGGAGTAGCCGTACTTTTGGAGGACCCAGGTCAGATGCAGATCTTGAGCCAGATCCTTCCCGCGCAGGACGTGGGGCAGCATCTTGTGAAGGATCCGGCTGTCAAAAACGCCCCCTGCCCCGGAGATCACCGGTTGCTGCCGCCGCCAGGACATGAGCCGCTTGATGAAATGAAGTGTCCGGTAGCTGACCACTTGGACCCTTTCCAGCCAGGTCGACCGGGGGCCAAGCCAGGGCTCTACCGGAAGGCTGGCCGCGGCCCATCCCCTCTCTTCCATCTCTGCCAGGGAAGCGCGGATGGCCCCCTCCAGGGTTTGATGGCCCGCCAAGGGCTCCAAGAAGGTGTCGGCATCCGTCAAGATGAGGTAGTCTGGAAGGGGCCCTTCTTTTTTCAGTTGATCCAGGGCATGGAGATAGGCCCCAATGATCCGGCCGTTCGCTGGACTAAAAAAGGCGCGCAGGCCCTCTTTCTCTTGCCACCGCTGCAGTATCTCGGCGGTGTCGTCATCGGAGCCGTCGTCCACAATGGCCACCTGCTTCAAATAGCCGTTCCGTTTGATCTCCTGAAGGGTCTCTTCCATCTGGTGGCCCTCGTTGTAGGCCGGGATAAGAATGAGGTAGGTGGATTTCCCCTGGTCAGATGGAGGAGAGGATTGGGCAGGTGTTTCTGGCTGCGAGGAAACGGCTGGTCGGCTGGAGAGAGTGGCTGGTTGCCCTGTCAGCGCTTCTTCCAGACCGGAGGCGGCGGTCTCGGCCTCTTGGCCCACGCGCAGGGTATCGGCGGAAAGCGGGGGCAGGCCCCGCCACAAAGCGTTGGCGGGCAAGCCCCAGGCGAGCTGGGTGAGGATTAATAAAGTGGCCCAAAAGCGGGCAAATAGAAAAGCCCCTTTGGGCTTTTGGCCGGATCTCTTTAACACGTCACTACAAGTATAGCTTGCCTCATGCCCCTCGTGTATAAAAATAACAAACTATTTGTTACGCTTTACCGTCAGATCCCCAGCACAATCACGGCCAGTCCGGTGGCCGCGATGGCCGCCCCGGCCAGGACATGGGCGTATCGCTCCATCCAAGCCGGCCGGAAAAGCCGAAGTCCCGCGTAGCTTAAACAGCTTTGCCCCACCACCATGGCGACCGTCACCAGCGAAAAGGCGGCGCAGACCATCCCGACGGCCCCGGTCCCCCTCTGGTAGGAAAGAAACATGAGCGGAATCAGCGGCTCGCACGGCCCGAAGACCAGGACGGCCATTAGAATCCACGCCCGCCGGGCGGCGTAGAGCTTCACGGCATCCTTGACGGAAAGATGGGGGTGCGGGTGCTGGGCGTGCTTGAGGCCCCAAAGGGCGTAGGCCACCCCGAAGCCCACCAGCAGCCAAACCGCCACGGAGCCGCGCCAGGCCTCTGTCCCTTCCAGTCGATGCAGCGCCCACCCGGCCCACAACCCCAGCATCCCGATCGCAAGCGAGGAAAGGACGTGCCCCGCGCCGGCCAGGGTGGTGATGAGAGCCAGCCGCCGCATGGGCCACCGGGAGTTTTGGGCCAGGGCCACGAACGGCAGCCAGTGGTCCGGGGCCAGCGCGTGAAAGAAGGCGACCGAAACCGCGGAAAGAAGCAGAACTTCCATAGCTTGCATCCCTTCCTAAGGAGTTTGGGGTGGCGTCCCCGACGGGCATACCAGGAAACTCGAGAGTTACGTCCCCGACGGGATTCGAACCCGTGTCGCGGCCTTGAAAGGGCCGTGTCCTAGGCCGGGCTAGACGACGGGGACTGCTCTTCTTCCTCGGGGACGACGGTGGCCACGGAGGCAAGCGTGTCCTTGGGGCCCAAGCGCATCAGGCGCACCCCCTGGGCCGCCCGGCCGGTGGTTCGGATCTCCTTGACGGGACAGCGGATGAGCTGGCCCTGCTGGGTGATCAGCATCACCTCGTCCTTGTCCGAAACCGTCAGCAGGGTCAGGGCCTGTCCGTTTTTCTTGGCGACCTTCAGGTTGATGGTCCCCTTGCCGCCGCGGGACTGCTGGCGGTAGGCCTGCACCGTGGTGCGCTTGCCGAAGCCCTGCTCGGTCACCGTCAGGACGGTGCTCTCCTTGGGGCAAAAGGACATGCCGACCACCTCGTCCTTCTTGGCCAGGGTGATTCCCTTGACCCCCTTGGCGGCGCGGCCCATGTCGCGCACCTGGGACTCCGGGAACCGGATCGCCTTGCCCAAAGCAGTGGCCAGAAGAATCTCCTGCTGGCCGTCGCTTAAGGCCACGCTGATCAACCGGTCGCCTGCCTCCAGGCCGATCCCCACAATCCCGCCGCGCCTGGGATGGGAGTATTCCGACAAGGGGGTTTTCTTGATCAGCCCCAGCGCGGTCACCATGACGAGGAACTGGTCCTCCTTAAACTCGCGGACCGGCACAAAGGCGGCCATTTTCTCGCCGGTTCCGATCTCGATCAGGTTGATGATCGCCTTGCCCTTGGCCTGACGGCTGGTTTGGGGGATGTCGTAAACCTTCAGCCAAAAAACGCGGCCCTTGTCGGTGAAGCACAGCAGATAGTCGTGGGTCGAGGCCACAAAAAGGTGCTCGATGAAATCCTCCTCCTTCACCTCGGCCCCCATCACCCCCTTGCCGCCCCGGCCCTGCTTGCGGTAGGCCGAGACCGGCAGCCGCTTGATGTAGCCGGTGTGGGAGATGGTGATCACCACGTCCTCCTCGGCGATCAAGTCCTCCATGTTCAGCTCCTCCACTTGGGCCACAATCTCCGTGCGGCGCTCGTCGCCAAATCGCTTGGTGAGGTCCCGAAGCTCCTCCTTGATGAGCCCCAAGACCCTCGCCTCGGAAGCCAGAATCGCCGTAAGCTCCGCGATCCGTTTGATGAGGGCCAGATACTCCTCCTCGATCTTGGAGCGTTCCAGGGCGGTCAGGCGGCGAAGCTGCATCTCCAGGATCGCCTGCGCCTGGAGGGAGGAGAGCTTGTATTCCTTCATGAGCCCCGCCTTGGCCTCCTCCTCGCTTTTCGCGCGGCGGATCAGCTTGATGATGGCGTCCAGGTGGGCCAGGGCCACCTTGAGCCCCTCCAGGATGTGGGCCCGCTCCTTGGCCTTTTTAAGCTCAAATTGGGTGCGGCGGGTGACAACCTCCTTGCGGTGCTCCAGATAGACTTGGATCAGCTGTTTCAGGTTGCAGATCTTGGGCCGGTTGCCCACGAGGGCCAGGAGGATCACGCCGAAGGTGGTCTCCAGCTGGGTGTGCTTGAAGAGCTGGTTCAAGATGATCTGGCCGTTGGCGTCCCGCTTCAGGTCGATTACAACCCGCAGCCCCTCTTTGTCCGATTCGTCGCGTAGATCGGAGATCCCCTCAACCTTTTTGTCCCGCACCAGGGCGGCGATCGCCTCCAGCAGGGTGGACTTGTTGACCTGGTAGGGGATCTCGGTCACGATGATCGATTCCCTCCCCCCCTTGCCGCTTTCGATGTGGGCCTTGGCCCGCACCTTGATGAGGCCGCGGCCGGTCGTGTAGGCGTCCTGGATCCCCTGGCGCCCGGTGATGATGCCGCCGGTTGGGAAATCGGGGCCCTTGATCTGCCGCATCAGCGCCTTGGCCTCAACCTCGGGGTTGTCGATCACGGAAACGATGCCATCCACCAGCTCGTTCAGGTTGTGCGGCGGGATGTTGGTGGCCATGCCCACGGCGATCCCGCTGGCGCCATTGGCCAGAAGGTTGGGCAGGCTCGCGGGCAGAACCTTGGGCTCGGTGAGCGATTCGTCGAAGTTCGGCGCGAAGTCCACCGTCTCCTTGTCGATGTCGGCCAAAACCGTCTCGGTCACGTGGGCCATCCGGGCCTCGGTATAGCGCTGGGCGGCCGGCGGATCTCCGTCGACGCTGCCGAAATTGCCCTGGCCGTCGACGAGGGGATAGCGCAGGGAGAAATCCTGCGCCAAGCGGACCAGGGCGTCGTAGACCGCCATGTCCCCATGCGGATGGTATTTGCCCAGGCACTCCCCGACGATGCGGGCCGATTTCTTGTAGGGCTTGCCGTAATCGAGGTTCAGCTCCCGCATCGCGTAGAGGATCCGCCGCTGGACCGGCTTCAAGCCGTCCCGGGCATCCGGCAGGGCGCGGCCCACGATGACCGACATCGCGTAGGAGATGTACGAATCCTTCATCTCCTGCTCGATGGCGATGGGAACTATTTTTTCGTTTCGAGCGTACATATTTAGATGTCCAGGAACCGAACCTCGGGGGCGTGCTCCTCGATGAAGAGCCGGCGCGGCTCCACCTCATCCCCCATCAGGGTGGTGAACATCGCCTCGGCCTCCACCGCGTCCTCCAGGTTCACCTGCTGGAGGGTCCGGCGCTCCGGGTCCATGGTGGTCTCCCAAAGCTGGGTGGGGTTCATCTCTCCCAACCCCTTGTACCGCTGGACGGTCAGGCCCTGCCGGCCCAAGGTTCTGATCAGGTGCAAAAGCTCGCTTAAGGAAGCGGCCGGGTGGACCTGTTTTTCACCCGTCACCTTAAAGAGGGTTGGCCCGGCGGATTCCTTCTTGGCAGTTCCCTTTTTTTCCGCCCTCCTGCGCCCGGTCGGCTCCTCCCCAGCGGCAGGACCTTCAAAGTCGGCCAAGTCCACACCCAGCTTCAGGAGCTTGGCTGAAAGCTCGTCCAGCTCGCTGGACTGGAAGATCTCCAGGATGTCGGCCTCCTTTTCGGCCCCTTTGGTGAGCTTTGCCAGCTCATCATCTGAATGAACGAAGTGGGCTAATTCCTCCACTTTCACCATGAAAATAGGCAATTTTTTGGTCTTCTTACTCCTATTTTCGATGTATTCATTGAATTTCACTCCCTTTTTCTGCAATGACCTGATCAACCACTCGCACTCCGCCAGCAATTTTAAAAGCTCTTTGGCCTGGGCTTCCGTATACTCCTTGCCCTCCTTGAGGCGGGTGACGGTTGTCCCTTCCAATCCCAGGTCGAAGAGGATTTCGTTCAGGGCAATTTCAGAGTAGATGTACTCTTCCCTCTTGCCGCGCTTGATCTTGTACAGGGGCGGCTGGGCGATGTAGATGTGCCCTTTCTTGATGAGCTCTGTAAGCTGCCGGTAGAAGAGGGTCAGCAAGAGGGTTCGTATGTGGGAGCCGTCCACGTCGGCGTCGCACATGAAGATCACCTTGTGGTAGCGCAGTTTCTCCACAGAGAACTCTTCCCCGACGCCGGTCCCCAGCGCGGTGATGATGGTTCGGACCTCGTCGTTGGTGAGCACCTTCTCCAGCCGCGCCTTCTCCACGTTGATGATCTTCCCTTTGATGGGCAGGATGGCTTGAAACTTTCGGTCCCGCCCCTGCTTCCCCGAGCCGCCAGCGCTGTCGCCTTCCACAATGTAGAGCTCGCACAAATTGGGGTCCCGCTCGGAGCAGTCGGCGAGCTTGCCCGGCAGGGAATCCATCTCCAGCAGCCCCTTGCGGCGGGTGAGCTCGCGGGCCTTGCGGGCTGCCTCGCGCGCCCGGGCGGCGATGATCCCCTTCTCGGCGATCTTGTTGGCGACCGAGGGATTCTCCTCGCAGAAGGCCGAGAGGGCGTCGTTGACGACGCTGGCCGTCAATCCCTCCACCTCGGAGTTGCCAAGTTTGGTCTTGGTCTGCCCTTCAAACTGCGGGTTGGGCACGCGAACGCTGATCACCCCTGTTAGGCCCTCCCGGACATCCTCCCCGGTCAGCGGGGGATCCTGCTCCTTGAGGTGGCCCTTGGCCTTGCAGTGGTTGTTGAGCGCGCGGGTCAGGGCCGACTTGAAACCGCTTAGGTGGGTGCCCCCCTCGACGGTGTTGATGTTGTTGGCGAAAGAAAAGAGGGTTTCGGCGAATCCGTCGTTGTACTGGAGCGCCACCTCCACCTGGACGCCTTCCTTCTCCCGGGCGAAATAGACCACCTGCTTGTGGAGCACCGCCTTGCCGCGGTTCAAATATTCCACGAAGGAGATCAGCCCCCCTTCGTAGTGGAAAACCTGGGTTTTGTCGGTCCTCTCGTCGGCCAGCGTGATCTTAAGCCCTTTGTTAAGGAAGGCCAATTCCCTTAGGCGGTTGGAAAGGGTTTCGTTGGAAAAGTCGATCTTGGCGCCAAAGATCTCCCGGTCGGCTTTGAAGGTGATCTTGGTGCCGGTGGTGGCGGCCTTCCCGATGGCCGTGAGCTTGGTCTTGGTCTTGCCGCGCTCGTAGCGCTGGTGATGGACCTTCCCGTCCCGGCGGATCTCCACCTCCAGCCACTCGGAGAGGGCGTTGACCACGCTCACCCCCACCCCGTGCAGCCCGCCGGAAACCTTGTAGACCTGGTGGTCAAACTTCCCGCCGGCGTGCAGCATGGTGAGGGCCACCTCAACGGCGGGCTTCTTCTCGGTCTTGTGCAGATCCACTGGGATGCCGCGGCCGGCGTCGGTCACGGTGATGGAGTTGTCCGAATGGATGGCCACGTCGATGGCGCTCCCAAAACCCGCCATCGCCTCGTCCACCGAGTTGTCCACCACCTCATAGACCAAGTGGTGAAGCCCGCGGGCGCCGGTATCGCCAATGTACATGGCCGGCCGGCGGCGGACCGCCTCGGTCCCCTCCAACACCTGGATCATGGCGGCGTCGTAACCGCCAGCCTTCTGGGTCTCCGGGCGGCCGGCAACCGTTGGGGGTGCGGCGTTTGGTCTTGGCGCCTTTTTGGGCGGGGTTTTTGTTTTAACCCTTGGCATCCCTTACCTCTCCCATTCTAAAAACCAACTCCTTGATCTTATCCACCCCCAGAGATTTCTTAAGCCGCTCCATCAACTGCGGCCGCTTTAGATTTAACAGGTACATCCATCCGGAATTTTCCACATCCACCACAAGCTTTCCGCGGCTCAACTGGGTGGCCCAACTGTGTTCGGCCGCTTCCTTTCCCGCTGCGCCCCTCCAAACCCTGTCGATCGATTCGCGGGTCGGTTGTGAGGTTTTTTTTAGATCCTTTATAAGGCTAGGGAGAAGCTCCGCCAAGGGTTGCGCGCGGCGCTGGGCGGACGCCACCCTTAGGGGCCCAGCTGCATGGGCAGAACAATGTAGGTGTAATGGTCTTTGGTCCTGACGACTCCGGGGCGGTCCGGGCCAGGCAGCTCAAACTCCACCTCTTCATCCGTGAGGGCTTTTAGGACATCAATGATGTAGTGCGGATTAAACCCCATGGAGGATTCCGGCCCGGTGTAGGCCGCGGAGATTTCCTCATGGGCCTCTCCGGCCTCTTGGGTCTGCTTGGAGAGAACCAGCTGGTTGGGTTTAAGATCAAACCGTATGGAGGGGGATTCTTGGGTCGCCCACAGACCTATTCGGCGCGCGGCAAGTAAAAGGGCCTGCCGGTCCACCTTAAGTTTTTGCGGGACCTCTTGGGGGATCACTTGCTCATAGCTTGGAAACTTGCCCTCAATGAGCCGGGAGATGATTTGGGTGTTGCCCAAATCAAAAGCGATCTGGGTGTCTTTGAGTGTGATTTTTAGGGTGGGCCCCTCCCCTAACAAGCGGTTAAGTTCATTGACGGTTTTAATGGGAACCACCGCGTGGGAGTCGGTGGCGGGGGCATTGGAGATGTCTCTGGAGACAAGGGCTAGACGCCTGCCATCGGTGGCCACCAGTTTAAGCCAACCCTTTCTGGCAAGAAAAAGGATTCCGTTTAGAACATAGCGGGATTCGTCATGTGAGACCGCGAAGGAGGTTAACCCCAACATGGCCTGAAGAACTCCTTGGTCAATCACCATGGCGCCGGAGTCGTCTGGGGTGGGGAGCCGCGGAAACTCCTCTTTTGGCAGCCCAACCAGCTTAAAGAGCGACCGGCCGCATTCCAGGGAAACCTGTTGGTTCTTTTTAGTGGAGAGGGTTAGGGTAGCGTCCGCCGGAAGTTCTTTGATAAGGTCGGAAAACCTTTTGGCGGGAATGGTGGTTGCGCCATCCTCCACCACCTCGGCCTCCGCCACGCAGGAGATCCCAACCTCCAGATCGGTTCCGGCCAAATAAATTCCACCCTTTTTGGTTTCTATGAGGAGGTGTGAAAGAATGGGGAGCGTGCTGCGGGTTGGGACAACGGGCAAAACCGTTTGAATTCCTTTAAGGAGTGCTTCCCTGGAAACCTTAACCTTCATTCAGACTTCTCGTTGTTATGGTTATTGGTTAATAAGGATAATGGTAATAATAATAATAATAAGGGGTGTTCGGAATGTTTAAAAACACATAACCCCATACCACATAAAGGGTTGAATTGTTGAAAACTCTGTGGAAAACCACCCACAAAAATCAACACACCCAACAAGAGCTAAGCAAAAACAAAAATCCTTAAACCTAGCCACAACTTTTCCCCAGCTCTACCAACAGGGATTCATAGATCCTTCCCACCTTACCATCCTTTTTCCGAACCTGCTCAAGTTTCTGACAAGCATACAACACGGTGGTATGATCCCTGCCGCCAAAAAACTCCCCGACCGCCGGCAAAGACGACTCGGTCAGCTCGCGCGCCAAGGCCATGGCCAATTGCCGTGGAAAGGAAACCTTTTGGGTCCGGCGCTTTCCCTTAAGGTCAGCCACCGAGAGGCTGAAGTGGTCCGCCACCACCTGAAGAATCTTTTCAACCGTGACCTCTTTGGCCGTCTCCACCATAACCCCCCTAAGAACCTCCCGTGCCATGGGGAGGGTGATGGCCTGCCCCTCCAGCAGCCCATAGGCGGTGACCCGATTAAGGGCTCCCTCCAGCTCCCGGATGTTGGAGGTGATCTGCTGGGCAATAAACAGCGTGACCTCCTCCGGAACCTCCTGACCCTGGGCCAGGGCCTTCTTGCGCAGGATGGCCGCCCGTGTTTCCAGGTCGGGTGGATGAACATCGGTCACTAGGCCCCACTCAAACCGGGAAACCAAACGCTCCTCCAAACCATGCAGCTCCTTGGGCTGCCGGTCGCTGGAGATCACAATCTGCTTGTGCGCGTCATAGAGGGCGTTGAAGGTGTGGAAGAAACCCTCTTGGGTGGCCTCCTTGCCTCCCATAAAATGGACATCGTCCACCATCAAGACATCTGCCGTCCGGAAGCGGTCGCGGAAGGCGGCCATGGAGCGGTTTTGTATGGCGCTGATCAATTGGTTTGTGAAGCGCTCACTGGTCAGGTACAAACACTTGGCCCGCGGGGAGCGCTCCCGCATCCTATGGCCAATGGCCTGCATGAGGTGGGTCTTTCCCAGCCCCACCCCGCCATAAATGAAGAGGGGGTTGTAAACCTTGGCCGGCGAATCGCTGACGGCCATGGCCGCCGCGTGGGCAAACCGGTTGGAGGAACCGATCACGAACTGATCGAAGGTGTACCTGGTGTTGAGCGCGCCCTCTCCGGGTTCGTGGCGCGCCGGCTGCTCCGCGAGCCCGACGGATGGACCCGCGGCCGGGGTTGGGCTTGCGCCGGCACCGGGAGCGCCCGTTGAAGTCGCCGGGGCCTGAACCCGGGAGGCGACCGCGAATTCCACCTTGACCTTTGCCGGGGACAGCCCTCCCAGGACGCGGCCGATCAGTTCCGAGTAATGACTGACAATCCAGTCCCGGAAGAAAACAGAGGGCACCTCGATCACCAGGGAGTTGGTCCCGGTGAAAACGGCGCGGGTGGGCTCAAACCAGGTCTCGTAGGCCTGGGAAGGAAGCTCCCGCTGAATTTGGGCAAGGGCCTTTTGCCAAAGGCTGGAATCCGGATGTGTCATGATTGAAGGGTTAAAATTATTCCCGATCACAATTGAGGCACGCATAGTAGCACACTCCCCGCGCGTTTGACAAGGGCCGGGGTTCGCTGTTACAATTCACCGAGGCACACACCGTGAAAAAAACCCTGCGACCCATCTCCCTAAGGAAGAGGAAGCGTGTTCATGGCTTCCGCCGCCGGATGAAGAGCCGTTCCGGCCAGAAGGTTCTGCGCCGCCGCCGGAGCAAGGGACGCCTTCGTTTGGTCCCTTAAAGAGGACCGTTGCAGGCGGCTCAAAGACCTCGTTCCACCTTTCCGCGCAGCCGGCGTTTGAGTGGACGACGGGCAATCGAGAAGCTTTTTAAGGAGGGGAAAACCCTTCCTTTGGGATGGATGAACCTTCGTTTTCTCAAGCACCGGCTGGGAGAGAGCCGTTTTGGGTGCGCGGTTCGCCGCCAAGCCCAACCCCAAGCGACCCAGCGCAACCGAATGAAGCGCTGGCTAAAGGAGGCCTTCCGACGCAACCAAGCAGCCTTTCCGCCCGGGCACGACCTGATGGCCGTCGTCCGGAGAATCCCGCGGGATCTGTCCTATTCACAGGTGGAAGAGACCCTTCTAAAGAGCGCAACGGCGCTGGGGTCGTCAAACTCGCCTGCCGCCTCCTCGGGTACTACCAGGCCTTTTCAATAGAGATTCTCGGACCTCATTGCCGTTTTGTCCCCAGCTGTTCCAGGTACAGCCAGGAGTCCCTCCTTCGCTATGGCCTCTGGCGCGGCGGATGGAATACCCTGCGCCGCCTGGTCAAATGCAACCCGCTTCACAGCGGCGGCTTCGATCCGGTGAGGTAATTTGATGAGAGAACAGCAAAGGCTTTTTTTGGCGATCGCGTTGACCATGGGGATTCTTATGCTCTGGTCAAGCCTCTTGAAACCCCCCTCCGCACCCCCAAGAGATGGTCGCGTAATTAGTACGCAACCTATTGAGATTAAACATGTTACAAATAAAGAGCCGACCCTTGAGGCCGGTTGGGGCCCCTATCGCTTTACGGTCGGCCAGGATTCCGGAGCCCTTGTGGGGTTATCCAGCAACGGGGCCGAACTCCTTAAGGATTCAAGCCCCGGGCTTTTCCGGGTAGAGATTTCTGGTATTGATCAAGATAAGATTCGGTTTACAACTCAAGCCGCCGGGCCAACCCTCTTGTCCACTGCCCATCTTGAGAATGGAATAACGGTTGTCCGGGAGCTCTCGGGCGGCGAGGAGCTCCTGTGCAGCCTCCGGGCGGCCAACGACTCCGGACAAAACCGAAAATTGGCCCTTCGAATGGCGGTCTACCGGCCTGTTCAGGCGAAGGATCAGGAAGAGCTCCGCTACAGATCCGGCATCGTTGTCACGGAGGGAAAGACAACCACTCTCCCCCAGAAGGTCCGAGAGACAAAAAGCTATTCCGGATCGCCAAGCTGGATCACCTCCCAGGGAAAATCCAGCGCCATCGTTGTAGGCCCCAAGCCGCCCATTGGAATGTTCCACGTGGAACATTCGGCCGATGGCCTGACCGCCGGGTGGCTTACCTTTCCGGAAGTCGAGCTTTCGCCCGGGCAGGTGGTTAAATGGGAGTTCCGGGTTTATGCGGGCCCCATGGCCATGAGCCGGCTGAAGGTCCTGGGAATGGAGCAGGCGATCTCTTTCGGGGCTTTTTCAGGAATCGCCAAGCTGCTTCTTGGAATCTTAAACTGGAGCAAGAACCTCTTCAACAACTACGGCCTGGCGGTCTGCTTTGTGAGCTTTTGTATCTGGCTTCTTTTCTTCCCGATGACCTGGGCTGGGGTTCGGATGATGAAGGTGATGAGCCAGATCCAGCCGCATGTGGAGAGGATCCGAAAGGAACATTCCAAGGACCCCCAGCGGATGAACCGGGAACTCATGGAGCTTTACAAAAAACACAGGGTCAATCCCCTCTCCGGATGTCTGCCCCTGTTTATCCAGATGCCGATTTTCATCGCCCTGTTTCAGGTTCTTTCCAGGTCGGCCGAGCTCAAGGGGGCGCCGTTCCTTTGGATAAAGGATCTGGCCGCGCCGGACGCCCTTGTCCGGTTTCCGAATCCGGTTCCGCTCGTCGGAGAAAGCCTCAATCTCCTGCCCATCTTGATGGCCGCCGGCATGTTCGTTCAGCAAAGGATGACCTCGGCCAACAGCGCCGGCATGAGCGAAGAACAAAGGGCGCAGCAGAAAATCTTCAAGTGGTTTCCTCTGCTGTTCAGCTTTCTCTTCTATGGTCTTCCCTCCGGGCTCGTGCTATACTGGGTCGTCAATACCGCACTGACATTGAGCCAATACGCGCTGTTTCACCGAATTCAATCCAGATCCTCGTGAGCGCTCCACACGCTCCTGGTCTGGCCGCCCAGGAGTATCGGAACCCCCGTTCGGGGTGTCCCTGCGCGCATCGCTCGAGCGCCCCAGCGTGGCGCTCTCACTCTACCCTCGGCTGCCCTCTCCAAGGAGGGTGGCTCGCCGGGAACCATGCCCGGGCAGCCTCGGGAGGTGCGC
>JACOVG010000033.1 GCA_016177405.1 Candidatus Omnitrophota bacterium | reverse complement strand
GTTGGGCAGGCCCAGGTGCTCTTTGGGGGTGACGTAGCACAGCATGGCCGCCCCGTGCCACCCGATCATCGCCGCCCCGATGGCCGAGGTGATGTGGTCGTAGCCCGGCGCGATGTCGGTCACCAGCGGCCCCAGCGTGTAGAACGGAGCCTCGTAGCACCACTGCTTCTCCAGCTCCACCTGCTCCTGGATCTTGTCCAGCGGGATGTGTCCCGGCCCTTCGATCATCACCTGCACGTCGTGCTCCCAGGCCTTGAGGGTCAGCTCGCCCAGGGTTTTAAGCTCCGCGAACTGCGCCGCGTCCGAGGCGTCGGCCAGGCACCCCGGCCGCAGGGCGTCCCCCAGGCTGAAGGAGACGTCGTATTTCTTGAAAATCTCGCACAGCCGCTCAAAACCGGCGGCGAGGGGATTCTCCTTGCCGTGGGCGATCATCCACTGGGCCATCAGGGAGCCGCCCCGGCTGACGATGCCGGTCAGCCGGTGCTGAACCAGCGGCAGGTAGTCGCGCAAAATCCCGGCGTGGATCGTCATGTAATCGACCCCCTGCCGGGCCTGCTCCTCGATCACCCCAAAGAGGATCTCCTCGGTGAGATCCTCGATCCGGCCGGAGCGCTCCATCGCCTCGTAAATCGGCACCGTGCCGATCGGGATGGGGCTGGCGCGCAGGATGGCCTCGCGAATCTCGTGGATCCGGCCGCCGGTGGAGAGGTCCATCGCCGTGTCGGCCCCATATTGAAGACAGATGCGAAGCTTGGCGAGCTCCTGCTCGGCGTCCGAGGTGACGGCGGAGTTGCCGATGTTGGCGTTGATCTTACAGCGGGCGGCGATGCCGATGGCCATCGGCCGAAGCTCCGGGTGGTTGACGTTGGCCGGAATGATCATCCGGCCGCAAGCCACCTCCCGCCGGATGAGCTCGGGCTCGAGGCCCTCCGCCTGGGCGACGCGGCGCATGGCGCCGGTGATGAGGCCCTCGCGGGCCGAGTGCATCTGGGTCATAGGGAACCGCTCCGGGCGCGGATCAAGGACAAGAATTCCATTCGGGTCCTGGGGTCGGTCCTGAACAGGCCCAGCATGGAGCTGGTGACCATCTTCGTGTTCTGCTTTTCCACCCCGCGCATCATGGTGCACAGGTGCTGGGCCTCCATCACGACGGCCACCCCCCGGGGGTTCAGGTGCGCCTCCAGGGTTTCGGCGATCTGGCAGGTCAACCGCTCCTGAACCTGCAGGCGCCGGGCGAAGATGTCCACCAGTCTCGGGATCTTGCTCAAGCCCACGATTCTGTCCTTGGGGATGTACGCCACGTGGCACTTGCCAAAAAATGGAATCAGGTGATGCTCGCACAAGGAAAAATAGTCGATGTCCCTGACCAGGACCATCTCGTCGTATTTCTCCACGAAACGGGCGGAGGCAAAGAGCTTCTCCGGGTCCTGCCGGTAGCCCTCGGTCAAGAACTCGAGCGTCTTGGCGACCCGGCCGGGCGTCCGCTTCAGGCCCTCCCGTTCGGGATCCTCGCCCAGGTGGACGAGGACCTCCCGAAACAGCTCGGCCAGGCCGGCGGAGCGCTTCTCCTCCAGCAGGAGGGACGGGGTCATCGCCTCTTCCATCGGCTGGCCAGCTCCACCAGAAGCCGCACCCCCACCCCGGTGGCCCCCTTGCGCAGGTAGCCCTTCTCGCCGTCGGCCCAGGCCAGCCCCGCGATGTCCAGGTGCACCCAGGGGGTCTTGCCGGCGAACTCCTTGAGGAAGTACCCCGCGGTGATCGTTCCGGCCTTGCCGTCTCCGACGTTCTTCAGATCGGCCACCTCCGATTTGATCGCCTCGCCGTACTCGGGCCACAACGGAAGCGGCCAGGCCCGCTCGCCCGACCGGTCGGCGGCGGCCTTCACCTCCTCGATCAGGGCATCGTCGCTGCCCATCAGGCCCATCGCGTGCGAGCCCAGCGCCACGACGCAGGCGCCCGTCAAGGTCGCCAGATCCACCATCGCCTCCGGCTTGAAACGCTGGCCGTAGGCCAGGGCGTCGGCCAGCACCAGGCGCCCCTCGGCGTCGGTGTTGATCACCTCGATCGTCTTGCCGCCAAGGCCCCGGACGACGTCGCCCGGCTTCTGCGCCGAGCCGCCCGGCAGGTTCTCGGTGGCCGGCACCAGGCCCACCACGTGGATGGGCAGCGCGAGCGCCGCCGCCGCGCGCACGGCCCCCAGGACCGCGGCCCCGCCGGCCATGTCGTATTTCATCTGCTCCATCTTGTCGGCCGGCTTGATCGAGATGCCGCCCGAGTCAAAGGTGATCCCCTTGCCCAGCCACGCCAGCGGCCGCCGGTTGCGGGCTCCCTTCCCTTTATATTCCACGATGATGAAACGGGACGGCTCCCGGGAGCCCCGGGCCACCGCCAGCACGGCGTTCATCCCGATCCTTCGCATCTGGGCCGGGCCAAGAACCCGGCATCGGAAGCCGAAGCGGCGGGCCGCCCGCTGGGCCTCCCGGGCCATCAAGGCGGGCGTCAGCCGGTTGGAGGGCCGGTTGACCATGTCGCGCGCCCAACCCACCGACTCGGCGATCGCCTGGCCCCGGCGAACCCCTGCTTGGGCCGCCGATTTGTCCCGCGGGGACGGCACCACGAGGATCACTTCCTTGAGGACGCGCTTCTCCCCGGGCGGAATGTTCTTGAGCTCGTCGAAGCGGTAGGTCCCGAGGATCGTCCCCTCGGTGACCGCCTGGGCCGCCTGATCGGGCCCCGCCTTCGGCACGGAAACCAGCCCGCGGGCAAAGGTCTCAAACCCGCCGGCCAGCGCCCGGCGGGAAGCGGTGGCGGCGGCCTGCCGGACCCGGTCTAAGGTGAGCTCCTCTTTCTTGCCGGCCCCCACCAAGATGAGCCACCTGGATTGAACCGGAAGAAGAAAGGTCTCATTGAGCTTCCCCTGAAACCGCTTGGATTTTAAGAGCTCCAGGACGGCCTTTCGGATCGGGTCGGTCCATTGGGCCGCCCAGGGGGGAAGCTCCTTGCCCTCCAAAACGCCCAGAAGCAACGGTTCCTTCCGATCGGTGAGTCTTCCTGCCGCAACGGTAAATTTCATCTGGCTCCTACAAGATTTTCCTTCTGTTGCTCAACCACCCCCGGCAAAACCTCCAGCACCCGGGCGATCTCCTCTTCGGTCGTCGCCGGCCCCAGGGTGAAGGTGATCGTTCCCAGGGCCGCCGAGTCGGCCACCCCCATCGCCTTCAGGACATGCGAGGCCTTCATCGTCCGCGAGGTGCACGCCGAGCCCAAACCCGCCGCGATCCCCTCAAGGTCCAGCGCCAGCACCAGCGTCTCGCCGTCGCGGCCCGGGAAGCTCACGCTCACGTGGCCCGGCAGCCGCTGGGCCGGGTGGCCGTTGATCTTCGCCTCGGGGCATCTCGCCAAGATTCCCTGAATCAACCGGTCCCGGAGGATCGTCAACCGCCCTTGGCTTTCGGCCAGCTTCTCGCCCGCCAAGCCCGAGGCCTCCCCCATCCCGATGATCCCCGGAAGATTCTCGGTGCCGGCGCGCCGGCCCTCCTCCTGCGCGCCGCCCAGCAAGAGGGGCTGAATCCGGACCCCCTTCTTGAGATACAGCGCCCCCGCGCCGCCGGGGCCTCCAAAGGTGCTGGCCGCCAGAGACAGCGCGTCTACCGGGATCTCGCGCACATCGACCGGCACTTGGCCGACCGCCGCTATGGCATCGGTATGAAAAAGGATTCCGCGCGCTTTCACCCGCCGGACCAGCTCCGCCATCGGCTGAAGAGTTCCCACCTCCGGGTTGGCCCATTGGATCGAGACAAGCACCGTGTCGGGCGCCAGCGCCCGCGCGAGCGTCTCCGGATCCACCAGGCCATCGCGATCAACCGGGAGATAGGTGACCCGCCACCCCTCCTTTTCCATGCGCCGGACCAGATGAAGAATGGAGAGGTGTTCGATGGCCGAGACCACCAGGTGGCGGCCTTTGGCCTCATGCGCCCGGGCCAACCCCAGCAGCGCCAGGGCGTTGGCCTCGGTGCCGCAGGAGGTAAAGATCAACTCATCACTCCGGGAGCCAATCAGGCGGGCCGTCTGGAGCCGGGCGGTCTCCTTGCGCGCCGCCGCCTGGCGGGCCTCCGCGTATAAAGAGGAAGGGTTGGCCGCCTCGGCAGAACCATTGAGAAAATCGAGATAGACCCTGGCTGGTTTCATGAGTTGGAGCCTAGTATTTTATCACGGGTGTAGTATTGGGGACGAGAGGATTTGAACCTCCAAGCCTTGCGGCACGTGCCCCTCAAGCACGCGCGTATGCCAGTTCCGCCACGTCCCCTTAAAATTTCCTCTTAGAAAAATATACCACAGCCCAGCTTCGATTGACACCTGCTTGCCGGCGCCAGTATACTCACTTACTGCAATGGCCACTTGGGTAGGGGTAGGATCGAGCCGCCAACCCGACTCGTTTCAGGCCGGTTGCGAGGCGGCCGTCAAGGCCCTCGATTCCATGGGCCAGCCCTACCCGGATCTCATCCTGGTTTTCGCCTCCACCCGGTTCGATCAGGAGACCTTGCTGGCGGGGATCGTGAGCGTCACCCGCGGGGCCCCCCTGGTGGGCTGCTCCACCGCCGGGGAGGTCCTCGCGGCCGGCCCCCGCCGCCGGTCGGTCGTGGTGATGGCGATCCGCTCGGACTCCTTGAAGGTGGCCACCGGCATCGGCCTTCGGGTGAGCGACGATCCCCGCCAGGCCGGGCAGGAGGTGGCCGCCCAGGTTTCGAAGGCGCGGCTGGCCAGCCCGCATGCCTTCCTCATGTTCCCGGACGGGCTCTCAGCCAACGGCGCCGAGGTGATCCGGGGGGCGCAGGACGTGCTGGGCTTGAGTTTTCCCATCGCCGGCGGGTCGGCCGCCGACGATTTCGGCTTCAACCGGACGTTCCAATATTATCAGGGAGAGGTTTACACCAACTCGGTCGCCGGGGTGCTTCTGGCCGGGCCGATCCTGGTGGGGATCGGGGCGCGCCACGGCTGGAAGCCTCTGGGAAAACCCCGCCGGGTGACCAAGGCGGCGGCGAACATCGTCCGGGAGATGGATCACCGGTCGGCCGCCAATCTCTACGAGACCTATTTCGGAAGCCCCTCCTCTCCGCTGAAGCTCGAGTCCCTGACCGACATGTCCATCGTCTATCCCCTGGGGATGCCGATCCCCGGCGAAGAGGAGTACCTGCTAAGGAATGTCCTCAAGGTGGACCGGGACGGTTCGGTCGTTTACGCCGGCGAGATGCCGCAGGGGGCCGAGGTGCGCCTGATGATGGGCTCCAAGGCCCGGGCCCTGGAGGCGGCCCAGCGGGCGGCGGAACAGGCGGCCCTGGAGCTGGCCCCACGGACGGCCCGGTTTGGCCTGGTCTTCAGCTCCTGCTCGAGGGCCCGGCTCTTTGGGCGGATGCTGGATCAGGAGATCGCCGCCATCCGGCAGGCGCTGGGGGAAACCACGCCCCTGGCCGGCTTTTACGATTACGGGGAGCAGGCCCCCCTAAGCGCGGCCGGCTTCAGGGGGCGCAGTTATTTCCACAACGAAACGCTCGTTGTGGTGGCGGTCTCGGCGACGTAAGATGAGGCCGAGATGACCTCCGGAATGAAGCTCATCATCGGGGCAAGCCTTCTGATGCTCCTTTTGATCGCCTGGTCGGAATCGGCCCTCCTGCGCGTCGCCTATGGCCTGTTCATGGTCCTGATCGGCGGGTATCTCCTGACCAACCTGGATGCCCTGCGCCGGCAGATGGCCGGCTACCAGGAGCAGATCGACCGGGTCAACCTGATCTGCGACGAGCTGGATCAAAACACGAAGATCATCGTGCAGACCGACCTGGAGCTCACCCGCACCCAGGAGTCTCTGGACAAGAAGATCGCCGGGCTCTACGTCCTGCACGAGCTCTCGCGTGAAATCCTGGCCGTCCGAACGGTCGAGAACCTCTGCCGGGTGGTCACCGAGGCGGTGGTCACCCGGCTGGGTTTCGAGCGCTCCATTCTGTGCTTGGTGGCCGCCGACCACCCGGGCCGGCCGCGCATCGCCGCAACCTCCGGCTTCGAGCCCGAGGAGGCGCGCAAGCTCAACCTCTCGGGCCTCATCGAGATGGTCCGGAATCCGGTCCTGAATCCGGGGGAATCCCTCTTCTTCGTCCCGGAGGAGGGTCAGGCCCCGGCCTCCAGGGTCGGTCCGGCGGCGGGGGTGCGCTGCTTCGCGGTGGTTCCGATCGCCTTGAACAACCAGCCCTCCGGTTTTCTCTTGACCGGAAACAACCCCCCCTACCCCCGGCTCGAAACCGGGGACGTGGAGCTCCTGTCCATCCTGGCCAGCGAGGTCGGGGTGGCCGCCGAGAACCTGGAGCTCTACGAGGCCCTGAAGCGCTCTCACGACGAGTTGGAGGAGCGGGTCAAGGAGCGCACGGCGGAACTCGCCCGCGCCAACGAGGAGCTCACGCGCCTCAACAAGATGAAGTCGGACTTCGTCTCGGCCGTCTCGCACGAGCTAAGAACCCCGCTCACCTCCATCAAGGGGTACGCGTCGCTGGTGCGGGCGGGCAAGCTGGGGGCCGTCACCAAGGATCAGGGGGAACGCCTGGAGAAGATCGGCCGGCACACCGACTACCTGTCCAACCTGATCTCGGACCTGCTGGACATCGCCCGCATCGAATCCGGAAGGGTCGGCATGGAGATCCGGAAGGTGGATCTCGCGCGCGTGGCCGACACGGTGTCGGATCTCCTGATGCCGCAGCTTAAGGAGAAGAACCTCACCCTCAAGGTGGAGGTCCCCTCGAAGCTGCCGGTCCTCCAGGCGGACGAGAGCCGCCTTCAGCGGGTCCTGATCAACCTGCTCTCCAACGCCATCCGGTTCACCCCCGCCGACGGCGTCATCACCGTTTCCGCGGCGCCGGGGCCGGAGTTTCTCCAGATCAACGTGATCGACACGGGGCTGGGGATCGCCCCGGCCGATTTGCCGAAGCTGTTCACCGAATTCTTCCGGGCCGACAACCCGGTCAACCGGGAGCGCAAGGGAACGGGGCTGGGGCTGACCCTGGTCAAGAGGATCGTGGAGGCCCACGGCGGAAAGATCTGGGTGAACTCCGTTCCGGGAAAGGGCTCCACCTTCAGCTTCACCCTGCCCTGGCAGCCGCCTCTTAAGCCGGCGATGGGAGTGCCCTGATGGCCCGGGAGCGCGTCTTGGTGGTCGACGACGAGGCGGACATCCGGGACGTCCTGCGCATCACCCTGGAGGCGGAGGGCTACGAGGTGCAGGAGGCCCGCGACGGCCAGGAGGCGCTGGAGCTCATCCGGCGCTCCACCCCGAACCTGATTCTCCTGGATTTCATGATGCCCCGCGTGGACGGCCTGGGGGTCTGCCAGGTCCTGAAGAAGGACATCCTGCTTCAGCACCTGCCGATCATCATGCTGACCTCCAAGGGGGAGGTCCTGGACAAGGTGAAGGGCTTAAACGCCGGGGCCGACGATTACGTGGTGAAGCCCTTCGATCCGATGGAGCTCACGGCCCGCGTGCGGATGATCCTTCGCCGGACGGCCCGGGCGCTGGACGCCAATCCGCTCACCAAGCTGCCCGGCAACGTCTCGATCCTGGAGGATCTCCAGGCCCGCCTGGACACGGCCAAACCGATCGCCGTCTGCTACATCGACCTGGACAAGTTCAAGGCCTTCAACGACACCTACGGCTTCGAGCGGGGGGACGATCTCCTGAAGGCCACGGCCAGGATCCTGCTTTTGGCCATGCGGGAGCTGGGCACGCCGGAGGATTTCCTGGGCCACATCGGCGGGGACGACTTCGTCCTGTTCACCACCCCCGCCGCCGCCGAAGGGATCTGCCGGAAGGTGGTGGCCGAATTCGCCCAGGCGGCCCCGAGCTTCTACGCCGAGGCCGATCGCAGGCGCGGCTTCATCGAGGCCAAGGACCGGGACGGCCAGGTGAGGCGCTTCACCCTCCTGACGATCTCGATCGCGGTGGTCACCAACGACAAGCGCCCCCTGGCGCATGTGGCCGAGGTGGCCCAGATCGGCGCCGAGCTGAAGGAATGGGTCAAGGCCCAGGGGGGCAACCGCTGGGTCTGCGACCGCCGCGGCGAGTAGGCGAGCAAGCGGTTAGAGGTTGCCGCCCAGGGCGATCGTGTCGAGGGTGATCTGCTGAACAGCTCCCGGAAGATCTTTCTCCTCCAGGCCGGCAAAGGCCATCAGGAACTGGGCGAGTGTCTGGGAAGAATCTACCACCACTTCCTCAATCTGCTTTGAGCCAAGCTCAGGATCTTTGGCGGAGCGGATAAGAAGTTTGACGCCTCGCGGCCCCAGTTCTCCTTCGAGAGCTTTGCGAAGATTCTCCTTCTGCTCCTCGATGCTGGCCGGCTTGGGGCCGAGGAGGATCAGCGTGGTTCCGGTTTCTCTCTTTTCAAACGTGTCCAGTTGATCCTGCCACAGAAACTGAACCAGGTAGGGAATGGCTCCTCCTTTTTCCTTAAGGATTTGCTCAAGAGAGGGGGTTAAGCCGACCACGTCCGGCGTCAGAGCGACGGGACCCACCAGAAATCGATGCGCCTTCATCTGGGAAGGCTGGGGGGGCTGCACCGGGACCGGCGGCGGCTCGGCCTTGGGACTCTCCCGCAGGGTATACACCTGCGCCCGGTGGAGATTGGATTGAATGTCCTCCAGCGTGGGGCGCCGGCCAAAGCTCTCCAGCAGGAGGACCTCCGCCGCCACACCGGCCAGCAGGGCTTCGGCCTCCCCCGAGTCGGTTTTCAGGAACGATAAGAAAACGGCCAGGACCGTGTCCCGGCCGCCTGTCACGTAGGAGAGGCCGAAAACCGGAGAGGGAATCGCCTGATACCTTCCGCGCGGACTCACCAAGATCTCCCCTCCCACGCCCAACGAAACCAGCATTCGGCCGACCCCGGACTTCTGGCGGAGCTCATCGGCCAGCTGGGCTGTCTCCAGCGGCCGATGTCGGAGCTCCTCGGGTTTCTCTTCCAGAATGATCCCTAAGCTTTCCAGCGAAAGATGGTAGGTGTCGGGTTCTGCCCCCAGGAATTTCCGGTGGACCTCGGCGGGCCAGGATTGGCTGGAGGCGATGTGAAGCGACCATCCTGATGACTTCGCCTGGCTGGCCAAGTCGAAGAGCTCCTTTAAGACCTCGGAGGGAGTCAACCCGTCCACCTCCGGCAGACGCTCTCCCACGATGAGTCTCCCTGGGGTCTTCTGGCCTTGCATCTCATCGCGCACGGCCTCCAGGGCACGCTTAAACTCCGCCTGGGGAATGGAGGGGCCCCGACTGATCCATCGGCCAGCCGGCCCATTGATGCTGACCCGGGTTTGGCGAAAAGGGCCGGATTCAATCCCTCTCTCGATGGCAAGAGCTGGATTCCTTAAATAGCCCAATGTCTCGCTGGCCTTTTCCCAGGCCACAAACAGCTCCTCTGTTTGGCTCTTCAGGGCCTGCACAACAGGCGGCGGTGCTGGCTTTGGGGGAGAACCGGCAAGGTCCAACTCCACGCTCTTCTCGGACCATTCCCTCAACCGTTCACTCTCTGCGGCCTCCCACTGCGCCGGATTCCTCGTCTCGACCATCCACAAACGGACATCGCCGGCCCCTTTAAGGTCGTCGGCAACCTTTCGGCCTGCTTCGCCGGCAAGGAATGCCGCCGCTGTGACCTCTCCACCGAGCGCGGCCATCTGCTGGGCAACGGTTGCCGGGCCGCCTCCTATTCCCCGGTTGCGGACCTGCAGGCGGCCATCCTCCATGCGAATCAGGTAATCGTGTGTCGGCTGCAGCAGCAGGAAGACGGTTGGAAGCCCAGGACGAAGAGGGGCAGACTTTGGAAATGAAGCGGTTGGTCTGGAATCATCGGAAGAGATCCCTTCGGCTTTCAGGTGCTGCTCCAGCGCTGCCGAGAGGCCCTGAATAAACCAATCGATCTGATCGGGTTTGGCCGACTCCAGCGCGGAAAGAAGCTGGCGGTCTGTGAAGAGGCTCCGGAGGTGTGGGTCCAGAGCTCCAACCCCTTGTTTCTGCCACTCCTGGAGCGCCTGCAGGAATTTCACGAGGATCGCCTTCGTGTCCGCCGGCTGGACAGGGACGACCCCTTTCTGCTGGGCCGTATCCTGGATGAAGGCCTGGAGGACCGGGTGGGACAGGGGCACCCCCACCCGCTCAAAGGCCTTCTCGAGTCTGGCCGGCAGTTCTGGGTCCTCAAAGGTGGTGATCGCCGCCACCGGAAGGGTCCCGTGCAGTCCTAGAAAATCGATGGGAAGGTTGAGGATCGGCGTTCCCTCCGCCACAAGGGGGGAGGCAGGGTCAAAGGGAATCCGGAGCTTGGTCAGCTCCCCTTGGTCCAGCAGGCGGCTTAGGCCGCCCGCTGGGGCGTGTATCCAATAGTTCTGATCGGCAATTGGCTTGCCCCAATCCGCGGGATTTTTGGAGGCGGTGGGGTTTCTGGGTATGATAAAAACCCTCTGTCGCCCCCTCTCATCCGAAACGCTCCAAAGGTTGAAGCTGTCAATCCCCGCTTCCTTGCCGCGGTCTCGGATCGCCTGAAGAAGTTCTTCCACCTGCCGGATCATCTCGTCGTGAGCCGCGGGAGCGCCGGCCGCCTCCAAGAGGAAGGTGGTCGTCCTGGCGTTGGCCAGGTGCCCTAGCTGGACGCCGCCGGTGTTCCGCAGCCACCTCACCTCGTTGGAGGGAATCTCATCCACGGTATGCCGCCAGGGGACACCGCTGATCCAGCCCCGCCTGGCCTCGGGGCTGCCGGAGTCCCTTCCCAGATTGGCCCCAAAGGCCATGCCGTTTTCCCTCTGGGTCCAGGCCTGCTCCACGAGGAAGGCAATCTGGTCGGCCTCGGTGACAGCGGTCTCCTTGGGAAGGAAGGCGGCCACCTGACCAGGGACCGACGCCTCCGGATCCACCACGAAACGCCAGGGCTTATCCTTCGAGCGCTCCGCGACGACAGGAAGGCTTCTCTGCTTCGAGAGATCGCTCTTGGCCCGATGATCCGGCGGCGTCCAAACGATCCAGAGCGGATCGCCGGAGGGAAGGACCCCCATTTTCACCTTGGTGAGCGACCAGGGATTCGGCGAGGAGGGGACCTTGGCACACTCGCTTGCCACAAAGGCCGAGAAGGCGTCGGTCAAGGCCAACCTCTTTTCGCCAACCCGCTTGATCAACTCCTCGGGACCCAGATCCCCCAGCACCAGCTTGTCATTCAGATGGCGGAAAAGGGCCGCCTGGGCCGGATTGGGAGGATAGATCCGGATCCGAACCGCAGGCCCCACCTGGAACTCTTCCCCTTTTTCACGCACAACAATGTGAAGCTGATGCTCCCCGGGCAAGCTGGCAGGGACCGAGGTGCCGAATCGAGCCAGGTTTCTTCCGCCTTCGATGTTGAGGGGCTCAAGCGGTTCCTGCCAGCCGAGATCGGGAGGTCCTATCCGCGCCTCCAAAGAGAGACCGGCCTCTTTCAGGATCTGTTTAACTCGAAGAGGCAGCTCCGGCCGCAAACTGCCGTGAAGAAAGCCGCTCGCGGAGAGCGCGGGATCAAACAGCCCTGGGACCTTGGACCCCAGATTCCAGAGAGAGGCAAAGATCCCTAACCGATCCCAGCCGGGCAGGTAGGAGGCAGGGTGGACTGGGACAAAGGCAGCCGGCACCAGGCGCTCTGCGCCGCCAGGGTAGAGCTCTCCGCCGTCCTTCCAGGGGGGGAGGTTCCCTTCCTCCAGGCCGGCGGAGGCCGAATCAGGGGGCGGGCGCTCCTTCGGGGCAAGGCTTGACATGACCTGTCGGTGAAGCAGCATCAGCAGGACGAGGGGGGAGGTAAGGGCTGCAAATCTTGAGTTGCCGAGCCCCTCCAAAGTCTGGACTGCTCTCTGGATTTCCTCCATCTTCGCCGCGAGGGCCTGGCGATTTCTATCCCTAAAATCCTTCTCAAGCTCGTCGGCCGACGGCAGGCGCAATCCCTTTTTGACCATGATCTCTCGGAAGAATTCATCCTCAAGGAAAAGACGGTAATGTCTCAAGAAACCGTGCATTGTCTCGACCCACGAAGACTCTGCTTGGTACTGCCCAAAGCGGTGGGAGGGGGACGCCTGGGCCAAATCGGTGATTCGAGGCGCAAGAGAGAAATCTCCCTCTGCCGGTTTCTCCCAGTGGGTGGAGGCCACCAGAAGGTTAAAGCGGGTCTGCGGCAGTGCCATCTGGTTGGCCACCTCGGCCAGCAGCCCCAACCCTTCGGATGCCAACAGAGAAAGGAAGCGGAGGTTTCCCTCTTTGGCCTTCTCTCGTAGCTCACTCAATCTTTCCGGAACCTTGTGCCCCTTAAGCGCCCTCTCCAGAGCTTTCGCCAGCCGGGCCGGCTCTGGGATCTCCTCCCAGAAAATCTCTTCCCCGCCGCGGTAGGCGACGATGACATCCCAGATCATGTGGAGAAGCTCGATCTCCTCGGGGTCAAGGGACTTAAACGTCTCGGGATGAAAGCTGTACACCGCCAGCGTCAGGAAAGCCAGGAACCGGTAGGTGGCGCCAAGGAACTCCTCGTCCTCCTGGGACAGGGGCTGCAGCTTGTTCAGGTTGGCCTTGGCCAAGCGCACCCAAATGGATCTCTCGGGCAGATCCCACTCCGGATGGTCAAAGAGATGGTTTCTCATCTGGCGATCGTTAAGGAGGGGCTCCCTGGAACTCTCCGAGGCCCTGCGGGCGGAGAAGGTGCTGACGATGGCGATGAGAATCTGCCTCAAATGGGCCAAGGCCTCCTCCGCCAGGAGCTTGGCATTCTCCTCTTTCAGCAAGAGAGGTATGAGGGTCAAGGCCTCCTGCAGGTCGCGCTGAATCGCGGCCGGCAGGGGATCTCCTGGCGGCAGCTCATCAATCTTCTCTATCTGCAGATACGTAAGCCAGGCAATCCGGTACCACTGGGCCTCCAGGAGGAGGGCCTTGATTCCTTTGTCCTGCCTAATCCATTCTGGGATGTGGGTGCGTTCCAGCCTATCCAGGATGCGGCCCATCTCCCCCCAGTCGCGGCCTTCAAGTGTCTTTTTAAGCTCGCGATTCAGATCGATGAGCCGCAGGGTGATGCCGCGCAGCTCCTTCTGGCCGCCCTCCTCCAGACCGGACTGGATCCTGGCGAGGGCGGCGGGATCCTCCGGCTGGCTCGCCCGCAGGGCGAGGGCCGGGGCGGCCTGCGAGAAGGCAAGGGCCAACGCGAGGATAAGAGCGATCAGGCGTCTGGGAAGATCGCTTGTGCTGTTGTTTTGCGAAGGGCTGCGCATCGTTGGGTTAGTAAAAGGTGCCAGGATTTATCCCGGCACCTTTTTGCACAAGAAGTATGCCACAGCTCCGGGTTGCCGGCAAGGTAAAATCTTTTGTTTCAATCTAAGTTTTCTACGATTAACGAGCTGGCGGGGCCTGGATCGCTTCCTTGGGGGTGCCGACGGCCGCCTCGAGCTTGACGACCTCTTTCTTAGGAGAGACCTTCCAAAAGACCGGCAGGATCGCGGACCAGCCGGCCAGAATCTCCTTGGCCCTGGCGCTTCCGGTGAGCTCCGCGTGCCGGAGGATCATCGCCTTGAGCAGATCTTCCTCCTCCGGATCTTCCACCCGGTGAAGCTCCACCAGGGCCGGATTGAGGCGCTGGGAAAAGGTCCCTTCGCTGTCCAGGACAAAGGCCAGGCCTCCGGTCATGCCGGCGCCGAAGTTGCGGCCGGTGGCTCCCAGGAACACCGCCACCCCGCCGGTCATGTACTCACAGCTGTGGTCGCCGGAGCCCTCGACGACGGCCCGGCCGCCGGAGTTGCGCACGCAGAAGCGCTCGCCGGCTTTGCCGTTCACGTAAAGGGTGCCGCCGGTGGCGCCGTAGAGGCAGGTGTTGCCGATCAAGACCAGCTCCTCGGCTTTGGCCGGAACGCGCGGGCTGGGTTTGATCACGATCTCGCCGCCGTGCATCCCCTTGCCCACGTAATCGTTGGCGTCGCCGGTCAAGATGAGCCGCACGCCGTTGATGAGGAAGGCCCCCAGCGACTGCCCGGCCGAGCCAGCCAACTGCACCTCGATGGCCGAACCGCCGGGCAATCCGGCGTCGCCGTACCGGCAGGCGATCTCATAGGAAAGCCGGGCCCCGACGGTCCGCTGATGGTTCTTTACGGGAAAGCGCAGGGTGACCCGGCCCCTGCCCTCCAGGGCTGGGGTGGCCTCCTTCAAGATCTGGAAATCGAGCGGCGTGTCCCCCTCCCGGTCGTTGCGCCCGGTCAGGCACCGCTTGGGACGCTGGCCGGTCGGGTCCGGATCGGCCAGGAGCATGGACCAGTCGATCGTGGACCACTTGGGATGCGCCAGCGCCTTCGGCTTGACCTTCAGGAGATCCACCCGGCCCACCACCTCCTCCAGCGTCCGGCAGCCCAACGAGGCCAGGATCCGGCGGATCTCCTCGGCCACAAAGGTGAAGAAGTTCACCACCAGATCCGGCGGGCTTTTGAATTTGGCGCGCAGCTTCGGGTCCTGGGTCGCCACGCCGACCGGGCAGGTGTTGAGGTGGCACTGCCGGACCATGCAGCAGCCGGCCGCCACCAGGGCCGCGGTGCCAAAGTTGTACGACTCGGCCCCCAGGAGGGCCGCCTTCACGATGTCCCGGCCGGTCTTCATTCCGCCGTCGGTCCGGACCGTGATTCGGGAGCGCAGGTCGTTCATCACCAGAACCTGCTGGGTCTCCGCCAGCCCCAGCTCCCAGGGCGCGCCCGCGTTCTTGATGGAGGAGATCGGGCTCGCCCCGGTTCCGCCGTCGTGCCCGGCGATGTGGACCACGTCGGCATACCCCTTGGCCACCCCGGCGGCGATCGTCCCGACCCCGGCCTCGGAAACCAGCTTCACGCAGACCCCGGCCTTCGCGTTGGCCTGCTTCAGGTCGTAGATGAGCTGGGCCAAATCCTCGATCGAGTAGATGTCGTGGTGCGGGGGCGGCGAGATGAGGGTCACCCCGGGCACGGAATGCCGCACCCGGGCGATGTCCTCGGAAACCTTGTGGCCCGGGAGCTGGCCCCCCTCGCCCGGCTTGGAACCCTGGGCGATCTTGATCTCAAGCTCGCGGGCCGAGGCCAGATATTCCGGGGTCACCCCGAAGCGTCCGGAGGCGACCTGCTTGATGGCGCTGCAGGCCGAATCGCCGTTGGGCAGGGGCTTGAAGCGGGCCGGGTCCTCGCCGCCCTCGCCGGAGTTCGACTTGCCGCCGATCCGGTTCATCGCCACGGCCAAACACTCGTGGGTCTCCTTGGAGAGCGCCCCGTACGACATCGCCGCGGTGCAGAAGCGCTTCCGGATCTTCTCGACCGGCTCCACCTCCGCCAGCGGGACCGGCCGCGGGGATTCCGCGAAATCCAGCAGGTCCCTCAAGCAGATCGGCTCCCGGGCGTTCACCAGCTCGGCGTACTTTTCGTAGTCGGACCACTCGCCGGTGTGGACCGCGGTGTGCAGGGCGTCCAGAACCGCCGGGTTAAAGGCATGCAGCTCGCCGTCCCGCCGGAAACGGTAAAACCCGCCCGGGTCGAGCTGGGGCGTTCCGCCGGGCTCGAAGGCCGCCGCGTGAAAGGCCAAGACGTCCCGCGCCAGCCACTCGAAGCCCACCCCGCCGATTCTGGAGGTGGTTCCGGCGAAGCAGGTCTCCACGACCTCCTCGTTCAGACCGATCGCCTCGAAGATCTGCGCCCCCCGGTAGCTCGAGACGCAGGAGATCCCCATCTTGGACATGATCTTGAGGATTCCGTCCTCGACCGATTTCTTGTAGTTGGCGAAGGCCGCTTCCGGGGTAACCGCCTTCAGGCCTCCGGTCTCCGCTTGCCAGGCGATCGCCCGGAAAGCGGCGTACGGGTGAATGGCCGCCGCCCCGAAGCCGATCAGAAGGGCGTAATGGTGAATGTCCCAGACCTGGCCGGTCTCGCAGACGATCGAGGCCCTCATCCGCTTGCCCTGCCGGATCAGGCTGTGGTGCACCGCCCCCACCGCCAGCGGCATGGGGATCGCGGCGCGCCGGGGATCCATTCCCTTATCGGTGAGGATCAGGATTGTCTTTCCGGCGTCCACGGCGGAGGCGGCCTCGTCGCACAGCCGGCGGATCGCCCGGCGCAGCCCTTCCACGCCGGCGCTCACCGGAAAGAGGGTTTCGATCCGGGCCGAACGGAAGGCGGGATCGGCCAGGCCCTCCACCCATTGGAGCTCGGGGCGGGTCAAAACGGGCGAGCCGAACTTCACCCACTTGGCATGCTGGGGAGTCTCCTCCAGCATGGAGCCGCGGGGCCCCAGGGCGGTGTTGAGCGACATGACAAGCTTCTCCCGCAGGGGATCGATCGCCGGGTTGGTCACCTGGGCAAAGAGCTGTTTGAAGTAGGTGGAGATGACCCTGGGCTTGGTGGAAAGGATCGCCAGGGGGGCGTCGTCGCCCATCGAGCCGACCGGTTCCTTGCCGGTTTCGGCCATCGCCTTGACGATGAACTGAAGATCCTCCTGGGTCAGCCCGAAGCCCTTCAGGGTTCGGATGAGAACGGAATCATCGGTGCCCGGCATCTCCACCGGCGGCTTGCCTTCGTTGAGCTTGAGGATGTCGGCCCGAAGCACCTGGTCCTTGATCCAGACCGGGTACGGGTGGCGCACCGCCAGCTCGTGCTTGATCTCTTCGTCCCGGAGGAGTTTCTGGCGCTGGGTGTCCACCGCGATCATCTTGCCGGGGCCCAGCCGGCCGGCCTCGATCACCTGGGAGTCGTCCAGGTCCACGATACCCACCTCCGAGCCGACCACCACCAAGCCGTCGCGGGTCACCTTGTAGCGGGCCGGCCGCAAGCCGTTGCGGTCCAGGGCGGCCGCCGCCACGACCCCGTCGGTGACGGCGAGCGCCGCCGGCCCGTCCCACGGCTCCGACAGGCAGGCTTGAAATTCGAAGAAGGCCTTCACCTTGGGCTCCATTCCCGGCATGTTCTGCCAGGCCTCCGGAACCAGGATCGTCATGGCCTTGAGGAGGCTGTAGCCGGAGTTGGTCAGGAGCTCCAGCGCGTTGTCCAGCATCGCCGAGTCGGAGCCGCCGGGCTGGATGATCGGGACCAGATCCTGAACCCGGTCCCCCCAGACGGGCGATTTCAGCTCGGGCTCGCGCGCCCGCATCCAGTTGCGGTTGCCCAGGAGGGTGTTGATCTCTCCGTTGTGGCCCAGATACCGGAAGGGCTGCGCCAGGACCCAGTTCGGGAAGGTGTTGGTGGAGTAACGCTGATGAAAGAGGGCGATGGCCGTCTCAAAGGCCGGGTCGGTCAGGTCCTCGTAGAAGCGGGCGAGCTGGGGCGCCACCAAGAGCCCCTTGTAAACGATGGTGCGCGCCGAGAAGGAGGGGATGTAGCAGTTGTCCAGGCGAGCCTGGGCGAAGGCCTTCTCGATGAGGCGCCTCGTGTAATAGAGGTGCCGCTCGAAATCCTCCAGGGGAACCTTGCCGGGCCGGCCCGCCAGCAAGTGCTGGATCACCGGCATGGTGGAGAGGGCCTTGTCTCCCAGGACATCCGGGTTCACCGGCACCTCCCGCCATCCATATAGAGGAAGCCCCTTCTCCCGGACAATCCGGTCCACGATCCCCTTGGCCGCCGAGCGGGAAGCCGGATCCTGCGGAAGGAAGAAGATCCCCACGGCCAGGTCGTTGACGTCCGCCTTGGCGTGCCCCAGCCGCTCCAGCTCCCGGGCAAAGAGCTTGCGCGGGATCTGGGTCAGGACGCCGGCCCCGTCTCCGGTCTTGGCGTCCGCCGAGACCGCCCCCCGGTGGGTGACGCAACAGACCCCCTGCAGGCCCAGCCGGAGGATCCGATGGCTGGGACGCCCGGAAACGTCGGCAATGAAGCCGACCCCGCAGGCATCGTGCTCAAACTCGGGCCGCCAAAGTGTTTTCGTCATGGTTTCCTTTAAGACACGAAAAGCAAGGAGCTGTTACCGCCCCTTGCTTTATAGAAGGTTACCACAGATCTCGCGGCGGTTCAACGAGGCCGGCCCTTACCGCTGAAGCCGGCTGTTGATGTCGTTGAGGGCGTCCCGAAATTTCCGGTTCTCCACCACCGGCTCCGCCCCCTCGATGGAGATCCCCTCCGCGAGGGGAACCCACGATTTGCAGCCGGCATATTCGGGCAGGGCCGGATGAGGGACCGGCGCCTTCAGCCGGTAGGCCCGCAGGACCACCACCACCGTGGGGGCGGCCGGGCGGTACTTCAGGCGCTCTTCAAAGAACCGCGGCGTCCAGAGGTGGTATTTTTCAAGGCCCTCCATCTGGCGGGCGCTTCGAACCTCGGCGCAAAAGGCCGTCCCGGCATAAATCTTGAAAGCGATCTGGGCCGGATGGGCCGCCCCGGCCAGAGTGCTCTTGAAACGCTCCCGGAACTCCGGCCGGATGGCGGCCAGGGAGTCTTCGGTCTGGTGCTCCCAGGTGGGGTAAAGGAGAAACTCCGGGTGCTGAAGCTGGAAGGTTCCCTTCGGGTCCCGGATCCCCCCTTTCCGGAAGAGGAGAAGCTGTTCTCCGGTCCCCAGGGCCTCCACCACCACGGCCCATTCCTTCAGCGCCACACGGGTCAGAGAGGTCATCAGGGATCATTATACCCGGGAATTTTGATCTTGACAAAACACGAGCAGTTGCGGTACAAAGGCAACTGCCCTCAAGATCTTGTGGCGGGGGGGTGTTCCGGAGGCCCTCCTTGGTCTAAGGAAATTAGGCCGATGAGGTCCCCGCGGTTGATCAAACAGGTTGGCTTCATTCCTCAAGCTCCCCGAGGGAAGCTTACCCCCCACGAGCGGTTGTCCGCAAGATTCCCAGGGCAGGTTTCAAGGTAGCGCGTTCTCTTTTGAGTCGAACTCTTTGGTGACGGTGTATTGTCGCCATCTCTTTAAGACGGGAGGGTGGGATGCCCAAGGAAAAAGAAACCTTCGAGATGGAGCGCGCCATCCACGGCAATTCCGATGATTCCCATCAGCCGGACCTCGCCTCCTTGACGGGGCTGGCGGTGCCGCGGCACTTCACCGCGCCGGAGGCCGACCCTTACCGGGAGTTGACGTGGGAGCTTCGGACCGCCTCCATTGTGAACGAGCACGGGGAGACGGTCTTCGAGCAAACCCAGGTGGAGGTCCCCTCCCCCTGGTCTCAAACCGCCACCAACGTCGTCGCCTCCAAATACTTCCGCGGCCAGCTGGGCAGCCCCAAGCGGGAGCGCTCGGCCAAGCAGTTGATCGGCCGCGTCGTCAACACCATCACCCAATGGGGAATCCAGGACGGTTATTTCGCCGGAGCGCAGGACACGGAGAGTTTCCGCGCGGAGCTGGCGCATCTCCTGCTGACCCAGCGGGCCAGCTTCAACTCGCCGGTCTGGTTCAACGTCGGCATCGAGCCGCGCCCCCAGTGCAGCGCTTGCTTCATCCTGTCGGTGGACGACACGATGGAGTCGATCCTCGAGTGGTACAAGGTGGAGGGGATGATCTTCAAGTACGGCTCCGGCTCCGGGGTGAATCTCTCGCCGATTAGGTCCAGCGAAGAGCGCCTGGCCGGCGGAGGCACCGCCTCGGGGCCGGTTTCCTTCATGAAGGCGGCGGACGCCTCCGCCGGCGTGATCAAGTCCGGCGGAAAAACCCGCCGGGCCGCCAAGATGGTGGTGCTGAACGCCGACCACCCGGACATCGAGAAGTTCATCCGCTGCAAATGGCAGGAGGAGAGGAAGGCCTGGACGCTGGTCGATTCCGGCTACGATTCCTCGCTCGATGGGGAGGCCTACTCGAGCGTCTTCTTCCAGAACGCGAACAACTCGGTCCGGGCCACCGACGCCTTCATGGAGGCGGCCCTCCAGGACAAGCCCTGGGAGCTCAAGGCCGCCACCAGCGGCCAGCCCATGAAGACGGTCTCGGCCCGGGAGCTCCTGCATCTCATCGCCGAGGCCACCTGGCACTGCGGCGATCCGGGGATGCAGTTCGACACCACCATCAACCGGTGGCACACCTGCCCCGCGACCGGCCGGATCAACGCCAGCAACCCCTGCAGCGAATACATGCACCTGGACAATTCGGCCTGCAACCTGGCGAGCTTGAACCTGATGAAGTTCCTGGATGAGGAGGACCGTTTCCTGATCGCCGATTTCCAAGCGGCGGTCCGCACCCTCACCATCGCCATGGACATCATCGTGGACAACTCCTCCTACCCCACCCCGAAGATCACCGAGAACGCCAAGAGCTTCCGGGAGCTGGGCCTGGGCTACGCGAACCTGGGGGCCCTCCTCATGTCCCTTTCACTGCCGTACGATTCCGACGAGGGGCGCGCCTATGCCGCCACCGTCACCGCCCTCCTGTGCGGGGAATCCTACCGGACCTCCACCGAGATCGCCGGGGTCAAGGGCCCCTACGCCGGCTTTGCCAAGAACCGGGAGCCCCAGCTCGCCGTCATCCGGATGCACCGGGACGCCCTGATTCAGGTGGACGACCGCCTGGTGCCCAGGGATCTCTTTGCCGCCGCCGCCCACACCTGGGAGGAGGCCCTCCGTTTGGGGCAGGCCAACGGCGTGCGGAATTCCCAGGTCACGGTGCTGGCGCCGACCGGGACCATCGGCTTCATGATGGACTGCGACACCACCGGGGTGGAGCCGGACATCGCGCTCATCAAGTACAAGAAGCTGGTGGGCGGCGGGCTGATGAAGATCGTCAACCAAACCGTCCCCCGCGCCTTGAAGAAGCTTGGGCTTGCGGAGTCCCAAGCGAAGGCGGTCTGCGATTACCTGAACCGGGAAGAGACCATCGAGGGAGCGCCGGGGCTGGATCCCAAGTTTCTTCCGGTCTTCGACTGCGCCTTCAAGGCCGCCCGGGGAACCCGCTCCATCCATTACCTGGGCCACGTCCGGATGATGGGAGCGGTCCAACCCTTCATCAGCGGGGCCATCTCGAAAACGGTCAACGTGCCCGCCCAGGCCACCACCGAAGAGATCATGGAAACCTACCTTCAGGCCTGGAAGATCGGCGTCAAGGCGATCGCCATCTACCGGGACGGATCGAAGAAGGTCCAGCCCTTGTCCACGGGAAAAGCGGGACCGGGCGAATCCGCCGCGGAGGAGAAGGAGCGCAAGGGCGTTTCGGCCGGCGGCAAACGCCAGGTCAAACGCCGCTACCTCTCCGATGAGCGCAGCGCCATCACCCACAAGTTCTCCATCGCCGGCCACGACGGCTACCTCACGGTGGGGCTTTACGACGACGGCAAACCCGGTGAGATCTTCATCGTGATGTCCAAGGAAGGGACGGTGATCTCCGGGCTTCTGGACGCCTTCGCCACGGCGATTTCGCTGGCCCTGCAGTACGGCGTGCCGCTGGAAGCGCTGGTGAAGAAGTTCTCCCACATGCGGTTTGAGCCCGCCGGCATCACCTCCAACCCGCAGATCCGGTTCGCCCAATCGATCCTGGACTACCTCTTCCGCTGGATGGCGCTCAAGTTCCTGCCGGCGGCGTCCCAGCCGACACCCCCCTCCACCGTGACCGACCTGGCCGCCAAGCAGGCCGATGTGACCACGCCCTCGGCCACCAGCGGGACCACCTCGGCTCTCATCTCCAGCCGCCAGGCCTTCCAGGGACAGGTGGACGCGCCGCCCTGCTCGGACTGCGGGGCGATGATGGTTCGTTCCGGAAGCTGCTACAAGTGCATGAACTGCGGGGCGACCTCCGGCTGCAGCTAAAGGAAGCCGCGCCCTAAAATCGCCAAGCCCCCTGTCCCGGCCCGGCTGACCGAGATCCGGCAGCTTACCCCCACGGTGAAGCATTTCCGCTTCACCCTTGACGACCCCAAGGCCTTTTCCTTTCGGGCGGGACAATTCCTGATGCTGCACGCCCCGGTGGGTCCCGAGGGGCTGATCCGCCGGGCCTACTCCATCTGCTCGCCGCCGCACGACCAGGGGGCGGTGGAGCTTGTCGTGAAATTCGTGGAAAAGGGGCTCGTGACACCCTGGCTCTTTGGTTTGAAGCAGGGGGCTTCGGTGAACGTGGACGGGCCTTACGGGGCCTTCCTTCTGCCCAAGACCTTGCCGAAAGAGCTTGTCTTCGTGGGCACCGGAACCGGGATCGCCCCCTTCCGGTCCCAAATCGAAACCCTCTTTCGTCAGGGGTGCCCGGCCGCCATCACCCTCCTTTTCGGGGTGCGCTACGAGGACGAGATCCTTTACCGCCAGAGGTGGGACGAACTGGAGAAGGCGCGTCCCAATTTTCGCTTTGTCCCCACCATCTCACGCCCCCGCCATCTCCCGGTTCCCTGGACGGGTGAGGTGGGCTACGTCCAGACCAAGCTCGCCGGCTGCGTCAAGCCCGGACCGGAGAAAGCGCTGATGATCTGCGGGCTATGGGACATGATCCAGGCGGTGGAGAAAACCTGCCTGGAGATGGGGTTCGCCAAGAGCCAAATCCACTACGAACGGTACGACTAACCTCGCCTTAAATAAAGAGAGCGCCAGCCCATAAGGCCTCTCCCAGTTAGAAATCCGATCCGAAGAGGGGCGGACGCTCGGTCGCCACCTCCACCAACCGATTCGCCAAGTCATGATCCGGATAGCGGTAATTCTCCCGGCGAAGCCGATCCAGGCTAATCCGGTTGGGCAGTTCCACCACCCGGGTAGAACCCCGCGTGCTGGAGGCAATCGGAGAAGCCAAGCCGGGCATCGCAGGGACAGAAGCGCCAGAGGAAAGCTGCCTGGTCTCTAAGGTCGGGCTTGCCAGAGAAGAGAAAACAGAAGTTTCTGCGTAGGTATTTGAAACAAGGGTATTGAGGAAGAAACCGAAAAGCGCTGCCAAACTCAAGACCCCGAGACTCCACAACAGATTCCTAGACATGAAATAGGCCCTCCGCGGTTAAGAGCGCGAGGGCCTGAATCTGGAATCTTGACCTGGCAACTGGCTATCCGCCGGAGAACTTTGGCGGACCCTCTAGCTTTGCGACCCTGCCTTACGACAGGTGTGCCTTGAGACAGGTCCCCGCTATGATGTGTTGTTAAAGAACCTTTACCACACTTGCCAACTTGCCCCTCACCCTAAGTATGGCCTGCGGAACCGGAAAAAACAAGGGATGGAAAAAAATCTTGTAAAAGTGGACTTTGGGCTGGGGTTAGACCGCCAGGCCTTGGAGGCGGCGCTGGTTCTCGACCTGCGTTAAGAAAGAGAGAATTTGGCTCATGAGATCCCCTTCGAGCGATAAGGGAAGCTCGGGGAAGAAAATGATCTGCTCGTTGAAGATCACAAAGCCGGGCGGGGCCGGCACAGGCACCGCCAGGGCAGCGACGGGGGAGAGGAAGCCGCTTACATCCACGGAAATCCCAAGAAGCTCGGAGGCCGCCGAGACGCTCAAGGAGCCGTTGTTGACGAAAACGTCCAGCGGATCCTGGAGAGTTCCAACGACGCCGGAGGCGCTTAGGGAGGAGCTCCCCGTTGCCTTGAGGTTCAGGCCGTCTCCATTGTTGTCCAGGATGTCTCCGGCTTGGGCCGTGAGGGAGACGCTTCCCCCGGCTATCACCGTGTTGACCAGCAGGTTGCCGATGAGGTTCGTGACGGTGATGTTCCCTCCCGCCGTGAGGCTGCCCAGAAGAACGTCGTTCAGTTCCGTAAGGAAGATGTCGCCCGCCGTGGTCTGGGCGTTCAGGGAGGCGGCGGTCGACGCGTTGGTGCGAACCGGTGAACCGGCATTTCCGATGCTCTGATCCGCGGTGAGGTTGACCGTGTTCCCCGTCACCAGGGAGCCACCCGGCGCAGCTTCCAAGATGCTCCCTCCCCGGCTGATCAGGCTCACCGTGCCGGCTCCCGCGTTGATCGTCCGAACCGAAAGGTTGCCTCCTCCGGAGTCTGCATCCCCCACGGTCACGGTGAGGGTGCCTCCCTCCGAGGTGAGGTCCTGGCCCGCCGCCTGGGTGAAGCTGCCGGTGCCGTTGCCATCGGCATCCGAGGCCAAGGTCAGGGTCCCTGTCCCGGTCACCCCTACGGGATCGCTTAAGCTCAAGGTTCCATTGGCTCGAAGGTCCAGAGAGCCGTTGACGGCCAGCAGGAAGTCAAGCAAGGTCACGTCCCCCAAATCCCTCAAGAAGATTCCGTTCTCATCCGCCTCGAGGGTCCAGGTATCCGCGTTGGTTTCAATGGGGGCCGCCGCGCTGCCAATTCCATCCTCGGCCGAAAGATCGAGATCGTCGGCCGTCAGATCCGCCGCCGCGTCCGCACCCGACTCGGTGATCGAACCAGCAGAGTTAACCGTCAGATCGTCGTCCGCCTGAACATCGTCCACACTCACATTTCCGGAGTTCACTGTGGTTAAGGAGAGGTCTCCTCCTGTTGCCGTTGCGGTATCCACCGTGAGGTCCCCGTCGTCGTTGGTGATGTTGATCTCTCCCTCCTGGGTCGTGGCGGTCTGGACGGTGAGGGAGGCCTGGCCGGTCTGGGAGAAGGTGAGGTTGCCTTCCTCGGTGGTGAGCGAGGTGAGGGTGACGTCGGACCCATCCTCGGCCTCGTTGGAGAGGTCGATGTCCCCTTCGGTCGTGTCGGCGGAGATGGTGGAGCCGGTGGTGGCCAGCTCCAGGGTGTCCTGGGAGCCGATCCCCTCCTCGGCGTTTAGGTCGATGGTTTCCGCGGTCAGGTCGGGGTCGTCGTCCTCTCCGTCCTCCTCGATGGCGCCGGCGGAGGTGAGGGTGATCGTGTTCTCGGCCGAAACATCACCCACCAGGAGGTCGCCGCTTTCGGTCACCAGGGTGGCGTCGCCCCCTTCGGCGTTGACCAAGCCGGCGGTCATCTGCCCGCCGGAGGTGACCTGAATGGAACCATCTCCCGTCGTGACACCGGTGACGCCGGCCACGGTACCGAGCGTCACTTCATTGGCCTCGGTGATGAAGACCCCTCCGGAGGTCGTGGCCCGGGCGGCCAGGGTCTCGACGTTGGTCTCGACTCGATCGGCGTCCGAGCCCACCCCCAGGGCGCTGTCCAGCAGGACCGAACCGGATCCTGAAATGGTCACGTTCTCCGTATCGGCGTTGGTGTCGGTGATGGCCCCCGTCGAGATGAGCTGGAGGATCTTCCCGGCGGCCAGGGTAATCTGATCAAAACCGATATCGCCGCCGCGCACCGTGAAATGGAAGCTCTCGCCGGAGAGACTCAAGGTATTCAGGTCGACCGCCCCGGTGCCGCCGTTTACCCCAATCGTCACCGTCCCGGAGGAGGAGAGCTGGGTGGTTAGCTCCGCGGTGGTCAGGCTGAAGTTACCCGCCCCTCCGGCAATCCCGATCGTCCGATCGGCGGTGGAGGGTATAAAGGAGATGTCGCCGGAACCGCTGGCGAGGGTCCCGGTTAAGGCGATGTCGGCAGCCGTGATGGAGACGGTGTTGTCGGTGACGGCAACGGCCGAGCCGGCGTTGTTTTGCGTGTAGGTTCCGGCGGCGTCGTCATCGCTGTCGGCATCCACCGTGTAGGGGCCGCTCGTGGTGACATCGGCCCCTGCCCCGGAGAGGGTCACGCCGTCCGAGGCGCTCAGCTTTACCTCCCCCTGCTGGCTCGTGATGGGCCCGCTCACCGTGATCACCCCTGCCGAGGTTCCTGTGCCGGCCGTGTAGGTGATGGTCCCCGCCCCGGCCGCCGAGACCGCCACCCCAGCGCTGTGGGTGATGCCGTCGCCGGCCTCCAGGCTGACCGAGCCGTTTCCGCCGGAGGCGGTCACATTGGCATTCAGGGTCAGGTCATCGGCGGCGGCACTGCCGGAGGCGGTCAGCTCGATCGTTCCGCCAGAGGCATCCGCTATCGCGTTATCCACGGTCAGGGGAGAGCTGGCCGTGATTCTGATCCCGCCGCCGGCGGCCGTCACCCCGGTCAAGGAACCGACCGTTCCCAGGGAGAGGGTTCCTGTATTGGAAATGAAAACCCCTCCGGAGGAGGTGGTCTGGGCCGCCAGGGTGGTCAGGGTGGTCTCCAGGGAGTCGCCCGAGGTCCCGATCCCGCTGGCGGCCGAAAGGGCTGCCTGACTGGCCAGAAGGTCCGACCCGGCATCCGACCCGGATTCGGTGATGGCCCCCGCCGCCGTGAGCGTCACCAGGTCCCCTGTCGCAGAAACGAGATTGATCAGCAGATCACCGCTTGTAGTGACCAGCGTGATGTCGCTGCCACTGCCGTTGGCCGTGGCGTTGGTGACCAGCAGGGTTTTGTCATTGGTCAAGAGGAGGTCGCCGCCAGCGGTGACGTCAATCTCGTTGACGCTCGTGTCGATCTGGTTGTTGCCCGTGTTCCCAATCCGGTTGCCGGTCAGGGTGAGCTTGTCGGCCGTGAGCTTCGTGGTGTTGCTGTTGTCATCGTTGATGTTGCTGCCGACGGCGGTGATCGTGAGATCGCCGGCGCCGGCGTTGATCGTGCGCAGGGTCATGTCGTCGGCGCCGCTGATGGCGATGTCGCCGCCGCCGGTTGCGACGGTAACCCCGCTATCCTGGATAAAGGTGCCGCTGCCGTTTCCATTGCTGTCGGCGGTGAGGGTGATCTTGCCGGCGCCGGCGGTCGTCATATTATTGCGGACCCTGACATCATCATCGGAGGAAGCCTCGATGTCGCCGCTGTCTGAGGTGACGGTCCGAAGATCCACGTTGTCGCCAGCGTCCAGGGTGATCTTGCCGCTGCCGCTTACGAGGGAGGAGCCGCTGTTCATGGTGAGGCCGCCGGCCCCGCTGGCGTCGGCATCGGCGATCAAGGTAAGGGTACCTGACCCGCTTACCGTCACGGCCGCATTGTTATCAATCGTCAGATCGTTATCGGATCGGAGGTCCAGGGAGCCGCCGGAGGCCACGGTGGGGGCCTTCAGGGTGAAGGAGCCGGAATCCCGGACCTTGGCCCCGCCGGAGCCGACGTCGAACGTCAGCTCATTGAGGTTGGTGTCCAGCTCATCCGAGGTGCCTGCTCCCTTGCCGGAGGCGTTGGCGGTGAGGGTAAGCTCGTCGGTGGTGATCCGGGTGGAGTCGTCGCCATCATCCAGAATATTCCCATCGGTGGAGGTAATCGAGACGGTCCCGCCGTTGCCGCCCGCGATGGTCCGGACGGTGAAGTCTTCGGCCGTCTGGAGGACAACGTCCCCGTCACCCGACTGGATCGTCACCCCCGCCGCCTGGTTGATCGTCCCGTCCCCGTCTGAGGCGGCTCCCCCGTCGCCAGAGAAGTCGGCATCGGCGATCAGGGTCATGTGGCCGCTGCCCCCCTGGACCCGAACGTTGGCGTTGAGATTAATGTCCCGGCCGGCCTCCAGACGCAGATCGTTGTTGTTGCCCATCGTCAGGGCGGCGTTCACAATAATGTCCCGGACGGCCTGGAAGAAGGCCTCGGCAAAGCCGGTGATGTCGGCGATCTGCACTGTGGTGGAGGTGACGGTGTCCGGGTCATCGAAGGCGATGTCCGGCGTGCCGCTGGCCTCGTTGGTGGGAGCATCCTGGGTGGAGGTATCGAAGGTGAGGTCCAGGGGATCGATCAGGAGGCGCCCTCCCGAGGAGCCGTCGGCCGCCCGCGCCGCCAGCCGGCCGCCCCAAAGTTCCACACTACGTGCGCTTAACTCAATAAAACCGGCATCTCCCGCCTCGGAGCCGCCGCTCACATCAACGACCGAGCCGGGCCCAACGAACAGGGAACCGCTCACCTTTGGCAAAGTGGAAGTTATCCGAATGGACCCTCCCTCTCCAACCGCCCCGGAGGCCCTGGCCTCTATTCGGCTGCCGGCCAAGAGACTGGTAGTCTCCTCGCTGATCAACTGGATGCTGCCGGCCGCACCCCCCTCACCTGCATTGGCGCTGATGGTGCCTCCCTGGAGGATCCGGGTCGCTTCAACCAGGATGCCGCCAGCTCGTGGAGCCTCCACGGTGCCGTCGGCCCGGATCGCGCCAAAGTGGGAGAGGGTTCCCCCCTTGCCGACCAGCTCCACCTGGCCGTTGCGGTAGACAACACTGGCGGCTTCGATCAAACCGGCCGGAAGGCTGACCAGCTTGTCAAAGAGCCCAGGGAGCGCCTCTGCCTTGACCAGGATATGGCCGCCTGCGGCGGAGAGGGTGCCCGATTGCTCCACCGCTGCGGCAACCGGCTTGCCGTCCAGTCCGGTGGCGATCTCCGAAAGGGGCTCCTCCACCGTGACGCCGAACCAGCCCTGCCGGTCGAAGGAAAGGGTGAGCTTCTCGCCGGCAGCCAGAACGATGGAGCCCAGTTCCGCCAGAATCGAGCCCTTGTTCTCCACCGCTCCACCCAGCAGGGCCACCAGCTCTCCGGGGTAGGTGAGGATTCGGCCTTCGTTGACCACGGCCCCCGACGGTTGGCCTGGAGAGGATTCGAAAACAAGGTTTCCAGCCAGGAAGTTGGCGTTGGAGATGTTGAGGGTTGAGGCGATAAAGCCTTTGGCCGCGTCGATCGTGGCCGAATCGGCGATGTGGATGCCGGCCGGGTTGACCAGAGCGAATAGACCATTGGAAAGCAGGGTGCCGGCGATCTCGGAGGCGGCCCCGCCGTAGACGCGGGAGAGGAGGGCCGCGGAGGGAGTTGTCAGATGGTGATGGATCTCGACCGTCTCGGGGGCGGTAATGTCAAAGCTTGAGTGCCCCAGGATCGCCTTCTCGGAAAGGACGTGCACGTGAAGATTCGCGTCGGAAGCCAGCTCCATTTCGACGGAGCCGTCCTCCACGACGGTACCGGAAGGCAGGGCGAGGAGTGGGGGAGGATCGATCCCTGCGCCCCACAGGAAGATCAGCGCCGCCGCGCCTAGAAGATGGCGGCGCCACGCGTTCGGGGAGCTGTTACGCACTATTAAAGGGACTTGGAACTAGAAACGACTCACCTTAAACTATGGCCGATGAAACATGGAAAAGCAAGTAGAAATTGAACGACGAAAAAGTTAGCTCTTAGAATCCAATCCGGCAGATCAGGTGGATTCGGGGGCGGTCCTTCTCGGCATCCCGGTCGCCAAAGGCCCAGCCAAAATCGGCCTGCAGGACCGATTCCGAGGTGGGGCGCAGACGCAGGCCACACCCGGCCCCGGCCAGGCGCATGTCGGCATCCTCCCCGGCGGCTGGGTCCCGCACAAACC
Organism: Candidatus Omnitrophota bacterium; assembly: GCA_016177405.1. Lineage (GTDB taxonomy): Bacteria > Omnitrophota > Gorgyraeia > 1-14-0-20-64-10 > 1-14-0-20-64-10 > JACOVG01. Next base: position 88,216 of record JACOVG010000033.1, on the reverse strand, counting down.
CCTCGGCAAAATCCCAGAAACCGACCACCAGCAGGGAGCGGCGCAGGCGTCCCCACGGGGAGCTTTGGCCCCCCCAAGCCGGAAGAAACTTCTCCGTCGGGGCGCGCACCTCCACCGTGGCTTGGTAGCCCGCGTCGGCGAGGAATTCTCCCTCGGGGTAGCCGCGCACCGTGTCAAAACCGCCCAGTCGGAACTGTTCCGCCGGGACCAGCCGGTCGGTCGTCAGTTGGCCAGAGCCCCGGAAGACAAGGGTGGTACCCCAAGGCCCCCGGTGAATCCTCACCAGATTCGCCACCCATCGGATGAAGGAACCACCGGCCTTAGCCCGGCTGGCGGCTACCTCTTCCCCATGGGAACCGCCGAGGATGTTGGGAAGTCCTACTCGGAGTTCCTGAACGATGAGACTCCTGCCCCGGACATCTTGCGAAAGGAGGTTGGTCCCCACCCGAAAAACCCGGAGGTCGTCCTTGGAGTTGCTCCTTTCGTCACGGAAGGTCCGAACCCTTTTGAAGTCAAAACCGGCGGTCGCCTCCAGCTCGAAGGCCGCTCGCTTCACCCACGGCAGGATCAGGCTGGGACTGATGGTGAGGGCATTCCCCTTGGCGATCAGATTCTTCAGGTCCCCTCCCACGGAAGACTTGACGCCGCTCACCTCCAGGCTGGCGGCAGCTCCTCTCGGGGTCAGAGGACGGAGGTAGCTCATGGCTCCACCCCAGAGGCCGGCAAACTCCGTCACGATGCCACGCACAAAGAGCTGGTCGTCATGGCCGGTCAGATTTCCGTGGGCCAGACCTAAGCTCTGCCGGATCAAACCGGTCTCTTTGGTTCCCAGGGTATCCACGCCGTAGTTGGCGTGGAAGGGTCCTTGGTCGGTCACCTGCAGGATGAGGTCCGAGGTCTCCGGCTCCTTGGCAGGGGTAAGGACCAGCTTGGCTTTGCGATCCGGATGGGCATTGAGCTGGACCAGTCCTTCCTCAACCCGGAAGAGGTTGAAGACCTCCCCGGAATGGATCCGGAGGTACCGTTGAAGCAGCTCGGTGGAGAAATGGCGGTTTCCCTCTATCTTCACCAGGCCCACCTTCCCTTCCACCACCCGCAGGCGAACGCTCCCCTTCTGAACCGTCTGGGCAGGAACCAAGGCGCGGGAGGTGACGTACCCCTTGCCTCGATACCAACGGGTGATGGTGCGGGTGGTTTCTTGGAGCTCTTTGAGGGAAACGGTCCGGCCTTCCACAGGGGCGGTCAGCCGGCGGGCCTCCTTTTCCGGCAGGACGGTCGCTCCGTCGATCACAACCTGGGCTACCAGGACAGGTGGCAGGTCTGCCGCGGTGGCGGGGAGTGGCTCCTCCGGAGGGATTTCGACGGGGATGACGGCCCGCTCTGGCACTTCCAGGATTCGAGGCCTTCTTAGCCGCTCCTCCTCGGAGCCCACCTCGATGTCCCGCTGGGCCGCCCAGGCAACTCCCGCGAGGAGCCCGCACAGCAGAAATAGGCTCGTTTGGAGAACAAGAGGTCTGCGCATGGGTGTGGTGCCCTCCTTATAGATAGCACACCCCCTTTCCTGTTGGAAAGGAAAAAGGATGCTCCGGAGGCGGCTAAAACCAACGGTGGCCAAAATAGCCGCGGGTCTTCTCGGTAAAGGGAACCAGGGTCGCCGCCCGGAAGGCCGTCTCCTCTCCGAAGCAATCGTTGATCCGGTCCAAGCTCGCCGTCAGGCGCCTCTGGCGCTGGCGGTCCTCCCAGAGATCCACGTTCTCGGGGGCCGCCAGAAGATGCGACACCCCCACCCCCACCAGCCTGACCGGTCTGCCGCCGGCAGACCAGATCTCGGCAAGCAAGCGGCCCGCGGCCCGGTAGATGGCAAGGCCCTCGCAAAGGCCCTCGCCCAAGGTCTTCTGTCGGCTGACCGCGGAGAAATCCGAAAAACGTAAAACAACCCACACCGTCTTGCCGCGCAAACCGGCGGCTCTCAAGCGGCGGCCCACCTTCTCGGAGAGTTTGAGCAACGTCCCCTGGACGATCGCCGGATCCCGGGTATCCTGATCCAGGGTATAGGCATGGCCCATGGATTTGATTACCTCCGGAGAATCGATCGGCAGCACAGGGCTCTCATCGATCCCGCGGGCCATCCGGAAAAGAAGCTCCCCGTAAAAGCCGAAGCGGCTGGTCAGCCTTGACACGGGAAGCTGGGCCAGCTCTCCCAAGGTGGCGATCCCCATCGAAAGAAGGGTTCTGGTGATGGCCGGCCCGATGCCGTTGACCTTATCCGCCGGAAGGTTTTTTAAAAGGTCGGGAACCTCCTCGCGGCCGATCCGACCGATGCCGCGCGGCTTGTTCAGCTTGGCGGCCAGCTTGGCCAGCAGTTTGTTGGGCCCGATCCCCACGGTGCAGGAGAGGTGAAACTCCATCTCCACGCGGCGTTGAATTTCCACCGCGATGGCCTGCGGCGATCCAAAGCGAGGGTGGGTGTCGGTCACATCCAGGAAGGCCTCGTCGATGGAGACGATCTCGATAAGGGGCGTGTAGCGGATCAGCCCCTCAAAGATCAGGCGGGCGACGCGGGTGTACCTGTCCGGATTTCCCGCCACCAGCACCGCCCCAGGACAGAGGGCCAGCGCTTCGGGGACCGGCATTCCGTTGCCAACGCCGTGGGCCTTGGCTTCATAGGAGCAGGCGGCCACCACCGAGCGCTTTTTGAAATTGCCGCAGACGATGACCGGCTTGCCGGCAAGCCGCGGGTCGGCCGCCTGCTCGCAGGAGGCGAAGAAGGCGTCCATGTCCACCAGCAAGATCACCCGTTCCCGCATCAGACACTCTTATACCAGACAGGCGTCTACCTATGGGCCGAAAAAAAGAGACCCCCTATTCCACGGTGAGGGTTTCGAGGTTGGCCCCGTCGGTCAGGACCACCTTATCCCTCTGGATCTCCAGAACCTTCCAGCCGCCCACCTCGTCCCCCACGCCGACCAGCAGTCCGTTGACGATGGCCGAAGAACCCTTGGGATCCCAAAGGATTCCGCTTACGGCAAGAGCCCTTCCCCCCGAATCAGGAACTTGCACCGCTTTCGTATCGGGGCGGCCGCGGCGCTCCACCAGGAAGGGGCTGTCGGCCCATTCGGTGAAGCGGGAGGTCATCTTCTGGGCCCCCTGGCCCGCGCCCCTGACGGCCGCGCCGGAGAGCGAGGGGGCCGCCGCGGATCGTTGGGGCCTTGCCGGACGGGCGGTGAGACCCCTCACCCAGACCACCGCGGCCAGCGCCGCCAAGACGGCCAGGACCACCTTCTCTTTTTTAGGAGCCACCGGGCGCCTCGCTTAAAATGAGGTCGATCGTCAGCGTCGCCGTAAGCCGCGGTAGCAGCCTCTCTTCTCTGCCGAGGGCAATCCGGCGCGTCAGCGGCACGCCCAGGCCCGGCGCCCTTCGCAGAGCCCCCAAGAATTCCCCGAGATTCCGGTACTCCGCCTCCACCTGAAGCTCAAGCGGCAGGATCACCAGCCCCCGGGATTCCGCCGGGCGTGTCGGCTGGGGGGCTGTCTTGACCAATTGAACCTCGTGCTGGCGCGCCAAGGCGTTGAGCTCCTCCAGCACCTGGGGCAAGGCGTCGGCCGCCGGCAAAGCGGCCAGATTCACCTGGCGCGCCCTTTGGATCACCTCTTGAGCCCGCGCGACCTGCTCCTTCAACGGCAGGAGGCCGGCTTGAAGCTTTCGGATCCGGCCCAAGGGGACGGCGTAGAGGGACCAGAGGATAACGATCAGCCCGAGAGCCGCCAGGGGCCCAAGCCATTTGGGTTTTTTCCTGACCGCCTCAAGAAGCGGCCCGGCCATCCCTTGGACCTTCTTCAGAGCGCGTAGAAGGGGCGGGGTCATCTTCACTTTAAGAGACAGCTCACTTCAAACTCGGACTCCCTGGGAATGCTCCCCTCCACCTGCCGGCTCCCGATCAACCGCACCTCGGTAAAAGGTCCCTCGGAGAGGGCCCGCAGGAAATCGTTGAGCACCGCGTCGGCCGTTCGGGTGACCTCACGAACCTTGCCCTGAAGGGCCCACTTACCCTCCTGCCAGGTCAAATGGGTCAGGTACGCGTGGGCCGGAACGGCATGGCCCAACTCCTTGAAGATCTCCTCCAGGGGGGGCTGGGTTCGAAGAAGCTCGTAGGCGCTTAAGGTCGTCTGGGCCGCGGCGTGCTGGGACATCACCGCGGACTGTTCGACCCGGAGGGCGGCCAGCTCTTTCTCAAGCGCCCCCTGGTAAATCCCCATCCCAGCCTTCACCACAAGCAGGACGGCCGCCGCCGCGCCGATCGATCCCGCCAGGACCGAACGCCTGGCTTGAGTCTGGGCGGCCTCCCTGATCTGGCGGGGCAAGAGATTAAGCCCCGCGCCCGCCGCGGAAAGCTCCACAGCCCCCAGCACCGCCGCCAGGCTCAAGGGCGCGGTTGCCACATTTTCCTCAACAGCCCCGGCGGCGACGGCCCTGCCGGCCAGAGGGTCGGGCGCGGTCACCGGAATCCCAAGTCTCTTCGCCAGCCACTGGTCCAACCCTTTCAGGTGCGCCCCGCCTCCGGCGAGGATAAGCTCTCCCAAGCTCGATCCGCCGCCTTGAGACTCTCCATAGAAGGCGATCGAGCGCTCCACCTCCACGGCCAGGCGATCGAGACTGCCCCGCAGCATGGCCAGAATCTGGGAAGCCGGAATTCCCTGGGTCGCCGGATTGCTGGATTCGGGTGAGGGTATGCCGACCGTCCGCTTGACCGTCTCGGCCTCGGCTTCGGTCAAACCCACCTGGCCCGCGGCCGTCATCAGAACGGCCGTCATCCCTCGCGTGAAATCTCCCCCGGAGACCGGGATCTTCCTGACAAAAAGGATCTGGCCGCCCCTTGTCACGAGAAACTCCGAAGAGGTCCCTCCGACGCGAAGGATGCCGCGGCTGGCGGCGGAAGGATCCGCCCCCTCTTTGGACCAGGCGGCCGTCGCCTGCGCCCTGGGAATAAGCCGGCTGGGCTTTAGGCCGGCCCGCGCCAAGAAGGCAAGCTGGCTGTTGACCGTCTGCTGGGGGAGGGCGCCGACAAGAAGCTTGAGCTTCTTGACCCCCTGGCTCTCCACCCCTCCGGAGATTTCATAATCCACGACCGCTTCCTCCGGCGGGATGGGGAGGCCGCGCTGAAGCTCAAAATGGACCGCTCCGGCCAGCTCGCCGGAGGGCATGGGCGGAACCAGGAGAGGCCCCACGAAGGCGAAGGGATCGTCCACGAGAGCGACAACGTTGGTTTTCGCGTCCCGCGCGATCCCGGAAAGGAGCTCCTCGAGGGTCTTCCGGCGCGAAGCCTCGTCGGTTGGGGCTGCCAGGGGAAGGCGGCGGACCCGGGTGAGGGTCGGTTTGCCGTCGGTCACTTCGGCCGCCGCCAGCTTGAAGCTCGTGCCGCCCAGCTCGATCGCCAGGATTCGCTTGGTTTTCATTCCTCCGCCCAGTCCGGTTCGTAATAGGCCACTTGATTCTGCGGCGAGCCGTCGTCCGCCGCCACCGTTTGCGAAATGGTTCGGGTGTACGTCTGCCCGGTGGCGGTCAAGGTGCCGATTGAGGTGATTTTACTCCCAATCGCCTCGAGCTTGGAAATACCGACTCCTTTTTGGCCGCCCCCGATCGCCGTAACTATGAGTTTCAAATGGTTGACATTTGACTGCGCACCGAACGTGTCGGTGCGGTCCGTGGCGGCATTTCCTGTTACGGTGACGACAACTGCGTAAGCCGAGCCGTCCGTCGAGACTCCCCAAGTGTAATCCACCGGCCGCTGATTCGAAGAGTGCGCTACAAAACGAACCTTGTTCAAAGTGAGCGGGTAGGGAAAACTGATGACAATATGTTCCGGCGCGGCCGAGCTTGGAACGTTATCCGATTCCCATCGACTCTCATCATCCCCATCAATCGCTTTTGAAGCGCGCTGTCCTTGTGCTGATTGTGAGGAGGCGGAGGCAGTTCCTCCGTTTGTGCCCAGCGCAAAGTCATATCTTGTGACAACCATTGTGTAACTCCCGGCACCGAGGTTTTCTGTCGTGCCTGCCGTCGTCCAGTTCTCTCCTTGCCCGCCGCTTCCGGCGGGGGTTTTCAGGTTCCAGATCCCTTTTTGCAAACCGGCCTCCGCCAGCCACAAGGTCTTGGCGTCGGTTTCCTCCCAGCCGCTGTTCGTGATCAAGACTCCCACGGTAAAGAGATAGCCGCCCACCAGGCCCACCAGGAGAATCGTGAGCGCCAGCGCCATGATCATCACAGAGCCCCGCATCTTAGTTCCGCCTCTTGACCTTCTCCACCAGCCGGAAGGTTTCGTCCGTCTTGCGAACCAAGGTGAGATCCAACGTCGCCAACGAACCGCTCACCGACAGGTCCGAGGCGGCCGGCGGCTGAACATCCCGCATCAGGAGGTCCCCGCCGCCGTAGGTGAAGGTGCCGTTGATCCCTCCGGTCAGGCTGGCCTTACGCAGTTGGTAGGCCGTCTGGTTGAAGGCGGGCGGCCAGGTGTCGTCGGCGTGGTAAAGATAAAGGATGTAGGAGTTGCTCACGCCGCTTTCCCTTAAGGTGTAACGGATGGCGTCGTTGGTGTCGTTGGCCAGATTTGTCGCGCCTCGCAGATCCCGGACGGCCCGTTCCAGGCCATGCTGAAGCTGGCGGTTGAGCTCTATCCGGTCCATTTGGCTGGACCAGGCCAGCAGGATGGGATTCAACGACATGGCTGCCGCCGTCATGAGAACTCCCGCCAGAAGCAGGGCGATGAGAAGTTCAATCAGGGTCAGTCCGAGATCGCCACGTCCCGCCAAAGTTCGTTGGCGGGACTCGCGATGACGTGCTTTCGGCACGTCAATTGTTCGACACATTCGCCACATAGGTGGTGAGATCCGTCGAAAGCTCCCCATCCACGGTGTCCCAGTAAACGGTCACCCCGATCTGTTTGAAATCGCTGTTGGTTCCGGCAGGCTGGCTGACCTCGACCTCCCGCGAAAAACCGCTCCAGCCCGGGACGGCGGCCTTGGGTTCGCTGGCGATGGCGGCGAAAGAACCTCCCCGCAAAGACTCCAGCTTCTCCTGGGCGAGGGCCGACGCCTGCGTCAGGGTTTCGGTGTCGGCGGTCATAAAAATGGCCCGGCTGAAAACAAGGGCGGACGCCGCGACGGCGCCGGTCAGCAGGACCACGGCGATCATCACCTCCAGCAGGGTGAATCCCGGGAGGGCTTTAGGCCGCATGGGCCTGCGAGGGGAAGGTTTTGACCGGCAGGGTGAAGGTGAAGCGGGTTCCCTGACCCGGTTGGCTCTCGGCCCAAATCCTGCCGTCGTGGAGCTCCACGATTCCCTTGGAGATGGCCAGCCCCAGACCGGTTCCCTTCACGCCGTTGGCGGCCTCGCCGGGGGCCTGCTGAAATTTATGGAAGAGCTTTGAAAGAAACTCCGGGGCAAGGCCCAAGCCGGTGTCCGAGACCCTGCAGGCAATCTGGCGGCGACTCTCCTCCAAAACACAGATCTCGATGAATCCCTTCCGCGTGAACTTCAGGGCGTTGTCCAGCAGGTTGGAGAAAACCTGGGCGAGCCTGTCCCGATCCGCGTAGAGAGCCACCTTGCCTTCAGGAAGATGGATCTTCAGCTCAAGCCCCTTGCCCTGAATCCTCGGAAGGAAGCTCCGGCCCGCCTCCCGAACAACCTCCCGCAGATCAAAGGTCTCCAGATTCAGGACCATCCTGCCGGTTTCAATCTTGGAGATGTCCAGGAGATCCTCGATCAGGCGCCTTAAGCGCTCGATGTTCCTCACGGCGATCGAGAGAGACTGCCGTTGGGCGGGGCTGGCGGGCCCGCAAATTCCCTCCAAAACCTGAACCACTCCTTCTTGGATGACGGTCAAGGGGGTGCGCAGCTCGTGGGAGACGGAGGCGATGAATTCGTCCTTGAGCCTGGAGAGCTCCTTCAGCCGCCGGTTTGCCTCCTGGAGCTCCAGGGTCCGCTGAACCACCTGCTTCTTCACCTCGGCCGTCTTGCGGAAATCCACCAGAAGGTAGGCGATGAGAAAAGAGGAGGAGGCCACCCCCAGAGCGAAAACGGCCCAGGATTCAGCCCCGCCGCGGACAAAAAAGGCGAAGAGGGACAGCCCCACCCCGGTGCAGAAGGCCAAAAGGATTCCGAGCCAGAACCGCGGGGTTCTTTTAGAAACCGCCGGTGCCGGAGGTGCCGTTGGAGACATAGATATCGTCATCGGGGCCGCCGGAGATGGTCCCATCGGTGCCGATCGCGGTGATGTCGGCGGTGTTGTCCGGCCCCACCGACCAGATCACGTAGTAGAGGCCGTTGGACGACTTGTCGTACGAGTACTGGGCGCTGGAGGTCGAAAAGGGGTCTGTGAGGGCCGAGCCGATCAGTTTGGGTTTGGTGGTGGAGGCGGTCAGGGCGGTTTGCCAGGTGACGGAGCCGTCGGCCGGATAGGTTTTGGAGTTGTGGATGTAGTACGATTCCACCGCCGCCTGGAGGGCCCGCAGTTCCGCCCCGGCCTTGGCCGTGTTGCCTTCATCGATCATTCCCCGAAGGCGCGGCAGGGCGATTCCGATCAAGATCGCGATCACCGCGATCACGATGATCAGCTCGATGAGCGTGAACCCCCTTGACCGCTTCATCTCAACCCTCCATGCTGAAGGACCTTGACCATGTCGAACATTGGAAGCAGGAGCGAAGCCATGATGAAAGCCGTCACCCCTCCCATGACCACCAGCAGGGCCGGTTCCAGAAGAGTCGTCATTTGCTTTAGGGTATAGCTTACCTTAAGTTCATAGAAGTCGGCCACCTTTTCCAGCATCTCATCAAGCCTTCCCGACTCCTCCCCCACGCGGATCATCTGGATCGCGTCGGCCGAGAAGACCCGGCCGACGCTCAAGGCGGCGGCGATCCTCTCTCCCCGTTCGACCGCCTGGCCCACCCGCTCAACCTCTTGGACCAGGGCCCGATTGCCCACCACGCGCCGGGCCACCCGAAGGGCTGTTAAGATGGCCACACCGCTGGCCGCCAGGGTGGCCAAGGTCCGGCAGAAGCGGGCGACCGCCGACGCCAACAGAAGCGGCCCCGCCGCCGGAAGCGTGAGCAGCGCCCGGTCCACCCTAAGACGGATGGGCGCCTTGCGGTACGCGAAGGCCGCGGCGGCTGTCCCCAAGACCGCCAGAAAACCCAGGGCCCACCAGTAGCTTTGGATGAGGTGGGCGGCCCACTGCAGAAACCGGGTGGGGGCCGGCAGGGGGATGCCGGCCTTCAAAAAAACCAGGGCAAACTGCGGCACCACAAAGGAGACCACAAAGAGGATGAGGAGACTGGAAGCGGCCAGAAGCAGCAGGGGATACGTCAGCGCCCCCTGGATCTCCCGCCTCAAGGCCAGATCCTTCTCGAGGAAACGGGCGAAGCGCGAGAGGACAAGGTCCAGTTTTCCGGTGGCCTCTCCCACCTCCACCAGGCTCACCATCAGCTCCGGGAAGATTTCGCGGCGGCAGGCCAGGGCCTGCGAGAATCGGGATCCCGATTCAACCTCATGGGTCACCCCCTCCAGGGCCTGCCGCAGGGCGTTCTCCTTGGAGCGCGAGGAGGAAACCGCCTTGAGGCTCGAGGTGAGCGGGACTCCGGCTCCGGCCAGGGCCGATAACTGCAAACAGGTGAGGAGCAGATCCTCGCCGGAAACGGCCCGCCCCAGGCGCAGCTCGGCCCAACCCCCTATCCCCCGCGCCGCCTCTTCGATCCGGGTGACGAGATAGCCCATCTTCCGAAGCCGCTCGGCCAAAACCGCCTGGGAGTCCGCCTCCAGGGCTCCCTTGACCAGCCGCCCCGATTCGTCGCGGGCTTGATAGGTGAAGGTCGGCATGCTCTTGTTGCTCTCCCTTAGGTGACCCTCAAGACCTCTTCGGGGGTGGTGAGGCCGGAGGAGGCCCTCAACATCCCATCCTCCCGCAGGAGGCGCATCCCGCTCCGGCAGGCGCAGGCGCGCAGCTGGTCGGTGGGGGCCTTGGCCACGGTCAGCCGGCCCAGCTCATCGTTCATAACCATCAGCTCAAAGACTCCGATCCTTCCCTTGTAGCCGGTGTTCCCGCATTTTCGGCAGCCCTTCCGGGGGGCCTTGCACTCGGGGCAGACCGTCCGAACCAGCCGCTGGGCCGCCACGCCGATCACGCTGGAAGCGACCAGAAACGGCTCCATCCCCATGTCGATCAAGCGGGTGATCGCGGTGGGGGCGTCGTTCGTGTGCAGGGTGGAAAGAACGAGGTGTCCGGTGAGGGCCGCCTGGACGGCGGTCTCGGCCGTCTCCCGGTCGCGGATCTCCCCCACCAGGATCACATCCGGGTCCTGGCGCAGGATGGAGCGCAAACCCGAGGCAAAGGTGAGGCCCACCGCCGGGTTGATCGGAATCTGCCGGATCCCCTTGAGCCGGTACTCGACCGGATCCTCGATCGTCACGATGTTCTGCTGGCCGGCATTGAGGGTGGCCAGGGAGGCGTAGAGGGTGGTGGTCTTACCCGACCCTGTGGGCCCCGTGACCAGGAGGATCCCCCAGGGGCGCTTGAGAAGAGTCTGATACCGGGCCAGAAGCTCGGGCTCCATGCCCAGCTGATTCAAGTCCAACTGAAGCCCGGAGGCGTCCAGAAGGCGCAGAACCACCGTTTCTCCGTCGATCGCCGGCATCACGGAGACGCGCAGGTCCACCTCATGGCCCTCCATCGAAACTCGGAAACGGCCGTCCTGCGGCTTGCGGCGCTCGGCAATGTCGAGGCTGGCCAGGATCTTGATGCGGGAGATCACGGCAGATTCCAGGTGCTTGGGGAGGGCGCTCGACTCCCTCAAGAGACCGTCCACCCTGAAGCGGACCTTCAAGAGCTCCCTCTCCGGCTCCAGGTGGATGTCGGAGGCGCGGCAGTGGATCGCGTCGGCCAGGAGGAGATTCACCAGGCGCACGATCGGCGGCTCCTCCACGAGCCCTTTGAGCTTCGCGAGCTCCGGCTCGGCGCCCGTCGCCATCCCCAGGCGCTCCTGGGTCAGGTGGGAGACCATTTCGTCCCACCGGCCCTTGGCTCCGTAATATTCCTCCAGGGCCTGGCCGATCTCCTCGTCGGTGGCGACCACCGGCTCCACGTTCAAGCCGCTCTTCAACCGCAGATCGTCCAGGGCCGCGAGGTTGAGCGGATCGGCGGTCGCGACGGTCAGCGCGGAGCCCACCTTGAACAGGGGGATCACCCGGTGCTTCCTGGCCAAGGCCTCCGGAATCAGATCCACCACCTGGGTATCCACGAGATAGGTCTTAAGCTCCACCTGGGGAAGGTTCAGCTCGCGGCTCAACCAGTGGGCCAGGGCCTTGGGATCGATCGCCCCCAAGCTCACCAGGGCCTGCCGGACCGATTGGCCCTTTCGCGCCGCCTCGGCGCGGGCCTGATTCAGCTGCTCGGCCGTGATCAGCCCCTCCTCGACCAGCTTCTCTTCGGACGACCTGATGGCTCCCACTTAATCTCCCAGGGCCCGGATGCTCTTGACCAAATTCTCCGAACGCGCCTGGCCGCGCTCGCGGGCCAGGCGCAGGGCTTCGGCGAGGTCGGCGGCCTCCTGCGGAACCAAGGCCCATCCCCAGCCGATCCCGGAAGGGGGAATCATCTCCGGATGAGCGCTCAACACCCCCTCGAGGCGCTTGCGCATCGCCTCAAACCCGGCGGGATCGGAAACGGAAAGGATGACCAGGCCTCCCTCGGGATGGTCCAAAACCCGGTCCTCCCGGGAGACGTGCCTTGAGAAAAGAGCCGCCGCCTCCCGCCAGGAAACCGGGGTCCGGGAATGGGCCGTAAACAGCTGGCAGCACAGGGCCGTCCCCTCGCGGGCCGACTGCCGGCGCATCGCGCCAAACTCCTCGGTCAGGGCGAAGGCCGGGCTGTAGAGTGGAAGGCTCACCGTGAAGGTTGTCCCTTCGCCGGCTCGAGACCGGACGCGGATCGTCCCGGCATGAAGCTGAACGATCTCCTTGACGATCGTCAAGCCCAGTCCCGTTCCCTTCACCACCGACCCGGCCGGCATCTTCCCTTGAAAGAACTTCTCGAAAAGGCGCCCCTGCTCCCTCTTGGGCATTCCGGCCCCGGTGTCGCTCACCCCCAGCTCGGCCCAACGATCCTTGGCCTTCAAGGAGATCCCCAAGGCCCCGCTGGGGGAGGTGAATTTCACGGCATTGGTGATGAGGTTCTCCACCACCTGGGTCAAGCGGGAGCGATCCCCATAGACCGGCGGGACCGAATCCAGCTGGAGGGTGAGCTTGCGGGGAGCGATCAGCGGTTCGTAGCGGTGAATCGCCTCTTGAACCAATTCGCCCATCCCCAGGGGTTTGCGGTAAAGGGAGAGCCGGCCCGCCTCTATCCGGGAAAGGTCCAACAGCTCGTTGACCAGCCGAAGCATCCGCCCGGTCTGCGCCTTGATCCTTTCGAGGCTCTCCTTTTGCCGGGGATCCAGCGGCCCTTGAATGCCGTCCAAGAGCTGCTGCGCGCCTTCGGTAATCAGGGTCAAGGGGGTGCGGACCTCGTGGCTGACCTGGGCCACCGTCTCGGAGGTGCTCTTAAGAAGCCTTCTGAAGCGTTCCGAGGCCGCCTCGGTTTCCCGCAGGAGGGCCGCCTGCGCGATGACCTTGGCCAGCCTCCTCAAAAACTCCTGGGTCAGCCTCTGCTTGACGTAGGAGCTGAACCGGCTCTTCGGTTTGAAGGTGGAGAGATTCACCACGCCGATGGCGCGGCCCTCCGAGGTCAAGGGCAGACAGCAGAAGGCCCGGACCGGCTTCAGCGGACGCGGGCGGGAAGCGGCCGAGGGAAGAAACCGGTTTTCCTTGGTGACGTCAAAGCTGTACAGGGGCTTCTGCGCTTGGGCGACCCAGCCGCACATTCCTTCCCCCAGCTTGAACTTGACCTTGCCAAAGGGCTTGACCCGGATCCCTTCCGCCCATCGGACGGACAGCTCCTCGGTGGAGGAGTCCAGCACCATGATGGAGCAGCGGTCGGCGCCGCTTAGGCGAAGAAGGGCCCCGCAGGCCTCCTGGATCAGGGGATCCAGATTCAGGCGCCCTTCCAGCTTATCGATCCACTGCGAAAGAAGTTCTCGCCTGCGGGCTGCCGTCATGGGCTCTTCCTTTAAGAGGCTTCCCCTCGCGGGGCGCGCTCCTCGTTCATGAGCTCGCTCACCTTGGCAAGCAAGCCCGCCGCGTCAAAGGGCTTGGTCATATAGGCGTCGGCGCCGCACTCCATGGCGAGCTGGATGTCCTGGGCCTGGGCCCGGGCCGTGAAGATGAGGACGGGGATCGCCTTGTACCGCTCATCGAACTTGAGCAGGCGGCAGACCTTGTAGCCATCCAGCTTGGGCAGCATCAGATCCAAGATGATGAGGTCGGGCTTGGCCTTCTTGACCTGATCCAGCGCCTGCTGTCCATCCATGGCTGTCGCCACTTCGTAGCCGGCGGAGGTCAGGCGCAAGCTGACCAACTGCACCAGATCCGGTTCGTCGTCCACCAGCAGAATGTTCTTGCCAGGCATCGTTTCTTCTCCTGTCGGCCTTAAGCGTCCTTCTTCCTTTTAACTTCCCCCTCCAGGCGGGCCACCTGCGCCCGGTCCACCATCCAGGTTTCCAGGGCGTCGCGCTGAAAGCGCCATCGCCCGCCCACCTTGAAACCTGGGAGCTTACCCTCCTTGGCAAGTCGGTAGACCGTCATCTCATGAAGGTGAAGAAGGTCGGCCACTTGATTGATGGTCAATATCTCTGGGCTCATGCTTTACCAATCTTCAGTTTTTATCAGTTTTCTTATTTGTATTTCATTCTTGTTCATCACTTTTAAGCATGGCCTATGGAAGGGAATAAAGCAAGGGGTCAAGAAAATTTTAATAGTAACGGTAAGTTTATCTAGAGGCGCGGCTGGGCCGCAGAGACAGGGTAATGAGGGCTGCCAGCGCGAAGAAGCCGATGGAGGTGGTGGTAAATCCCTCGGCCAGAATGGTTTTGGAGCTTCCGATGACGGTGGTGATCCAAAGGAAGGCAAGAAAGATTCCCCTCAAGCGCTTCGGAAGCCACGAGGTGACAAAGGCCCGGCCCCGCCGAATCTCGAAAAAACCGTAGAGGATCAATCCGGCCAGGATAAGAAAGAGGAGACTCCACACCACCTTGCCCGCCCACAAAGGAAGAAGGGCTCGCTCCGCGATCCAGTAATCCAGGTTGTTGGCAATGAGCCACACGGGAAGAAGCCAAAGTAGCCACACGAAGGCGAGCCATCGCTCCCAGGGCCGGATGGCCAAGGGCAAATTCCAGGTGGGGGGAAGGATCTGAACGGCCGCCGCCAGGGTCACGCCGCCCAGGAGGCCGATCAGGTGCTCCCCCATTTTCCACCAATCCACCGGCAGGCCGCTTAAACCTCCCAACCCCTGCACCCAGGCCGCCAAGGGAAACCCAAGACCAAATCCGGCGCCCCCGATGGCGGCGAGCTTCAGGGAATCCTTGTCCTGCCGCCAGGCCCCCACATAAGCCGAGAACAGCGCCCACGCCCCTAAAAGAACCACCGCCATCAGCTCCCGGGTGGCCAAATCTTGAGGCCCCTTCAGGTGCCCCCAGAGCAGCCGGTCCACCAGAAACCAGACCAGGAACAAACCGCCGGCCAGCGCGGCCCTTTCCCACGGCCGATACCTCGCGATCCCCAGGCCCAGGCCCAGGCCCAAACAGCCCAATCCCCCCCAGCCAAGGCCGATCAGCCCCAGGGAACCGATCGCCTCCCAGGAACCCTCATAAGCCAGATGGACAAAACGGCCGTAGCTTAAAGCGCCGCCGATGGCAAAACCGAGGGAACCGATCACCGCGGCCCCGATCCAGCGGGCTCCCCCCGTGGCGGCAGCCAGCGAAAGGCCGGCCATCGCGCCCACGATGGCGGCGCCCCTCTCGTGACCGTGCTGGCCCCGCAAGCCCCAGGCCAGGGCCAATGCGAGGGCCACGGCAAAGAATTCCCGAAAACGAAGCCTCATGCCCCCACCCTACCAGAGGCCAGAGAACCCGTCAAGGAGGGCCAGGGTTGACTTCGGGAACGCGCCCATGCTAACGTACCAGCATGAATTCCGACGTGGTGGCGGCCCTTAACCGCCCGCGGTTCAAGTGGGACTCCGCCGTGGGTTTTACCCTCCTGCACCTGGGGGCGCTGGCGGCCCCCTTTTGCTTCAGCTGGGAGGCCTTTTGGATCTTCTTTGCCCTGCAGTGGATCACGGGGGCTCTGGGGATCTGCCTGTGTTTCCACCGGCTTCTCACCCATCGCTCCTTTGAACTCTGGAAACCGCTGGAATACCTTTTGGCCCTCTGCGGGTGTCTGGCTTATCAAAACGGGCCGATCAAGTGGGTGGCCATCCACCGCATGCACCATGCCCGCTCCGACGAGGCAGGGGATCCCCACTCCCCCACCCGCGGCTTCTGGTGGGCCCACATGGGATGGCTCTTCGCTTTCGACGAGCAGCTCGACCGCTTTGAGAAGTACCGGGAATTCGCCCCGGATCTGGCCAAGGATCCGGTCTACCGGTTTCTCAACGCCACCCACGGCTGGTATCAGCTGATCCTGGCCCTTTTCCTCTATCTTTGGGGAGGCTGGCCCTTTGTCGTGTGGGGTATCTTTGCCAGAACTGTTTTCGTCTGGCACTGCACGTGGCTGGTCAATTCCGCCGCCCACATCTGGGGCTATCGGAAATGGGCCACCGGCGACCGCTCCACCAACAACGGGTGGGTGGCCTTGCTGACCTACGGCGAGGGCTGGCACAACAACCACCACGCCTTCCTGCGTTCGGCGGCCCACGGCCTTCGCTGGTGGGAGATGGACCTCACCTACTTCACCATCCGGCTTCTTGCGCTTCTGGGCCTGGCAGGCGGCATCCAGCTTCCCAAGCCGGAACAGATCGCCAAGGCGGACCAGAGTCCGCCGGTCGCGGTAGCCGCCTAGGCTATCGCGGCAATCGCCGGGCATCTTCCAGCAGCTCCTCGATCTCCCGCCCTTTCGCCCCCCACTCCTTGGCGATCCGGATGAACTCCGGGCAGCGCTCATAGCGCTCCCTTAAGAGGGCCTCCCTCAAGTACAAGAGGGCCGTCAGCTTCACCGGGTGTTTTTTGACCCTCAACAGCGTCAGGGTCGGACCCCTGGCGTTTTCTTCGATCGCTTTCATCGTGAACCTCCTTTTTTTTGTAAGCGGCTCGCGCAATAAAAAAACCCACGCTCGGTTGTTCCGATCGTGGGTTCTTGAAGACCTTGAGTTTCTTTAAGCTTTCAGCTCTAGCTTGGGGTTGCCTCCTTGAAACTCCACGACCGGAAGGCCGGATGGCGAAGGCAGACCCAGTCCGCCATCCGCCAGAAGGCCTTGGCCTTCATGACAGGCTCATAAATCTTCGTGGTCGCGGTCTTCATTCTCTCCATCGTAAACTCCACTGGGACGATTGTACCAAAAACCCGCGGGCCCTTCAAGAGGCTTAGTGGAAGGGCCCGCGGCGGTGAGTCGGAGGGTCTGGTTTACGCTAAGCGCTTGACGTTGGCGGCCTGCTCTCCCTTGGGACCACGGGTGACCTCAAACTCCACCGTCTCCCCTTCACGCAGCGACTTGAACCCATCCCCGGTGACCGCGCTGTAGTGAACGAAAACATCCTTTCCGTCCTCCGGGGTGATGAACCCATATCCCTTTTGATCCGAGAACCACTTCACCGTTCCTTTTGGCATGGCGACTTGATTACCTCCGTTCACCTGAAACCACCGTGGCCCCAACTCTAACTACCCCAAAAAAAGCGTTTCGCGAGTATCCCACAAGGCCCTCGACCTTGTCAAGACCCCCTCATTCAAAGACAGCCGTCTCGAAACAGGCCTGCGCGAAGGGCTCCCAAGGACCGAGGCTGGTGCCGCCGGTCCGGAGGATCAGCACATGCAGGCAGTCTCGGGCAGGCTGGTAAAGGCAGAAGATCCTCATGGTCCATCGCTTGGCGGCCTGGGTGAAGCCGATCTGACCCGCCACCCACCGGTCGCTCCCCCGTTTCTGGGTGAGGCCCACGAATTGAAGAACCTTCTGGGGATCGGTCAAGCGCTCAAACTGATCCAGGATAAAATCCTCCGCGACCTTCTCGGGGTCCTGCGATTCCTTGGTCCGGCCGGCCTGGCTCATGGCCCGCTCTTGGCGCAGGTAAATCAGGCCCTCTCCCGTCTGGGGAGAGGCCGGATCGATCGCCTCAGGGGAAAAGAGGACCCGGTAGGCCGCTCCCTCTTCATCCAGTTCGTAAAGAGCCCAAGGCCCCGGAGCCGCGAAGCCGTCGCGGGGACGGCCCCGGGGCCTGAACCACTGCACCAGGCCGGCGGCTTGGCCCTGTTGGGCCTTGGCGATCTCCCCATAGTACCGGACCACCTCCAGATGGGGCGCCTCCACCCGGGCCCGCTCAAAGTAATGGCCGGCCTCCTCCAGATTTCCTTGGCGCAGGAGGCCGATGCCGATTCCAACCAAAGCGCCCGGATCGCTGGGCTTGATTCGCAGAACCCTCCCGTAGGCCTTCTGGGCCAGGGGCCAATCCCCAAGCGCCAGGGCCGTGTCGCCCAGGGCCAGTTCCGAGGTCAGGGTGGACAAGCCCAGGCCGCTCGCCCGCTGGTAGGCCTCCAGGGCTTGGGTCCATTGACCCATCTTGCGCTGGGCTTCGCCGGCCAGGAAATGGAGAATGGCCTGCTGGGGATATTGCTTGACGGCCTCTTGGGCCTCGGTCAGGGCCCGGCCCCACGTCTCCGACTGAAGGAAGGCCTCAATCCTGGCTTGGTACTCTTCGGCGGAAACCGACCCGGCAGGCGCCGGCGGGACCCCCGCGATTCCCCCGAAAAGGGCCAGGTTAAAGATCGCCCGGGACAACGGCTCCACGGTGTGCCTGGCCGACCGCGGCCCCACCAACAGAAGACTTCCAAAGGTGTCGGAGAAAGGATCGTAAACACCCAAGGCGAATCCATCGAAGTCGTTCCCGTAGGAATCCTCGCCGGAAACCCTGCCCAGGCAGTAGGTGGCTTGGCCCCGGCGGGCCGTCCAGGCGTTCACGGAGAAGCTTCCGGCGGTCAAACGAAACTGATCCAGCACCCACAGCAGAACCTCCCGGCTCATCAGGGGCGCCAGCCGCTTGGGATCCCTGGAAAAGGTTTTGGTGGAAATCTCACCGGTCACGGGCGAGCCCTTGAAGAGCCAAGGCAAGGGGTGGGCTCCGGCGTTGTGGATCGTGGTCAGCATCAGAAATTGCCCGAAGCGGTATCGGCCCTCTCCGCCGGGCACCGACCCGGAAAAGATCTGGTAAGCCACCTTGCCTGCCGGGCCTGGAAAGCTTTTGTCTTGCCTGCTCCATCCTCCCGGGTAAGCGATCTGCATCCCGCTGCCCTGATCCGTGTGCCAAGCCATTTGCGCCGCGCTCCAGCGGCCGGTCAATCCCATCACCGCGTCCAACGCCGTTTTGGCTTCCAGATCTTGAGGGTCGGTTTGAACGGCTCGCTCAAGAAGCTCCGCGGCTTGGCGGCCGCGCCCCTGGTAAAAACGGGTGTAGGCCAAGCCCTTGAGGCCCTCGGTGTCTGCCGGATCCATCGCCATCGCTGTCTCCAAGAAGCCGGAGGCCTGCTCAAGGTTTCCCAGGAAGAGATGGCTTGAGCCAAGGATCCTGCGCTCTTCAACCCCTCCCCAGCCCGCGTTCAAGGCCTCGGACAGCCGCTGGGCCGCCCTTTCGAAATCTCCCTTCAGAAAGGCAGCCCGGCCCAGGTAGAGCTTCAGGCGGCCGGAGCGCGGATATCTCTTGAGGGTCTCCTCGGCCAGATTCAGGGCCTGCCGGTAATCCTTGGACGCCACCAGGGCGTCGAACCGGGCGAACAGCTCCTCCGGCGGGTCGGATCGCGCCGCGCAGCCGGCCAAAGAAATCAGGAGCCAGAGCGCGCAGGCGCGCAGCGCAGGGGTCATTCCGCCGGCCTCCCCGCGAGGCGGCGGAGGGCCTCCTGAAAGACCGACTCCTCGGCGAGCAGGCTCACCACGAGGAATCCGGCTTCCTCAAAACCATAGAGGCATCCCGGATGAACCAGGACGTGATCCTCGGCCAGCAGTTTCACAACCCATTCCTCTTCCCGCGCCAAGCCAGGCACCCGAAGGACCGCACTTAAGCCGCCGTCGGAGGCCAGAAGCTCGGCGGGGCCGCCGGCAAGCGTCTGGGCCAGCCGCCGGCGGTTGGCCTGGACTCGGTTCCGAAGCTGGCCTTGGATCCGGCCGGCAAAGCCGATCCAGTGGGGGAGGGCCTGCTGAACCGGCGTGCTCACCGAAAGAAAGGTGTCGGCGATCATCTCCAGCTTCTCGCACGCCAAGGAGGTTCGCGCGGGCGGGCCCGTGACGGCGATCCAGGAAAGCTTCATCTGGGGCAGAGCCAGGAATTTTGAAAGGCCCCCCAAGGCAAAGGTCAAAATCCCCTCCTGACCGGAGAGGGTGGGCGGCAGGCCATCCGCGCCGCCGGGATAAAAATATTCGGCAAAGACTTCATCGCTGATCACGGCCAGCCCCCTGGCTTGACAGCCCGAAGCCAGCCACCGCCATTCCTCATGGGTGAGCCCGGATCCGGTTGGGAAGTTCGGATGGATCGCCACAACCGCGCGGCTTTTTACCGAAAGGGCTTGTTCGAAAGAGGCTCGGTCCAGCCGCCAGCGCGCATCATACGCCAGGCGGTATCCGGCCGCCTGAACATCGTGCAGACCAGCCAGGTAATGAAGCAGGGGATATCCCGGCTGGGGCAGAAGCACCTCATCTGCCGGGTCGCACAGGAGCTTGAAGAGGAAGCCGTAGGCCTCGCTGGTGGAGGCCGTCAAGAAGATCTGGTTGGCGCTCACGGCCGCCCCCTTGGCCCGATAGACAGAGGCAACTGCCTCGCGCGCCGGGCCAAGCCCGCGGGGGCTGGGGTCGTAGCGGAGGGATTCGCTCCGGGAAAGAAAGGAGAGAAGCTCTTGAGGGTATCGAATCCCCGCCCTGGTGGGATTGGACTCGGTCAAATCCAAAACCTCCGACCCCTCTTCCCGCAGACGGCTTAAGGTTTGAGAGAGCCGGTTGGGGCTTAAGTCCCAGCGGGTTCTTTCGGCGAACTTAAGCGGCGGGGTGGTAATATCTTCTTTCATGCGAATCGTCACCTTTAACCTCTGGGGAACCCGCGGGCCCTCCGGCCGTCTGGAGATTCTCCGGAAGGCCGTGAGCGAGCTTCAAGCCGACGTCCTCTGCCTTCAGGAAGCAACGGATGAGGCCCTCTTAAAAGCGCTTAACTTTCCGACTTGTCTGACCGCTCCCTCCTCGGGGCTGGCCCTCCTAAGCCGGTTCCCCGCCGCGTCCCATGAAATCCTGACGTACCGCGCCGCTTCCTCCCGGGAAAGCAGCCCGCGCCAAGCCCTCCTGGCCGGCCTCTCGCTGCCAGGGGGCGAGCTGTGGGCCGCGGTGACCCACCTCTCCTGGCAGGCGGCCGACGAACCAGTCCGCCTGGCCCAGGTGGAAGAGCTGCTGGCCTGGACGGCCCCGCGGAGACCGCGGCTCCTCCTGGCCGGCGACATGAACGCCGAGCCCTCGGCGCCGCCCATCCGGCGGATTCTCCAATCCGGCTTGGCGGACCTCTGGGCCCGCTTCCACCCCAGCCAGCGAGGGAACACCTGGGACAACGCCAATCCCTTCATTCAATCTCACACCGTGAAGTTTCCGGACCGCCGGATCGACTACCTCTTCCTATCGCAAGAGGCCTTCCCGCTCGTTAAACCATCCGCCTGTGAGGTGGTTTGCGACGCGCCGCGGGAGGGACTGCACCCCTCCGACCATTACGCCGTCCTGGCCCATTTCGCGTAGAGCCATTGACCCAAGGCAGCCCCGGCCCCATCCGCCGCGGCATCCCACACGGAAGAAAACCTCTGCGCAATAAAGCCCTGATAGAACTCGTCTCCCGCAGCAATTCCCAGAGCAAAGAGGAACCCGGCGATCATGGGAAGGCCCAACGAGTTTTTTCGGGGGAGGGAGCGCCTGAAGGCCCGAAGCAGCAAAGAGCCCAATGGAGTGTATTCCATCAGATGGAAGAGCTTATCGCCTCCGGGCCACGCGAGGAGGGGCGGCGCCGGCCGGGGAGCGGAAGAGAGCCAAAAGATGAAGGCCGTGTAGAGCGCCACCGGCGCCCACCACCACAACCACCGGCTAGCGGCGTTCAAGGAGCGCGGCGCCGGCCAGGCCGCCGGCCGTGCAGATTCCCAAGAGGGCCCGTTTCGTGTTCGTCTTATGGAGGTAGGCGATCGCCTGGTTGAGCATCCGGGCGCCGGTCGCCCCGAAGGGATGCCCGTAGGCGATGGAGGAGCCCCAGGGGTTGAGTCTGGCTTCCTCCAGGCGCCCGGGATCGAAAGAAATCCCATAAACCCCCTGGCGGTAGGCCGGGTCGTTCACCGCCTCGACGTTGGAGAGGATCTGCCCGGCAAAGGCCTCGTGCATCTCCAGGTAATCCACGTCGTCCCAACGAAGGCCGTGCCTTTCCAGAAGACGCAGCATCGCCTTGCCAGGACCCATCAAAAGCCCCTTCTTCGGCGCCACCCCGACGAACTCGGTGTCCACCAGGTGGGCCTCGGGGGAAACCTTCCCTTCCAGGGCGGGCGACACGACGTAAAGGGCGGCGGCCCCGTCGGTGTAGGGACTGGCGTTGCCGGCGGTGATCGTTCCCGCTGCCGATCGGTCGAAGGCGGGGCGCAGGGCCGCCAGCGCCGCCGGCGAGGTATCCTCCCGAATCAGGGTATCCCGCTTGACCCCCGCGACCGGAATGATCTGACCGGCCAAATCCCCTCTGGCCTTCACCGCGTTGAGGTGGGAGGCCAGCGCGAATCGGTCCTGGCGCTCCCTGGCGATCTTAAACTCCTTGACCATCAGCTCGCAGTGCTCCCCCATGGTCAGCCCCGTCGAATACTCCTTGGCCGACGGCGGAACAGGCCACAGGGCCAGGGGCGGGGTGGTCAAAAGGGCGGCGAGCTTGGTCCACAAGCCTGCCTTGGGAGCCGCCAGCGTTTTAAAGAGCCGCGAGGCTCTCTCGGTCACCACCGGTTTGGCCGAAGAGAAGGACTCGACCCCTCCGGCCAGACTGATCGAGGGCTCCTGGGGAAAGGCGTTGTAATGATGGGCGGCGTTGGCCGCCGCCTGGAGGCTCGTGGCGCAGGCCCGCGAGACGCTGTAGGCCTCGACCCTCGGGTCCAGCCGGGAGGCCAGGACCGCCTCCCGGGCAATCGAATAGAGGTTGGGATCCGGCACCACCATCCCCCAGATCACGCGCTGAATGTGCGGCGCGATGGACGGTTCCCTCTCCAGCATCCCATCGATCAAGAGGCTCGAGAGCTCCACCGGATTTAGACGCGCGAACTCCTTTCCCATCTTGACAAAGGGGGTCCGGAACCCGCGCCTTAATCCAATGGGCCTGGTCACTTTTCCGGAGCGCCTAAGGCGTGATCAAGCGAGAAGGGGCCCGAGCCATTCTGAAACAGGACCGCGCACACCGCGATGATGAGGGTCGGGTACCCCCATCCCCCGCCCAAGTGGGCGGTCACAATCGCCACTCCCATGGTGATGGAAAGGGGGATCACGGCCAGGCGGGTCAAGAAACCGGCCAGAAGCGCCAATCCGCCAAAGAACTCCGTGCCGGAGACCAAGATCGTGTTCAAGACCGGCAAGGGGATTCCCAGCTCCGTGAAATACTGGCAGGCCGCCTCAAAACCTCCGCCGCCAAACCAACCGAAGAGCTTTCCGGAGCCTTCCCTGATGAAGATCACCCCCAGGACCATCCTTAAGAGGGCAATCGCCACGCCCGCCCGGGTGGATTGGATTCTCTCGATCATTAGAGTGCCTCCTCAAGTTTTTTGATGAGGGAACCGATTTGGGTCGTAAGACTTTTGGGAAGAAAATCCGACGCGGCCGATTCCGCCTGGAGGGACTTCAGGGTGCCGATCATCCGGCGCAGGGCCGCCTGCCGCCGGCTGGCCCGGAGGGCGGCCGGATCCGGATGGGTTTCCTCCATCAGCGATTTGAGCTCCCGGCGCAGAACCGGCGCCTCCTTGCCCTCCTCCAGGGCGTAGGAGCGAAAACGCTGGTATCGTTCGGGAGAGATCTCCTTGCGCTTGCGAATGAGGCGCAGGACATTCACCGCCTCGGGGCTGGGCAGCTTGGAGGGCGCTTCTCCTTCAAGCTCCTTCAGGAGGGTCGGTTCTTCCTTCTCCAGGAAGTAGTAGGAGTGGAGGAGTTTCTTGGCGGTGGCGGCGCGGATTCCGACCTCCTTGGCGCAGTAGGCCTCGAAGGTGAGGAATCCCCATTCCCGGAAGGCCTTCTGATTCGAAACCGTCCAGAGGGCCCGGCCCAATTCGATCCAGGAGCTCTTGAACTGTTTGGCCGCTTGGAGCGTCTCATGCCGGAGGGTCCCGGGCGCGAGACCGCTCAAGCGTTCCTCGATTTGCCGCAGGGCCTTGCTCACCCTCGGCGCTCTAAGAGGTCCATCTGCGGGAATAGACCATCGCCAGCGCGAGAACCAAGGCAAGCATTCCTCCTAAGAAGAGAACCCGGCCGGTCCGAACCACCCGGGAGCGGGCGTGCAGGATGTGATCGTCCCACAAAAAGTGAAAGCGGTCAAACTCCCAGACGAGCGCCTTGCCCTGCCTTCGGGTCGAATTGGCGTACAGGATCTTCCCGGGAAGCCGCAGGGAAAGGTGAAAGGTGTAATCGGGCTGCAGGATCGGCAGGCCATAGGCGCCGAAGAAAGCCCCCTGGGACTGGGAGGACATCTCTTCTTCCAGGAAATCCTCCGCCTCCTCGTAGGCCTCCTCCGCGCTGGCTTTCCAGAGAGGGGCCTTCTGGGGCGCGGGCGGCGGGAAGCTCGTCAAGAAGAAATTCACCATCCCCTCCTTCTCCAGCTCTCCAGCCAGCTCGTCAAAGAAAGAGGTGTTCCGGAGCGCCGCGCCCCCTTGAAAGCGGATCTGATCCTGAAGCCGCAGGAGGAGGGGCTTGAGCTTGGCCAGAAAAACCTCCTGGATTTGGCCCGCGGCAAGCTGTTTCTTAAGCTTCCCCTCAAGGAGTCTTGAGAAACGGGCGATCCAGGCCTCCAAGATCTCCTGGAGGGCCTGGGCGGCCTCCTCGCGGCTGCCTCCGTCCCGGAAGCGCTCCTCGTAGTCAAAGGTGCGGGTGAAGAAAGTCTCGTCGATGGAGAGCTTGATCCGGTTGAGCGCGCCGAGCCGGCCTTGCTCGTCCTTTCTGCCGTGATCGGGGACCATCGGCTCGCCTGGGGCGTAACGCCGGGTCACGGAGTAGAGGTGGTGGGTCTCGGGCGCCTTCGGTTCGCCGGCCACCGGGGGCTTGGGGATGGCGATCTCTTCCCATTGGCCTGATGGAGGAAGCTCGTACCGCTTCTCCAGCTCGGTTTTATCCGACAGGGAAAAGGCCTCGTACCGGGTGGTTCGGGTGACCGACCCGTCGGGGAGAACCTTCGTGTCGGCCTGAAAGCCAATCTCCAGTTGGCACCCGGCCGTGAGCGCGGCCAACGCCAGGATCCAAAAGAGCTTGGCGGTTGGCGGGGTCATGGGATGCGCCATTCGGTTTGGATCCGGTCCCCTTCCTTCTTGATCTTGACCTCCGTCACCGCCTTGTGGCGGACCTCCACCCCCTCTACCGTGATGGGATCCTCCGGGCGGACCACCACCTTGTAGCGCCCTGCCGGGAGTTTGACCTCTCCCTCGCCGATTTGCCCCGTCGCCATCTCTTCTCCGCTGTCATCGAAGATCTTGAAGCTGGCGCGCAGGGCCTGGCGCAGGGAACCAATCAGCTCGTCAGAGTTCTTGGCCCCATAGTACTGCCCGCCGCCCATGGCGGCGATCTGGCGCATCTGCTCCTGCACCTTCTGCTCGGCGATGTCAAAGCCGACAACGTTCACCTTGACCCCCACCCCCATGAAGTGCAATTGTTGGGCCGCCTTCACCGGATCTCCCCCGCCGGTCTCCTCGCCGTCGCTGACTAAGATGACGAGTTTCTCTCCCGGCAGGTTGGCCAGGTCGCTGATCACCTGGGTCAGCGAGTAGGCGATGGGGGTTAAGCCCACCGGCTGGATCGCGGCGATCTTCTTGAGCATGGGGTCCCGGTTGCCCTCGGTCGGGGAAAACAAAAGCTCGGAATCCTTCTTGTCCCCTTTGAAGCGGTGCCCGTAGACCCGCAGGGCCAAGCGGTAATCCTCCGGCATGCTTCGGATCAGCTCGGAAAGGACTTCCTTGGCCACTGTGATCTTCTTTTTTCCGCCCTTCATTCCCCGGGAAGAGCTCATGCTGCCGGAGGCATCCAGGATGAACTCCACGATCGTGGGGGCCCCCACCCCCTGGATCCTTTCGCCGGCCTCGATCAGACGCAATCCGCCCTCGCCGCCTCCTAGGGAGGTGGTGAGGGTGTAGCGGGTGATCATCCGGAGCTCCCGCGAAATCTCCTCGTACAGCCCCACGAGCTCCTTGGAGGTGGGGGCGTAAAAGAATCGTCCGCCGGTGGCGGCGGCAAAGTGGGCCAGCATCTCGCCACCCGTGGCCCCGATCGCCGGCGTGTACTGCTTGAGGTCCTGGCCCATCCCGATCGTGTAGAGTCGGATGTTGCTCCTGCTTAAGCCCTCCAGGACGGACCAGATCTCCGTGTACTTGGTCGAGCTCGTCGAATCCATCCCATCGGTCATCAGAATAATCGCTCGGTTGCCCAGCCGCCCTTCCAGCAGGGCGATGCCGTCTCGAAGGGCGTCGAAGAGGGAGGTTCCTCCGTTGGGAGTAAACTGCCCCTCCAGGGCCTTCACGAGGACAGCCGGCTCATCCGTAAAATCGCAAAGCCTCTGGGATTTGTTCGAGAAGCGGACGACGGCCATCTCCTCTCCCTTTTGGATCGCCTTGGCGTAACTGGCCACGGCAGCTTCAAGATCCTGCTGGCTGCCCTGCATGCTGCCGCTCGTGTCGTAGATGAGGACGAGGGAGCTCTTGGGCTCCGAGACCTTGAGAAGGTACGAGGCCGGCTCGAACTTCCAAGAGATCTGCGCCTGCTGACCGGAGGCCTTCTCGGGTGTAAATTGCTTCGTCCAAGAGGGATCTGCCTCTTTGCTTAACGCAAGCGAGGTGCGCAGGTAAGGCCTGCCGGTCAGCTCAAGGTTTAAGATGTTTCGGTCGGCACGGGCGAGATCGAGCCGATAGTAATCTACCTCCTGCGGGGGATCGATCTTGCCGGCCACCTTCTCCTCCAGCGCTACCGGATCGGCCTGGGCAGGACTGTCGTTGGGCTCCTTCTCTGGGCGAGCTCCCTCCTCGACAGAGGAGACCGCCTC
Organism: Candidatus Omnitrophota bacterium; assembly: GCA_016177405.1. Taxonomy (GTDB): domain Bacteria; phylum Omnitrophota; class Gorgyraeia; order 1-14-0-20-64-10; family 1-14-0-20-64-10; genus JACOVG01. The sequence goes on along the minus strand of JACOVG010000033.1, from coordinate 61,833 downwards.
TTCCTCCTCCTGCCCGGGGCGGCTGCCGCCCACTTGTCCAAGCCGGGTCGCCAGCGAGAGATAACCGGGGGCTTGGGCCTCGATCATCCGGATCGCCTTCAAGCCGGTCACCCTGCCTCCCTGGTTGGAGAGGATCCGAAGCATGAGATACCTGGCCTCCATGGGAGGATCAAACTCAACCACTTGCTCGGCGGCGGAGGGATCGAAGTCGTAAACCTCCTCCCCTATCGTCTTCAAACCCCGCACCGGAGACTCCAGAGAGGTCCGAAGGCTGAACTGCTTGGGTCTTGTCTCAAGGACGGGAGGGGCCTCCAGGATGACCCTCCGGAGCAAAACACGCTGGCCCAGCCCGAAGCCAAAGACCAGATCCTGCGGGAACTTGTTGTCCGAGGAGGCCCATCCCTCCGGCTCGCGAGCCGGGTTAAACAGTTGGGAGGCCATCCACCTTTCTTGGCCGCTTGAGCCCTGGGAGGTAAAGCGGACGAGCGAGAAGCCCAGCGAGCGGTCGGCCAAGTTCAGCTTAAGATCGGAGAGGACCGAGGGGCCGGCCGAGGGGGCCTCCAGGATCATCACCTCCGCCAGGGCCGGAAGAAGCTTCTCGTCATGCGCCGAGAGGATCTTGAGCTTGACCCTCCTCGCCAAAACCGGCTTGGGCAGGAGGGCCGCCTGCTCGATCATCTGGTTGGGCGCCAAGAAGCGCCCTGCCTTGGTGAACGACTCTCCGCTGGCCTCCTGGGAAACCCAGATCTCAAAATCCTTGACCGTCGCGGTGTTCCTCACCTGGTGCCGCGGGTCCAGAACCACCTTGTCGATCCAGGCCGCCTTCTGGCGAAGAAACGAGAAGACGATCTCGTGGGGAGGCGCTTGATCCTTGGCCGGCGCCCAAGAGTTCTCCGAACCCGTCATGCCGTCGATGAGGTTGTCCGGCTTGAACTTGTCGTCGTACGAGGAGCTGGCGTCCTCCACCTTGCCGCCCAGGGTTCGAAAGGCCACGTTGACCCCTCCAGCGATCGAGTGGGCGGAAAGCGGCTGGGTGAGAACATCCTCCAGGATGGAGACGTTTCCCTCTTCCTTCGACTCGAGAACCATCAGCTCCCCCGCGCGGCACTGCTCGGCGTCCTTGAGCCGGCCAAAGCGGCCCAGGAACTTGACCTTCAAGTACTTGGCCTGCGTTGGAGGGAAGAAAAGCCGATGGTAGCCGGCCTCTTCTTTAAGAAGGAATCGGCCGATCTTCTTGAAGCCGGAGTCCGACTTTTCCAGGGAGGCCCAAAGCTCCACGTCCCTGGGCCAGTTGTCTGAATATTTTGAGCCGGTGTGGAGTACGACGCCGTCGACCCAGGCGGCCCGGTCGTCAAAAAAGGAGACGACAATCTCCGGCTGGGGATCCTTGTAGGCCCCCTCCCAATAGTTGTACTCGTCCACCTTGCCGTCTACCAGGTGCGCGGGCGGGCTGCTGCTGTAGCCGGAGGAGGAGGCCGACACGATCCGGCCGCCCAAAGAGGGGCTTAAAAGATCCCTGGCGAGGGCCAGCGTCTCGGCCGACACCAGCTGGGCAAAGGCCCCCTCCAGGATGGAGGGCTTGCCCGGCTCGGGATGCTCCAGGACCATCAGCTCCGCAATCCGGCAGCCCTCGGCATTGTTGAGGCGGCCGTAGCGGGTCAGGCACTTGACCTTGAGATACTTGACGGGCCTGGGCGGAAACGGGATGAGCTGATGGCTTGATTCCTTCTTTAAGATAAAGCGGCCGATTCTTTCAAAGCTGGAATCCGGCTCGGTCGTAGAGGCCCAAAGCTCCAGCTCCCGAACCCAGTAATCCGGATACTTCTCGCCGGGATGGATCACAACGCCGTCCACCACGGCCAGCCGGTCTTCAAAAAAAGCAAAGGTCAGCTCCGGCTGAAGATCCTTGTAGTAACCCTCCCAGCGCCGCTCGTCGGTCGCGTGGCCATCCAGCAGCCGCTGGGGGAGGTAATCGTAGGCCTGGGAGGAGGCGGAAACCACCCGGCTGCCATTTCTCACGTAAACCAGATTGGTCCTTGTGGAAAGGGCCTCTTGCGCGACGGGCTGGGCGAAGGCATCCTTCAAGAGGGAGGCCTCCGGCGCCCCGGCCTCCAGGATCTTGAGCTCCGTCAATGCGCAACGATCGCCTCCATAGGTGGAAAGGACCTTGAGTTTCAGGCGCCGAGCCCTCTTCCCGGCAAGATCAAACCGTTGATCGGCCGCCTCCTGGGTTAAGGCAAAGACCCCGGCCGATTGGAAATCGTCTCCGGTGGGTTGATCCGAAAGGAGCAGCTCAAACTCCTTGATGGCCTGAGAGCCGGCCTGGGCGCCGGGATGAAGAACCGCCGCATCCAGAAGGGCCTCGCGGCCGTCGAAGAAGGAGAGGACCACCTCTCTGGTTTTATCGCCGTAGGCCGTTTCCCATTGGGTTTCCGGATTTCCGTCCAGCAGGTAGGCCGGCACGTTGCCGTAGCCGTCGGAGCTGGCGCTTTCTATCCTGCCGCCGTTGGCGAAAGAGGCGAGGTTCACCGGCTCGACGGTGGATTCCGCGAAGGCCCAGTGATACGTCATTGCCAGGAGCGCCAGCGACGAAGCAATCCCGATTTTAAGACAAGACCGCTTCCCGCTTCGCTGACGCTCGCGGTCGCAATGACGAAGGAGCGGCATTTCGTCCATCTCCGCTAGTGGCCCCTGGGGGAGCGGGAGGAGGGGTAATACGCCTCGGGCCGGCGGCGCCTGTCCGGGATGTCGGGGCGGGGCGGCTGCCTCTGGTTTTGAGGCCTGGGCCAATTTTGCCTGGGTCTTCTGATCGGAGGCGCAGGCGGCTTAGGCCGCAGGGGGGGCTTCTTCACGGGGCAGGCTGGGATGTTTCCGACCTGCTCCATGAGATCCTGGAGGACGGAGCCCATACTCCCCATGGTGGCTTCCGTAGCTACCGCGGAGAGGATCACAAAGGCGATCGTCGCGATCTTGCTGCAGAGAACCTTCTGGAACGCCTGCATCGCCCGGGTGGCGGTGGTGGTCGCGTGAGTCTCCAGCACGGCCTTCTCCGTCGAGGCCTGATGCTGGCCCTCGGGGGTCTCGTCTTGGGTCTGGCCGGTCGCGAGCACCACCCGCCACCAGCCCAGTCGAGATTGGGAGCCGATGGCGACCGGGCGGCTGGGAATCACCAGGGCGTTGCCGGCCGCAAGCTGCTCTCTCAGGCGGGTCTTCACCGCTTCCGAGGTTGAAAGCTGCTTCACCTTATCGGAGGAGGCCTGCGTCAAAACCCAGAGGGGGATTCCCTGCTCCTTGGCCTTCTCAAAGAGGGAGGGAACGCTGTCGACCCAGGCCAAGGCACCCTCCTCTTGAGAAACAGTCTCCTCCACCACCGCCCGCTCAATCTGGGCATCGAGAACCCCCATGAAGAGCTGTTCAAAGAAGAGCCGCTGCCAGCGCTCTGGGGGAGCATCCGCTGGCAGGAGAACCCTTCTGGCCGGTCTTACCAGGTTCATCTTCAAGGAGAGGGCTTGGTTCTCCTGGAGGGCGATCTCGGTGACCGCCAGATGGGGAGAATCGACGTAGCGGATGGCATCGCTGGGCTCATAAACGTAATCGAGCATCTCATCCCGGAGGAAGGCATGGTTGTAGTTGAGATAGGAGCTCATCCTCCAGGCGGAGTCGGGGCTGGCGGAAAAGAGGGCCCGTCTTAAGAGGCGGCCCAGGACCGGATAAAGAACCTTGCCTGAGATCACCGACAGCTCCCATGAGGCCGCGGTGGGATCGGGATTGCCGCCGGAGCTGGCGTCCCAATGGAAGAGGTTCCACTTCAGCTTCTCCACGCCGCCTCCGGGAGATCGAAGGGTGGCTTCCACCCACTCCGTGATCGGCAGGGATTGCTTGGCGTTGTCTTTGGCGGCCTCTTCCGGACGGACGGCCTCGTCCAAAACATCGAGCCCCCCAAAGAGCCCTCCACCGCGCTTGGGCTTGGAGGCGGTGGAAGCCGGCCGGGGAGGGGCCCAGGTGACTGCTTCGCCCTCATAGGTCTGGGTTCCAATCTGAATGGCGGGATAAAAGGTGGTTCCAGTCTTCCCCTCGAGCATCCCTCCCATCATGCTTCCCAAGCCGGCCAAACCGGCCTCTGGGGTGTTGGCGATCGTGACAGACTTGCCAAAGAGGAAGAAGGCGGGGACGTCGTGTGAGACGATGTGCTTATCCTGCTGACCCGCGGCAGCCCCCGAGCGGATCCAGATCGAAAGGTTGATCCAATGAAGCAGATCCTTGGGGATCTCGGCCGGGTAATCCTGCGGCTTGCCAAAGGCTTGGCCGATGGGGGCGGCCGGGACAGAGGGATCCATCGCCACCCATTCCTCGCCAAGCTTGGCCTCGAGCCAGAGATGCTCTTCGAGTTCCTTCCTTAAGGGCCTCACCTGATCCGGAATCTCCTGTGGGGCGGAGATCCCGTTGGCCTCCAGCAGGTCGGCCAGCCACTTGAAGTTCTCATCGGTCCTTTCCTGAATCCGCTCAAGCATGGCGGCGTAGCGGTCGTATCCTTCTTCCAGAAACTCCTGCTGTTCATGGGTCAGCTTGGAAAAATCCGTCCCGGGGGACTCACCGGGCAGGGAAGATTCCAGGGGTTGTGGCGTGAGCATCGAGGCGATCGTTCGATCCATCGCCCCTGGCTCCAGGATTCCTCGAACAAAACGGAATTCCACTCCTGCTTCTTTCAACAGGGCGGCCAGAAGCAGTGATTTGTCGAAGCTGTTGCCCGCCTGGGCCAGCAGGGTCCCCTCGGAGCCCCTTAAGACGCCGGCGTAGGATTCGTAACGGATCTGATCGGAGACGAACCGGAAGATCCTCTGCGGATCAGAGCCCAATGCTTGGGCTTGCTCTTTAACGGTAAAGAGGCGAGCTCCGGCAGCGGGGGTTTCTTGCGGAGAATCGGTCGGGTCTTGAGCAAAGCCGGGAGCCGGCGAAAGGATGAAGGAGGCAGTATAGGTGACGAGGATAAGTGAGGCCAGCCCTCGGCGTATCATCCGGTTGCCCTCCTCTATGGATAGGGTGCCAGGATAAATCCTGGCACCCTGCAATATATCACATCTCTTCCAGCAGGCGGCGGGGGGTCCAGACGACGGCGCCCAGCCCCCGGACCAGATCGGCTTGGGGCTGGTCCTGGGTCACCACGACGGTGGAGAGCCGGTCGGCTGTTTCGTAAACGGCCCGCTCAATTACGCTGTCGGCAGTTTGGCCCTTGGCCGCGTACCTGACGACGAGGGGGCCGGTCGGCCTGGAGAGGAAACGCTCGGGCCCGTCAAAGACCACGGTCGCCTCCCAATCCTTGGAGGCGGCGGCCATCTCCAGCTTCTGGAGAAACGCCTCGGCGCCGGCGGTGCCTCCTCGAGCAAGCCCCAGCGCTGCCAGCACGTTGTTGCCGTCCACCAGGACCCTTCTCATTTACCGCTCCTCGGGGGGCCTGACGTGGCGGAAGGAACGGTAGAGGGTGAGGTCGTAAACGATCTTGATGCCTCCGCCGGCCAAGAGGGGAAAGCTCATGGCCAGCCCCTTCATGGCAAAACCCGCTATCCCCGGGGCAATCGTCCAGGCGATCAGGCGGGTGAGATTCGTCACCCCGGCCGCCACCGTCCGCTCGGCCGGCGCCACCACCGCCATCACGTAAGACTGCCGGGTGGGGACATCCATCTCCACCAGACACTCCCGCAGAAGATACAGAGCCGCCGCCGCGGGAAGGCTTGGGGCGAAGGGAATCGCGAGAAGACACACGTTGGACGGCAGATGGGTGAAGACCATCGTCCGAACCAGGCCGATCCGGCGGGAGATCCAGGCCGCCGCCAGATACGAGAAGGCGTTGGCCACATGGGCCACAAAGAAAAGAGGGGCCAGCCACTCCTCCCCGATCCCAAACCGCTTGAAGAACCAGTAGGCGATGAGGGACGAGGGAAGGAATCCTCCGCCGATCGAGTCCATCCCAAAGAGGAGGGAAATCCGGGTGATGATCCTTCGGGAGGGGCCAGAGATGCCCCGCCAGGCCTTGAGACCGGCAGGCAGGGAGCCGGGGCCCGCGACCTCCACCCTCCGGCTTAAGCCCATATAGAGGAAGAAGCCCGCCAGCCCCAAGACAGCGTATCCGGCGAAGGCCGCCTGGTAGGAAGCCAGATCCTCCCATCCGAGGCTTCGCCGCAAAAGAAAGGGCACGCCGCCCAAGAGGGAGCCCAGGGCCTGACCCGCGTCCAACACCACGTTGTACCAGGCCAGGGCCTGGGTCCGGTGCCGGTCGTCGGCCGTCGCCGGGATGATCGCCTGCTCCAGGGTGAACAGGGCGCCCCGCTCGCGCCCCATGGCGTTGACCATCCCCAGAAACGACACGAAGGCCAGGGGAAGAAAGCGGGGCAAGAGAACCAGGCCAGCTCCACCGACCACGATCAAAGCGGAAAGCGCGAGGAGGGTCCTCCGGCGCCCCAGGCGGTCGGCGAAAAAGCTCACCCCGAAGGTGGCCAGGGCGTTGCCGGCTATCCCCGCGGCCACCAGCAGTCCGATCTGCCCGGTGTGGAACCCCCTGGCGGCGAGGTACAAGGCAAACAAAACCCCCACCAGGCCCACCCCCAAGGCCCTCAAGAAGCCGGCGGCGTAAATGAGGAGTCGGTCGCGGGGCATGTCGGGGGTAGTGTAGCACATTCCAGGGTTGACGGGCTTGGGGGGAGTGTGTTATTTTATATATATGAACATTTCATGTGCACGAAGTAATAGGTAACCATGCCCAGCGCTCCGCAAGAACTGTTCGAGCTGGTCCTCGCCCTCTTCCGGCGGATCGTCCGCCGGGAGCGGGGCTTGAAGGGCTACGGCACCCTCACCCTGCCCCAGGTGGTGATCCTGGACGCCCTGCTTCGCCACCGGCGCCAGAAGATGCGCGAGCTTTCCCTTCTGCTTGGAATTCAGATGAGCGCGGCCACCGGATTGGTGGACCGGATGGTGCGAGGGGGCCTGGCGGCCAGAGGCCGCGACGAGGCGGACCGCCGCGTCGTCTGGGTTTCGATCACCCCCAAGGGCCGCCTGCTCTTCATGCAGTTTGGCAAGATGCGGCGAAAAACCATGGGGGCGATGCTGAAGAATCTTAGCGCGAGGGAGCAAGCCGCCTATCTCGCCCTCCTCCGCAAGATCCTCTTGACCGTTTTCCTGTTCGGGCTTACCCTTCCGGCCTTGGCCCAAGAGGCTTCCCCTTCAGGGCCGCTGACCCTGGAAGAATGCTACCGGCTGGCCCTCGCGCGAAGCGAGACGGTGGCCATCCAAAAGGAGCTGATCACCGAGACCGAGGCCCGCTTCACCCAGGCCATAAGCGGCATTCTCCCGCGGGTCACCTTCTCCTCCTCCGACAAGCGGCAGGACGGCAGCGGCGGCTCCGCCTTCACCCTCAAAGAGGTTCCGGAGAGAAAGTTTGTCATGAGCCAGCCCCTCTTTTCCGGTTTCAAGGAGTTCGCCGCCATGGCCGGCACAAAGGCGGAGGGCCGGCAGCGTCTTCAGGAGAAACGAAGGGCCGAGCAGCTCCTTTTTGTCGATGTGGCGGAGGCCTTTGTGGAGCTTCTTAGGCAACAGGAGGAGCTTGAGGCCCTGGCCTCGATCCGGACAACCCTCCTGGAGCGATTGGCCCAGGTGAGAGAGCGGGAACGGCTGGGATGGCTTAAGGCCAGCGAGGCTCACCGGGCGCAAGCCGATCTCCACCGGTTGGATGCCGAAATGGAGCAGGCCGCTCTTCAGCAAGGGTTGGCCCGCCAGCTCCTCGAATTTTTAACCGGCGTGGAACCCCTTCCCCTGGTGAAGGAAACCGATCCTTATCCCTTTCGGCTTGACCCGCCGGAAACCTACCTGGCCAAGGCCTTCTCCCGGCCGGATGTGCTGGCGGCGCAGGAATCCAGCCAGGCGGCCCACGAGAGCGTTCGGCTGGCCAAGGCCGGACGGTGGCCCACCGTGAATTTGGAGGGCAACTATTTCGTGGAAAGGGTTGGCGCTTCCAAGGAGGTGGACTGGGATGCCGCTCTGAAGGTGGAGGTTCCCATTTTTGAGGGAGGCCAAACCCGCGGCGCGGTCGCGGAGGCGGCCTCGGGCGAGCGCCAAACCCGGCTCACGCTCACCGAAACCCAGCGCAAGGCCCTTTCCGAGATCAGGGACGCCTACTCTCGGGTGCAGTCCGCCCTGGGTGAGGCCGGCGCTTTGGCTCAGGCCTGGAAGGCCGTCTCGGACAGCCACGCGGCCCAAAGCGAGGAGTTTCGATACCGGCTCGTGAGCCCGATCCGGTACCTCGAAAGCCTTCAGGAGCTTCAGGAAGCCCGGCGCCAGCTCACCCAGGCCCAGTACGAGGCCAAGCGTCGTTACTTGAGATTCAAAGCGATCACCGGGGAAATCCCCGCCTAACCCATGACCCTGTCCGACCTCTCCATCAAGAATCCGGTTTTCGCCTGGATGCTGATGTTTTCTCTCATCCTCTTTGGGGCGATCGGCTTTCTGGGGATGGGCGTCTCCCAGATGCCGGATGTGGACTTCCCAATCATCAACGTGTCGGCCGCCTGGGAGGGGGCCGCGCCCGAGGTGATGGAGACCGACGTGGTCGACGTTCTGGAAGATGCCGTGATGAACATCCAGGGGATCCGGGAGGTCTCCTCAAACACCCGGCAGGGGCAGGCCAACGTGACCGTCGAGTTCGAGCTCAACAGGGACATCGACGCCGCGCTCCAGGAGGTTCAGACCAAGGTGGCGCAGGCCCAGCGCCGTCTGCCCGAGGACATCGATCCGCCCGTCGTGACCAAGTCCAACCCGCAGGACCAGCCGATCATCTGGATGGGTGTGGCCGGCGAGATCCCCTTGAGGGATCTGATGGGATACGTGCAGGACCGCCTCAAGGACCGCTTCCAGACGATCGAGGGGGTGGGCGAGGTTTTCCTGGGCGGGTGGGTCGAGCGCAACTTAAGGGTTTGGCTGGACGCCGAGAAGCTGGAGGCCTTTCAGCTGACCGTGGGGGACGTGATCGCGGCGATCGAGCGGGAGCATGCCGAGCGCCCGGCCGGCCGGATCGAAACGGCCGAGAAGGAGTTCAACGTCCGGACGATGGGGGAGGCGGCCTCGGTGGAGGAATTCGGCGGCCTCGTGATCGCCGCCCGGGGGGGCCAGCCCATCCACAAGCCGATCACCCTCCGAGAGGTGGCCGCCATCGAAGACGGCCTGGCCGACCGGCGGCGAATCTCCCGGGTGATGGGCAGCACCGCCGTGGGCCTCGGGATCCGCAAGCAGAGAGGGGCCAATGAGGTGGCGGTGGCCCGCCGGGTCCTGGAGCGCCTGGCCGAGGTCCAGAAGGAGCTGCCCCCGGGAATCGAGATGGGAGTCAACTTCAACCGGACCCGGTTCATCGAAGATTCGATGCGGGAGCTGGTCTTCACCCTCTTTCTGTCGGCCATCCTGACGTCGCTGGTCTGCTGGCTTTTCCTGGGCTCCTGGTCGGCCACCCTGAACATCCTGCTGGCGATCCCCACCTCCATCCTCGGGACCTTCATCGTGACCTTTTTTCTGGGATTCACCCTGAACACCTTCACCATCCTGGGGCTGACCCTGGCCATCGGGATCGTGGTGGACGACGCCATCATGGTGCTGGAGAACATCGTCCGGCATCAGGAGATGGGCCTGGACCGGGTGGAGGCGGCCCGGCAGGGGGCGCGGCAGATCACCTTCGCCGCGCTGGCGGCCACCCTGGCGATCGTGGCGATCTTTCTGCCGGTGGCCTTCATGCAGGGGCTGATCGGCCGCTTCTTCTTTGAGTTCGGGGTGACGATCTCGGTGGCGGTGGCCCTCTCCCTCCTGGAGGCCTTGACGCTGGCGCCGATGCGCTGCGCGCAGTTTCTTCAAGTCGGCCAAAGACAGACGGCCGTGGAGAAAGAGGCGGAGAGGGGCTTCGGGTGGCTGGCCCGGCAATACCGGAAGGTCTTGGCCCTGGCCCTGGGCCGGCGCGGCTTGGTCCTGGCGGCGGCCGCGGCTTTTTTTGCCGCGTCGGTTCTCCTCATTGCTCCTCGGCTAAGGCGGGAGTTCGTCCCGCCGCAGGATCAGAGCATGTTCCTGGTCCGCCTCCAGACCCCGGTGGGCTCTTCCCTGGGGTTCACCGACGAGCGCTTCAAAAAAGCAGAGGCCTTCGCCATGAGCCGCCCGGAGATAAAACGATACTTCGGGGCGATCGGCGGCTTCGGCGGGGGCGAGGTGAACACCGGGGTTCTCTTTGTGACCTTCAAGCCCCCGCGCGAAAGGCCAGTGGTCGCGCCCAACAAAAAGCCTCTGGCGCAAAAGGATCTGATGACCCTCTTTAGAAAGGAGCTCAACAAGATCCCCGACGTGCGGGCGTCGGTTCAGGACCTTTCCTTAAGCGGCTTCTCGGCCCAGCGCGGCTTCCCCATCGAGCTCACCGTCCGCGGCCCCCAGTGGGATAAGCTGGGGGCTCACGCCGAGGAGATCCGGCGGCGGATGGCCCAGAGCCCCCTCCTGGTGGACGTGGACACCGATTTCCTGGAGCCGGCCGTCGAGATTCAGGTCCGGCCCAACCGGGAAGCCGCGGCCCAGCGGGGGGTGGGGATGGAGGCGGTCGCCCGAACGATCAACGCCGCCGTGGGCGGAGAGCGGGTCGCCAAATACACGAAAGGGGCCAGGAGATACGACGTGCGCGTTCGGCTGGTCCCCAGCCAACGCAGCCGGGAGGAGGACGTCCGGAAGCTGTGGGTCTGGAACAACCGTGGAGAGAGGGTGCCCTTGTCCGAGGTGGTGACCGTGGAGAGGAAGGCGACCCCGCTGACCATCACGCGCCGCCAGCGGGAGCGGGCGATCTCTCTTTTCGCCAACGTGGCCCCCGGCCAGTCCCAGGCGGCCGCGCTGGATGAGGCCGAGCGGATCGCCAAGGAGGTCCTCCCGGAAGGCTATCGGGCCGTCTTCGGAGGGTCCAGCCAAACCTTCCGGGAATCGGTCGGCAGTCTGGTCTTTGCCCTGGTGCTGGGGATTGTGATCGCCTACATGGTTTTGGGCAGCCAATACAATTCTTACGTCCACCCCTTCACGGTCCTGCTGGCCCTGCCCTTCTCTCTTTCGGGGGCGCTGATCGCCCTGTGGATCGCGGATCAGTCGCTCAATATCATGAGCTACATCGGCCTCATTCTCCTGATGGGGATTGTGAAGAAGAACTCGATTCTGCTGGTGGACTTCACCAACCAGATGCGCCGGCAGGGGAAGGGGGTTTCCGAAGCCCTGCTGGCCGCCTGTCCCATCCGGTTAAGGCCGATCCTGATGACCTCCATCTCCACGGTCGCGGCCGCCCTGCCTCCGGCCATGGCGCTGGGCCCGGGCGCCGAGGCGCGCATCCCCATGGCCGTCACCGTGATCGGCGGGGTGATCGTTTCAACGGTGCTGACCCTGCTCGTCGTGCCCTGCGCCTACAGCGCCCTGGCGCGCCTGGAGCACCAGAAATATGGCTAGGCGGGAGTGATCGCGAGGATTCGGTAAGAGCGGGAGCCGGCCGGAAGGATGGCGGTCACTTCCTCCTGGACCTTGTGGCCCAGGAAGGCGCGCCCGAGCGGCGATTGAAAGGAGATCTTTCCGTTGGCGGGATCGGCCTCTTCGGCGCCGACCAGGGTGTAGCTTTCCTCTTTACCTGAAGCAAGCTCCTTCACCTTAAGCCTCATCCCCACCGAGGCCATGCTGGAATCGAGCTGGCTGGAATCGATCACATGAACGTTGGAGAGCTTGAACTCTATCTCGGAAACCCTCTCCAGTAGATGCTGGAGCCGCTCCTTGGCGGCGTGGTACTCGGCGTTTTCCCGCAAATCCCCAAGCTCCCGGGCGATGCCCACCTCTTCGGAGAGCCGGCGTTTCTGCTTCTTGAGCTCGGCCAGCTCGTTTTCCAGCTTGGCGAGACCGGCGGGGGTGAGATAGGTGGAGGCCATTTACACAGGTGCCGGGCAAGCGGCGCGATGGCCCGGAACCACGGAACGGATGGTCCGCTCCGGGGCCATGGACCGGGCCTGCGGGTAGGGTTCCATGGTGATGGTGTCCCACGGGCAGATCTTGGGGCACAGCCCGCAGCCGATACAGCGGTCCAGGTCGATCTCCACGAGCTTGAAGAGGCCCGGGTGCTCGGCCCCCGGCACCGGCTCGATTGAGTCCACCGGGCAAATGGTCAGGCACGCCTCACAGCCGGTGCAGCCGCCCTGGTTGACGACCGCCGCGATCCTCGGGTCCCTGGCCCTTAGCGGTTTATTCGGATTCCCCATCGCTTTGGTTTTCCGGGCTTATTTTACCCGAGAAACGCGTTAAAAGAGCCAGCGCAAATTGAATGAGCCGCGCAGTTCCGATTCCTCTTCCTGAAAAGTGGTCAGTTCCGCTCCCCCTTTCCAGCGAAGCGAATCCGAGACGGACCGCTCGATGCCGGCGAAGAGGGTGTTCTTGGCTTCCAGCGTATCGTCCCCATAGGCCAGGATCAACCGCTGGCGGCCGGAAGGATCTGACACGCTCGCCATCCACTGCCGCTCCAACAGAGGATCCAAGCCGTCGTCTTCGATGACGCCGGTCAGGTAATGCTTGAGCGTCATGCCGGCCTCCCATTGGCGGCCGCCCCAGAGACGGCCCATCCGGACATCGTAGCCGCGGGCCTGATGCGCTTCATCCTCCTGCAGGCTGGCGGCCACGGTGTTCGCGCCCCAGCGGGCATTAACGAACGCCGTCCGAAGGTCGCCAAAGGCGCGCGCCTGGCCCAGGCGGATTCCGGGTTTGACGCCCGGCAGAACCTCCCAGGAGGAAACCGCCTCCAGGCGGTCCGCGGCATCCTTGTGGAGCGCGGCGAAAACCTCCCGCCCCAGCACCGGCTGTTTGACGAAAGCGGAGATGTCGGAGGCATACCCGATCGCGTTTCCGGCCTCCAGAAGACCCCGGAAGTCCCCGCTCTCGCCTTCCTCCGCGCTGTGGGCGCCGATCGTGATCGGCAGGTAAGGCACCGCCCGGTAACGAAGACCGAGTCTTTCGTCAAAGGCGGAGGCCTCCACCCCTAAGAAGCCGCCCGGCAGGGTCAGGTTGGAAATTCTTTCCTCTGAGACCTCCCCCAGGAGAATTCCCTCCGGCGCGCGGAACGTCAGGAACTCTTCCCGCAGCGGATCCCGGGGGCCTTCGAGGGAAAACTGCAGGTCGTCTTGGAAGTTGGCCACGTACGCCATCCCCTCCGCGGCAAGGGAGACGGCCGGACCCGTCAGAAGCGGCTGGCGCCATCCCACCTGGGCCACATCCACATCGCCGCCCTGAATCCCAAGCTGGGTGTAGCTGGCGCCGTCGAACAGGGGCGTGAGAGACTCCATCGCCCCGTGCCGGTAGCCCAGCCGGATGCCGCCGTTTTCGTCGTACAGGGGATCCTCCAGGGCGAAACCGCTTTGGTTTAGGAACTGGACCGAGCCGGAGGAAACGGCCCCGAAAGAGGCGACCGGCGAAAAGGCCTCCAGGTAGGCAGGCGTTTTCTCCCCGTACAGCGTCTGAGAGAAATTGGACAGCAGGAGCTTCTCCTGGTTTTCCAGCAGGCGGTTGAGCGGCAACCCGGTGATCTGCTGGCTGGCCAGCGCGACATCGATCGGGCGGGCCACACCGCTGAAGTCTATTTCGACGACCGGAAAATCTCTGGCGATCATGTGAAGGACCTTGTCCGCCGGACGGTAGCCTATATCCACGCGCCGGTCCAAGAGGCGGGGCTTGATGGTGATCTTTCTAAGCCGCACGGCATCCTGCAGATCGGACAGAGCCTGAAGCCACTGCTCCTGATCTCCGCCGGTTGGAATCAGCTCATCCTCCACGCGGGTTTTCAGATTCTGCCACCGCTCTTGGTCGAAATCCGCCTCGGCCAGGAGGATAGACGGTCCCCTCTGTTCGTAGAGTCCACCGCTTACCTGGGACGCTGTTCGGTTCCACCGCAGGCTGGTTTTGTCCAGGTAGAACCTGGGCTTGAGGAGAAGGTCCCCCACCTGGAGATCGCCCCTGAAAAAAGCCCTTTTCAAATCAATCCGGTCGGGCTGGATGGCGCCCAGCCACAGGGAGCCGCTCCCCCATTCATTTCCGCTCCAGACCACATGCCGCTCCTGGTTGTTCCATCTCCAAAAAAGCCTCTTGCTGCCTTTCAGGCTAAGCATGCCGTTGCGATACCGGTCGGCCATCCGTAGACTGCCGGACCAATCCCCGGAGAAGAGAACCTGACCCCCTTCGGGGCCAAGCGGGTGCCGGGAATCTTCGCGCACCCGGAGATTGCCCAAGCGGGCGTAGCGGTTCCCCGCGTCCTTGTTGACGTTCCAGGCCAGACGGAGAGAATCGAAAACCCCGCTGCCGGACTCCGCCCGCGGGCCATAATTCACGTGGAAGGGAAACGGCCCCTCACCGGAGATTCGGCCGCCCGCCTCGAAACTGCCCTCTTTCTGAAGACGCAAATGCCGCCAGGGGATCTCATCCAGGTTCCCCGTTAGCTCTTCGATCCCGTAAGGCGTGGTAAGCCGGGCCAGAAGTCTCTTCTTGCGCTCCTTGATGAGCTGCCAGTGTGCATCTTCCTCGTCGGGGAAATCAGCCCAAACCAGGGGAGTTGGGCCAACCGAAAAGGAGAGCGCGAACACGACGAGAAGGCCGAAGCGGCGGATTAAGGCGACCATGGGGGGTTTCCTCCTTTATTTTATTCTAAGGGGACTATGGCACATCCCCGCGGAATTGTCAAACCCTAGAAGTAGATTTTGATTAATATTAACGTCTACAGTGGCGGCATTCCTTACAGATACGTCTGGAGGAAAGCGAGGAGATCCTTCCAGTAGGCGCCCACCTCGAAAAAAAGGCGGTGGCCGTCAGAGCCATAGGGGGGATAGACGATGAGCTTGGAATTCTTTCCTTCGGCCTTGAGCCTCTGGTGGATTTCCTTGGCGATCCCCACATGATCGGCCTGCTTTTCATCGTTGGAGGCCACCATCAGTAAGACAGGGACATGGACTCGGTTCAACCGATCCAGGACCGGCCCCAGATGCCCCCGGCCCGGAGCCGGAGCCATCAGGACAATCGCCGTTAGATCGGTCCTTTCGGCGGCCGCCATCAGAACCAAAAGCCCGCCGCGGGAAAATCCCAGCAGGGCGATCCGGTGAGGGTCAACCTTTTCAAGGCCCTTCACATAATCCACTGCCGCTAAAACATCTTCCAGATTTCCCTCCATGGCGACATCGTCCCTTCGAATCGGAGAGAGCCCGACGTACCCCGCCTGGGCCAGAGCTTGGGCGGTCTCTCTCGGCGGGCCCGCGATGAAGCCGCCAAACCCCCCATGGTTGTAGATTACCGCTGGAAAGGGTCCCTCCCCTTGAGGGATGGCCAAGGTTCCGGTCAATTCTGGATCGTCTCGATAACGGACTTCATCCACCTGGACAGCTCCGGAGGCTGCCTCGGCATAGGCGGAAAAGAGGGCGCCTAGAAACAGCAGAATGGAGAGTCTCTTCTTCACGGAGAGCTATTGTACCGTGAAAGGTCCTCCGGGCGGTCGAGGTCGTACCAGGGGGGAAGCAGCGCGACCGGAAGCCCTGCGGTCTTAGCCCGCTCCCGGGTAGCTTTGAGGACATCGGGGCTGCTGAAGGGGATGTTGTGAAAAAGCTCCGGGTGGGGCCGGGTCAAGCCGATCAGGTAGTAGCCCCCGTCCTCTGTCGGGCCCAGGACGATTCGATCCTTGCCGTTGCTTAAGAGCTTCACCGCCTGCTTGAGGTAGCCCGCCGGAAGATTGGGATGGTCCGCCCCCAGGATGATCGTTCCCTTTGCGCCCTCTTCGTGGAGTTTGTTGAAGATATCCGCGAGCCGCTTTCCAAAACCCCCGTCCTCCTGTGGGATAAGGCGGACCGGCATGGAAAGAAGCTCGCGCATCCGAGCAAGCCCATCCGGAGGCCAGACCGCCACGATCGGCTGGACGCCATTCAGCCGTCTCACCGTCGCGACCGTCTCGCGAAGCAGCTTGAGCGCCAGGTCAGCGGCTTCTTGCTGGGTCAAAGGGGGAACCAGGCGCGTTTTCACTTCTCCGGGGACCGGAAGCTTGGCGAAGATGACAACAGGAACGAGAGAACGAAAGAACGGGAGAATGGGCGAATGGGTAAGGACCAGGCAGGAATGTTGAAAGACGGTGCGCCACCAGCCGTGCCGCTGCCACCGCCGGGCCGAGGTGCGCAGCGGACCTGGAAGAATCGCCACCCGTCCGGCCCGCCACATCCGTCTGGAGAACTCGGCATCTTCGCACACGGGAATCTCCGCGAACCCCCCCAAACGCTCAAACAGATCCCGGCGGACAAAAATTCCTTGATCCCCGTAGAAGCTGCGCTGGCTCCTCGTTCTCAGCCATCCCCACGCATCCAAGAACCGGTAGCCCGCTCCGGGCGCATCGATAACGGACCGGAAACCGCCTCCAACGACAGCCGGATCTTCCATCGCCCGGCGGAGTTGCTCGTGCCAATCCGCCGACAGGGCCGTATCAGCGTGTAGGAACCAGAGCCAATCGCCGCGGGCGGCCGCCGCGCCCCGGTTCAGCTGAGCCGCACGTCCCCGGGTTGACGGCAAGCACGTCACGCCAAACTTCCGGGCAATGTCCGGGGTGCCATCGCGGCTGCCTCCATCCACGACGAGGATCTCCGACACCCCACCCGCTCGCAATGGGGTAAGAAGGCGTGGAAGGGTTTCGGCCTCATTCAGCGTCGGGATGATCACGCAGAGGTTCATGGCGGAACTCCGCTCATCGCCACCATCTGTCTGGTTTTGGCAATCGCCGCCAGGTAGCGCGCGCTGGGACGAACGCGGCGTTCCTGGGTCGCGTAATCCACTTCCGCCAAGCCGAACCGTGGGGCAAACCCTTCATGCCACTCGTAGTTGTCCAGGAGCGACCAGTGTAAGTAGCCAAACACCGGGACGCCTTCGCTCATCGCCCGGCTAACCTGCGTCAGGTGGTCGTGAATGAACTGCACCCGCTGCCCATCGTCATTCGTACAGACGCCGTTTTCCGTGATCAGGATCGGCAGCCCGAATCGCGTCAGCTGCCGAAGACTCTCGTAGATGCCCTCAGGATAGACTTCCCATCCAAGCGAGTTACGAGGCCCCGTATCCCGATGGTGCGCGAGCGAGCAGACTTCACCGAAGACCTTGCCACCGGTCCAGCCATTGAAGTGGACAAAATCCCGCGTGTAGTAGTTCAATCCGATGAAATCCAGATAGCGTCGGTACCCGGCTCGCTTGGCGGCAAGCCAAAACCGAGGCAGCAGATGGCCTCGATCGAACGCGCTTGCGACCACCCCATTGAAGCAACGGTGGCGCATCCACCGTGCGAATCGATCTTTCCATGAACGTGGATTGCAGGAGTTGAAGATGACCATGTGCTTGGCCACACCAACCACCGGCTTCCGCGCGCTGTGATCCAGCCGGGAATGGATCAGATGATACGCGACGGTATGCGCATGGAGCAAACGCTCAAAGATTCGAAAGGCGGCGGTCCACGATCGTTGTCCTGGAGGCCAGACGCCGGCGATATACCCCTGGTAGACGTAGATCATCGGCTCATTGAACGTCACCCAGTAGCGCACCGAAGACCCGATGGCCTCCAGGACCCGCTCGACGTACCGGCTAAACCGCTCAATCGCCTGGGGATGTCTCCAGCCACCCTGCTCGCTAAACCACTGGGGGCTCGTAAAGTGAAAGAGCGTGACGACGGGCTCAAGCGCTCGTTCCCGCAGGGCTTGGATGACCTCCTGGTAGTGTGCAATGGCCCCTTCATCCCACCGGCCGGGCTCCGGCTCGATGCGGCTCCACTCGATGGAGAATCGGTGGGCGTTATGGCCCAGTTGCTGGGCGAGGGCGAAATCCTCTCTGAACCGCTCATAGTGTTCGCAGGCAGCCCCGGACCGCTCCTTCACTTTGCCCGATGCTTCCCACGCCCACCAATCGCTGTGGATGTTATGACCCTCCACCTGGTGGGCGGACGTCGCCGCCCCCCAGAGAAACGCCGGAGGAAACATAAACGATCCCACTAGAAAAGACGGGCTCCCCAGGCGACAGCGGCGCCCAATCCCGCGGCCAGCGGCAAGGTCGCGAGCCAAGAGAGCGCGATGGTCCGGATGACGCCCCAGCGCGCCGTGCCATTGACGGCGCCGAGCCCAAAGAGAGATCCGCAGGAGACGTGGGTCGTCGACACCGGCAGACCGAACGTCGAAGCCGTCGTCACCAAGCAGGAGGTGACGAGGTTGGCGGTAAACCCCTGCCCATGGTTCATCGAAGTGATTCGCTGGCTCATGGTGACGGCAACTTTCCGGGCATTCAGGAGTCCGCCCACCGCCATGGCGATGCCGACAGCCACCATCCCGGTCGAGGGATGAAGCCCGAGCCCCCGCGCGGCCAGGAGCAGGGCCACGATTTTCGGCGTGTCGTTCAGGCCCCGCGCAAAACTGACGGCACCGGCCGAGAGATGGTGGAGCCGGTCCAACATTCGCTGGGCATCGATCCCGATGACCCGCCCCTCATACCGCTGAACACACTCCTGGAGCTGTCCCACGGAAAGCTTCATCCCCGTCGCCTGGAGCACCGCCGCGCCATCCGGCCGGATCCGGATGGGCTGCATCTGGCCGCCGTCCACACAGAGGCACATCTGGCGTTCGATGCCTAAGTTCGCGCGCGCCAGCCGAAAGATCGGATACAGGACGCTCGTGAGAGCGAAACCCAGCACCGGGCTGACAGCCAGCGGGAGAAAGAAACTTTGGCCGAGTCTGGTGAAATCGACCGAACCCGCCTGCACAAGGCCGGCCCCCACGAGAGCCCCAGTCAAGGCGTGGGTCGTGGAGATCGGAAAGCCGGTGACCGTCGCCAGGAATACGGTGAGGGCGGCTCCCAGGCCGACGGCCAACAGGAAAGCGGGCTGCGCCGTCACAGCGGCCGGGACCAACCCCTCTCCGCTGAAGGCATTGATGAGCCCCTGGGACAACCCCACCGCCGTCAGGGACCCGGCGAACGTCGTGACAGTCGCCCAGGTGAGCACCCTGCCGTATCCTGCCGTGCGGCTGCCAAACAGGGTGGCGACCCCCTTGAAGTTGTCGTTGGCCCCGTTGGTATACGCCAGGAATAGGACGGCGGCCAAGAGCGCCAAGAGGAGTGCCATCTCAACAGCAGCCCGGGGCGCAGTCGTTTTTGGCTGGTTTTGTCATTCCCGTGGAAACGGGAATCAGATCCCCGCCTTCGCGGGGATGACCTTTGGAAGACGGCTCCAGTACGGTGAACGATCCCGCGTAGGGCGGATGAGCAAGCTTGGCAGCGGTATCCGTGCAGACCTCCACTTCCACATCGCGCGGGAAAAGATGCCCTTCTTCATCGATCACCGACTTCATGGGGCCGAGGTAGATCGCCCGTTGGCCGATAAATTGGCACCCGGCAGTTTTCTCAAATTTGTACCCAACCACTGTCACGGAGTAAAAATCGTAACCCTCGATCGTTTTCCAGTAGCTCTTCTTCAAAACCGTCAACCCGTAGAAGCCGGCCTCCTCAAGTTTGGCGAGGAATTCTTCCTCCGTGAGAGCCCCCACCGTGCACTCGCCCCAGAGCTTGGGGTTGACCTTTAATTGCGCCGGAACCGGACGGTCGGAAACGATGTCGGCGATCACCACCCGGCCGTGGTTTTTCAGGATCCTCCAGATCTCGGCGAAGACTCTCGGTTTGTCCGGGGAGAGATTGATGACGCAGTTGGAAGTGACCAGGTCCACACTCTTCAATTCGACCGGCACCACCTCCAGATAACCCTTCCTGAACTCGACGACCTCATATCCCAGGTTTTTGGCCACCAGGGGACGGTTCCGGTTGGCCACCTCCAGCATCTGATCCGTCATGTCCACTCCGATCACGCGGCCGGCGGGCCCGACGAGCTTCGCCGCGATGAAGCAGTCGATCCCTGCGCCGGAACCCAGGTCGAGGAAGGTTTCCCCCGGTTGCAGGTTCCCGAAGGTGACGGGTGACCCGCACCCGTAGAACCGGTCAATGACCTCCTTCGGGATATGGCTGATCATTGCATCATCGAATTTCGTCGGGCAACAGAGCTCCGGCTGCGGGGTTTCCGCCGCCTGGCCATAAAACTCACGCACCAGTTTCCGCGGCTTATCCACGTCGAAGGCCAGCACGCAATTCGAATGCAGCGTCCGGATGTCCACTTCGCCGGTGACCGCCAGATCGTCGGTCGCGCAGTGGATCGCCCCCTCTCCCATCGCGTGCAAAACGCGGGGCGCGTTGTAGCCCGAGCGCCGGTTGACGGCTGCGCGGGCAGCGCGCGCCAGATCCCACATCGCATCCTGAATCATCGCCGTGTAGAGGGGATAGTACGGATCAGGGCCGGTCAAGAGCGCCGTCATCCGCTCGGGGGCAATGGCCGCGGCAGAGGACTCTCCGTTGAGGTTAAACCAGAAACTGTGTTCCAGATCACCGCCGCCTGTCAGGTAACGGAACGGATCGTCGCGAAGATCCGCCTTGGCCGCCACTGTGGCCTGTCGGAAGGCCCCGGCCACCGGCGACCCTTCCCAGAGCTTCTGAAGTCCACCGCCTTTGACAGAACCCAATGCCAGCGGCTTGACGTTCACCATCGCCGCCGAGGGGTAGACCGTCCCGTCCGAGTAGATGCACAGGGAATCCCAGCAGGCGTTGCCGAGATCATATTTGACCCCCGGCCGGCCATTGACCCGGCGTTTGATCGATTCATGGTTGTCTACGGAAATCCCCAGACGATCGGCCGTGCGCTTGACCTCGCGAATCGCCTCAAGAAGCTGACGGACCTCCGGGAATCCCGGATCAACCGGTTCGCGCGCCCCATTCCCATTCTGGCGTGGCCGCGGATCCATCTCGCGCGAGACCATCCGGCCGCGGCGGTGCAGCCACATCAGGTGCTGGGTGCCCACACCCAGCCGGTGCGCCAGCTCGGTGATCGCTGGCAGATCCTTAAGGTTACTCGCCGTCACGGCGGTGGTGATCGAGGTTTGGAAATCCAGTTCGGCCAGGAAGCGCAGGCCCTCCACGGCTGCCTCGAAAGCGCCGGCCCCGCGAATCGGGTCATTCGTAGCCGGCGATGCGCCATCGATGCTGACCTGGAACCTTAAGCGCTCACGACTCAGGGTTTTAAGCGCCTCGGCCCGTTCTCCCTTGAACAGGGTGGCGTTCGTCAGGAGGATCAGTTCACAGCGCTTCATCTCGGTGATAAAGCGGATGAGGTCGATCATGTCTTTTCGCATGAACGGTTCGCCGCCGGTAAAGTAGAAACGGTCCACGCCAAGAGCTGCCGCTTCATCAATGAGGCGCATCACCTCCTGCGCGGGCAACCCCCAGTCCTGCACCCAGGGCGCTGAATTGACCAGGCAGTGGGTGCAGGCCAGGTTGCAGATGTTGTTGGTGTGGAACCACAGCTCCTTCAAGCCGGTCGGACGGGCGTAGGCGGCGCGCCCCAGGTACGGGGTCGGAACGATCGGCGTAAGGCGCGCGAAACCGACCCGCAGCAACGACTGGATGAAATCATGGACATGAAGCCACGCCTTGGCAGGGCCTGCGCCGTGAACAGATGAGTACCGTTGAATGAACTGCCCGAACGACAATCCCTCCTTCATCCAGTCCATGATCTGCGCTCCACGGGCATCCACAGCAACCCAGTGGGGCGACTCCGGATCGAGGAACAGATGCAGATCCTTTTGTTCTTCGTGAAGGGTCTTTGGCACGAAGATTTTTTGCCGTTCAGTCAGTTCCATGGCCTGTTTTCCTTCTCACTCTCAAGTAGAGGGTGGGGATGGCGATCATCATCGCCATGGCTGCTATGGCAGCGATAAACTTCGGAGAAAACGGCTGGGTGAGCGAATCCCCGAAAAAAGCGGCCACCGCCGCCCCAGGGATGAGCCCCAAGAAGGTGGCCAGTCCATAGTCCCTAAAGGGGATCTTGGACAACCCGGAGCCGTAGTTGAGAACCTCATAGGGAACGATTGGAACGATCCGGAAGAATAAAACGGTGGCAAAGCCGTTTCGCTCAAGCGCCTCATCCAGCGATTTGAATCTTCCCTTCAACCGGCGCTCAACGAACCCCCGTCCCAGCCGGCGGCCAAGCAGAAACGTCAGTGACGTCCCAATCATCGCCCCTGCCATGATGGCGAGAAATCCGATCGCCGGCCCAAAGGCAAGCCCCGCGCTAAGGGACAGGATTCCAATGGGAGGCAGCAGGGTGACGGTGTTGGCCGCATAGAGGGCCACATAGAGGAAGGGGGCCATCACTCCAAATTGGCTTATCCAAAGGCGAAGGGTATCCGGCGTGGGGAGGGTCATGCGCGGCGCCGCCACGCCAGCCACCAGGTCAGTAATCTCTTTAAGCCAGGGGTCAGCCGCGCGGCGTTGCAGGCATCCCCCAGTTGCCGGATCGCCTCGGCCTGCGTCGGGTAGGGATGAATGGCGCTTGCGATCTTCCCAAGCCCAACCTTATGCGTGATCGCCAGGATGATTTCGCCTATCATCTCTCCGGCGTGGCGGGCCACGATCGTCGCTCCAAGAATCTGATCGGTTCCCCGACGGACGTGGATCTTGACGAATCCCTCCTCCTCGCCATCGGCCACCGCCCGGTCCACGTCGCTTAACCGCTTCACCAAGGTCGCCACGGGGATTCCCGCCTTTGCCGCGTCCTTCTCATACATCCCCACATGGGCGATCTCCGGGTCGGTGTAGGTGCACCAGGGGATGACCAGAGCGCTCGCCCTCTTTCGGCCGCCAAAGAGGGCGTTTTCGATCACGATCCTGGCGGCCGCGTCGGCGGCGTGGGTGAACTTATACGCCATGCAGACGTCGCCGGCGGCGTAAATTTTGGAGTTGGTCGTTTGAAGGCGATCGTTCACGCGGACGCCGAGCTTGGTGTCGTACGCCACACCGGCCGCTTCGAGATTCAGCCCCTCCACGTTGGGCGCCCGCCCCACCCCCACCAGGATCTGATCGACCGCGACAGCGTCTTCCTTCCCCCTCGCGGAATAATGAATGATCTTCTCCAAACCTTGGTTTTCGACGCGCTGGATTTGGCCCTCCAAAACGAGATGGATTCCTTCTTCAAGAAAAACCTTTTGGAGAATCTGGGCGGCATCCGCGTCCTCCCGGATCAGGACATGCGGCGCGGCGTCGAACAGAAACACCTCGCTCCCCAGCCGCCGGAAGGCCTGGGACAGCTCACAGCCGATCGGCCCTGCCCCAATGCAGGCCAACCGCTTGGGCCTTTCGGTGAGCTCAAACACCGTTTCGTTCGTGAGATACCCGGCCTCCTTCAATCCAGGGATCGGCAGCGAGACGGCGCGGGCCCCGGTGGCAATGACGGCGCGCGCGAACCGCAAACTCGCCCCGGCGACCTCGAGCCGATCCGATCCTGTAAATCGGGGCTCCCCAAAAAAGAGGTCTATCCCCTGGGCCGCGAGGTGTTTGGCCGAATCGTGCGCGCTGATGCGGGCTCGGAGCCGGCGCAACCGCTCCATCACAGCCGGGAAATCAACCTCTGCCCCTGCGGGGATATGGACGCCGAACCGGCTCGCCTGCAGGACCTCGGCCGCCGCCCGCGAGGAGCGGATCAGCGTCTTGGAGGGAACGCAGCCGACGTTCAGGCAATCCCCGCCCAGCAGGTGCTTCTCCACCAGGGCGACCTTGGCCCCCAGGCCAGCCGCTCCGGCAGCCGCAACCAATCCGGCCGGGCCTGCCCCCACCACGACGAGGTTGTACCGGCCCTCCGGCTTGGGATTCACCCAATCGGAGGGATGAACGTTGGCCGCCAAGGCCTGGTTGTGCTCGTCCATGGGCGGTACGGTAATCCTCATAGAATCACAATCTGGTAACCCTGGTCGGCCCACTGGGCGATGCTCGGATGCCCTTCATAGCCGGCCGTCAACGGCAACTGACGGCCCTCGAGTTCCTCCTTCACCCCAAAGGCCCCAGCGCAGAAGTCGCAGATGACCTCCGAGATTCCCTGCCTTTTGAACTCGTCGTACATCGGCTTGATCTTCGACTCGGATGCCGGATTACTTAACTCCTCCGCCCACTCGGTGCCTGCCCCGTCGAAGACGAGCCGAACCTCATGGCCGTGCTCCTTGAGCTCCCGCGCGTACAGAAAGGCGTGAACGGCCCGCGCCATCCCCTCATGGGTTTCCTTGCCGGCCTGCAAGATGACCAGGTACTTCCCGGCTTTCGGAGTCTGCGCGTAAGGCCCGACTCCCGAAAAACCCAGAAGAGCTGCCACAACAACCATCAGCCCAATCCACCGTTTCATCATCTTTCCCCTTTCCTTTTGACGCGCGTTGTCCATAAAGGCTTTGCAATTGGTCCGGCGACTGATGCAGGAAATCGTAAGCAAAAAGGATCCGGCCGTTGATCAGAACTTGCTTTAACGTGCCGGCCTTCCTGTACCGGCGCGCGGAAACGATCACCGGCTCCCGAACGACCCCCAGCCGCCCGCAGAGGCACAGCCGGTCGGCAAAGATCAGGTCCTCCAGAATCGGCACTTCCGGGAATCCTCCCAGTGTCAGGAAGCAATCCCGGCGGACGAAGAGGCCGTTGGTTCCCACCATCCGGCGCATCCCGGCCAGGAACAGATGATTCAGCCCCCACGCGTACCATCGCAAGAGCGGGCTGTCAGGTTCGTACCGTTTGAAGAAACAGCCGCCCACAGATCCATTTCCAATGACGCTTTGGATCCTCTCGATCGCATCGCGGGGAAACGCCATGTCGGCATGAGCAAACAACAGTATCTCTCCCGCGGAGGCGTGGGCGCCAGCGTTTATCTGATGGGCCCGGCCACGCGCCGCCCGGAGGAGCGACACGCCGGGATACGCCCGAGCCACCCGATCGGTCCCATCCCGCGAGCCGCCGTCGACCACCAGCAACTCGTTCGGCACGAGACCGGTCAGATGCGTGAGGGCACGCTCAATGAGATCGCGCTCGTTGAAAACCGGCAGGATGATCGAGATTTTCGCCATTGCCAGAACTCCCAAGCCGCCGCCATTGCCACAGATCCATACTCCGCCAGGCGAACCCAGCCAAATCCTTCAGGGTTGCCCCGATACATGAAGTAAAAATCCAGGTAGTATAACCCCAAGACCCCGGAAAGCCAGATCAGCGCCCGGACCGGAACCAACACAAGAAAAGGAATAACCCAGGTGAAGTACCAGGGGTTGGCCATCGGAAGGAGCAGGAAGAAGCAAACCAGCAGAGCCAGCATGGCTGCCCATAACCGATGGAGATCTCCCGAATCCTGCCGGACCCACCGGACAATCCCCAGAGTAACCAACAGCAAAATCGCCCCTGCCGTCCCTCGCGCCACCCACTCTGTCCAAGCCGCTTCAAATCCAAGCTGGGAAATGATCCAGGCCAGCCCCCCATAGAGTCCCTCGTTAACCCGCCACCGTCCCGCAAAGTGGCCCAATCCATCCCAAAGAACCGGCCCCGCGGAGAAAAACGGCAGGTAGGCCATCGCCATCAAAGCGCCGGCGACAGCCAGTCCCTGGATGGTTTGTCTCCGAGACCGCTTAAAGGCCCAACCCGCCAGGGGCGCCATCAAAAGAAGCGGCGCCAGCTTCATCAATCCTGCCGACGCGAGAGCCAGGAATGACAACCGGATCCGCCCGGACTGGAGAGCCAGGATCATCAGCAGGAGTCCCAGCACCACAAACGCGTCCACGTGGAGCGAGTTGCCGAACTCCTTCAGGATCAGCGGGGACCAGCCATACAGGAGGGCCCACTCCAGAGGAAGGCGTGCTCTGGAAAGGATCGCGAGGATCAGCGCCAGATTGGCCAGGTCCGCCAAAAAGACCAGGAATCTCCACCCCCCCAGAGACCACGGGGTCAACCCCTGCGCCAGGGCGAACAGACCTTGAGCCAGGGGAGGATACACCGTTCGGATCCCGGGGTGGTTGACGCGCCTGTGGACTTGCCGGGCGGCATCGGTTCTGATCGAGGCCTGCCATCTCTCAAGGGATGGAGAAGCCGCAGGCGCCGAGTATGCTTCATCCGGTGGATGAAGGTACGGGTTGGCCCCATGAAGGACCGCGTTGCCGTCCCAGAGGTACCGGTACGGATCGGTTTCCTGAATGGGGTTGGAAGAAAACAGAACTCCCCTCGCCAGGAAAGAAACGGTGAGAATCCATGCCAGTCTCCAGTGGACACCTTTGAATTGAGGCCTTCGGGATGAGACGCTCCGAAAAACCCACAGAAGCGCCGCGGAACCCGTCCCGAACAACGCGACGAATGGAAGGAGAGGCCGCTCAAGGTATCCCGCTCCAAAGATAAAGAAACGGCTTAAGAAAGAAAACCCCACGGAGACCGCCAAAATGGCTAACCCGCCAATCGCAAGGGGCCAAGTCATTCGTTGAGACTCCAGTCGTATCCCAAGTAGGCCACCCGGTAATTCTCCGTTTTCAGAAAAGATTGATCTTCCGATTTCACGTATCGGCTGACGAACGCCAGAATCGCCCGTTCGGACCCGGCGTGGTCCTCGAATCCTTCAGGAACGCCGAAGGCCTTCAGAAAATCATCGCCAAACCACTGGAAGATGGGCGACAGCCAGACCACTCCCTGCTTCCGGTCCATCCGGAATTTCGCGGGGCTGGCCAGGAACCGGCTCGTCTGATCGTCAAGCTGCGCGTTCAGGTGCTTCCCCTCGTAGGCCTCGGCACGAAGCGGGGGGCACCCCTTGGCCGCGCAGACCAGGGCCATGTGGATCCGGGGCTCCCGGAACTGCCCGCGAAGGATCTCATGCTCGATCGCATCGAGAGTCGTCGGCCTGCCCATCACCGGATGGGTGATTCGGTCCCAAACCCCCGGGATCTGCCGGATGCTGTTAGCCGGGAAAGCCAGGCCTGCCGGAGAAAGGCCCCTCCGGATCGGGTAATGGTCCAGGACCACCTTCAGGGTGATGGCGTTGTAGGCGTTGATCCAGAAAGCAATCTTGGTCGGCTCATTCCACGTCCCGTAGACGCGGGGCTGAAGCTCGGCGAGCGAGGCGACGTAACGATCCAGGCCCTCGCGATTCGCCTGAAGCCGGGCGTAATCCACCCGTCCGTCAACAACATGCTCTTTCAGGACGCGATCGTAGAGGTCATGGCTGAATCCCAGAGGAGCCGCCCAGCCGGCGGCCAAAGCCGACAGGATCAGCCCAGCGGTCCCGAGAAGAGTCCCAGGCCCCTTCAACACCGATCCCCGCCACCGCGGAACCGACACCGGAGCCATTCCCGCCAACACCGAAGTCCATCGCTCAAGTTCCATCCTCCGCAAGCCCGGCGGCCTGGGTTCCTCATCAGTACCCAGATCAATCCCGCCGCCAGAATCGGGACCAACAGCGTCAACCATTCTACTCGCATCACTCACCCCCCGGATGATCTTGGAAGTGGTCAGGCATGCGGCGTAAAAGTTCGGTTTTGGCGAATTGATACCCCTGCTCGATCAGCAATGAGGTCTGCTGGATCTTCAGCATGGCCAGGGGGAAATCAAAGCAGGGTTCCAGCACGATCATTCGGGCTTTGTCTTTGTAATGCTCCAGATCATGGCGGAATTTCTGCTCCAGGGCGATCCGCAGAGCGCGCCCCTGGACTTCCAAAAAGCCCCGGGGTACCTGAATCAGCTCCCCGGCGCAATGGCAGAGCATCGCCAGAACGCACTGGGCTCCGCGGGCAATCGCCTCTCCAATCGGGACGTTCGCCACAAACCCCCCATCCACGAGATGGCGGCCCTGATGCGCTACAGGCGGCAGGTACGGCGGCATGGCGGCGCTGGCCAACAGAGCGGGCAACAACTCCCCCGAGTCCAGATAAACTGGCTCGGAGGTCGTGAGGTCCGTGGCAGTGACAACCAAGGGGACTTTGAGCTGTTCAAACCTCTTGACCGGAAGGGTGGATTTCAAAAAGTCGATCAGCCCATCCGCTTGATAGAGACCATCGGCCCTCCCCCACTTCCACAAGAAGCTCCAATCGCGACGGAACAATCGCTCTTCCTCCAACTGGTTCCAGATCGCTTCGAGCTGTTCCGGCGCGAAGCCGGCCGCGATGAAGGCGCCGTTTAAGGCCCCGACCGATGTCCCGAAGATCATGTCCACGGGAGCGCCCATCTCAAAGAGGGCTTTATAGAAGCCGGCCTCAATGGCTCCTCGGCTTCCGCCCCCACCCAGTAACAGCGCATTCCTCATCTTCCCCCTCCCTTCCGCATCTTTCCATCTATTAAGATGCCGGCAGCCTCAGGAAAGATTCCCCGTAGACACAACGGAAGTGAGGGTCCCCCCGGACGCGTCTGCGGTCCGGGGGGACCGCCCGTACACATGAAAACCGCCGCTTTTAACGAGAGGCGTGGCTTTTCGCCAATTTCTCCAGTTTCTCCGCCAGATCCGGCCGGCTCTGCCCCTTGCGCAAAGCCGCGGCGGCTTCCTTCAGGAGGGCTGCCTCATTCATTTCCATCCCATGACTTCCTTCATGGCTAGCCGCTGTCGAAGCTGTCCCGCCATGTTCCTTGCCCCCATGCTCTGCCGCTAAGAGAATCGAAGGTTGGACAATCCCCCATCCGATCGCCAACGCCAAAACCAACGCTTGTCGCATCTTCTGCATCGCTTCCTCCACGGTTTTCAACGACGATTCACCTCTGCCTGAAAAAATCAACCCTCTTGCCTAGCGGCACCCGCAAGAGGGCGCCGTCCCACACGAACCTTTTTCCTCCTCCCGGATAGCCGCTTGAAATCTGGCAATCAGATCCGGAGGAAAACTGGCGAACCCGTGCGCTTTGCGCGCATGCTCTGAAACCTTCTTGAGGATCTCTTCGGCCGTCTCCCCGCGCGCTTCAAACCCGCAGTCGGTCCCAACATCGCGGCATCTCAACACCTTGCTCATGGTCTATTCCTCCTCTTCAATGGTTAAGATGCCGGGAGGGCAAAAAGGATTCGCGAGGGCGGAGATTAGAGGGTCTCCCGCAGGGCGCGGGCGGCGGCCTCGGGAGAGACGATGTTGATGCTGATCCCGGAGCCGATCTCAAAACCGGCCCGCTTGGTCTTCAAGTGCGGGATGATCACCAGGTGCCAGTGGTAGAAGGGGACCGCCGCCAGGGGATAGGGGGAGGTCTGGAGGACGTAATTGTAATCGGGGTCATTCAAAAGCTTGGCCAGCCGCGCGAGCGCCCCCTGGAGCGCTTCGGCCCAGGCCCCAAGCTCCTCTTGGGGAAGATCGCCAAACGAGGCCCGGTGTCTTTTGGGCATCACCCACATTTCGTAGGGAGTTCCGGAGGCGTAAGGGGCGAAAACCGCGTAGCCGTCGTTTTCCAGAATAAGCCGTTCCTTGCTCTTCATCTCGTGCCGGAGGATATCGCAGTAGGCGCAGGTTCCCACATCGTCGAAATAGCGCTGGGCCTCGTAGAGCCGTGTGCGGATATGAAGCGGAACGATCCCGGTGGTGATCAGTTGGGAATGGGGATGCCGCAGGGAGGCGCCTGCCTTCTCCCCATAATTTCTAAAGATCGTCATCAGGTGATTGTTGCAGTCGGACGCCAGCTGATGGTGCCTGTGCCAGTAGGACTCCAAGATCAGCCGGACCTCCTCCACCGTCATGCCGGCCAGCGTCTGGTCGTGGCGGGGGTGCTCCACGATCACCTCGTGGTGCCCGCAGCCGTCCATCCGCAGGTAGGGACCCTCCTTGAGCCGCTGCGGCAGGATGGCGCAGGTGGGAGAGGGCGTCAACGCCGGGAATTTATTGGGTACCACCCGCAGCCGCCAGCTTGGAGTATCTGGCCTGCCCCCCTCGGGCCGAACGGCAAAGAGCTCTGGCCCGGTGATCGCCTCATGGACCGGACAAAAGGGGCAGTTGGCCTCCCGTTCGGCGACAGGCGCCTTTGCCGCGGGGTTGGCAAAATCCATCGGCTTGGAGGCCCGTTCGGTGGCGATGATGACCCACTCCCGGGTGGCCAGGTTCTGCCTAAGTTCAGACATGGCGCCTCCCCAGGAAGGTTTTTAAGCGCCGCGTTATCTCCAGCGGGATCTCTTCCTCGCGCAACCCTCCGGCCAAGCGGATCGTTTCCCGGTAGGTCTTCAGGAATGCCAGGCAGGAAGGGCAGTCCTTGAGATGCTCCTCGATGGCCTGCCGATCGGCGGGATCGAGCAGCCCCTCGACGTACTCGTACAGGAGCCTTCCTACGTCACGGCATCTGAACATCTGCAAGCCTCTTTCTTAAGAACAGCCGGGCCCGGTGGAGCCTGGATTTGAGCGCCGGAAGGGAGAGGTTCAGGATCTCCCGGGTTTCCTCCGCGGAAAGCCCCTCCACGTCCCGCAGCACAACCACGGTTCGATACTCCGGCGGCAGCTCCCCCAGCGCCGCGTTAATCCGATCCGCCAGCTCCTTACGCTCCAGCTCGTCGCGAGGGATGCTGGACCAGTCCGCCACGGGCTCGGTAACCATCCCCTCTTCATTCATGGCCGGCCCCAGCTCCTCCGTAAGCGGGATCTCCTTCACCTTGGGCCGCCGCCGCAGCCGCATGAAACACGCGTTGGCCGTCACCCGATAGATCCAACTGCCGACCTTCGCCTCGCCCCGGAAGGTCCCCGCCTTTTGAAAGATTACCAGGGCCACCTCCTGCAGCACCTCTTCGGCATCGTGAGAATTCCGCAGCATCCGGAGACTTAGGCCGTAGATCTTTCCCTGGTAGCGGCGAAGAATCTCCTCCAGGGCAGATTCATCCTGCCTGCAGATCTGCCGCAGGAGATCGGCGTCCGAGGCCCCCTGCAAGCTGGTTATCTCCATGAGATAAGATGCGTCGGCATGGTTAAAGGATTCGCGCTCTCTTGCCTCATCATACCACCGGCCAAAAGGCCTTCAAGATTCCCCTTGACTCTCCAGTAGACTAGAGGGTGTATGCTTTCATTTGGAGGGACCTATGGCCAAGGATGACTTGTTGATCGGTGAGGTGAGCCGGCAGACCGGGGTTTCCATCCGGACCATCCGGTACTACGAGCTGGAGGGGCTGCTTTCCCCCTCTGGCCGGCGGCCCTCCGGCTACCGGGTCTACTCGGGGCGGGACGTGGAGAGGCTTCGCTTCATCCAGCAGGCCAAGCGATTTGGCCTGACCTTAAAGGAGATCCGGGGCATCATGCGCCAAGGCCGCCAGGGCCTTACGCCCTGCTGCGATCATGTCCGGCGGCTTTTCAACAGGAAGATCGCGGAGTTCGAGGGAAAAATCGCGGAGCTCACCGCCACCCGGGACCGGCTGAAGGAACGGCTGCGCCAATGGGTGAGTCCAAAGGCGGCAAGACAGGGCAGCTATGCCATCTGCCCACAGATCGAGTCGGTTAAGGCGCCAAAAACAAATAGGAGGGCCAAACGATGAAAGAAAGTGCCATTCAGAGGGTAAACCTCTGCCCGGAATGCGGGGCCTGTCCGGAGGTTGTGGTCGAGGCCGCCAAGGCAGAGGTGGCGATCGGCGAGGCGGGCAACCTGGTCAAGCTGAACCGGGAGGCCTGGAACACCCTGGTCGAGAAGATCCAGACCGGCGAACTGAAGAAGATCTAGGCCGCCATGAACGCGGTGAAGTTGGGGATCGGTTCGGCCCTCGCCGCTTCGGCCTGCTGCCTGGGGCCCGCGGCCCTCGCGGCCGCGGGCTTAGGCGGGCTTGGGGCGGGAGTTTTCTTCGCCCGCTTCTCGTGGCTCCTGGTGGCCGCGGCCGCCGTACTGCTGGGGCTGGGGTGGCGGCAGTATCTCGCCCAGGCCAAACGCTGCCAGGCAACGCAATGCCGGATGCCTGGCGGGGCGGGCGCTCTGGTGATCCTTTCGGTCGCCTCGGTCGTCGTGGCTGGCTTTGCCCTCATGCACCTGGGGCCGCTGGCGGCTAAGGCCGCCTGCGCCGTCTCCTGCCAGAGGCCGCCATGAGCGAGGCCTGCTGCGAGCTGCACCCGCCTGTCACCTGCGGACCGGCAAAATGTCCGACCTGCGCGGCCCTGGGCAAGCCGGTTGCGCGAATCACGCTGGGGTCGCTCATCAAGCCGGACCAGCGTCATCGGATTCCCCCGGGCAAGGAGTTTTGTTTCTGCCGAACTCCGAGCTGTGACGTGGTCTACTTTCGGCCGAACGAGGCACTTTTTCGGAAGGCGGACTTAAGCGTTCCCGTCACAGCCAAAGAGCCGAACAATCCCGCCGTGCCGGCCTGCTACTGCTTTGGCTGGACGCCGGAGAAGATCCGCGCGGAGATTCAGGCGACCGGCAAGAGCACCGTCATCGAACAGATCAAGGCCCAGGTCAAGGCCGGAAACTGCTCCTGCGAGGTGACCAACCCCCAGGGCTCCTGCTGTTTGGGGAATGTGGCGCGGGCGGTGCAAAAAGCGCTGGGCCGCTAAGGCCGGATGCTCACTGGGCCAGGAGGCCGCGGAGATCATCCGCAGTCGTGACAGGAAGATCGCAGGTGTAGTTCTGGCAGACGTAGGCGGTGGGCTTGCCCGCAAGCGCCACCTGCTCCTTTAAGAAGGGAACCAGCGCCTCGATCGCTTGTCCGGCTGGGCCTGAAGGGTGAAGAGCAACCACCTTGTTTGGCAGAAAGGTGGAATAGAGAGCCCGAACCATCTCCTGGGTGGCAGGATCTGCTTCTTTGCCCGCGATCACAATCTCCTTGGAAGGCCCCAGGGCGAAATCCAGCGCGATCAGGGACTGCGTGTAGGCCGAGGGATTCTGGCGAAGCTCGGCCGAGAAGGTCTCAAAAAGCTGTTTGGCCTTCGCTTCAAAGCCGGAATCCTGTGTGAGGCGCCCCACGCGCAGGAGGGCGAGGGCCGCTACCGAGTTGCCCGAGGGAATTGCTCCATCGTAAAGCTCCTTCTGGCGAACAAGGAGTTGTTCGGCATCCGAGCCGGTCATGAAAAAGCCCCCCTTGGCCTCATCCCAGAAGAGGCGAACCATCTCGCCGGTCAACCGTTTCGCCTCGGTCAGATACCTTGGCTCGAAGGTGGCCTCGTAAAGATCCACCAGCCCCGTGACAAAGAAGGCGTAATCCTCCAGGGTACCCGGAACGCCGGAGGGCCCCTGCCGGAAGGCATGCAACAGCCGCCCATCCTTCCGGACCATCCGCTTCAGGATGAAATCGGCGGCCTTGCGCGCGGCCTGGGCGTAGTGGGGTTCCTCGAGCACGCGGGAGCCCAAGGCCAGCGCCGAGATCATCAGGCCGTTCCAGTCGGTCAAGACCTTGTCGTCCAGGTGGGGCCTTGGCCTTTGGGCTCGCGCGGAAAGGAGGATCGCCTTGGCCTGGTCAAGCTGGGCCGGCGCCTCTTGCGGCTTGACTTGAAAAAGAACGTTTTTCCCTTGGAGCTCACCTGTCGGATCGTTGATGGCGTTGCCCCGCGCTTCTATCCCATAGACGGCACAAAAGAGTTTGGCCTGTTCGGGCGTCAGGAGCTTCTCGATCTCGGCCTTGGTCCAGAGATAGAAGGCCCCCTCTTTCTTCTCCCCCTCACCTTCTTCCGCGCTGTCGGCATCCTCGGCGCAGTAGAAGCTCCCCTCGGGCGAGGTGAGATCCCGAAGGACGTACTCAAAGATCTCCCGGGCAATCTGGGCATAGGCCGAGCGGCCGGTTGCCTGATAGGCCTCTAAGTAGGCACGGGCCAGGATCGCCTGGTCGTAAAGCATCTTCTCAAAGTGGGGGACGCGCCACTGGCGGTCGGTGGAGTAGCGGTGGAAGCCGCCTCCCAGATGGTCGTACATCCCTCCTCGGCGCATCTCGATCAAGGTCTTCTCCACCATCTCAAGAGCCCGCGGATCTTTGCTTCTCTTCCAGAAGCGAAGCAGAAAGGAGAGGGAGTGGGCCTGGGGAAATTTCGGGGCCGAGCCAAAGCCGCCGTAAGTTTCATCGAAGCTGGCGCGGGAGAGCTCGAAGGCCTGGGCCAGCAGGGATTCATCGATCGGAAGGGAGCCCGCGCCGCGCGCCAGCTCCGCCGCCTGAAGGGCCTGGGTCAAAGATTCTCCGGTGTGAATCAGCTCTCCCCGGCGCTCGCGCCAGGCGGCGGCGATCCCATTCAAGAGGGATTTCAAGCCCGGCCTGCCCCACCGGTCGTCGGGCGGAAAGTAGGTGCCCCCGTAGAAGGGCTTGAGCTCGGGGGTAAGGATAACGGTCAGCGGCCAGCCGCCCTGGCCGGTCATTTGGATCACCGCCTGCATGTACAGAGCGTCCACGTCCGGCCGCTCCTCCCGGTCCACCTTGATCGGAACAAAGTGCTCGTTCAGGATCGCGGCCGTCGCCGGATCGGAGAAGGATTCCCGCTCCATCACGTGGCACCAGTGGCAGGTGGAGTAGCCGATCGACAGAAAGATCGGCTTGTCCTCCTTTTTGGCCTTGGCCCAGGCCTCCTCCCCCCAGGGATACCAGTCCACCGGATTGTGGGCGTGCTGCAGAAGATAAGGGCTCTTCTCTTGGGCCAGACGATTCGTCTTCACGGCGTAAACCTCTTGCGCCCTCCAGACTACCGCAACGAGAAGGACCAGGCCAAGGAAGCCCCTGGTTAAAGCCGTCACCTAAGCCTTCACGCCCACCAAGGCAGCCATCTCCCACAGCCTCAAGCGGAATCGCTCCAGGCGCGCGATTTCAAACCCCTGGGCGGCGAGGAAATTCTTCATCTCGGCCGTGGTGTACATCCAAACGTGGGCGGGGTCAAGCCAGGCGAAGAAGCAGTTTACAATCTTCCCCATCCAGGAGTCGCGGCACCAGTCGAGCAAAAGAATACGCCCGCCTGGCTTGAGGACCCGGAACATCTCGTGCGCCGCCTTCTTGGGACTGCGAAAGGCGTGGAGGTCATTCACGCACACCACCCAGTCGAAGACAGCCCCCTCGAAGGGGAGGGCCTCGGCAAAGGCCAGCTTGAGTCTCACGCGGGGCTGCCCGGAAAGCTTCTCTTGGGCTTTTCCCAGCATGCCAGGGGAGGGATCAATGCCGTTGAACGAAGCCTCGGGAAACTTAAGAAGCAGCCTTTCCAGGAAGAGGCCGGTGCCGCAGCCCACATCCAGCAGAGAAAAAGGGCCCCGCGCTTCTATGAGCCGCAGGGCCCTTCCCAGACTTTCCTCGAGGTAGCTATCCCAACGCCGGTTGTAGCGATCGGCCAGGCGGTTGTAAGCACCGGGGGTGTCCTTCAACTAGAAGCTGGCCCTAGTGTCCGGCGTGCTCCTTGCCCCCGTGCTCTTTACCCCCAGGCTCCTTGCCGCCGTGCTCCTGGACCGCGACGCCGCCGTGCTCCTTGGCCGCCTTCTGTTGGCCTTGCCTGACCCAGTAGGCGAAAAGAAGGGCCAGGCCCACGACGATGACCAGGGTGACAAGCTGATTCTTTTTGAGTTTGGCCATGATTCCTCCCCTTGGGGGTGCCAGGATAAATCCTGGCACCCTAACGTTTATGACAATGGAACCAGGTTATCGTTGGCGTCGTAGGTGTAGCGCGGCTTGCCGTTGTCCTTGTGGATGCGCACCGCCACCACCTGAAGCTTCCCATCGGTATCGGAGACGTCGAAGTCCAGATCCAGCTCGTCGCCGCTTGCCGCGTCCTTCATGTCGGTGCAGGAGTAGTAATAGTTGCCGGTCTTACCCACCCGCTCGTGGACCCGGACGAGGGTCAAGGTCCTCAACATCCCCTTGCCGTCCCTGGGGTCCGGGACCGTGAAGGTTCCCAGGGCCTGCTCCTGCCTCGCGATGTAGTCGCGGATCGTTTGGCGAAGCTCGTCGGCCGTGGGCTCGGCCCAGGCAAGCGGCGAGCTGCAAGCGGCAAGTAAAAACAGGCCCAAACCCGCGATGACCATTTCTTTGCGTTTCATGCGGCAGGCTCCTTTTTGGCTAGATCGCGAAATTTAAATCGTGTCTCGACCTTCTCCTTCTCGACAGACTTCCCATCCACCTCCACGTACGGGAAGAAAAAGATGTTCACCAAGCCGCCGGCGGAGGGCTTGGGGTTCAGCCGGATGTCCCGGCCGCGGCTGACCGCCAGGCGGTTCGGATCGTGCGTGCCGAAGTAATACTCTTTTCTCTCCTGGTGTTTCCAGGCCTCGGAGGCGTCCACCGGGATCCATCCGGGCCCCTCCAGATAAAATTCCGCCCAGCAATGGTAGCCGGGGATTTCTCCCGCCGGCTCGGCCGGCACCGGAATCCCGATCTGGAAGCGGGCCGGGATCCCGGAGGCCCGGGCCAGCGAGATGAAGAGGGAGTGGAAGTCGGTGCAGTTGCCGGCCCCCACGTCGCAGGCCCTTAAGGTATCCCCCTCACCCCATCCGGGGGTCTCCTTGTCGTACCGCATCGTTTCAATCACGTAGCGGTAGATCGCGTGGGCGCGCTCGGCCGGAGTCCGGGCCCCGGCCGTGACGGCCCCGGCCAATTCGCGGACCTGGTCGTTCACCACCATCAGCCGATTGGAATCCAGGTAAAGGCCGAGCTCCCGGGCCACCCTTTCGGGGAGGGGGGAGGCCGCCTTCTCCCATGGGGCTCGGATCTCCTGGGTTTCCGCTTCATACTCCACCGAAAGCTCGAGACTGGCCGGAAGGGGTTTCTGGAGGAAAAGGAAGAGGATGTCGTTGCCGTACTCCGGGTCCTGGGTCACCTGGTAGGGATAAGCGGTCTCGATGACCCGGCGGCGGATTTTTTGCGCCTCGTCTGAAACCGCCAAGGGAATCCAGATCTTGAGCTCCTTGGCCCGCGGGGGGATTTCGGGAAGACGAACCTCGTACCGGACCTCGAAGGCGCGGATCGAATCGGTGCAGGAGCTTGGGGCGGGGGCAAGGGCTGCGGCCGCGGCAAGGAATAAAAAGACAGGAAGTTTCTTCATGGGACCTCTTGGGGTACGCGAGCCCATTATACCCTGGCCGATTCGCGAATCAATGGACGGCGCGGCCAGAAATAAAGCGGGATCCCCAGCGCCGCCAGCCCCAAGCCGACCAGCGTCTCCTTGGGCTGCATCAGGACGATGTTGACGATGAAGGCCAGCATCGCCGCCACAAAGAGGAGCGGGGTCACGGGATAGCCCCAGACCCGGTAGGGGCGCGGGGTGCCGGGGTCCCGGATTCTTAGCACGACCACCGCGAAGGCGGCCATGGCGAAGAAGATGGAGATCGCCACGGTGGAGTAGGTCACGATCTGGTCAAAGGTGCCCCACCCCACAAGGAGCACCGCCAGCAAGCCGTTGAACCACAGGGCCCGCGCCGGGGCGGCGGAGCGCGGGTGGATCTTGGCCAGGCGGGAATACAGCGGATACTCCCGCCCCAGCGCCAGGAGGATCCGGCCGCTGGTCAGGATGTAGCCGTTTAAGGCCCCAAAGGCGGAGCAGGCCACCATGAGGGCGGTGACGCCCCCTCCGACCGATCCTAAGGCGGCGCGCATCACCTCGGCCGCCACCAGGGGACGGCCGGGCATCTCGCTTAAAGGGATGTGCGTCAGGTACACCCAGTTGACCGCCAGGTAGAGCGCCGTCACCAGGGCCAGCCCCGCCAGGATGGATAAGGGAAGGTTGCGCTCGGGGTCGCGGATCTCCTCGGCCACGTAA
Organism: Candidatus Omnitrophota bacterium; assembly: GCA_016177405.1. Lineage (GTDB taxonomy): Bacteria > Omnitrophota > Gorgyraeia > 1-14-0-20-64-10 > 1-14-0-20-64-10 > JACOVG01. The sequence goes on along the minus strand of JACOVG010000033.1, from coordinate 24,268 downwards.
GAGGACTCGGTCCAGCCCCCGTAGGTCCACAGGACAAAAACCAGGGCCACGCCAAAGGAGCTTAAGGCCGTTGGGTCCATCGATTCCACGCGAAGGACGTCGGAAGAGCTCACGGCGCCGGCCGTGGCCGCCCCCACGGCGATGATGCCCAGCAGGGCCAGCACCTTGATCGCCGCGAAGAGGTTCTGAACCTCCTTGCCCACCTGAATGCCGGCCGCGTTGGCCAGGGTGAGAAGGCCAATCGCCGCGGCGGCCGCCCACTTCGTTCCCGCCGCTCCATAGGGCAGGAGGAAGCCCAGATACTCGGCAAAGACAAAACCCAGGACGGCAATGGTTCCGACCCGCTCGGTGAAGATCTTGGTCCATCCGAAGACAAACCCCACGCCCCGCCCGTAGGCCTTCGCCAGATACACAAAGTCGCCGCCGGTCTTGGGGTAGGCGGCCCCCAGCTCGGCGTAGCAGAGGGCCCCGCAGAAGGAGATGATCCCGCCGGCCAGCCACACCGCCATGATCTGGCCCGGCGAATGAAGGTATCCGGCGATGGAGGCGGCCGTCCGGAAGATCCCGGCGCCGATGACGCAGCCGACCACCAGCGCCGTCGCGTCCATCGCCCCCAGGGAGCGGCGAAGCTGGGTCATTCGACCGCCTCGTAGTGCCAGTGCCAGGGCTCGAAGGCCGATGGGCCGCCGCGTGGATACGACAGATAAAAGCCGAACTCGTGGGCGCGCGCAAGAAGCCAGCCGTACTCCTGGAGCTCCTCGAACTCCTCGGGACGATCCTCGCCGCTTATCCCCTGCGGGGTGATGAAGTCGATCGCCTGGCGCTGGGGCGAGCCGTGCTCGGAGAAACCGGGCAGGGCCACAAAGCGGTTCGTTTCCCGGATGGAGTAATCGTGCTTAGGCATGTAAAAGATGAAGAGGTACAGCTGGTAGGCCGGCGACCGGTAGCCGGACTCCACCAGGAGGCGTTTTCCCAGATCGGTCTCCAGGGCGGTCATCATCCGCTGGTAGGCCTCGGCCGCCTGGCGAGGCAGATATTGGGTGTCCAGCCGGATGAACTCGGTCTTCGGATCCGGAGCTGGGAGCTTTCTGTTGGAGCCGCCCGTCGAGCTCGGGTCGAGGCCTCGGATCTGGCCGAGAAAAGCCCTCTGCCCCTCGGTCAACGGGGCATAGAGCTCCTCAAAGGTGAGCAGGGGCGCCGTGCCGGCCTTCTTCCGCTGGGCGACGAGCGGATCGAGGGCCTTCACGGTGGATGTCAGCAGCGCGATCTCCTGGTCGTTTAACCGGTCAACGGAGATGGCGAGGGCGAACGGGCAGGCCGCCACAACGCCAAGAAACGCCAGCGGCGCAACAAGGAACGCCAAACCGGATTTCATCGCGCCATCCATTATAATGGACGGATATGCCTCGCCTGTTTTTATTTGGTCTGGTGCTGGCGCTGGGCGCGGCGCCCGCTTCGGCGGCTCCGGCGGAGAACGCGACCGCGCGGATCGCGGTCCCTGTGGCGGACCTGCGAAAAGAGCCTGCCGCCTCCACCGGCTCCCTGGCGCACGACCCGCTGGAAGAGAGCCAGCTCCTTTATGGGGATCGGGTGGAGGTGCTGGAGCGGAAAAATGGGTGGGCGCGGGTGAGCGCGGCCGAACAGCTCGAGTGGACCCACGGCCATCGGTGGGAAGGCTACCCCGGATGGATCGAGGAGTCGGCGCTTGAGCTGGCTCCCCCGCCCTCCTGGAAACCCAACCTGGTCGTGACCGCGAAATGGGCGGCGGCGCGCGCCGGGCCGGAACCCCGCGGCCCAGCGCTCCTGACCCTTTCCATCGGCACGCGCCTTATGGGAATTGAAGCCGTTCGGGGCTGGTGGAAACTCCGGCTGCTCACCGGCGCAACCGGCTGGATTCAAGCGCGGGAGGCCGCCCCCCTGGAAGAAACGGCCGACCCTGCCGCCCTGCGGGCCCGATTGGTCCGGACCGCCCGGCTCTTCATCGGAGATCCGTACCTCTGGGGCGGGCGCTCGGCTCGCGCCGTCGACTGCTCCGGACTTGCGGGGTTGGTCTATCAGGCCAACGGTCTTTCCGTCCCCCGCGATGCCCACGAACAATGGATGAAGGCCCGCCCGATCGCGATGGAATCTCTTCAGGCGGGGGATCTGGTCTTCCTCCACGATCCGAAAGATATCGAACGGGTCAGCCACGTCATGCTCTACGCGGGAGGGGGACAGCTGATCGAAGGCCCGGGAACGGGAAGGGCGGTTCGGGAGATCGGGCTTAAGGAGCGCCTTCGGCTGGAGCCGGATCGTCAGGCCTCTTTCGGAAGCTATCTCCCTTAACATGAAATTCGCGCGCATCGTGGGGTCGGGCATCATTCCCTTGAAGCTTTCCATGCGCCAGAGCTTTGTCACGTCGCTGGGCGAAAAACGGGAAAGCCGGAATCTCCTCGTCGCCTTGAAGCTGGACAACGGCGCGATCGGTCTGGGGGAGGCCTCCAGCTCCTTGGCCTGGCCGAAAGACACCCCGCGGGCCATGACCCCTCTGCTGCGAAAAGCCGCCGCCGGCCTGCTGGGAAATGAAATCCGAAACCTCAAATCCCTGGTGGGAATCACCTGGGAGATCTGCGCCCAGCACCCCGCCGCGGCCGCCGCCCTGGAGTGCGCCCTGTGGGATGCCTATGCCCGGGCGCAGAGGGTCCCCCTTTGGCGGATGCTGGGCGGGCGCAAACGCTCCGTCACCACCAGTCTCACCCTGTCGGCCTGGCCGCCGGCGCGGGCGGCCCTGGCCGCGCGGCGCGCCTACCGGCTCGGCTTCAGGAGATTGAAGGTCAAGGTGACCGGCCGCGACCTGGATGAAGACATTCGCCGGGTCGCCGCCGTTCACCGGGCGGCCCCTCGCGCGCGTCTCTGGGTGGACGCCAACCAGGGTTTTCAAACCCGGCAGGCCATCCGTTTCGCCCTGGCCGTTAAGAAAATGGGGCTGCCGGTCGGCTTGTTCGAACAGCCGGTCTTCAAGGGGGACGTGGAGGGCTTGGCGCGCGTCCAGCAAGAAGGCAAGATCCCGGTGGCCGCCGATGAGTCGGCCCGCACCGTCAAGGAGGTGACGGCCCTGATCCAAAGGCGGGCCGTCTCGGCGATCAACCTCAAGCTCGCCAAGACGGGCCTCTGGGGAAGCTTGAAGATCGTTGGCCTGGCCCAAAAGGCGGGGGTGCGCCTCATGATCGGCTGTATGGCCGAGTCGGCGATCGGCCTGGCCCCCTCGGTCCACCTGGCCTGCGGGACCGGGGCCTTCCGCTATGTGGACCTGGATTCCCATCTCCTGGTGGTTTCGCCCCCGTGCCGGAGCGGTTTTGTGACGCGCGGGGCCCAACTCCTGGTTCATCCGACAAGTCCCGGCTGTGGCACTCAACTTTCTTAAGAAAGTTCCAACCCCCCTTTGGTTTTACCTCGTGCCGATGGCGGCCAGCACCGCCGGGTGGATTCCGGCCGCTCATCCTGTTTACACCTTCTGCTCCCGTCATCTCCTGCCGGTGTGCCTGGTTCTCCTGTTGGTCGGCACCGACCTTAAGGCCCTCGCCCGGCTGGGCCGGCTGGCCTTGCTTTTGATGCTCGCCGGCTCCGCGGGAACCCTGCTGGGAGGGTTGGCGAGCTTTAAGCTTTACGGGAGGTGGCTGCCCGAAGGCTCCTGGGCCGCCATCGGAGCCCTTTCGGCCAGCTGGACCGGCGGCTCGGCCAATCTTCTGGCCGTCAAGGAGGCGCTCCATGTGCCCGATCCGCTCATCGCTCCGATCATCGTGGTGGACGCGCTCGTCGCCTACTCCTGGATGGGGCTGCTGCTGGCCGCCGCCGCGCTGCAGGGCCGCTGGGATCGCCTTATCGAGGGTGCAGGAAACCCCCTCTCGGGGTGTCCCGAACGGCACGACCCGAGCTTAAGAACGGGATTGCTTCCCCCTTCGCGCTTCGCGCTCGGGGTCGCAATGACATGGCTGGGGGGATTGGCGCTGGCCATTGGGCTGTCGCTGGCGGCGCAAGGGGTAGCGCGGTGGCTGCCGGAGATGGGAAGGGTGGTGAGCTGGGAGACCTGGACCATTTTGCTGGTAACCACGGCGGCGGTGGGATTGTCGCTGACGCCGGCGAGGCGCTTGGAGAAGGCGGGGATCTCCCGGGTGGGAACCTTCTTCCTCTATATACTCCTGGCCACGATCGGCGCGCGGGCCCAGTTTACCGCTCTCATTGAAACGCCGATCTTCCTGGCGCTGGGCCTGACGTGGATCGCGATCCATGGAGCGGTTCTTCTTCTGGCGGGGTTTCTCCTCAAGGCGCCGCTGGGCCTCATCGCCACCGCGAGCCAAGCCGCGATCGGCGGGCCCATCTCGGCCCCGATTGTCGGGGCCACTTACGACGCCAAGCTGGCCGGGGTGGGCCTGCTCATGGCGGTCCTGGGGAATCTCCTTGGAACTTACCTGGGGCTCGCGGCGGCCTTTCTGGCAAAAGCTATGGTTTGAGGACCTTGTCGAGCAGATCGCCCAGGACGTCACCGGCCTTCTGGGTGAAGACCCGGGAGGCGATGTAAGAAAGATCGGGTAAAACCGTGACGGCGGGCAGGGTGCCGGAGATCAGCACCGGCAGGGTGAACCTTCCTCCCTCCAGCAGGGCCGAGAGCTCCCGGACCGATCCGACGATCGCCTCGGAAAGCTCCGGCTCGACATGAAGCGTCGTGGAGCTGTTCAGTCTTCCGTCCAATCCGAGCGTCCCCCTGCCGGTCAGCTCAAGGGTGTCCGTGGCCAGCCGGAAATCGTCAAAGGAAATAGCCCCATCCTTAAGGGAAGCCTGGATGTCAATCGGCTCAAAGAGGGTATCCCGCTTGGAGAGTTTCTCTTTATAGGAAGAAGGCAGGCCCCCCTCCAGGACCCCCACAATCCCCGGGATCACGGTGATCTGCCTTAAGACCTCCCGAAGAAGATTCAGGTTCACCAGGGTCAACCCCTCCAGGCGAAGCTTTCCGGAACCCGAAAGGGCCTTGGAGAATTCCGCTCCGGCCAGGGTTGGCGCGCGCCCGGCAAGCTCAAACCAAAGCATCCCCCGCAGGGCCGTGTCGTTGGGACCGGCCGCCGGATAAAGGAGCGCCAGGTCCAGGGCCTTGGCCTCCATCTCAAGCCCCTCCAAGGAACCCGGGTTTCCGAACGCCGGCAGGCGAAGCTTGCCCCGGAGGAACAGGTTCTGCCTGGGGCCCAAGAAGGCCGCCTGGGCCTTGAAATCGATCGGCTGGGTAAGGGAGAGGTTGGCCACCGTCACATCGATTTGATCGATCGCCAGGGAAAGGGGCGGACGGGCGGACGGATCTTTTAAAGTGATTTCAGCCTGCCGGATCTCCAGCGAGCCGATCGAAAAGGGGAGGCTCGGCATGCCGTGGGCGGAGGCGGCCGCGGGGGCCGGCCCGGAGGCGGCCGGCGGAAAACCCTCGATGGCGACGCTTCCCTTGGAGTCCTTCACCAAGGCCATCTTCGGATGGACGATTCGAATGGCTCCGATCTCTATCCTTCGGCGCAAGAGCGGGGCCAACCGCAGGGAAAGGTCGAGGCTGCCCACCTCCACGGCCGGCCGGTCAAGGGCCTCCCGGCTGGAATAGACCGCGAAGCCCCGAAGGCTCACGTTCACCCCTCCCAAGAGATTGACCCCCACCTGCTCCAGCTTGACCGGATGGCCCAGGGACTGCTCAAGCCCCTGGATCAGATTCTTCCGGTAATGCTGGATCCCCCAGGTTAAAAGAAAAGAGGCGGCGGCCAGCCCCGCCAGCACCAGAACGAGAAAGACCAAAAGCCACCGCTTCATTTTTTCCACTTGATGTTGCAGCCCATGGAGGGCTTCTGAACAGGCGAAACCGGCCGGCCGGCCAGAACCTCCTCTAAGGCCGCCCGGAGATCTTTGCCGTTCACGGGCTTGCCGTTGCCGGGCCGGGCGTCGTCCAGCTGGCCGCGGTAGACCAGCTTCCTTGCCTCATCAAAGAGGAAGAAGTCCGGCGTGCAGGCCGCGGCGTAGGCCTTGGCCGCCGCCTGGGTCTCGTCGTAACAGAGGGGAAAGGTGAGTTTAAGCTCCAGCGCCATCTCCTTGAGCTTGGCCGGGGCGTCGTCGGGGTAGTTGGCGGCGTCGTTGGCGCTTATCGCGACGATCCCCGCGTCCTTGGCGGCATAATCGCGCCCCAGCCGGGCCAGCTCCTCGCGGACATGCACCACGTAGGGGCAGTGCCGGCAGATGAACATGACCAGGAGCGCCTTCCTCGAGGCGAACTCGTCCCGGCCGATCGTTTTCCCGGAAACCACATCGGGCAGTTTGAAATCGGGCGCCGGCGTTCCCAGGGCCAGCATGGTGGAAGGGGTCAAGGCCATATCGGATTCCTCCTTGCGCTAACTCACCGGAAGCGGAGAACCTGCGCCACCACCAGGCTGAACATGGTGAGATTGATCACCGCGAAAATCCTGAAGATCGGATCGGACGAGATCAGGGCCGAGGGCAGCATCCCGGCCAGGCACAGCCAAACCCCGATCGTCCAGATAAGAGAAATGTCTTTCGAGGAGCGCCGCCGCTGGATCGTGAGGATGAGCGGAATGTTCATGAAGGGCAGGACGATCGCCGCGACAAAACCCAAGGTCTTGATCATCCCGCCACCTCCTTTAATGACTTCGCTTCCATAATCGGAATCCGTACTCTCCCTTCCAGACCCTGGAGCTTTCAAGTCTTCCCGGAAAACAGCGCCTTAAGGCGCGGATCGCCGTCCGAAACAGCCGGTCGGAGGCCGTGAGATTCTCCACCTCCACCTCGAAGCGCCTGCCGAGGATCCGCCCGCCTCGCCGGAAAGTCACCCGGTCCAGGGCCAATTCTACCCGATGATCCCCAGAAACCAGAAGGAGTTTCTGCCGGTCGGTGTAAAGGGTGAACAGCTTGACGAGCGGTTTTCGGGTTATCCGGCAGGTCTCATGGATCGGTTTTGCCTTTAGCTTGCCGCGCCCAAGCCGGCGGACTTTTTCTTTCGTGAGCCGGGCCGACACCTCCAGCCGCCGGGAAACCCCTCCGGCATGGGAAATCTCCTTTTTGAAGGAGAGCTCAAATCTTCGACCGACCCGCCGGAGCTTGAGAACCGCCTTCGCCCGCCTCAAATCAAAGGTGGGCGTGTCCCAATAGCTGTTGGCCTGGCGCTCGCGGCTTCGGGCGGTCACCCGAAAACCGTCCAGCGACCGCAGGGCGGCCGCCCGGCGAAGGAGACCGGCCTCCCGAACCAGGAACTTGGCCTCCACCTCTTGATTTGACCCCACTCGGCGCACGGCAAGAGGCATTATACCCCGGGCAGGTGGTCTATAATGGTGGGGTGAAACAGGAGCGCAGGCAGAAGAGATCTTTCTTTGACCGCCGCTGGGTCCACCCGGAACGCCGGCGGTTTAACAACTGGGCGCTGGTGGCCTTTGGGTCGGCCGCCCTGGCGATTTTTCTCCATCAATACGTGATCGGCTTGGGGGTCGTCTCCGAACGCAGCATGCTTCCCACCCTTCCGGTCGGAAGCTCGTACCTCATCCACAAATACCATTACCGGTGGAGCCTCCCCCAGCGGGGAGACATCGTGATCTTCCGGGGCCCTGACGAGCCCAGGGATCTGTACGTCAAGAGGGTGATCGCCCTGCCCGGCGACACCCTGGAGATTGTCAGGAATCAGGTCATCATCAACGGCCGGCCTCTCCCGGAACCGTACGCCAAAGGCCTCACCTACCCGCCCACGAGCCCCAGCCGGATGGAGAAGGGAACCTGTTTTGTGCTGGGGGACAACCGGGAAGAGAGCTTCGACTCCCGCACCTTCGGTCCGATCCCGATCAGCTCTCTCGAGGGTAAGATCGCCCCCTAACCCGCTTCGCTTGAAAGTGGCTGCCCCTTTCGCTAGAATGTCCTTCTTTCCATGATTTCCCAGCCTTCCTTAAAAACGCTCGCGGGGACTTGCGCGGCAGCCCTTTTCCTCTGCTGGGGCTTGACCCTTGCCCTGGCCAAACCCGACGTTTCCCCAAGGCCCGCCCCCGACCCGAAGCTGGGCGAGGTGGTCTACCAGGAGTCGTGCGCCCGCTGTCATGGGCCCGCCGGGGCAGGCGATGGGCCCGACGCCAAACGGATGGAGCCCAAGCCCCGCAACCTGGCCGAGGGGATCTTCAAGTTCCGAACGACGGCCAGCGGCACTCCCCCGACCGACGAAGACCTCTTTCGGACGCTCTCCACCGGCCTGCCCGGCAGCCGGATGCCGGACTTTCAGCGCCTGCCCGAGGAGACCCGCTGGCAGTTGGTCTACCACGTGAAATCCCTCTCCAAGGTCTTCGAAGAGACCCGGCCCGAGCCGATTCATCTGGGAACCGACCCTGGATCGAAGGGAGCCAACCTTGAAAAGGGCAAGGAGCTCTTTGCCCAACTGGGCTGTGTGGCCTGCCATGGAACCCATGGCCGTGGAGACGGCCCTTCCGCTGCCACCCTGGTGGACAATTGGGGTTTGCCGATCCGGGCCGCCGATCTCACGCACGGCTACAGCTACCGGGCCGGCTCCTCGGCAGGCGACGTAGTGGCTCGCCTGCTGGCCGGGATTGACGGCACGCCGATGCCCTCTTACGTGGATGCCGTTTCAAAAGAAGATGCCTGGCAGATGGCTTATTACGTCCGCTCGATCCAGGAGAAACCCCGCTGGGCCAGAGCAATCGAGGCGGTCCGGGTGGAAGGGGAGCTTCCGGGTGATCCTTCCGATGCCCGCTGGGACAGCGCCCCGCGCGCCGACTTGAGGCTGGCCAGCGGCCTCTATCGGGAGGGCAAGGTCTTGCCGGCCGCCGTCACCGCGGTTATGGTCAAGGCGCTGTATAATGATAAGGAGATCGCGTTCCGGCTGGCTTGGCATGACCCAAGCCGAAACGACACCGAACCCGCCGACCGCGCGTCCCTCTTCCTTATCCCTGACCGGCGCGCGAAGTTTCAAATCGGTTCGCTTCGAAGCTGGCCGGCCAGTTCTGACGCGCCGTCCCTGGAGCAGCTCGCTTGGTCGGCCGAGGGCACCTCTGGCAAGGCCGCCTTTGCCGATGGCCGATGGGAGTTGGTCGTGAGCCGCCCCCTAAGCCCGGCCGGAGGCGTCGGCTTGACCCCGGAAGGCCGCCCCATTCTTCTTGGGATTGCCGTCTGGGATGGCGGGAATGGGGAGACGGACCGGCACCGGGCCAATTCGAATTGGGTGGATCTGGTCTTAAAATGACAAGCTGAAGGAGAAAAAGATGCGACGCAAAGTTTTAACAAGCACGCTGGGTATCCTCACCTTTTTGGTAACGGCGTCCGGCGGCTACGCCGGCGGCACGGCAGTTATCAAGGGAAGCGTGAAGCTCTCCTCCGCGGCCCCCGCGGCCGCCAAGATCAAGATGTCGGCCGACCCGGTCTGCCAGCAGCAGCACACCGGCGCGGTCTCTTCCGAGGAGGTCGTGGTCAATCCGAACGGGACCTTGCGCCATGTGTTTGTCTATGTGAAGGATGGCGTCCAGCCCGGCGCCTACCCCGCCCCCAAGGAAGCCGTCGTCCTGGACCAGGGAGGGTGCCTGTATACTCCTCACGTCTTCGGCGTCCAGGTGGGCCAGCCGCTTTCAATCCAAAACAGCGACTCCACCCTCCACAACGTGAACGCCCAGCCCAAGGTGAACAAGAAATTCAACATCGCCCAGCCGGTCAAGGGCATGAAGACGGTCAAGATCTTCGACAAGCCGGAGATGGCCATTCCCTTTAAGTGCAACGTGCACCCCTGGATGGCGGCCTTCGGGCACGCGGTGGAGCACCCCTTCTTCGGGGTCACGGACGAAAACGGCTCCTTCGCGCTGAAGGGCTTGCCCGCCGGCACCTACACCCTCGAGGCCTGGCACGAGAAGTTCGGCGCCAAAAGCCAGTCGGTCACGGTGGCGGATGGTGAAAGCAAGGAGATCGCCTTCACCTTTTGATGGGTTTCTTTCCGGAAAGCGCCTCCAGCTTCGGCGGGGAGATCGACCGCCTCTTCTGGGCGATCTTCTGGATCACCGGCTTCTTCTTCCTCCTGGTCCAGGCGGGACTGCTGTTCTTCGTCCTCAAGTACCGCAGCCGGGCGGGGAGAAAGGCCTCTTACGTCCACGGTCACACCGGCCTGGAGGTGATCTGGACGGTCGTCCCCGCCCTGATCCTGCTGGTGCTCACCATCGCCTCGCAAAAGGTCTGGAGCGAGATCCGATCCCCCCGGCGGATGCCCAAGGACGCCCTCCATGTGGAGGTATTGGCCGAGCAGTTCGCCTGGAACATCCGCTACCCCGGCCCGGATCAGCGGATGGAGACGCCCGACGACATCACGACGATCAACGAGCTTCACCTGCCGGTGAACCGGCCGGCCCTGGTGAGCCTCAAATCGAAGGATGTGATCCATTCCTTCTTCGTGGCCGATTTCCGCGTCAAGCAGGACGCCGTGCCGGGGCTCACCACCCAGGTTTGGTTTACCCCGACCAAGCTGGGCCAGTACGAGATTCGCTGCGCCGAGCTGTGCGGTCTGGGGCACTACCGGATGCGGGGCCAGGTGACGGTTCAACCACGGCGCGATTTTGAGGCATGGCTTGTGGAAACCAAAGCCAATGAGTAGAAATAAAATCTTTTCCACCGACCACAAGACGATCGGCATCCAATTCCTGGTGAGCTCGCTCATCTTCATGGGGCTGGGGGGCCTGCTCGCCATGCTGATGCGCTGGCAGCTCGGCTGGCCGGGGTCGGCCCTGCCCTGGATGGAGCGGATGGCCCCCCAGGGGATGCCCGGGGGGATCATGCTGCCCGAGTATTACAACATGCTCTTCACCATGCACGGCAGCATCATGATCTTCTTCGGGGTGATCCCGCTGTTGGTGGGGGCCTTCGGCAATTACCTGATCCCCCTGAAGATCGGAGCCCCGGACATGGCCTTCCCCCGGCTGAACATGCTCTCCTTCTGGCTGCTTCCGGTGTCGGCCGCCACCGTGCTGACCGGTTTCCTGGCGGAGGGGGGCGCGGCCGCGGCCGGCTGGACCGCCTACCCCCCCTTAAGCGGAACCCAGGCCACCATGGGGGCCGGCCAGACCTTCTGGGCCGCCGGGGTGATCGTGCTGGGGTTCTCCTCCATCCTGGGCGCCATCAATTACATCGCCACCATCGTCAACCACCGGGCCCCCGGCATGACCTTTCATCGGATGCCGATCTCCATCTGGGCCCTCTTCACCACAGCGATCCTCACCCTCTTGGCCACGCCGGTTCTGGCCGCGGCCATGATCCTGCTCCTGCTGGACCGCGCGGTGGGGACCAGCTTCTTCCTGCCCGCCGGCATGATCGTGGACGGCAGCGCCCTCGCCCACGCCGGCGGCCAGCCCCTCCTGTGGCAGCACCTCTTCTGGTTCTACTCCCATCCGGCGGTCTACATCATGATCCTGCCGGCCATGGGCTTTGTGTCGGACATCCTGCCCACCTTCGCCCGCAAGCCGCTCTTCGGCTACAAGGCGATCGCCTACGCGGCGGTGGCCATCGGGGCGGTGGGCTTCTTGGTTTGGGCCCACCACATGTTCCAATCCGGGATGAACCCCGCTCTGGGGACCAGCTTCATGATCGCCACGATGGTCGTGGCCGTCCCGACCGGCGTGAAGGTCTTCTCGTGGCTGGGGACCCTCTGGCGCGGAGACATCCGCCTGGCCACCCCGATGCTCCACGCCCTGGGCTTCATCTCGATGTTCGTGATCGGGGGCTTGACCGGGATCTTCCTCGGCTCCACCCCGGTCAACATGTACCTGCACGACACCTACTTCGTGGTGGGGCACTTGCACTACGTCCTGTTCGGCGGCTCCCTCTTCGGGGCCTTTGCCGGGATCACCTTCTGGTATCCCAAGATGTTCGGGCGGCAGATGAACGACCGGCTGGGCCGGATTCATTTCTGGCTGACCTTTGTCTTCTTCAACTCGGTGATGTTTCCGATGTTCGCCCTCGGGATGTCCGGGATGCCCCGCAGGATCTACGACTACACGCAGTACCCGGCCCTCGCCCATCTGACCGACATCAACCGGCTGATGTCGATCGCCGCTTTTTGCCTGGCGGCAAGCCAGATCCTGTTCGCCTTCAATTTCCTCTGGTCGCTGGCGAAGGGCAAGCCGGCCGGCCAAAACCCCTGGCAGGCAACGACGCTCGAATGGACCACCTCCTCGCCCCCGCCCCATGGGAATTTCGCTCAAACGCCGGTGGTTCATCGCGGGCCTTACGAATACTCGGTTCCCGGGGCCGCCCGGGATTGGACCCCGCAGACCGAGGAGCCGCCCCGGGGGCAGGGATGATCTACCGGCTGGCGCGATTCACCGCGCTCGCGGGGTTTCTCCTGGTCATCGCCGGGGGGCTCGTCACTTCCACCGACTCGGGGCTGGCCGTGCCCGACTGGCCGCTCTCTTACGGAACCCTGTTTCCCCCGATGGTGGGCGGCATCCGTTTTGAGCACACCCACCGGGTCATCGCCTCGGCCGTGGGGGCGCTCACCCTCATCCTGACCTTGACCATCCTCCTGAAGGAGAGCCGGCTCAAGGTGCGGCGGCTCGCCCTGGCGGCGCTGGGCCTGGTGGTGTTTCAGGGGATCCTGGGGGGTTTGACGGTTTTGTGGCGGCTGCCCAAGCCGGTCTCGGTGGCCCACGCTTGCCTGGGACAGCTCTTCTTTGCCCTCCTGTGCGTCCTGGCGATGGTCGTAAGCCCCCGCTGGAGAGATCTTCGCCGTCAGGGGGAGCCTTCGGCCTTGCTCCTTTCAACACTCACGACCCTGGCCCTGGTGCTGCAGCTTTTCCTGGGCGCCTTTCTTCGCCACACCGGAACGGGCCTCGCCTACCATCTCCTGGGCGGCGCCTTGGTGTCGGCGGGGATCTTCGCCCTGACCAGAAAGCTTTTGAGGACCGGAACGGTTTCACTCTTCCTGCCGGCAGTTCTTTTTTTGCAGTTGGCCCTGGGGGCCTTGACCCTTCTCACCCGAAACGCCGTCCCCCTGGCAACGGCGCATGTGGCGGCGGGAGCAATCCTTCTGGCCGCTTCATCCGTCTGGACGGTTCGCCTCTTCTCTTCGCGGCCGGCCTGCCTGGCCCGGCTCTCGGCTTATGGGGAGCTCGCCAAGCCGCGCCTAACCTTATTGGCGGTCGCCGTGAGCCTGGTGGGATTTCTCTTCGGATCTTCCCACGGCGCGCTGGATCCCTTGAGACTGCTCGCGGAGCTCTTGGGGGTCACGCTGGTGGGGGCCGGGGCCGGGGCGCTCAACCAATATTTGGAGAGGGGACCGGACGCCCTGATGAACCGGACGAAGAACCGGCCCCTGCCTTCCGGAAGGCTCTCGCCGCCGGAGGCGCTGGGGGCCGGCGTGCTCACGTCGGCCGCGGGAATCCTGATCCTCTGGCGCTGGACCTTTCCGCTGGCCGGGTGGCTGGCCGCGGCGACCCTGGCGGCCTACCTCTTCCTCTACACCCCGCTGAAGGCGAGGTCGGCCCTCTGCACCCTGGCGGGGGCCGTCCCCGGGGCCTTGCCTCCCTTGATCGGCTGGGCCGCCTCCGGCGGTTCTTTGAATACGGAGGCATGGCTTTTGTTCGGCATCCTCTTTTTGTGGCAGCTGCCGCACTTTTTGGCCATCGCCTGGACCCACCGGGAGGATTACCGGAGGGCCGGCTTCAAGATGCTTCCGGTCCTGGACCCCGAGGGCTGGATGACCGGCCGGCAGATCACCCTTTACACGCTGGCCCTGATTCCGGTTTCCCTGCTTCACGCCGCGGTGGGCTCCTTTGGAATCCTCTATTTCTTCGCGGCGCTCGCGGCGGGGGGATTCTTCTTCTCCCTGGGGGTGTCGACCGCCTGCCTGCGCTCCTTGGCGTCGGCCCGGCGGCTTTTCGTGGGATCTCTCATCTATCTGCCGTTTTTGCTGACCGCGATGACGCTCGATCGGCTCATCGGATGACAACCCTGGCGCAGGCCCAAGACACCACGACCGGCATTCCCTCCGCCAAGCTCGGGATGTGGCTCTTCCTGGCCTCGGAGGTGATGTTCTTCACGGGCCTCATCGGGGCTTACATCGTCTTAAGGGCCGGGATGAGCTCCTGGCCCCATCTGGGGGAAGAGCTCTCCATTCCGGCGGCCGCCATCAACACCTTCCTCCTGCTGACCAGCTCCATGACCATGGCGATGGGGGTGGCGGCGGTGCACCGGGCCGACGTGAAGAAACTGCGGCTGTTTCTCGCGCTCACGATTCTCCTGGGAAGCGCGTTCCTGGGGGTCAAGGGGTGGGAGTACTCGGTCAAGTTCGCGCACGGCCATTTCCCCGGAACCGCGATCTTCTGGGATTGCTACTTCATGCTGACCGGCTTCCACGGCCTGCACGTCTTGGGCGGGGTCATCGCCAACCTCTGGATCCTCCGGCTCACCCTCGGGCAGGATTTCTCCGAAAGGCGGGGGCACCTCGTGGAGATCTCGGGTCTTTACTGGCATTTCGTGGACCTGGTCTGGATCTTCCTCTTTCCGCTTCTCTACCTCATATGACCCCCGCCCAGCAACCTTCCTATTTGAAATATTTCGCCATCTGGGGGTGGCTGGTGGCTCTCCTGGTGGCCGGGACCCTGTCTCCCCTTCTGCCCTTCTCCAGGCGGGGTGTGATCCTTTTTATCCTGCTGATCGCGCTCGTCAAGGCGGCGCTGGTGAGCCTCTTCTACATGCACCTCAAGTTCGAGAAGATCGTCCCGCTGTGGGTGGTGGCGGTCTTTCCCTTCTTCCTGATCACGCTCGCAATCCTCGTCCTCCTTCTCGGAAGCGTCTTCCGCTAGGCCCAAGGGGGAAGCTCCATCTTCCTGCCCACTGTAAACGCGAGCCTCAACGCGGCCTGCGCCGTTTTGCTTCTGGCGGGCCTGGGCCTCATCGTGAAAAAGAGGCTCCGGGCCCACGCGGTGGTCATGACCTGCGCCTTCGCCGTCTCGTGCCTGTTTCTGGTCTCCTATCTCTATTACCACGCCCGCCACGGCGCGACCCGCTTTCCGGCAGCCGGATGGCCCCGGACGATCTACCTCGCCATCCTCATCTCCCACACGATCCTTGCCATCCTGGTCGTACCCTTGAGCATCCGAACCCTCTACCTGGGGTTCAAAGACCGGGTTCCGGCGCATCGCCAAATCGCCCGGTGGGCCTTCCCGGTGTGGCTTTACGTCTCGGTGACGGGCGTGGTAGTCTACTGGATGCTGTACCGAATGAGGTGGCCATGAAGAAATGGATTCTCGCCCTTCTTGTCCTTGTCCCCGCCGGCGGCCTCTATGCCTGCCCCAGCTGTATGGAGGCCATCGCCTCGCAGACCGATCCGGCGGCCGTCCGCCTGCTTAGGGGGTATGCCTGGTCGGTGGCCCTGATGATGGCGGCCCCTTACCTTCTTTTCGCCCTCATCACCTTGGGGATCATTCGAAGGAAACGGCGCCTTCCCTTGAAAAGGGGCTGAAAACTTAGGATGCGGCTGGACGAGCTGTACCGCCAGGGGCGCCCTGAAATTTCCGTGGAGTTCTTCCCGCCCAAAACGCCAGAGGCCATCGAGCGGCTCTTCACGGAGACGGTCGAGCGCCTCAAGAAGTTTCAACCGGCCTTCTTCTCGATGACCTTCGGGGCCGGCGGCTCCACCCGGAATCTCACGATCGACCTGTGCGACCGGCTGAAGAACCGGGCCGGGGTCGAGACGACCTGCCACCTGAACATCGTCGGGCAATCGAAAGAGGAGACGCGGGAGAACCTGCGGCGGATTAAGGCGGCCGGCCTCTACAACCTCCTGGCCCTGCGGGGCGATCCGCCGCGCGATGAGCCGGATTTCAAGCCGCACCCGGACGGATTCCATTCCTCCGTGGAGCTCATTGAGGAAGCGGGCAAGGACCCTTGGTTTTCCATCGCGGTGACCGGCTTCCCCGAGGTTCACCCGGCCGCCAAGGACCGGGCCTCGGACATCGCGTACCTGAAGCGGAAGGTCGAGGCGGGCGGCTCGGTGGTGATCACCCAGCTTTTCCTGGATGAGGCCTATTTCTTGGAGTTCATGGGTCACGTCCGGAAGGCCGGGATTACCGTGCCGGTCATCCCTGGTATCCTGCCGATTTTATCGGCCGCCCAGATCAGGCGCTTCGCCGCGCTCTGCGGCTCCACCATCCCGCCGGCGGTGGAGAAGGAGCTTTCCAAGTACGAGAACGACGAGGCCGGGGCCGCCCAGTATGGGATCGAGCTGGCCACCCGGATCTGCCAGGCCTTGCTCAAATCAGGCGCGCGGGGACTGCACTTCTACGCCTTAAACCGCGCCGCCTCCACCGAGGCAATCCTCAAGAATCTGGGCCTCGCCCGGCCATAACCGCTGCCAGCCGGCGCATGCCGGCGGTCAAACCCACCCTTGGCAGACCGGTCTTCTTGACCCAGCGGATCTCATCGTACCAGCGAGGCTTCAACCTTCCGGACCAGGCGCAGGCAAACCCGGCAATCTGAAGTTCCCGGTGGGTCAAAAGCTGTTTCAAGCGGCAGGTCATCTTCCGGGGTTCGGCCTCAAGCCCCAGCTTCTCTTTGAGAAGACGCCTTAAGCTTTCTGTCTTGGATAATTCCGGAAACTCCTCTCCGCCGGGGAATTCCCACAAACCGCCCAAGAGGCCCGTGAAGGGCCGGCGGGCCACCAGGACAGAGCCGTTTTTCGTCAGGATGCCGCAGACATAGCGGATCTTCTTGCGCGGGATCGCTTTCTTGGGCGGCGGAATGGCCTCTTGCCAGCCCTTCCGATAGGCCAAGCAATCGGATCTTAACGGACAGCGGCCGCACTGGGGCGACTTCGGGGCGCAAACCAGGGCCCCCAGGTCCATCAGGGCCTGGTTGAAATCTCCGGGGTTTCTCTTGGGAACCAGCCCTGCGGCCACACTCCAGAGCCTCTTGGCAACCGCCGGACCGCGGGGGTCCTCCCGGATCCCAAAGACGCGGCACAACACCCGCGTCACATTGCCGTCCACCAGCGGCACCGGCTTGGAAAAAGCGATGCTGCCGATCGCCCCGGCGGTGTACCGGCCGATGCCGGGAAGCCGCAGAAGCTCCTTGGGAGCCTCGGGCAGAGCCCCCCCATGCCGGGCCATCACCTGGCGGGCGCAGGCATGAAGGTTTCTCGCCCTGGAATAGTAGCCCAGGCCCGCCCAGAGGTCCAAAACCTCCGAAAGGGGCGCCCGCGCCAGGGCCTCGAGCGTTGGAAACCGCTTCAGGAACCGGTGGTAATAGGGGATGACCTGCTCCACCTGGGTCTGCTGGAGCATCAGCTCCGAGACCAGGGTCCGGTAGGGGCTTTTTCGTTTACGCCACGGAAGATTCTGCCGGGGGTTCCTGCGGTACCAGGCAAGAAGTTCAGACCATCGGGTGCCAGGTTTTAACCTGGCACCCTCTTTCAGACTCATCCTCTAACCGATCAACTCCAATTCGTCGAGGGCTTGAAGCTCTTCCAGGACCTCTTCATCCGGAACCTCTTCTTCCGCAAGCTCATCGGTCTCATCCGGCTGTTCGTCCGCCGGTTCCGCGGTCACGGCCTCGGCCAGAACAATCCGGTCGCTCTCTTGAAGCTCCCGCTCCAAATTGAGCTGTGCCAGCTCGGGGCCCCGCCAGATCAACAGCGCCGCAAGGAGGCAGGCCAGCGCGGCGCCCAGGGCGAAAGAAGGCCGGGGGAAGGTGAGCCAGCCCAAGCCAGGGACCGGTCTGGGCGCGGAGCGGATCCGGCGCATCACCTCTTTGGAGTAGTCGGCGCCCAGATGAGCCGGCGGCTCCTTCACCGGATGCGCCTTAAGCCAGCGGTTCAACCAGTTGGGCCAGGATTCGTCAGGCATGGCTGGCGGCTCCTTCTTTCAGGTACGGTTCCATCATCACCCGAAGGGTTTCCACGGCGCGGCTCACATGGGACTTGACCGTCCCCACCCGGCAGCCCATCACCTGGGAAACCTCCTCGTAAGGCAAACCCGTGAGATGCAGGAGGAGAAAGGCCTCTTTCTGCTTGCCCGGCAGCCTGCCGATGGCCCGGCTTAAAACGCGGTTGAGCTCCGCTTCCTCCAGACGCTCGCGGGGACCCCCCTTGGGATCCGCCGTCTCCAAGAGCTCCATCTCCTCGCCCTCCTCATCGCCCCCTAAAACCAGCGAAACAAACCCGGGCTGCCGCGCCTTCTTCCTTAAGAAATCCTTGCACTCGTTGGCCACAATCCGGTAAAGCCAGGTGGAAAACTTGGAACGGCCCTGGAATCCCTTGAGGTGCCGGTACGCCTTGACGAAGCCGTTCTGTGAGGCCTCCTTGGCATCCTCGAAGTTCCCCAGGAAGCCGAAGGCCGCCTGCCAAGCGGCCCTCTGGTAGCGGTCGACCAGCTCGGCGAACCGGTCAACTTGGCCCCGGAGGACCGCCTCGATGATTTCCAGGTCTGTGGGCATGGCTCTCTCGAGTCTACCACAGACATCTTACCGGCCCCCGCCTCGGGGCCCGCCGCCGCCTCTATGGCCGCCGCCGGCACCCCCCTTCGACCGAGGGCTTCGATGCTGGCCGCCCTGCCCCACACCGCCCCGGCCTTCACCCCGGCCGTGGTCCCGGACGCCGTGATCGTGCTGGCCGCCGTGCTCCCGACGAAGCTGGGGGCGATCCCCGGGTTCATGCCGGCGGTCGCGCCGATCCTCCCGGCGATCCCGGACATCCTCCCTGCGGTCCCGGACATCTTCTCTGCGGTCCCGCACATCCTCCCTGCGGTCCCAACGATCCTCTTTCCGGTCCCGGATGTTCTCCCTCCGGTCCAATCGGTGTTCCCGCCGCTCCTGGATTTTCTCCTTGAGGTGCTCCCGGCGCTTCTCCCAGTTGGGATGCCTCTCAAGAAAGCGCTGATAGGCCTCGGGGTGTTTCTCCTTCATCCGTTCCAGGGCCTGCGCCCGCCAGGCCTGCCGGCGCTCCATGATCTCCTCGTAGCGCTTCGGGTGCTTCTCCTTCAGCTGGTCCAGGCGCTTCTCCAGCTTCTCCCGGCGCTCGGCCGTCACCTTCTGGTACTTCTCCGGATCCTTTTCTTTTAATTCCGTCAGGCGCTCATGGAGCTTTCCCTTGGCCTGAACCTTCTCCTCCTCTTGGGCCTGTGCAAAAGGGGTAAAGAGCACAAGGGCCGC
The DNA here is from genome assembly GCA_016177405.1 of Candidatus Omnitrophota bacterium. Lineage (GTDB taxonomy): Bacteria > Omnitrophota > Gorgyraeia > 1-14-0-20-64-10 > 1-14-0-20-64-10 > JACOVG01. Next base: position 5,086 of record JACOVG010000033.1, on the reverse strand, counting down.
TCCCACCATAAGTGCAATCATCCTCTTCATCGCGCATCCCTCCTTATCTACAGGATTAGACGCTGAATCCATCGGAAAGTTTACACGATTTCGGGGGGGCTAATCGAAGTTCAGAACAGCTCCGGTCTGGCTGACGGTGGCCTTCGCGCTCCGGGAGACTCCGGAGGCCGTCCCGGCGGCGGTAACACGGTAGTTGGCGCCGTCGACCGCGATGGTGAGACTGGTTACGGCTCCAAAATCAAAGGCCGGGAGATCTCCTGTTGTGGCCGCGTTTCCGTCCAGCTCCGGCCAGTTGGCGGAAACGGTGGGGTCAAAGGCGGGGGCGCGCGAGCTAAGCTCCATCAGGTAGCTTCCGTACTCCACGCCCGCCAGGGCCGCCTGGTAAGCCGCCTGGGAACGCTCGTTGGCCTTGGCAACCTGATAATTCCCAAACGGCACGCGCAGGGCCGCCAGAAGAACAATCTGCACCACCACCAGCAGGGCGAAAACGCCGGCCATGGCCGCTCCTCTTGAGTTGCCCACCCAGCCTGAAAAGGGTTTCATGGAGGGGGAGGGAACGGCTTCTTTTTGACGGCCGTCACCGTGAGGGTTCGGGCGGCGCCGTCGTTCCAGGTAAGAGTGAGGTTGATCTGTTTGTAGTCATCCGGGCTGCTCGCGCCCCAGACCTGCTCCGTCACCGTGTAGCTGGCCGCCCCGCTGAATTGGCTTTTTAGGAGGCTGGCATCCGGCAGGTCCACCGCGACGGGGTCCACGCCGGCGGCCAAGGCTGGATCGTCATACGGCAGGCCGGCGAGCTCCTCCACCCGCCCGCCGGAAAAAGTGACCGCATCATTCAAAAGAAGGCCCCGCAGCATGTGGGTCTGCGTGAAGGAAACCGCCATCCCGATGCCGCCGGCCGCCAGGCTCAACACCAGAGCCGCCAGCACGATCTCCAGCATCGTCATCCCGCTGCTTGACTTTATCCCCCGCGCGCAGGCCTTCTTATCGATAGACATCTTTGCGGTCATTGATCGTAATGATGTAAACAACCAGGCGGGAATGTTCGATGCGGTAGATGATTCGATACCTTCCGGTTCGGTATTTTCGGTACCCCTTCCATTTTCCGCTTAAGAATTCTCCAAGTTCAGGATGTTCGGCCAGCCGATCAATAGCCTTGGCGATTTGCCCGCCCAGCTTGCGGCTGGCGCTGACAAAGCTGTCAAACTTCTCCTGGGCGAGCTTCGAGAGGACAACCGCGTAACGCGCCGTCATAAACCGTGGCGCTGCTTGACCTCGGACCAGGAGACCACCTCGCCGCGCTTGATCTGGCGTTCCGCTTCCAGAATCTCCTTGCCGAGGAGGTACGCAGGGTCATCCGCGTCGATGAGCCTTTTGGGCTTGAGCATAAGATTGCGGTTTGGCAGAATCGCGATCTCCAACCGGTCGCCCCCTCGTAAGCGCAGACGTTCGCAGACGCGCTTAGGGATGGTGATCTGATGCTGCGTCGTAAGCTTGACTTCCTGTGTGATCATCCCCACACCTCCAATCTAATCCTACATTATAATAATACCACATTACTTCTCAAATGTCCAGTCTTTCCTCATAAAAGGGACGCCAGGATTTATCCTGGCACCCGAGTATAGGTGTGTCCCCAAATGGAGCGTCCCCTCTCACTCTCATCGGTAGGCTCCGCCCCAGAGCGCCTCTAAGAATTCCTGGAAGGGCAAAATCGTCACCTCGCCCATCTTGCGCGGTCTCGTCTCAAGGCTCACGCACAGATGGCGTTTCAGCTTCTTTTCTTCGGCAAGAGCCCGCAGGGACTTGACGTCGTTGGCCGAGACGTTCCGCTTGGCCTTGACCTCCACCGCGGTGTGATCTCCGATCACAAAATCAACCTCAAAACCCGAGGCAGAACGCCAGAAGGACAGTGGTTCTTCCACCTGGTAGTCTCTGTAGCTGGCCAGCTCATGCATGAGGTACGTCTCAAAGGCCTCCCCGAACTCTGGGGTGCCCAGGCGAAACTCCCTTCCTTGAAGCGCCGCCGCCACACCCACATCGAAGAAGTAGTATTTGGAGGAGCACAACGGCTTCCGCTTCTTGGATTTTCGCCACGCCGGAAGCTCCTGGAGGATCAGCGTATCCTTCAGGATCTCGAAGTATTCATAGACCGTGGTGCGGGCCACCTGCGCGTCGTTGGCGACGTTGGTGAAGTTGACGATGGTCCCGTTGCACAGCGCCGCCACCCGAAGGAAGCGGCTGAAGGCCGGAACATTCCTCGTGGCCCCCTCCGCCACGATCTCCTCCTTGAGGTACGCGCCCGCGTAGGCCTTCAGATCGGCCTTGGGGTCATCGGAAAAATAGATGGAGGGCAGAAGCCCCCGCTCGGCCACCCGCGCAAGCTCAAACCGATTTCCCAGCTCCCGCCAGGTGAGGGGGTGCAGAAATTTCGTCCTGGCCCGTCCGCCCAGCAGGTCAACACCTCCCCGGCGCAGCTTGCGGGCGCTGGAGCCGGTAAGCAGGAAATGGATCCCTTGGGTTTCGATGAGGCGGTGAACCTCGTGAAGCAGCTGGGGGAGGCGCTGAACCTCGTCAATCACCACCAGGCGGTCCTGGGGCTTCAACTCCTGCCCGATGCGCCCCAAATCCCGGCTTAGGGCGAGATAGACCGAGTTGTCGAGCAGGTCGTACACCCGCGCGCCCTTCAGCGCGTGGGAGACCAGAGAGCTTTTCCCCGTCTGCCGGGGCCCGAAAAGAAAATGGGATTTTTTCGTGAGCAACGAGGGTAGATGGAGGACTCGTTCAATGTACGCTGTTTGTTTGTCCATCGTCACGTCATATAACATGCCATATGACGACTAAGATGTCAATCAGGAGAGCCCTTCATGGCTGGGGGCCGAAGGTGCCGATGATGTCCTCCCGGATATCCGGGGTTGCGGGGTCATCAATCGGGGTAAATGTACCCATGCCGTTAGATGCTCCGGGGCCGCCAAAGGCCCCCATGTCGTTGCGGGTGCCATCCGGGTCGTTGGAGTCCGCGGCAGGGTCTCCGGCATCCACGCAGGGCGAGGCAGCTTGAAGGTGAAAATCTCCGTTGGCTGAATCCACAAAGAGGGGATCGCAGTTGATGTTGCCGTCAGGATCGGCGGTGCAGGAGCCGGTATCCTGCCGGTCGGTGTGCGTAAGGGGGAAGGCCGCTGGCCTAAGCAGTGATACCGGAGGAGAAAAGGAGTTTCCGTAAAGAATGGAGTTGGTTAGCGTGTAGATTCCAATGGGACCAAAAACGTTTACAATAGAAAAGTAGATTCCGGGGGGAGGATCACCGAGCGGAGCAGTAATAGAGTTCAGCGCAAAGGTACAGTTGGTAAAGGTGTAGGTGTGGTCCGTGTTTCCGCTGCCGCGAAAGATTCCACCAATCGCTGGCGAGGGAGGGCTACTAAAAGTAACGAAAAGATTCTTGGTAACGTCGCTGTTGGTCATAGAGAAGGTGATGGTATTGATATAGACGATTCCTGAAAACGAGGCGCAGTATCCAATTTCATTTCCAGATATCTCGCTGTTGGCTACCTGACTCGTAGGGCCACCTAACTCCAAAACTCTCAAGCGGGATGAACCATCGCTGCTAAGCTTGTTGCCTTTCACCTCACATTGGACAATGGAGATAGAGTCACTGGCGGTAACGATTAGCCCAAAACCGCCCCTTACTCGCTTTAAGGTGTTTTCAACGAGGCGACAATTGGTCATAGAAAAGGAATCGGGTAAGGCAAAGATAATACCGCATCCCGAAGATTCAGACGAGGTACCTCCAGAAATGCTGTTGTTGTTGAATTCGCTGTTTTGGAAAGAGAGGGATCCTCCCGCGTTGTCAATGTGGTCCGCAACCCGGATAATGGTTGATGATTGGACCCCAACAGCTATTCCCTCTCCACCTCCTATGGAATTATTAGAGAACCTGCTGTTAAGGATACCCAATGAGCTTGTTACCCCTTCCTGGAACGCCACAATGGCAAAGTGTTTGAGTGTTGCCGTCCAACCAACGTGGGGTTGGACAGTATTGCCATCCAGGAGATTGTTAGAAAAGGTGACCGTGCCTGCGGAATTTATGCCTTGAAAAATAATGGCCGCGTTCGCCCGCCCCGTGACGCTGTTAGAAGAAAACTGGCTGTTCGTAATGGTGATGGCAGGTGCAGAGCCTCTGATGTTGACAATCCCTCTGCTGCCACCAAGCTCTCCTCTGTTGGGAGCCAGTACCGAGTTAGTCTCTATGCGCGTACCCGCAATCGTCAAGGTCGAGACCGAGGCCGTCTGTATCACGCCTCCTGCGTGGCCCCCCCTTACCTCGTTTCCGGTAATCAGACTATTCTGTATCACGACAGCGTCGGCGGTGCCTTCTACTAACAGAGTCCCTACGAGACCCCAAGCATAAGATCCCACGAAGTGTCCGATAGAAACGTTGCCTCTTATTTCGCTATCGCTTATGGTAATGGGCCCTGCGGCCTCCCCGTCAATGTGAATGATCGCGCGGGTGAAACGGGAGCCGGTATTGTTTCTCACAACACACCTTGTCATGGAAAAGTAACCGCTGACATCGATTCCGGGAAGATAGATTGCTTTGACATTTAGTTCAGTGGTGCAATCTTGGAGGGACAGCGCGAGAAGAGCCGAGTCAGAGAGAATCCCATTTGCGCTGTTTCTGATGACCAGTCCATCCAGGGTGATGTTTATGATAAAAGCAGTGCCGTTGGACAAGGTCACGGCATCTTGTCCCTGCCCATCAATGGTCGTGGGGGTAGTGGCGTAGTCCTGGGTGGTGAAATCGGCGTCGTAGCTGCCTTTTAAGGTAAGGGATTTGTTGATGGTGAGGTTTTCGGTGAAAAGACCGGAGAAGCCAGGAATGGCGCCTTGGACCCGGATCTCATCGTCGGGGGAGGCGGCCTCGATGGCAGCTTGGATGGTGGCGTAGGGGATGCCGGTGTTGAAGTTGAGGGCAGGTTTGGGGATGGCGTCAACCCGGGACCAGGCCGAGGTGTAGAGGGTGGCGGAGATGTTGGGGAGGACGGGCTCGGTGGAGGTGAGCTGGAACTTCAGAATCTTGATGCCGGAGGTGTTG